>JBCCIJ010000001.1:0-233773 GCA_039028295.1 Bacteroidota bacterium
AAATATTTCTGTATGCCTTTAGACACCATCGATAAACAGCTGCTTGCTTATCTTCAGCAAGATTCAAAAAAGACCAACAAAGAACTCTCATTAAAGTTGAACCTATCGGTTACGGCTGTCTTTGAACGTATTAAAAAACTAGAACGAAACGGCATTGTACGTCGCTATGTTGCCCTCATTGACCCTGAAAAAGTTAATTTAGGAGTTATTGTATTTTGTCATGTGAAGCTCGCAAAACATGCCAAGGACGCGATTACCTATTTTGAAACGGAAGTAAAAAAGCTTTCAGAAGTATTAGAATGTTTCCATGTAAGCGGAGACTATGATTATTTACTAAAAGTAATTGTTGAGGACATGGAGCATTTTAGGCAATTTATGGTAGATAAATTAACTACATTGAAGTATATTGGGAGCACCCAAAGTTCATTTTCTATTGGTGAAGTAAAGAATACCACTGAAATCACATTATAATGTCAAATAAATCCTATCTGCTTACCGAATTTTTTCTCTTCTTTATCGCTCTACCTACTAGTTTGGCCCTGGACTATAATATCTGGGTGAAGTCCGGATTGGTCGTATGTGGCTTTATTTATATTATGGTCGTCTTAAAAAGAACCCTTCATATTTCGTTGCGGGTTAATAAAGGCATGAATTGGAAGGCCTTTTGGAAACGATTGGCAATCATGTTTACCGTGATCGCTATAGTTACCACGGCCTTCGTTTGGATAACGAAACCAGCGGCACTTTTTTACGTGCCCAGGACCAATATTCCCTTATTCATTGTCATTCTTTTTATTTATACTTTTTTATCGGTTTGGCCACAGGAAGTAATCTACCGTACCTTCTTCTTTGAGCGCTACGGATCACTATTTAAAAGCAAGTCTCTGTTTGTTTTTGTTAATGCCATCGTGTTTTCTCTGGCGCATATCTTTTTCAAGAACACTTTGGTAACCGTATTAACTTTTATAGGCGGGCTTCTCTTTGGCCTTACCTATATAAAATATCGGAGTACCACTTTGGTAAGTATTGAGCATGCTTTGTACGGCAATTGGTTATTTACGGTTGGGATGGGACAAATGCTTGCCTTTCCGGGAATGGAAGTTCCTGCCTAAATGATCGACTAACATTTCACAGTAGCTTATTGTCTATTGAAAGGGAGAGTCGTAACTTTGCATACTATTTTAAAACTTCAGAAAAGGAGTTCAATTTTAATATAAAAATTACAATTTATGAGCACATATGATGTTGCAGTAATTGGATCGGGACCTGGCGGCTATGTAGCGGCAATACGCTGCGCGCAATTGGGTATGAAAACCGCAATAATCGAAAAATATAGTACACTTGGGGGAACCTGCTTGAATGTGGGTTGCATTCCCAGTAAAGCTTTACTGGATTCTTCTCACCATTATGAAGATGCGATCAAGCATTTTGACGATCATGGAATTGAGATTCCTGGTGAAATAAAATTGAATTTCCAAAAAATGGTGGAGCGGAAACAAGGAGTTGTGGATATGACCACCAAAGGCATTGAGTTTTTGATGAACAAAAATAAAGTGGATGTATTTCAAGGAACGGGGGCATTTAAAGATGCAACCCACATTGAAATTACTTCGGAAGAGAAGACCGAAACCATTGAAGCGAAAAATACAATTATCGCGACAGGAAGTAAGCCTTCAACATTGCCATTTATTACACTGGATAAAGAACGAATTATTACCTCGACGGAGGCGTTAAAACTTAAAGAGGTTCCAAAACATTTGATCGTGATTGGCGGTGGTGTAATTGGATTGGAATTAGGGCAAGTGTATCGCCGTTTGGGAGCTGAAGTTTCAGTAGTAGAATATATGGACCGAATCATTCCAACCATGGATGGTGCGCAGAGTAAAGAGCTAATGAAAGCCATGAAGAAGCAAGGTGTGAAGTTTTTCTTGTCACATAAAGTTTCTGCAGTTTCACGCAACAGTGATGAAATATCCGTGACTGCTACCGATAAAAAAGATAAGGAAGTTACTTTTACTGGAGATTATTGTTTGGTTTCTGTAGGTCGCCATGCCTTTACGGATGGGCTAAAAGCGGAAAACGCAGGTATTAAAATCACCGAACGAGGACAAATTGATGTTAACGACCACTTACAAACCAATATTCCAAATATCTATGCCGTGGGTGATGTAATTCGAGGTGCGATGCTAGCTCATAAGGCAGAGGAAGAAGGCGTTTTGGTGGCCGAAGTTATCGCTGGACAGAAACCGCATATTGATTATAACCTCATTCCCGGAGTGGTCTATACCTGGCCGGAAGTGGCTTCAGTTGGAAAAACAGAAGAGCAATTGAAAGAAGCTGGTGTCGCTTATAAGTCTGGACAATTTCCGATGCGTGCTTTGGGTAGAAGTCGGGCCAGTGGAGATACCGACGGTTTTGTGAAAATTCTTAGTGATGCTGCCACGGATGAGGTATTAGGAGTTCACATGGTTGGAGCGAGAGTAGCGGATCTTATTAGTGAAGCGGTAGCCGCCATGGAATTTAGAGCCAGCGCCGAAGATATTGCAAGAATGAGCCATGCGCACCCAACCTATGCCGAGGCTGTCAAAGAAGCAGCACTCGCAGCCACAGCAGACAGAGCATTACATATTTAAAAGAAACCATAATTTATTAAACCCGGTCATGATAAGCCGGGTTTAATGTATTGAATACGGCATTAGGGTTGGTTCGGCATTCAATGCGGTGTCGGGAGCGATGCGTTTGGGTTGCTTTCACGATTTATGGTTTTATGGTGTTAAAAAATAGCCCTGTTCCTCTTAGAAGGAACCATCGTATTCTTCCGAAGAAAAGAAAATAGAATTCATGTATCCGTTTCAATTTTATTTCTCAGAATGTAGCAATAGTAGTAATTTAAGGCCTTCAACGATCACTGTTTGAGATTCTCTAAAAAAATAAATACATCCCTCACTGCTAGCCTTAAAAGCAAGGTATTGCAATGGGCTCAACAATTTGACGAAGTAGCTTGGCTCGACTCCAATGGCTATGAGCAAGGACATGGCAGTTATGAAGCTATTTTGGCGGTGGATGCTTTTACCGCTGTTAAAACGGATCATCATGAGGCTTTTGATAAACTGGAGGAATACCAGTCAATAGCTAACGATTGGTTGTTCGGATATTTGAGTTACGATCTGAAAAATGATGTGGAGCGTCTGCATTCGAATAACGATGACGGACTCCATTTTCCTGATCTTTATTTTTTTCAACCTAAAAAACTATTTCTTTTTTCTGAAAATGAAGTGGAAGCCCTCTACCTTAATTTTGTTAGTGACGAATTGGACACTGATTGGCAAGATATTTTAAACGTTTCCATTTCAAAAGGTGAACTCACCATGGATCCTCCGGTTAAAATTAGATTACGAACCAGTAAAGATTCTTACTTTGGTAAAGTGAATGAAATGCTGCGGCATATTGAGCGCGGTGATATTTATGAAGCCAATTTTTGTCAGGAATTCTATGCTGAAGAGGCGATCATCGATCCGTTAAGGACCTTTGAACATCTCAATGCCATTTCAAGGCCGCCCTTTGCCACTTTTTTGAAATTGGACAAACACTTTGCTCTTTCTGCCTCTCCTGAGCGTTATTTAAAAAAGGAAGGAGCCACGGTCATTTCTCAACCTATCAAAGGAACTGCCAAACGTATTCCGAATGCCTTAGAGGATCAAAAGATGGTGGAACACTTAGCCAATGACCCAAAAGAACGTAGCGAAAATATTATGATTACCGATTTGGTTCGAAACGACCTGTCCCGTTTTGCCAATAAGGGTTCGGTAGTAGTGGAAGAACTTTGTAAGATTTATACTTTCGAGCAGGTGCATCAAATGATTTCCACCATACGATGTGAAGTAGATACCGATCTCTCGCCCGTAACGTTAATTAGAAAAACCTTTCCCATGGGAAGTATGACTGGCGCACCTAAAATATCGGCGATGAAAATTATTGAGGCATTGGAAGATGCCAAGCGCGGACTTTATAGCGGTGCTGTGGGTTATTTTGCACCCAACGGAGATTTCGATTTTAATGTGGTTATTCGAAGCATTTTGTATAATTCGGAAAACCGGTACGTGAGCTATTCGGTGGGCGGAGCTATTACCGCAAAATCTATTCCCGAAAATGAATATGAGGAATGTTTGGTGAAAGCCAAGGCTATGCGGGAGGTATTGGAAGGAGATGAGAAGTAGGAGTTTTGCATGGCCTTTTATTAGGTTTCGTCTTTCCCTAACAAAGGCAACAATTAATCTTCTTTATTCATAGTCCAATCGTCCAAATAATGGCCTATGACCAAAAGAAAACTACTAACGAGAGAAGAAATTATAAACCAAAGCATATATCAAAAATACGGATAATTAAAAAAACAGTTGTTTTTGGTACTTTAGCGCATATCTAAGATCATGCTAGCGCGTTTTAAGTCACATATCGATCGGCAATTACCTATGCTGAACAATGCAAAACTATTGATTGCATGCAGCGGAGGGTTGGACAGTGTTGTGCTCACACATTTGTTGCACAAGTTGAATTTCTCCCTGGCACTTGCTCATTGTAATTTTTCACTGCGCGGATCGGAAAGTGATGGGGATGCTACTTTTGTTCAAGAATGGGCGGCCCAACTCGCTATTCCGTTTTATTTAGAAGAATTTGATACTGAGGCATTTGCAAGCGAACATAGGTTGTCCACCCAAATGGCAGCACGAAAACTTCGATACGATTGGTTTGAAGTTATTCTGAATGAAATTAAGTTTGACTACCTGCTAACGGCGCATCACGCCGACGACGATTTGGAGACCTTTTTGATCAATCTTTCTCGCGGAACTGGACTGAAAGGGTTAACTGGGATCCGGGCTGTTCACAATAAAGTGGTACGACCGTTATTGCCATTCTCCCGAATGGAGATTCTAAATTATGCAAAATCGAATGAACTCTATTGGCGAGAGGATAGTAGTAATGGCAAATCCGATTATTTACGAAACAACTTGCGATTGAATGTAGTTCCTCACTACAAAGATTCGGTTAAAGGACTATTGTCCCAATTTATCAAAACCCAAAAGCACCTTGCAGATAGCGAGGCTTTGATTGAAGATTATATACTGTTGGTACAAAAATTAGTGATGAAGGAAACCGATGATGGCTTTGAGATTGATATTCCAAAAATAAAGGAGTTATCTCATACATCGGCTTTATTGTATGAGATATTGCACCCATTTGGGTTCAGCGCATGGAGCGATATTTCAGATTTACTAACGGGTCAGAGTGGAAAACAAGTTTTTTCTCCAACTCACAGGATTTTAAAGGACAGAGATGTTCTATTATTGACCGCGCGGCAGGAAGACTCAAAGAAGCATTCGTTTTATATTTCCGAAGATACTTTAGAGATTCAATTGCCAATTCAACTTAAATTTGAATCGGTAGAACGTTTTGAGATCACCAATGCTAACACAGTTTTTGTTGATAATGAAAGGTTGAGTTATCCATTACAGCTGCGCAGATGGCAGGAAGGAGACGTTTTTCAACCTTATGGAATGGAAGGAAAAAAGAAATTGAGCAAGTTTTTCAAAGATGAAAAGTTATCTTTGGTCGCCAAAGAAAACGTTTGGGTTCTTTGCAGTAAAAATAAAATTGTTTGGGTGGTTGGAATGAGACCCGATCATCAGTTTAAAGTTTCGAAGAACACTCGGAATATAGTACGAATAGATTACACCCCTAGTTAACCTATGAAACGAATTGTAAGTTTTTTAATTATTCTCTTAGTAGCCAATACGGCTTTTTCGCAAATTTTAGACCCGGTAACGTGGAACGTTTCTGTTGAACAACAAAAGGACAACCAGTACCAGGTGGCAATAGACGCCGTTATTGAAGGAGGCTGGCATTTATACAGCCAAGAACAATTTGGAAATGAAGATGAAGGGCCTATTCGGACCGAAATCAGTTTTAATGATAGTGCCACCACTTATACCTTGGTGGGCACAACTGAAGAACCTAATGTAGACCCTACCTACGATCAGGTTTTCGAAATGGACGTGGTTTACTTTGAAGACGAAGTTCGATTTTTACAAACCATTAATGTCGTGAACCCAGAGGGTTTAAAGATACAGGTGGAGGTTTTCTATTCGGTTTGTGATGATAAACAATGCCTGGCGCCCGAGTTAAAGACTTTCGAAGTAGATTTGGCTTCCGGAAAAACGGCCACCGTAAATGCTGAAGTCACGGAAGAAGATATAGCGAGAACGGCCGAATTAACTGTCGATTTAAAAGGAACGGAGAAATATCCTGTAGTTGATAAAGAAAAAAAAGGACTGCTCACTATATTTTTACTAGGATTTTTGGGCGGATTGATTGCTTTGTTAACTCCTTGTGTGTTTCCTATGATTCCGTTAACCGTTAGCTTTTTTACGAAGAGCGCTCAGAATAAGAAAAAAGGGCTACGAGATGCCATTATGTATGGTTTTTTCATTTTCTTAATTTATGTTTTATTGAGTATTCCTTTCCATTTATTGGATTCATTGGATCCTGAGATTTTAAATAACATTTCGACCAACGTGGTTCTAAATGTTATTTTCTTTGTCATCTTTATGGTCTTCGCGTTTTCGTTCTTCGGCTATTTCGAACTTACATTACCCAGTTCCTGGAGTTCCAAAATGGATGACAAGGCCAATAAACTAGGAGGGATACTCGGAATCTTTTTTATGGCAATTACCTTGGCTATTGTTTCCTTTTCATGTACCGGCCCCATCTTGGGAACGCTTTTGGGTAGTTCGTTAACCAGCGATGGCGGTGCTATGCAACTAAGCATGGGTATGGGAGGTTTTGGTCTGGCATTGGCTTTACCGTTTGCTTTGTTTGCCTTGTTCCCTAATTTATTGAATTCACTTCCAAAAAGTGGAGGTTGGCTTAATACGGTGAAAGTGGTGCTTGGATTTATAGAAGTAGCGCTGGCGTTTAAGTTTCTTTCCAACGCCGATTTGGTAGAGCATTGGGGGTTGTTGAAACGTGAAATTTTCTTCGCCATTTGGATCCTGTGTGCCTTGGGACTGGCCTTGTATTTGTTCGGCTTTATTCGCTTTCCGCATGATGGGCCTAAAGGAAGAAAAATACCCAAGGGGAATATCTTTGTTGGTATTTTAAGTGTCGCTTTTTTGATCTATCTCACCCCTGGACTCACGAATACAAAATATGCCAATCTAAAATTACTGAGTGGATTTCCACCTCCGCTATTTTATAGTATTTATGATAAAGGCACCAGCGCACCGCTTGGCTTAGAGGCTTATAAGGATTTTGATGAGGGTGTTGCTGCGGCGAAAGCCAAAGGGAAGCCTATTATGTTGGACTTCACCGGATGGGCCTGCGTGAACTGTAGACGTATGGAGGAACAGGTGTGGAGTGAAGATGAAATATTCAAAATAATAAATGAAGACTTTGTGCTTATTTCTCTATACGTAGATGATCGAAAAGAGCTTCCCGAGGAAGAAAAATTTAATTATTTGAAAGCATCTGGTAACGTCAAACGAATAAATACCATTGGGGATAAGTGGGCAACCTTTCAAACCGTCAATTTTGGCAATAATTCTCAGCCTTATTATATTTTGATGGACTCCGACCTTAACTTACTTAATAAACCCATTGCTTACACACCCGATGCCGACGATTACTTAGAATGGCTTCAAGTGGGAGTGCGGAACGCAAAGGGTGATTCCAAGAATAAGTAATTCTCAATTTTTATTAGACCCAAGGAGGTAAAATTTTCGAACCGGTTGAAAAGAAAAGTGCTGCACGAGTGCAGCACTTATAACAAACCTAACTTAGTAAATTTTAAATTAAGTATCAAAGATGAATTTTTTATCCCCACAAAAAATTATATTGATACATATTCACTAAGTAACAAATATAATCAACACGAGTAGAAAATCTATACGTACTAACACGTATTTTCATTTTTTTAACTAGCGGGAGGTCAGAGCAGAAAAGGCGTTGTTGAAATGTAGACATAAAAAATCCTTGGCAAAATGAATAATTTCACCAAAGATGTCATTGAAAAAGACTTATTTTTTACTTCCTAATTTCAAATGTATAGGAAATTAGCGTACGTCTGTGGCTTATAGGTATATTTAGATTCACGAAAACGTTGTAGTGTTAATAAGTTATGTTATTTTAACAAATGAAAACCGAGTGAATGGGTCAAATCTCTAAAATTGTCATGGACTAAAAGGCACGTAGTATGCAAAAACTAACCCTTAAGAAAATAGCTCACGAGCTGGATGTCTCTATTTCTACCGTTTCAAAGGCCCTCAAGGATAGTCCGGAAATTGGGGAGGATACGAAAGATAAGATTAAGGCTTTTGCCCAACTCTATAATTATCGCCCCAATAATATTGCGTTGAGCCTTAAAAACCAGAAGACCAAAACGCTTGGAATTATATGTCCGGAGATTGTTCATGATTTTTTCACCACCGTAATTAGCGGAATTGAAAAAGTGGCCAATGAAAGAGGATACACGGTAATTATTGGCCTTTCTAATGAGTCTTTTGAAAAGGAAGTTACTAATATGGACAAACTGGCCAGTGGTAGTATAGACGGCTTTTTGCTCTCCGTTTCTAAAGAAACACAATTGAAGAAGGACTATCATCATTTAATTGAAACCATTGATCAGGGAATGCCTATCGTAATGTTTGATCGCACCGTCGATGAGATCGAATGTGATAAAGTAGTGGTAGACGACACGGAAGGTGCTAAAAAGGCTGTATTGAAACTCATTTCGGAAAACTGCGAAAACATAGCTATTATTACTACTGAAGACCATGTAAATGTGGGCAAATTACGTACTGCAGGCTATAAAGAGGCATTGGCTAAAGAGAATGTTCCTTTGAACGAATCCTTTATTTTAAGACTAGACGACAAATTTAATGATGATGAAAATCACGACCTGCTGGTAGAACATATTCAAAGTTTTTTAGTGAAAAACCCTAGTATCGATGCTATATTCGCCGTTAATGAAAAATATGCTTTAACGTCGATCAAGGCGGCCCGGGGACTTTCAAAAAGTATTCCGCGAGACGTTAAGGTTATTGGCTTTTCAGATGGCGTACTTTCGAAGTATGCCACCCCTGGTTTAAGTACCGTAAGCCAACACGGCAAGCAATTGGGTGAAATGGCCGCACGCCTGCTCATTGAACGTATTGAGAGTAAAGAAACAGACTTACCTTACAGAACTGAGGTAGTTGCTACCGAACTAATTCTAAGGGAGTCTACCTAGGCCGAAGTGGTTTTCCCAAAAAAATCATATCTTTACCCAACGAAATCGAAACTTATTTTTTTCTTCCTAAACCGAATAAAGTTTTGATATGTCGTAAACAGGCTTTTCGAGCCACTTTCGAACTATCGAAGCAATTTAAGCTATCGATATGCAACAACCACGATTAAATTTTTGGAATCATTGGAGTTTAAGTTTCTACTTTTCAAAGAACTCTGCCCAACACTTATGCAATAGAATTACCGGGGTTAGCTATGTTTTAGCTATAATTCAGCATTCAATTTGTTCCCAACAGATACCTCATAATTATGAATAAAAAGGGATTTATTTTTGACCTCGATGGTGTTATTGTAGATACTGCAAAATATCATTTTCTGGCTTGGAGAAAATTGGCAGAAGGCGTTGGTATTTCTTTTTCCGAAGACCAAAATGAGCAATTGAAGGGTGTAAGCCGAGTGCGTTCCCTCGAAAAGATTCTCGCCTGGGGAAAAGTGGAGATCTCCCAAGACCACTTTATGGAACTCATGGCGCGAAAAAATGACGATTATCTAACCTATATTTCAAACATGAACGAAGACGAAATTCTCCAGGACGTCCCTCGAATACTTCGTTTTTTGCAATTAAAGGAGCAACCCATTTCCTTGGGTTCGGCAAGCAAAAATGCCCGCGCTATTTTAAAGGAAGTGGGTTTACTCCATGTCTTTGAGGTCATTGTAGATGGAACCAATGTAAGTAAAGCTAAGCCTAATCCCGAGGTGTTTTTAAAAGCCGCCGAGCAAATGAAGATGGAACCGGAACGATGCATTGTGTTCGAAGATGCGGTAGCTGGAATTGAGGCAGCCAACACCGCTGGAATGCTAAGCATTGGAATTGGTCGCGCAGAGATTTTGCATAAAGCCGATTATGTCTTTAAAGACTTTACCGAGATTTCCGATACATTTTTAACTCAAATTATTAACGCTTAAAACAAGGTTCCCAACATGGGATATTAGTATGAATCAAGAATATATAAAGCCAGATCAGTGGAGTATTATCGAAGAAGGATTTGATCCCACGCTTGTAAAATCTTCGGAGAGCCTTTTTAGTATTGGAAACGGTGCTATGGGCCAGCGCGCAAATTTTGAGGAAGACTACGGTGGCGCTACCTTTCAGGGCAGTTATATTGCAGGTGTTTATTACCCGGACAAAACCCGAGTGGGGTGGTGGAAAAATGGATACCCCGAGTATTTTGCGAAGGTTTTAAATGCTCCTAATTGGATTGGGATTCGTTTATCGGTCAATGGTGAAAACTTCGATTTGAATAACTGTTCCCGTATTTCAGATTTCAAAAGGGAACTAAATATGCAGGAAGGTTGGTACCGTCGTTCTTTGAAGGCCACTTTGCAAAACGGCGTCGAAATCGAACTGGAAAGCACTAGAATATTACATTTGGAACTGGATCAGCTGGGGACCATTAATTATCAGGTAAAATTACTAAATCGAGATGCTGAAGTGGTATTCTCGCCCTATTTGGACGCAGGAATAACAAATGAGGACAGCAACTGGGATGACAAATTTTGGGACATTAAAAGTGTTACTGAAGCGGAAAGAAGAGCCTTTATTCATACCAGCACCATGAAAACCGATTTTCAGGTGTGTACGTTTATGGAGTCTAAGGTTTTTACGAACGACGTAGAAGTTCCAGCTTCGTTTACTTCAGAAAAAAAACCAAAGAGCATCACACATAATTATAGGCTATTAGTGGAAAAGGGGCAGACGGCTACCCTTCAAAAATTTGCAGGATATGCTGTGTCTCTTGACAAAGAATCGAGCGGGTTAAATGCGTTGGCGACCCAAGTATTGAACACAGGATTTTCTTTGGGTTATGAAAACCTAAAAGAGCAACAAAAGAATGCCTGGACAGCTATTTGGGATATGGCGGATATCGTCATTGAAGGGGATATAAAAGCGCAGCAAGGCATACGGTTTAATATTTTTCAGCTCAATCAGACCTATTTGGGCAAAGATGCACGTCTTAATATTGGACCCAAAGGTTTTACAGGAGAAAAATATGGCGGGAGTACCTATTGGGATACCGAAGCGTATTGCATTCCGTTCTACATGGCTACCAAAGATCCAGAAGTGGCGCGCAATCTGCTCACTTATAGGTATCGTCATTTAGGAAAAGCTATTGAAAATGCGGAGAAGCTTGGATTCACTAATGGAGCCGCGCTATACCCAATGGTAACCATGAATGGTGAAGAATGCCACAACGAGTGGGAGATCACCTTTGAAGAAATTCACAGAAATGGAGCCATAGCTTTTGCCATTTATAATTACACGCGATATACAAACGACCTTAGCTATATTCCTGAAATGGGACTGGAGGTTCTCATTGGTATTGCCCGTTTTTGGCATCAACGTGCCACCTTTAGTAAAGCGAAAAACCAATACGTCATTTTAGGCGTGACAGGCCCTAACGAATATGAAAATAACATCAATAATAACTTTTATACAAATTATATAGCGGTTTGGTGTATGACCTATGCGAAGACCCAAATTGCGACTATATTGAGCAGCCATCCAGATGATCACCATCGTGTATGGTCAAAAACCAACCTATCCCAGCAGGAGATAGACAGCTGGATGGAAGTGGCCTCGCAAATGTATTTACCCTTTGATGCGGAACGAAACATTTACTTGCAGCAGGACGGTTTTTTAGACAAAGAATTAATTACCGTTTCGGAATTGGATCAGATCCAAAGACCCATCAATCAAAAATGGTCGTGGGATCGTATCTTACGCTCCCCTTATATTAAACAAGCCGATACCTTGCAAGGGTTTTATCTTTTTGAAGAGGACTTCACAAACGAAGAATTGGAAAGGCACTTTGATTTCTATGAGCCTTTCACCGTGCACGAATCTTCTCTGTCTCCTTGTGTGCATAGTATTCAAGCAGCCAAATTGGGGCGTATGGAGCAGGCATACGAATTCTATTTAAGAACCTCGAGATTAGATCTGGACGATTACAATAAAGAAGTGGAAGAGGGGTGCCATATTACCAGTATGGCAGGAACTTGGATGAGTATTGTGGAAGGGTTTGGAGGTATGCGCGTGCGCAAGGGCATGTTGCACTTTGAACCTAGGATTCCATCACAATGGGATCGATATACCTTTAAAGTGAATTTTAGAGGAAGTGTATTAAAAGTGGCTGTTACCAAGGAGGGCCACCAGTTTAATCTGGATGCAGGAGCACCCATATCCATTGTGGTTAACAACGAAACTGTTTCGGTTGCTGCCGACACTTAATTCTGAATAAAATAAAAAGAAACCTATGAAAGTATTTACCTATCTATTTGTCATTTTCGCTACCGTTTTTTTCGTGAGTTGTGCTGAAACTAAAAAAGAAAGTCCGAACTCCGATCAGGAAACGGTTTCTTCAGAATTAAAAAAATCTAATTTCACCTGGGAGGGAGCCAATATTTATTTCCTGCTAACCGACCGTTTTCACAATGGAGACCCGTCCAACGATGTGAATTTCAATCGAACCAACGAAACGGCGATGTTGAGAGGGTTTGAAGGGGGAGATATCAAAGGAGTGACCCAAAAAATTAAAGAAGGATATTTTACCGAACTGGGAATTAATGCCATTTGGATGACCCCTATCGTTGAACAGATCCATGACGGAGTGGATGAAGGCACCGGTTATACCTACGGTTACCATGGCTACTGGACCAAAGATTGGACTTCAATAGACCCTAATTTTGGAAGTCGAGAGGATTTACAGGAATTGGTCACAATAGCACATGAGAATGGAATTCGAATAGTATTGGATGCGGTTATTAATCACCATGGACCTGCCACCGAAATCGACGGGGTTTGGCCTGAAGACTGGGTTAGAACCTCACCTAAATGTGAATTCACGACCTATGAAAATACAACGGCTTGTACCCTGGTGGCCAACCTGCCTGATATTTTAACGGAAAGTGATTCGGAAGTGGCCTTACCTCCTCAGTTGGTTGAAAAATGGAAAGCGGAAGGACGCTACGATGAGGAAGTCGCCGAACTCGATGCGTTCTTCAAACGAACGGGGTATCCTCGAGCCCCTCGTTTTTATATCATGAAGTGGCTTACGGATTACATCACCGATTTTGGTATTGATGGTTATCGTGTGGACACTGTTAAACACACCGAGGAATACGTATGGGAAGAATTTCGAACCGAATGCGACTATGCATTTACCAACTGGAAAAAGCAGCACCCGGAACTCGCTATGGACGACGTACCCTTTTATATGGTGGGTGAAATTTATTTCTACAATTTGAATACAGGTCAGGTGTACGATTTTGGAGATAAGAAAGTTGACTATTTTGGGAAGAGTTTTGACGCCTTGATCAATTTTGACCTACGGTCTACCCGAGACAAAACCTGGGAAGCGGTTTTTAGTAATTATTCTGAAATATTACAGACTGAAATGGATGGCTTTGGTACACTCAACTACGTTTCCTCTCATGACGATGGAGAACCTTATGATAAGGCCAGGGAGAAAACCTATGAAAGTGCCATCCGATTGTTATTGGCTCCTGGAGCATCTCAAGTATATTACGGTGATGAAATAGGGCGCTCACTAATTATTGAAGGAACCAATGGCGATGCAACATTGCGTTCCAATATGGATTGGAATAGCATTCAGACAGATGCTAATACCCAACAATTATTACAGCATTGGCAAAAACTGGGGCAATTCAGGAATAGGCACATGGCTGTGGGAGCAGGAGTTCATAAAATGATCTTACAACAACCATATACATTTTCTCGAAGTTATTCTGAAGGGGATTTTAAAGATGAAGTTCTAGTGGTGCTTGAAGCTCCCAAAGGACACAAAACTGTGGATGTAACAGGTTATTTTGAAGATGGCGAACAAGTTAGAGATGCTTATAGTGGTAGTGTATCTCCTGTGAAGCAGGGGCAGGTTGATTTTACTACAGATTTTCAAATTTTGTTGCTAGAGCAGTTTTAACAGATAGCACTCGATTTCTTACCAAAAAACTACATCCGGAAGGGCTTCCAGAGCCATTTTACTTCCCATATTTCGACTTTAATTCCTTAAAAAATGGGCATTTTCGGACCGATTTATGTTCTTTTCGATAAAATTTATAAATCGAAAACGTTATCGTTTAATTTATCGTTTGTTATGTTAATTTATTGATATAATTTTACCCTAATGAACCAAAAGGTTAAAAGAATAGCAGTACTAACCAGTGGAGGAGACGCTCCTGGTATGAATGCGGCCATTCGTGCTGTCGTAAGGTCTTGCGCCTACCATAATTTGGAATGTGTTGGAGTTTTTAGAGGTCTTCAGGGTTTGATCGAAGGTGATTTTAAAGAGCTAGGCCCTCGTTCTGTTAAGAATATTATTAATAGAGGAGGAACCTTTTTGAAGTCGGCTCGATCTGAAGAGTTTCGAACGAAAGCCGGAAGGCAGGAGGCCTATGATAATTTGATGGAAGCCGCAGTAGATGCCGTGGTTGCCATTGGAGGAGACGGAACCTTTACAGGAGCAAAAATATTCAACGAAGAGTTTAACTTCCCCATTGTGGGAATACCCGGCACCATTGACAATGATATTAATGGAACCGATTTTACCATTGGATACGACACTGCATTAAATACAGTGGTGGAGGCCATTGATAAGATTCGAGATACGGCCAATTCGCATAACCGTCTTTTTTTGGTGGAGGTTATGGGTCGAGATGCGGGTGATATAGCATTGAATGCAGGAATAGGAGCGGGAGCTGAGGAAATACTAATCCCAGAGCAAGATCTAGGAAAAGACCGCTTAATTGCTTCACTAAAACGCAGTAAAAAATCTGGAAAATCGTCTAGTATTGTTGTGGTAGCCGAAGGAGACCAGATAGGTAAAAACATTATAGAACTGGCAGACTATATTAGAGAAAACCTGGATCAGTATGAAGTAAAGGTTACCGTTTTGGGGCACATTCAACGCGGTGGAACACCTAGTTGTTATGATCGAGTTTTAGCCAGTAGATTAGGTGTGGGTGCAGTAGACGCCTTGCTTCGAGGTGAAAAGGATGTAATGATTGGTGTTTCACATAGTAAATTGGTTTCCATACCATTTGCTGACGCCATTAAAGGAGATAATGAAATAGATTTAGATTTAATACGTGTGGCTGATATCACTTCGGTATAGATATAGCCTAAATACCCTTATGAGAAGGGGCAAGGGGGAGTATACCCCCTTTTTAAATTAGATAGTAACCCTAAATAACTTCCCACAGGATGGGAAAATAATATGACAAAAATTGGAATCAACGGCTTTGGTCGAATAGGAAGAATTGCATTTAGAGTAGCAGCTCAAAATGAGAATGTAGAAATTGTGGCCATCAATGATTTACTAGATGTAGAACACTTAGCATATTTACTAAAATACGATTCGGTACATGGAAAGTTTAAAGGTTCCGTTACCATAAAAGATGGAAACCTGGTGGTAAATGGAAAAACCGTCCGCGTTACGGCAGAACGGAACCCCGAGGATTTGAAATGGAACGAAGTTGGAGCAGAAACTATTATTGACTGCACTGGGATATTTACCACTTTAGACATGGCGGGGGCCCATATAAAGGCCGGAGCGAAAAAAGTAGTTATTTCGGCGCCGTCCAAGGATGCTCCTATGTTTGTTATGGGAGTGAACCATGAAGAGGTCACTTCACAAGATGTCATTGTTTCTAATGCATCGTGCACAACAAATTGTTTGGCGCCCATGGCGAAAGTAATTGATGACCATTTAGAAATTGTCGAAGGGCTTATGACTACCATCCATGCTGCTACTGCCACACAACATACGGTGGACAGCCCGTCAAAAAAGAACTACCGATTGGGAAGAAGCGCAATTTCAAATATTATCCCTACCACAACAGGAGCCGCGGTAGCAGTTACTAAAGTGATTCCCAGTTTGGAAGGAAAGCTAACTGGAATGGCATTTCGTGTGCCTACGGCCGATGTCTCGGTAGTTGATCTTACCGTGCGTACCAAAAAAAGTGCTACCTATGAAGAAGTAAAGGCGTTATTCAAAAATGCGGCCGATGGAACCTACAACGGAATCATTGATTATGTTGAGGATCCGGTGGTCTCTCAAGATTTTGTAAGTGACCCTAACACCTGTAATTTTGATGCTGAAGCTGGAATGGCTCTTAACGACAATTTCTTTAAATTAGTGGCCTGGTATGATAATGAGTATGGATATTCTGCCAAACTAATAGACCTGGCCGTTCATGTTGCATCTATTTAAGATTTAAGACAAACTATGACATTAATTGCAGACGGAGGTTCTACGAAATGTGACTGGATTTTATTGAGTTCGGAAGGCGAAATTGTACTTAAAACCCGCACCAAGGGACTTAATCCCGCAGTTGTAGCAGAAGAGGAATTGTATCTTCGAATTCGAGAGAATGAAGATTTAAAGAGCATTTTTTCGGCGGTGCAAACGCTGGATTTCTATGGAGCTGGTTGTGGTACCGAAACACCACAACGGGTTTTCTTAAAAGTGTTGAATGATCTTTTTATAAATGCCGAAATATCTGTGAATGAAGATTTGCTTGCGGCTGTATATGCTGCCACGGCAAATGTTGAACCAGGAATTGTTTGTATTCTTGGTACAGGTTCCAACAGCTGCTATTTTGACGGACAAAGAATACATGCCAATGTACCGTCTTTAGGATATGTTTTAATGGACGAGGCAAGTGGCAATTACTTCGGAAAGCGATTGATTCGTGATTATTATTATCAGAAAATGCCGCAAAAACTCGCCAAACAATTCGAAAATCGTTTTAATCTGGATCCGGATGTAATAAAGGTTAATGTTTATAGAGAGAATAACCCAAATGCCTACCTGGCGTCTTTTGCTGAGTTCATTTTTACTTCGGAAGAGGTAAATGGTTACTTTTGGAAGCTGATTAGTGAAGGAATGACCAAGTTCATCGAAAACCGCGTTTTATGTTATAAAGAAGCTCAAAATGTTCCTATTCATTTCATTGGTTCCATTGCACACTTTTCTGAAGAGATGATTCGAGATGCTATGGCGCCTTATCATCTGGAGTTGGGGAATGTAATTAGACGTCCCATCGATGGATTGATAGATTATTATAGAAAGTATCGTTTGGGAACTCAAGTTTAATGGTGGCCAGGACCTTAATGGAACGGATTTTTTCGACTACAGATTTTATTTCCAATATTTTCTAATTCTATCTTACCATATCGAATTTCGTAAACCGTATATTTGACTCATGTTTCCAAAAGTAAATCCAACAAAGACTCAAGCCTGGAAAAAGTTAGGGGCACATTTTAGTAGCTTTCAACATGTTAAAATGCAGGATTTATTTGCCAATGATCCTGCCAGGGCAGAACGGTTGGCTATTGAATGGCAGGATTTCTATGTAGATTATTCAAAAAACAGAGTTTCTTCAGAAACCATGGAGTTGTTATTCCAACTGGCTGACGAAGTGGATTTAAAAAGTGCAATTTCTGCTCAATTTTCAGAAGAAAAAATTAATGAAACCGAGGCAAGGGCAGTAGGGCATACTAGTCTGCGAGATTTTGACAACATGAAACCTGAAGTGGCCCGAACCCTTCGGAAAATAAAAAAATTCACCAAGCAGGTCATTAGTGGTAAGTGGAAGGGATATAGCGGAAAACCTATAACTACAATTGTGAATATTGGAATTGGAGGGAGTGACCTTGGACCAGATATGATCTGTGATGCCTTGAAGTACTATAAAAATCATTTGGAAGTGCGATTTGTTTCCAACGTTGACGGCGACCATGTTATAGAGAGCCTCAAAGATTTAGATCGAGAGACCACACTGTTTATTATTGTATCCAAGACGTTTACAACACAAGAAACCTTGACCAATGCACAAACCGTTCGTAAATGGTTTTTGGGTGAAGCCAGCGAATTTGATATTGAAAAACATTTCGTGGCCGTGTCTACCAATTTGAAGGACGTTGCCAATTTTGGTATTGCTTCCGATAATATTTTTCCAATGTGGGATTGGGTAGGAGGACGATTTTCATTGTGGAGCGCCGTTGGACTATCTATAGCCTGTGCGGTTGGCTATAACCATTTTGAAGATTTACTGAAAGGAGCCAACGAAATGGATAGACATTTTGCTGCCACCCATTTTGAAGAGAACATTCCTGTAGTGCTGGCATTACTTTCGGTGTGGTATAATAACTTTTTTAAAGCTGAAAGCGAATGCGTTGTTCCCTATTCGCAATATTTAAACAAACTGGTTGCCTACCTACAACAGGGAATTATGGAAAGTAATGGAAAGAGTACGGACCGAAATGGTGTGCCGATAGACTATCAAACAGGTAGCATAGTATGGGGAAGCACTGGAACGAATGCTCAACATGCATTTTTTCAATTGATACATCAGGGAACCAAACTAATCCCAACCGATTTCATTGCCTTTTGTAATTCATTACATGGAAATGAAGACCATCAAAACAAATTACTGGCAAATTGTTTTGCTCAGACCGAAGCTTTACTTCAGGGAACCCATGGAAATGAGGCGGAGAATAATTTTAAAGTTTTTGACGGCAATAAACCCACCAATACCATTTTGATTGAAAAATTAAGCCCCAATTCCTTAGGAAGTCTGATTGCCATGTATGAACATAAACTATTTGTACAAGGAGTCATTTGGAATATTTTTAGCTACGATCAATGGGGTGTGGAACTCGGTAAAAGACTGGCGAAAGGGACACTTGCTGCAATTCAAGGTAACGCCGATAGTGCTACTCTAAATGCTTCTTCAGGGCGTCTTATAGCTCATGCTAAAAAATGAAATTACGGTTTAACCGTAAAATATGTAAGGTCTGTACTTAGGTTGGATAGTTGTGGTTTTATTACTTTTATGCCACCATCAAAGCCATTTTAATCGTTGCGAACTAATTACCGAATTTTTCGGAAAACCAACCAATAAACAATAACGCTTACTAAACATAAACCTCCCTGCTCCCTATTTTTATTCCCGTATTATGCAAGATTGATTCTTAGGAGTCCCACGGAGTGTATGTATAATTCAGAATCTAATTCAATTATTAATAACTTTTAAAACTTAAGATTATGGGTAACACAATTGATGAACCAACTGCTATTGCTTGGACAACAGCCTCTAGGGCAAGGCATGCTTCAGGTGCAACTAAAGCTTATTTAATTCCCTTAGACGATTTACAAGGTGCGATTGATGAAATTAAAAATCAAGGAGGTGATCCAATGGCTCGAGCCTATTTGGCTTATGGAAATGTAGATGGTAAACCGGCCGAGGATAAATTAGTGATCGTTGGAACCACTCAGGAACCGCCTTCTACGCCAGGTGGCAAAATTATTTATAGAGACATGATACCCTCTCGTGACCCTTCCTCGAGCATATGGGACTTTACGGAGCCTTGTCCTCAAGCATGTGACGGTACGAGTCCGTTAAATTCGTAGTGAGTGATTTTTACGCAATAATTGGCGACGTAGCGATTTATCTTGCTGCGGTTATCGCTGTCATTTATTCTATAAGTTTTGTTAGAAATAATAAAGCTTATAGAATTTTTGTGGTTTATCTTTTATTAATAGCCTTAATTCAAATAGGTGCTTACTATGTAGGAAGAGGAAAGTTGCACAAGCCAAATTTATATTATTCTCATTACTATTTTATAAGTCAGTTTCTCTTGTTATCGGCCTTTTATTTGGAACTTCTTAAGTGGAAATGGATTAAGTTAATTACGGGTATCACGATGTTATTCTTGGCATATCAATATATCGATGACCCGAACATTTACTATAGGTATAATTCGATCGGTATGATTATCACCAATATGATTCTCGTGATTTATTCGATTTTTTATCTCTATAGGACCCTGTCTGTCAAGGGTGAATTTATTATCGCCAACATTGGAATTCTAGTATATTTAATATCCAGTACGTTAATATTTGCATCGGGTAATTTAGGTTTAGAGTTTTCAGAACGAACATTTTATTTGTTGGTGAATACCAATCGAATACTCTATTTAGTTTTTCTAATACTTATTTTGATTGAGTGGTATCTTAATTATAGAAAATCTAAAGCAATTTCCGACTAGTCATTCAAATTAGTATCTTCGTTTCAATGGATGATTTAATAGGACAAGAGAATCAATTTGTAAGTGTTATTTTGATTGCCATAGGACTATTAATTCTTATGACGATTGCGGTGGTACTGTTCTTTTATTTTTCCAGAAGACGTGTGATCAAAGCAGAATTAGAAAAGGCCAATCTGGAAATAGACCATCAAAAGGAATTACTACAATCCACTATTATTACTCAAGAGGAGGAACGCAAACGCATTGCACAGGACTTACACGATGCCATTAGTTCAAAACTAAATGTGGTTTCCTTGAATGCTAACATATTGTCTGAAACCGATATTTCCTCGGCAGAAGCCAACAAAATTGGAGAGAGTATCTATAAAGTGACCTCAACGGTATTGGAAAACTCACGTCGGATTGCGCATGACTTACTACCTCCTACACTACAAAAATTTGGACTTCAAGCTGCTCTGGAAGAACTTTGTGAAGAATTGGTCGATACAAAAAAGTTCAATCTGACCTATAAAATAGACTATCCCCTTCAGTTTTTAGAGCCCAATGCAGAGCTACATATTTTTAGGATTGTACAAGAATTAATGAACAACTCTATTAAGCATTCTGAAGCAAACGACCTCAATTTAAGTGTGATTACTGAAGAAAACCTTTTATCTTTACAATATCAAGACAATGGCAAAGGCTTCCAAATGGATGCCATGCGAGCGGCAAAAGGT
Source organism: Bacteroidota bacterium (assembly GCA_039028295.1). GTDB lineage: Bacteria > Bacteroidota > Bacteroidia > Flavobacteriales > Flavobacteriaceae > Aureisphaera. The sequence goes on from JBCCIJ010000001.1 coordinate 21,124, forward strand.
CTTGGCATGAGCGGAATTGAACATCGAGCAATTATTCTTGAAGCAGATTTAACGATTGAATCAAGTCCGGGAAATGGAATACTAATCAATCTAAAAACCAAGCCGAAAAATGCAAATTAATCTGGTCTTAGCCGATGATGAAGAACTCTTTCGAGTAGGACTGTCCTACATTCTTTCTCGAGATAGTGATATTAATATTGTTCATGAAGCGGGTAATGGGAAAGAACTATTGGAGTATTTGGCAGGTTGCGAACGACTGCCGGATATTATTATCATGGACATTAAAATGCCAGAACTTAATGGGGTAGAAGCCACCAAAACCATTCATAAAGCTTACCCGGAAATTAGTATAATCGCCCTTACTACCTATAATACAAAACCTTTTATACGGAACATGATCGATGTAGGTGCCTGCGCCTATTTGGTAAAAAATTCACCCACAAATAAAGTATTGCATACCATCAAACAGGTTTTTTATAATGGGTTTTATTACGATAATGAGGTGCTAAAAGCCATTAAAGGGATTGGAAACACAGCAAATAAGAACGAATTAAAAACCGTCTTTGATGACGAGTTTATCACTCCCAGAGAAAAAGAGATTCTCGAATTGATCTGTCATCAATTAACTTCTCAAGAGATCGCGGAACGGTTATTCATTAGTAAACGTACGGTGGAAGTTCATCGTAAGAACTTACTCGAAAAAGCACGGGTAAAGAACATTGCCGGCCTGGTGATTTTTGCCATTCAAAATGAATTGGTAACGACCATTTTTATGGAGTAGTGAGCTACAGTATCCTTTAGAACTATCTTTGGAGAATGCAATTTTTTTTCAATAGCATTTGTTTTTTTATGTATATTTAACCTCTCAATACTTCCTCCCCTCCTTTATGTGTTCGAAATAACAGATGCTTACTAAAGTATATGGGAGTGCTGTGTTTGGCGTTGAGGCAACGACCATCACCGTAGAAGTAAATACCGATATTGGCGTTGGATATCACCTGGTAGGATTGCCAGACAATGCCATTCGCGAAAGCAATTACCGTATTGCTGCAGCTTTGCAGAATAACGGCTATCGAATTCCTGGAAAGAAGCTTATTTTAAACATGTCACCTGCCGATATGCGCAAGGAAGGCTCCGCCTATGATCTCACTCTTGCTATGGGTATTCTGGTTTCTACCGGACAGATTCAAGAAAATAATCCTTTAGATGAATACATTATCATGGGTGAATTGTCTCTGGATGGTTCACTACAACCCATCCGTGGAGCATTACCGATAGCCGTTAAGGCAAAGGAAGAAGGCTATAAAGGTTTTATACTTCCGAAGCAAAACGGAAAAGAAGCTGCCATTGTAGACGGTCTAGAGGTTTATGGTGTTTCAGACATTAAAGAGGTGATCAATTTTTTTAATGCTGAAATTCCCATGCCACAAACCCAAATAGACCTAAAAGCCGAATTCTATGAGCACCTTGAGAATCCCGAATTCGATTTTGCTGATGTAAAAGGGCAGGAAAGCATCAAACGCTGTATGGAAATTGCAGCCGCCGGTGGGCATAACATTATACTCATTGGCCCACCCGGTAGTGGAAAAACGATGTTGGCAAAGCGATTACCTTCTATTTTGCCTCCGCTTTCATTAATGGAAGCATTAGAAACCACAAAAATTCATAGTGTAGCAGGTCGAACCATAAAAAATGGTGGTGTGATGACCGCTCGACCTTTTAGATCCCCACATCACACCATCTCAGATGTTGCGCTGGTAGGAGGTGGCCAATATCCCCAACCGGGGGAGATCTCCCTCGCGCACAATGGCGTTTTGTTTTTGGATGAACTCCCCGAGTTCAAACGAAGCGTCTTGGAAGTCATGCGACAACCCCTGGAAGACAGGGATGTCACTATTTCCCGTGCGCGCTTTACGGTCACCTATCCTGCCAGTTTTATGTTGGTTGCCAGTATGAACCCCAGTCCTGGCGGCTATTTTAATGATCCGGGGGCCCCAGTTGCATCGTCTCCCCATGAAATGCAACGTTACCTGAGTAAAGTGTCGGGGCCCCTTCTGGATCGTATCGATATTCATATTGAAGTAACACCAGTTCCTTTTGAAAAGTTAAGCGACGAACGAAAAGGAGAGCAGAGCTTGGTAATTCGAGAACGGGTTATACAATCCCGAAGCATTCAAACCAAGCGCTTTCAGGAATTGGAAAACATTCATTATAATGCACAAATGGGGGTGCGACAAATTAGAAAGTACTGCCAATTGGACGCGGCTTCTTTGGAACTACTAAAAAATGCCATGGAACAACTCAACCTATCTGCAAGAGCCTATGATCGCATCCTAAAAGTAGCCCGTACCATAGCCGATCTGGAAGCTTGTGACGCTATCAATGGCACTCATATTTCAGAAGCGATTCAGTATCGGAGTTTGGACAGGGATGGCTGGTTGGGGTAATACGTTATTAGCGTACCCGTATTCCCTTGTTTAAACCGTCTCTTTTTGTAATTCCTTGATTTCCGTTATGATAATATTCTAGTTTAATTGATCCAGATTTGATTTTTTCTAATTTTTGAATATTGTCGAACAGTGAACGGAGTACAGCGCTGTATTTTTCAGTTAAAATTTGACTAAGATGATAGGTGAAAGTACTCAATTACGGATATTTTACTTACATTGATAATTGATATTCAAAATTTTGAAGACGGTACGTTTAAATAAAGATGTTGGGTTATTAATAGGCAGTATTGGTGCTGTGCAGAGTTTATTTATGGCAGTTTACTTTTTTGCTATTAAAAAGCGAAATACCCATAACATCTTATTATCAAGCTTTTTTATTCTAATTACTTTAAGAATTATAAAGTCATTATTCTGGATGTACCTAGAGAGCGTTCCCAACTGGTTCTTAAATGTTGGTTTTATCACCCATTTAGCTTCCGGCCCCGTTTTGTTTTTATATTTTGCGCATTTATTGAAGGCAAAGAAATGGTTAAGATTTCAGTATTTACACTTTGTTCCCATAGTGTTCCTGTTATTGTTTTTATTCAAAATTGATGAATCTAATTTTTGGTATCAAGGCGGATACTCTTTTTTACTATACCACCAATTGGCCTATACAGTGCTGACTTTTCACCTTCTTTTAAGAGTCTATAAAAGAAGACGTTTATTAACCTTTGCATTCTCTAAAAAGGAGTGGAATTGGTTATTTATATTAATGATTGGGGTCTCGTTCTTACAATTAGCTTACTTCTCCAATTATGTTCTTCAATTAACGCCCTATTCGGCAGGACCCATTATTTATGCATTTTTTATTTACGTTATATCGGGGTATACTGTTTTCAATGGCGGAGTTTCAGGAAGTCGAAAAGAAATAGTTAAGTACAGAAATATCAATATGGATGCTGAAAGTTTTGAACTTTATAAGAACAAAGTACGGGAGATAATGGAGTTGGAGAAGCCATTTCTTAGTAGTTCATTTTCATTAGAACAGTTATCTCAATTCATATCGTTACCCACTTATTTGACCTCTCATATTATCAACAAAGGATTTAATAAAAATTTTTCAGATTTTATAAATTCATATCGAATTTCCGAAGCAAAGTCTAAATTAAGCTCATCCATATATGGGCATATAAAGATTGCTGAAATTGCATATGAATGTGGCTTTAATTCGTTGTCGTCTTTCAATAATGCTTTCAAAAAAAATACGGGAACTACTCCTTCCGGATATAGAAAAACAGCAGAGTAGTTGTTGCATTTATAAATCCGTCATTTCAATTTATGTATGAATAGGTACATACGCTTCTTAATTACCATATTTCGAAGAATTATTGATTTGACCTCAAATGATATTTCGAAAAAAATATGCAAGTAACAGCGCAACGGGTATTTGTGGCATATTAAAATCTGAAGAGTTCTCCGTAGGCTGGTCATTTTTATTTTTCTGCACACTCATGATGTCGTACGCGATCATGCGGCCATTGAGAGATGAAATGGGTATTAGGAATGGGGTTGATAATCTGCAATGGTTGTTTACAGGATCATTTATAGTAATGATAGGTATAGTGCCTGTTTTTGGATACCTTATTTCAAGAGTTGACATTGGAACGTTTAAATCGTATTTATACGGGTTTTTAGTTATTGGCACGCTAAGCTTTTATTTTTTATTTAGGGAAAAACTGTTTGTTGGGATACTACCGGGGATTTTCTTTATTTGGTTAAGTGTTTTTAGTCTATTTACCATTTCACTTTTTTGGAGCTTTATGGTAGATATTTTTAGTAGCGCCCAGTCCAGGCGTTTATTTGGAATCATATCGGCAGGGGGAAGTCTGGGGGCGCTATTGGGTTCCTTGGTGGTCACTACCTTCTCCGGTTTTATAGAAATTGAAACACTCCTATTGGTTTCAGCCGTACTTCTATTAGTTTCTTTGGTTTCGTTGAGGAAAATTTTAAGCAGACAAACTAGTAAACTAGCCGGATCACACCATACTACATTCTTACCTAAAAGAGCCCTTTTTGATGCATTCAGACTCATATTTTCTTCCAGGTATTTAATGAGCATTTCTTTATTTATTTTTTGCTACACCGTAATTTCTACTGTCCTATATTTTGAGCAAGCGGCCTTGATCGATAAAACATTAATCTCAGTTTCAGAAAGGATCAAGTATTTCTCCATAGTAGAACTTATAATAAATGTTCTCGCGTTTTTAGGACAGTTTTTTCTTACACAAAAAATATTCAAGAAATATGATCTATCTACGATATTGATACTAGTCCCTATTGTCACTTGTATAGGTCTATTAGCGCTAATTATATACCCTACTATGTATTTAATTACACTCGCATTAATAGTAATTCGAATAGGTAATTATATCGTGTTACGTCCAGGGAAAGAAATATTATATACCGTTCGAAATCGAGAAGAAAAGTACAAGGTAAAAAACATAATAGATACCAGTGTATATCGGGTTGGGGATTCAATGTCGAGTTGGTGTTTTGCTTTTTTCATATCGATAGGTTTTGGGTTTTCAACAATAGCATTAATTATTTTACCGCTGGTCTGTTTTTGGGCATACTTGGGCTTTCAGATTGGGGAAAAACACAAGAGTTTAGTTAAAGTATCAAAGGCTTAATAAAATATAATCGTATGAAAAAAATGAATCGCAGAGAGGCTTCGAAATTAATGGGAGGTTTTACCATTGGTTCGCTTATGTTGCCGTCATTGGTTTTTCAATCCAATGAAACCATTCAAAAAAGAAAGATTAGATCTTCAGGTGAGTTGTTACCGGTCGTAGGACTGGGCACCTGGCAATCGTTCGACGTGAACAATGACGTAAATGGTAGGAATAGGCTTTTAAAGGTACTAAAAGAAATGAAAAAACATGGAGGATCATTAATCGATAGTTCTCCTATGTATGGCTCTTCAGAACGCGTAGTTGGAGACTTAACTCATCAAATTGGTTTAAAAGAACACTTCTTTTATGCCACAAAGGTTTGGATCAATGGAGAAAAAAGAGGTATTCAACAAATGGAGCATTCAATGAAACTTATGAAAACTGATAAAATCGATTTGATGCAAATTCACAATTTAATTGATTGGAAAACCCATCTAAAAACGTTGAAAAAATGGAAAGAAGATGGACGAATCCGATATTGGGGGATCACTCATTATCTGAACTCATCTCATGATATGTTAGCGAGGATAGTTAAAACTGAAAAACCAGACTTTGTTCAGTTTAATTATTCAATCGATAATACAAATGCAGAAAAAAACCTTTTAAATATCGCAAAGGAATCGGGTGTATCTGTAATAATTAATAGGCCTTTTAATGGTGGCGGTCTATTTAGACTAACAAAAGGTAAAAAATTACCAGAATGGTGTAAGCACTATAAAATAGAGAGTTGGGCGCAATTTTTCTTAAAATACATACTTTCTAATGAAGCGGTAACAGCCGTAATTCCTGGGACTTCTAAACCTCATCATCTCGTAGATAATATGATGGCAGGTTTTGGCAATTTACCCGATGAAAATACCCGACGAAGAATGCTATCATTAATCAAAACAATGTAATGAATGTGGTCATGAGAAATGTTTGTTCTATTTATTTAATTTTCGCTGTAGTGATGCTCATTACGGGTCGCAATAATATAACTGCACAAGAAGCTAACACTTATTATCAATCTGAATATGTTTGGGATCTAACCGAAATCTACACCTCTGATAACCAATGGGAACAAGATTATGAAAAAGTGAACCACCAAATTGAAACAACCAGTTTCGATCATATTAAATCGATCCGGTATTCAAATCAATTGGCCAATGAATTGGACGCTATTTCTAATTTGAGAAAACGAACATCGAAGGTGGCATACTATGCAATTTTAAGATGGGAGGAAGGAAAAGCAGAAAATGGAGAAATGCTCCTTGAAAAAGGGGAAAGAATTTTGGCAAATTTCGAAGCCTTAATTTCACCAATGGAAGACATTATATCAAACATTGAGAAATCTAAATTACGATCTTGGATTAATGAAAACCCCAGAGTTTTTAAACACAGACATTGGTTGAATCTAATTTTGGACCAAAGCGAATATCGTTCTTCCCCAGAAGTTGAGTACGTCCTTAGGACAATTAGACACTGGATTTCAAGTTCTGTTAATACTTACTGGGAAATACAAGGAGTTGATAAAATTTGGCCAAGATATCTATCTGAAAATGGAGATGAAATGATTCTAAATCGGTCGGCTTTTAGAGGTTTACGTCGCTCAAATGATTATCAATATAGAGATAAAGGCGCTCGTTTATATTATGAAAGTCTAAACGATGTTTCGGATATCATGGGTGAACTTTATATCAATAAGATTAAATCGGAACTGGACCTTGCAAAAATTAGAGGTTTCTCCGACGGTATTAATGCCAATTGGTTACTTCATGGAGGGGTTCCGGTAAATGGTTACAAGGTTTTGTTAAGTGCCGCCAGAAACAATAAAAATACGTTGCAACGCTATAGCGGTGTTAGAAGTAAGGTGCTCAATAAAGAAAAACCGACGTATTTGGATTTCTTTAAAACGCCGGATGATATTTTAAATTACCAATATGGTTTTAGTGAAAGTATGAACATTAGCGTTCAGGCCGCCAAACTCATAGGAGATGATTTCTACGGTAACTTGAAAACTGTGTTAAACAACAAACATTGGATGCATTTGGCAGATGTTCCTAAAACTGCCAGCTATCATATTCGACCTCCAAGTGGAGACATTCATCCATTTTTGATATTGAAATATAAGCCGAGTATTGCTCAGGCAAGGGCATTAACAGGTGGTTTGTTTGATTTGGCCTCATCAGTACCTTCTATAGGTGCTGATGGAACCGATGTTCAAGAAGTACCTGTTCACATTTCCGGAGTGCTGTATGCTGGAGGGATTCTCTTTGGCAAGACAATGGCCTCGAATGCTGTGGACAAAAAGCAAAAAATCGGGCATTTAGTGGAAGTACTTGAATACTTAAGAAGGTTTTTTAAAAATGCGATACTTATGGAGTTAGACGCAAAAGTTCAGTCCATGTTGTTAGCAGAACAAGAAATCTCCGGCAGCAGAATATCGGAAATATATTTAGAAATAATGAGGGACTATTATGGACATAATGATGGAGTAATGAACGTTTCTGAATATCTAAAAAACGATTGGATGACAGAAACCGCAGTACTATTTATGCCAAAATATGAGCATCACTTTTGGGCACCTTCTATTGCTGTTGCCGTAACCATGATCGAAGAACGCAACGACAAGGCGGTTAGACAATTATTTCTACAATCTTTTTCAAAAAATAAGTACGACGCTTATTCTACATTAAAGGCAAGTAACATAGATTTAATGGATGAAAAAACCTATGATCATATTTTCAAATATATGAATGATATAATGGATGAAATAGATTTATTGCTGGAATAGAAAATCGTAAAAATAGCACGAGTCTAACAGTAAATCAACAAGTACAATTGGGAGGGTCCATTTTGTCGTATTTTGGTTTTGAAGATAATTCCGGGTTTTAGATGAAATGAGTGTTTATTGGTTTTTGCGTAATGAACAAGCCGTTTATTGAATATCTTAATTGTCCAACTTTTTATAGGGCCCATCCTTCCTTCCATCCTTGTAAACTAGGGTCAGAGCTATTACTTCCTGTGCTTCATTTCGAGAAAAATGAACTTTTGGAATTTCTTGTGGTGCTCTTACTCCATCTGGAACTTTCATTTCAAAGAGGTCTTTCTCAACTTCGACCATCTCCAGTGCAATAGGTGCTGGGGTTCTTTGATAGACTAATTTACCAGCATCATTCACCCATACTTTTCTATCACCTTCAAAAGTTCCAGCATGGGGAGAGCTTTGAGATACGTTTTGCCCAACTACCGCAGGTGTTTTTTTGCTACCTACATCTGCTTTTTCAAACTTGATGAGGCTGTTTTTTCGATCAATAGTAATTCGAAGGGTATTCATAACGCCATACCCCACATTTACATATTCATATCCTTCGGCGAGTCTTACCTTTGGGTCTTTAATAACGGCATTGCCAATGGTCACCGATCCCGATAATTGAGCCTCCCAGGTTTCGAAGGAAGCAACTGGGGTCCTCATAGGAAGCCCTTTTTGAGGAGCTTCTTTGAAGGATAATTTGTTCTTCAAAGAATAAGGAATGGTAAGCGTTAGTGGGTTTCCCGAATCCAAGTGGGCTTCAATTTTATGTCCTGCAACGTCTATGTTTAGGTTGAGCGTACGGGCATCTTGAATGAATGGGAAGACGTCACCGTCGTTTTTATCCAATGCGCCAATATTCAAAATAAGCTGTGAAGCCGGATAATCCATAGTCACTAAATAATCCTCAAAGAAGAAACCTCCAATAATACCATCGACGGGTAGCATCTTTCTTAGGGCAATAACGTTCATTTCAACATCTTTGGAAATGTCCGTACCCGGAAAATTGACTTTTGGAGCTTTTACTCGTTGGGAAACTAAGCTATTGCTTGAACCAGGAGTCCTTAACGGATCTTCACCCACGACCCTAAGACCTAATTTATTATTTAAACTTTCGTCGATTATGTTCGTTGTAGATCCGGTGTCAAAAATGAACTCGTAAGGTCCTTTTCCGTCGATCATGATTTTGATAATGGGACGGTGAGAAGACATATCCATTGGGATATTAATTTCTTGAACTATGGGTTTCATTGTTTGTTGCTCTTCAGTTTTTAATATCAAGTTTTTGGCTTGACTAGAATTCGAAACGAATAGAAAGGAAACTAGGATTGTTGTGATAATTGCTTTCATAATTTTCAATGTTAATGAGTGTTAACGTATGTTAAACGATGTTTTATACTCTTTCTTAATGACGTAAATTTAATCTCAGTACTGTGAAGAAAAATGAAATAGATATCCAATTATTATGAAAATGATCAAATCGCAAATCGATGAAAGTGTGGCAAGGGTAGGAAAGTGGCATTTTTCAGCTGAATATGGAATTATAGCAAGCCCAAAGGGAAAAAAACTCTTGTTGGAGCCTAGACTTTCCCGTCTCATTTATTTTTTAAGCTTGAATGCAAATACCCATGTTTCGAGAAACTATTTGTTCGAACATATTTGGTTAGATACTATTGTTAACGAAGAATCCCTGACCAGAGCGGTAGCCGATTTGAGAAAGATTTTGGCGCTTCATTTTAAAGAGACCATTACTATTGAAACCTTAAGAAAAAGAGGTTATAAACTCTCTCTAAAAGAGGACAAGTTTGGTTGGAGCGTACATCCAAGGATAAGTAATGCAATACTTGGGGCGATACTTTTCGTGATCTTAATTTGGTTTCTGGCTGACCTCTTCGGCCTTGTTCAAACTAAAATTGTGAATGCTAACTCCTAATATATTCCAATTTCGTTACGATAAATTGAATTAGACGCGAACAAAAAGTAACAGCTAACCTAAAACTTGCATTTATAGGTGGCTTGTCCTGGTTGAATATTTCCCCAGTAATAGTAGATGCATTCCATTTGATATTCCTGACAGCTTATAAACATGGATTGATATTCACTGGGAAGTTCCCCGAATAAGTATGAACTGGTGGCCAATTTCTTTCTTGCTTTATAGATTTTGGTTAAATGCTCTAACTCCATGCTCAAAGCATATTGATGCCTGGCAATAGCATTGGACCCGGATAACTTTGCATTTATTTCGTCCATGCGTTTTCTTATGGGTAGCACTTCATTTTGAATATAGATATGGAAAATTCTTCCCTGGCACAAATTGGTGGGAATCCATTTTTTATCAATAGTATAACCTTCGGTGTACCAGGTTCCATCTAAGGTTTTTTCGTTTAGGTCTTCGAAATCCACATATTCGGCATTGACGAAGGTATAGTATTGTTTTGGGTTGTTTATTTTCTGTAACCAAGTTCTATAGGGAACCAGCTCGTCAAACAAAGATGGATCCAGAACCAAAGTATCAATAGCATTACCCGGCATCTGAACCTTTACAACCGGTGCCACATGGTAATTCCAAATTACGGTGTCTCCGGGAAAGTTAGGATCTGGGATAGTAAGATCACTTTGGTCTTCATCTCCTAATAGAGAAGGTTTGAAAGTCCAGATTTTATTCGCTTCAATTCCGTGCTCCTTCAATACTCTGGCCAGGGTATGGGCACGATACTGACAGCCATTTTGAGGATAGCCAAATTGCAACCATTCATCATCCTTGAACTTGTTAAATAATCCTTCAATCTTCGAATACTCTTGAACCTTCAATTCAAATGGAGGATTGAGAGGGTTCCCATTTCCATCAGCAGCCCGGCCAATTTTCTCTTTGGTCTCAAACAGAATTTGAGCATTAACGGTTCCGATACTTATGAAGAACAATCCTATGATTATTAGCTTTTTCATACCCATATATTTTGATTAATGCGTGAAGGTGTTCTGAACAATATTGCGATAACTAGGACGGAATCTGCTCCGGACAGAAAATGCATACTAACTTAATCAACTTTACTAGAACCGTAGTATTGGTATTCCTCACACTTAGTAGGGGAGTTACCATGAAATTAAGCATAGTAAGTCTTTTTGGAAGAAGATGAATTGAATTGTGAGTACCAATTAGAACAATTATCACCTAATCAAATTTTTTTATTCGCCCAATAAAATTGAGGTAGTTAAATGCTAGATTGTAGTTGATTTTTGCGAGGTGAATCATATTAACGTATTGATAATCAGGTAGATGAATTTGCAGCTTCTTCCGTTTCTTTGCGTCTCGATATTTATAAAATGAGACTGAAGTAATTTGATAGCCCGAACTATACGTTCTACTTTTATAAAAACGAACAGACTCAATTTCTTGTCCAAATTGACTCAGACTAATTAAAAAGTCTTATGAAAAAATTTGTACTTCTTCTTCTATTATTATTTACAAGCTCAATAACCTTCGCTCAGGAAAATGTACCTACACTTTCTTTAACCATCGAAAATGCAGGTATGGAGGAAGTTCTTTTGATAATCGAACAGAAAACCTCGTATAAAATGTATTTCGTATCGCAATGGCTGTCCAACGAAAAGTTTTCTGGTTCTTATGAGAATATACGATTAGATGAGTTGCTTTCTATTCTTCTAAAGGACTCGTTATTAAATTATTACATAAGCGATGATGCCACAGTGGTCTTAACTCAAAATAGCATCATTTATGAGAGTCTTCCGGATGGATTCTTTGATGCTGGCAATAGCAACTCGACCAGTATATCAAGTCAAGAAGAGGAAGAAATAGCCGCTCCCGTTTTTTTCAATGAAACAACCGCTTCCGAAGTTAAGAAAATTGAAACCATTCGCATTGGAAGAGAAGACAGAAATGCGGCAAAGAAGCGTTTTACTCTTACTGGAAAATTGACAAACGCTACCAATGGAGGCCCGGCTCCAAATATTGCCATAACGGTTAAGGGAAAGGACATTGGCGCGATTACCGCCGAGGACGGCTCTTATACGCTGGAGCTGCCGGCTGGTATTAATATCCTTGAAACTAATTCTTTGGAATTCGAAAAAATTCAAAAGCGAGTTGTCATTTACAATGACGGCGTTTTGGATTTTGGTTTGGATGAAGCCTATGTGGGATTGAGAGAGGTGCTCATTCAGGCGAATGTTGATAGAAACGTAAAAGACGCAAATATTGGGGCTACTAAGATTGACGTCAAGGAAATCAAGAATATACCGTTGGTTTTGGGAGAGCGAGATATTTTCAAAGTTGCAGCTACGTTACCCGGTATTTCAACGGCTGGAGAGGGCGCATCGGGTTATAATGTGAGAGGAGGAAAAACGGACCAAAACCTGGTACTATTGGATGATGGGGTTATTTATAATCCAGCTCACTTTTTTGGTATTTTTTCGGCCATTAATCCGTTTACTTCAAACGATGTGACCATTTATAAAGGAAACGTGCCGGCCAAATTTGGAGGAAGATTGTCTTCTGTATTCGATATAAAAACGAAAGATGCTAACGTTGAAAAGTTCTCGGGAGAGGCATCCATTGGTCCAGTGACCAGTAACCTGGTTTTAGAAACTCCTGTTGTAAAGGATAAAGCAGGTGTTTTGGTTGGAGCCCGGAGTACTTATTCCGATTGGATTCTACGGAATTTGGACGAAGAGGAACTTCGAAAAAGTAGCGCCTCCTTTTATGATGTAGTCGTTAAGTACAATCATGAATTGGACGGAAAGAATAATATTAAGGCTACGGGATATTACAGTAAAGATGCCTTTAGTATCACTTCAGATTCTCTTTACAGCTATAGCAATAGATTAGTTGCATTGCAGTGGAATCATACCTTCAATGATAAAAATACCGGGAGCCTCATTTTAACTAATAGTCAATACAAATTCGACATTGATTTTGACGGACAAACTAATACCAACTTTGAGCTAGGCTATACCATCACCGAAACTGAGGCAAAACTAGATATGAACTATGCAGGAAGTGAACGACACGATTTTCATTATGGCTTTGCTAGCAAATTATATAAGGTAGAACCGGGATCTATTGGCCCCAAAGGCAGTAACTCGATTATAACTCCGCTTACCCTCCCAGAGGAACGCGCATTGGAATCAGCTGTGTATATTTCGGATATATTCCAACTAAATGACCGACTCACGTTGGAGGCAGGTCTTCGTTTTTCGTTCTATGCCGCCTTGGGTGCTTCTGAACAAAACATCTATGCAGATGGCGTGCCCAGAAGTGATGGAACATTGGTGGAGGTTCGTGAGTTTGGGCAAAATGATGTTATTGAAACCTATAGCGCACCAGAAGTAAGAGTGTCTGGACGCTATTTGCTCAACCCCAGCCTTTCGGTTAAAGGTAGTTTTAATACCAATTACCAATACATACATACTTTATCCAGCAATACAACTGTATCTCCCACGGACACCTGGAAGCTTTCGGATATAAATATTAAACCGCAAAGTGCGACCCAGTTCTCCATGGGTATTTTTAAGAATTTGAAAGACAATCTTTACGAATTAAGCCTTGAAGGTTATTACAAAAAGGTTGATGATATTTTGGATTATAAGGTCGGTTCCCAATTGTTGCTCAATGAGACGTTGGAGCAAGAAGTGTTACAAGGGGAAGGGAAGTCTTATGGAGCCGAGCTTTTGCTCAGGAAATCCAAAGGCCGTTGGAACGGATGGGTAGGGTATACCTATTCCCGGTCCTTTGTTAAATTGGATAGTAATTTTGCCGAGGAGCGCGTAAACAATGGTGAGTTTTTCCCTTCTAATTATGATAAACCCCACGACTTCAGCTTTGTTGGAAATTTCAAACTCACCAAACGATATAGTTTTTCAGCGAATTTTGTTTATCAAACGGGTCGACCTGTTACGGTGCCTGTAGGTAATTTTATTCTGAATGATACGGAACTGGTCCTCTTCAGTGATCGTAACGAATTTAGAGTTCCGGACTATTATCGTCTCGACATTAGTTTCAATATTGAAGGAAATCATAAAACAAAGAAATTGGCGCATAGCTTTTGGAACATTTCCATATATAACGTGCTAGGACGTAACAACCCGTATTCGGTGTTCTTTGTAACTGAAGGAGGTGAAGTAAAGGCATTTCAAAGCTCGATATTCTCAATCCCAATTCCAACCATTAGTTATAACCTGAAATTTTAGTCATGAGAGCTCGCACCGACTATATTATTTTTCTCTTCTGTGGAATTCTTTGTTGCGCTAGTTGTATTGAGGAAATTGAATTTGAAAATGAAATTTTCGAAAGTGCTTTGGTTATTGATGCCACCATAACCAATGAGGATAAAAAGCAGGAGATATTCTTAAGCAGAACCTATCCATTTGAAGACGGAGGCCCTAACCCGGAAAGTAACGCTACTGTCAACGTTATTGGAAATGCCAAGGTTTACGAATTTAATGAAGTGGATACTGGAAGCTATGTTTCCCAGATTCCTTTTAAGGCCGAACCTAATGTGGATTATCAACTTCAGATTAATACCAGCGACGGCCGCACCTATATTTCCAATGCTAAGCAACTTACATCAATCACGCAAATTAATGACTTGTATGCGGTACGAGAGACCAATGATGATGGAGCCAATGGAATGTCCATATATATAGACACCTTTGATCCAACGGGAAATTCTAAATTTTATCGCTATGAATATGAAGAAACGTTTAGAGTAGAGCCACCGGTCTTTGTGAGCCAAGATTTGGTAATAGATACTGCGCCCGGAGAACTTGCCGATCCCTGTCCCGATTGTCAGTTGAAATTTGAGTTTAGATCGCAGGATAAACGCATTTGTTATCGAACTGAAACTTCAAAAAATATTAATTTAATCAATAGTGCCGATTTTACAGAGGACAGAGTAACACGATTTTTGACCCGATTTGTTAGGAGCGATGATTACAGGATTTCTCATCGTTATAGTATTTTGGTGAAGCAATTTGTTCACTCCAGCGAGGCTTACAACTACCTGGAGGCTGTAAGTAGGTTTTCGGGAGAAGGTAGTTTATTTTCGCAGGTTCAACCAGGTTTTGTTACCGGGAATATCGTTGCGCAAAATAATATAGGTGAAAAAGTACTGGGCTATTTTGATGTCACCTCGGTTTCAACAAAAAGAATATTTTTCAATTATGAAGAATTTTACCCGAACCAACCATTACCTCCATATATTAATAGTTGTGAACTTAAAGCCCCATTGCGATGCGTTCAGGAAAATAATACCAGTTTTCGTTGTGGAGGATTGGTGAATGGAATTAGACGCAACATTATTGTATATAGAGGACCAAACAACGGTCAAATACCTTTGGGAGGAGCTCATTTGATGGTGGATCGAGAATGTGGCGATTGCACTGCACTGGGCGATCCCGAACCTCCAGATTTTTGGATTGAATGACAAATAAGTATTATGAAAAGATTTTTATTAATAACAAGTTTAGTATGGACTGCTCTGCAACTGGGAAGCTGCATAGAGGAGATCGATTTTGAAAACGAAGCCTTCGAAAGTGCTCTGGTTGTTGATGCAACTATAACTAATGAGGATAGGCAACAGGAAATTTTCCTGAGTAGAACGTATCAGTTTGAGGAGGATGGTCCCAACCCGGAAACCGGTGCCACCGTAACGGTCATCGGGAACGGAATTAGCTATCAATTTAAGGAAGCTGAAGCAGGTAGATATGTTTCTAAATCGGCCTTTAGAGCTGAACCTAATATTGATTATCAGCTCCAGATCAATACAATGAACGGCCGCGCCTACGGCTCAACCCCTGTTCAATTGACGCAAACCACTCAAATTGATGCCTTATATGCGGAGCGCGAAACTAATGATGACGGCGTCAATGGGATGTCCATCTACGTAGATAGTTACGACCCCACAGACAGTTCAAGATATTATAGGTATGAATATGAAGAAACTTTTAAAATAATCGCACCAGACTGGAAGAACATAGATTTGATCGTGTTGGCGGAAGACCCATTGTGCCTTATTGGAGAAGTGGATCGTCCCGATGAGCAAGAAATTTGTTTTCGAACCGAAAGGTCCGCAGAGATCAATCTGGCCAGTACCGCAGCCTTGTCCGAAGATAGGTTGGCCAGGCATTTAGCACGTTTCGTGCCTAGCGACGATTATCGAATTAGTCATAGATACAGCATTTTGGTAAGACAATATATCCAAACAGAAGCGGCACACAGTTATTTTAAGACTTTACAGAACTTTTCAAATGAGGGCAGCCTCTTTTCGCAGATACAACCTGGTTTTATACCAGGGAATATTTTTTCTGAATCGAATTCGGCAGAAAAGGTTATTGGTTTCTTTGAAGTTTCCTCCGTTACTTCGGAACGTATTTTCTTCGACTATCAGGAATTTTACCCCAATGAAAACCTACCACCCTACATTAATGTCTGTGAGGTAAAAACCCCGGATCGATTTACCGAACATATGATGAAAACAGAGGTTTGCGGCCCGCTAATTAATATTGTGAAATCAAGAGTTTTGGTCTATTTCGAACATACCAATAGTGATTTTGCACCTTATCGAATGGTTCCTCGCGTGTGTGGCGACTGCACCGTTCTGGGAAGAAGCGAACCGCCTGAATTTTGGATTGAATAAAAAAATAAATGATGGAAAAATTAAAAACATCTTTAACACTGTTATTACTACTTACTTTAAGCACCATAAATGGTCAAGTGAGTGGTAATACCAGTACGTCTAACGAGACCATTTATGTGCACCATAGCGGCTCACTTTTCTTTACCGGAGAGTACTTATTTTACAAAGTGTATTGCATGGAAACCGAGGGCAAAAAGCTAAGCAGGCTGAGCAAGGTAGCCTATGTCGAATTGATCGGCCAAGAGCAAGACCTGGTTTTTCGTCATAAAATCCCATTGGACAAAGGAATAGGGCAAAGTGACTTTTTTATCCCTAACAGCATCCCATCGGGCAACTATAAGCTAGTGGCTTATACACAATGGATGAAAAATCGTGGTGTGGAGCATTTTTTTCAATCGGATATTAGCATTGTAAACCCATATCGGGGAAATCAATCATCTATTCTGAATACGCTCTCAGAAGAAAATGGCAGCACAACGACGAAGACTTCAGAAAAAATAATTCCGATAATCTATACCGGAGATGCCAACTTCAAAGAGTTCAAACTTGAATTGAATAAGCGAAGTTTTAAAAGAAGAGAATCAGTAAGTCTGTCCTTTAAAAACTTTATTAGGCAAAAGGGTTTTGGTAATTATTCAATTTCGGTTAAGAAAATTGACGAGTTGCCTGTCGTTTCAAACCACACGGCAATGAGTTATCATCAATTAGTATGGCACGAAAGCAAGGGAGCTAAAAAGAATTCAGGGCAATTGATGTATGTTCCAGAATCCTCCGGAGCAATAATTTCAGGAAAAGTGATCGATAAGCGAACGGGCCAAATGGTTAAAGGACAGGACGTTGCATTGTCTATTTCGGGCGACGATTTCTTTTTTAAAGTGGCAACAACGAACGATCTGGGGGCCTTTCAATTTTCACTTGATCCTTATTATGCGAAAGAGACGGCATTGTTCCAATTAATTGATGGGGATAGAGAAAGTTTCAGAATAGAAATTGATGAGCATCCATCTTTAGACTACGCTAAGCTTTCTTTTGCCTCTTTTACCATTTCCGCATCTATGGAAGAAGCCATAAAAAGGCGAAGTATTTACAATCAAATTGAAAATGGATACTTCAGTATAAAACCAGATACAGTGAGACCTTTACCATTGGAAAAACCCTTCACCGCTTACGAGAAAATGACACGCTACGATTTGGATGATTACACTCGATTTTCGACAATGGAGGAGGTTTTCACCGAAATTGTTAAAGCGGTTTGGACGGTTAATGATGCCAATGGAAATAGAGTTGTTAAGGTGTTTAATAACAAATTTAGTGCGCCCACTGAAGACCTTCCTCTTCTGTTCATAGATGGAACTTTTATAGCAAATCATGAAGATTTTTTAAGCTTTAATGCCGCGAAAGTTCAAAAGATAAGTATGTTAAGAAACAAATACAGATTCGGTAGCAAAGACTATCAAGGTGTAATTTTAGTTGAGACCATCTTAGGCGATTATCGAAACTCGTCTTCACAAGATTATGCGAAGGAGGTCCCTCTTTTTCTATCTCAGCGCAAAAAACGTTACTATTTTCAGAACTATAAAGATGCTTCAGATTTCGCTCGAATTCCCGATTTCAGGTCACAATTGTTATGGGAACCTTCGGTTGTTTTGACTTCTTCGGAAATGAGTTTCACTTTCTTCACTTCTGATAACGTTGGACAGTATGAAATATCCCTGGAAGGTTTTACAAGCGAGGGAATACCCGTTTCGCTACGAGAGACCATTAGTGTTGAAGAGTAGGTCTTATATATGATAATGGCATTTATGGGGCGGGACTTCTTAAGTCTATGGATCAAGAACAAGGGAAATACCTTATTCATTATAGGGGATTTCCAACGCGCAATTAACTCAGTTCATATTACATTTGAGATGATCATTCACAATGTTGCGTGATTATCCTAACTTAGATTGTTATCGAGCATGGAGCATTCGTTGTTGTAACATCGAATTTGAAGAACAATGGGTTGGAAAACTCATTGTTCTTCACGCCATGTTCGTTTTTCCAGTAACTTTTTTACAGAATAAAGCGAATCCAACAGCACGGCGGTATACTGCATGCTGCTGTCTTTTTCTATTCTGAAAATTTTAATCTCGGCTTTGGGGAACCGTCATTGCCCTTAATGCTTTTATGACCGGCCCATGATCGGCATTTGGTGCGGGATTGATTTTAGCAACTTCTATGTAAAAATTCTGGGTAAAATCATGTCGATTATCTGTTTCGTTATCTCTCGAGTTTGCGGCACTAGTCCGTATAGCATCGAGGTCTGGAGGGGTAACCTTTAATAAATTTTTAATCGCTTTCACTCCACCTGGCTTGAACTTATAACTGGTGATCTTACCCCAATAGGAATGGGTTAAACGTTTTAGTTGTTCCACTAAGGATGCCACAGGATTGGTAAAATCTTTTGCGCTATCAAGGGCAGCAGTAAAGTCTCCGTGCCCTCCACCACCATGTGCTCCCGGTGCGAAATAGGTCACCAAAGAAGCATGGTCAAAACGCTGAGGTAAACCCAACTCTTCGCCATAGGCCCGATCACTTCGCGGCCCACCCCAAATATTATACATTTCTTCCTGATCGGTTAATTTTCCTAACTTTCCGGTCATTGGTTTGCCTTCACCACTTTTGCCCTCCAACATCGAATTTACGTGTCCAATTTCGTGATGTACCGTCATTTTTTTGGGAGGTGAGAACAGTTTCATTTGACCTTCCTGAACGCCTGTGAAAAACGGCATTAGTTCATCATCCTTATCCATGTTAATTTGCATGTCTTGAATCCTGTCTCTTTCTGGGTTTGCTTGACGATCATATTCACGAGCGAACTTACTATTTAAAAACCCAATTCCAGAGCCGCCACCGTCGTTCCAATCGGCTGCATCGGAAGCGACATCTCCATCGTCCATTTTAGAGGCATATTGACCATCTCGAACTGCGTCTTCCATTCCTGCTGATAGATTGTTGACACCAACTTTGCCTACTTTTAATGTTCTATCATCCAGGTTTGTATTTAAGGCCTTGTATTGTTCGGCGCCCATATCGTCTTTAAGACCTTGCATCATAAATAATAAAAATCGGCCTCGTTCATTGCTCAACGGTACTTCCACTTGAGGGGACTCGTGTTCGTCCAGGCCTATCATTGCCTCCTCATAGCCTTCATCTCCTTCGTCCAACCATTTGGTTTCTGTTAGAGCTTCTGTTTTTGCCTTGATGCTGTTAAAGATGTTGCGAACTTCGGTCTGGGTGATTGCCCCTTCCTCATCTTCGGTATGTGCGTCACCTAGATATTCTTGAAAATATGCAAGTTGTAAATCGGGGGTATCATCGGCAGCCTCATATTCGGCTACTAAATTTAGCATTTGGGCGTGAAGTGCTTTAATTTGCAATCTTTTTTCTTCAATAAGGGGCATCATTCTCGCATGTGATCTCTGAGAAGGATTTGCTTGAAAACGCTGCAGTAAAATAGTAATTTGATGGTTCAAAGCATATTCTTGATTAGATAAGTCGGCAAATTCCCTACCTGCAGTTCTAGCTTGCTCTGGGTTCGCAAAAAGTTGAATGGTCGTACTTTTTTGGATGGGATTGGCCAATTGCGAAGTATATACATTGGCCGATGATTGTAGTTTCCGCTGTATGGAGCCTTCTGGCCGATTATCATTAAACTGAAATGGGGCAGACGTGCTGGACGGAGAACTTGTAGAAAGTTCCTTTGAAACCGACTTTGGTGATATTTCGGTCGTTCGATCCATCATAGTACAAGCAAGATAGAAAGAACCATTGAAGGATTATATAGGTATTTATACGTAAAAAAGACGGCTAGATTGCTAACGATTTTAATGGTCATAAATTACAGTGGTCGGGTCTTCAAGGTCTCCATAAAGTCGTCAAAATAACTGTCAATATCGTTGTCCCCACAGTCATTCTAAAATATTGATTTTCAATAGGAAAATACCTTATATGCCCATAGGTTATCACTCCCTATTTCCTTTTTCGATTCTAGTAGAGATTATTTCTTTTTCTGAAAATCATATGAGGTGTTATAAACCCACGATAAACCATTGTAGAACAAGACAAGGCCTTAATAAAAGCCTTGTCTTTAGTACTGCTGTATATAGTGAGTGGTGCTATAAAAGATTACTGGTCTTTCATAATTTTGCCCGTAAACATTTCATTGGTTACCAAATTCACCAATTTTACGATGTACACACCTTCTGGAAATTTGGCAATATCAACCTGAAAAGATTGAATATCTTGTTTTTCAAAAGTGTTGGAGTACATTAACCCACGACTCATACTGTATATTTCAACATTGAAATCGCTCAGAGTAGCGTTTTCTAATTCAATATTGAAAATATCACGTGTAGGGTTAGGATAAATAGTGAGTGCCGTAGCAGAAGTGTCTTCCTTGAAATATTCATTCAGCCTTGGCTTGGCAATTTTAGAAATACTCTCGGGCGCACTTACGAACGAACCGGTACACGCTTCAATATAGGCTCTAAAAACAGAACCATTTAGGGCGTCAAAATCGGTTACCAGCAGCACTTCATCTCCTGCATGATAGACTGCTTGACCACCAGAGTTAACGGTGTTTGAAGCGGTAATGGTATTAAGCGCTTCTTGATTATCTATTTGACCGCTAAGCACATCGGCTGTAATCACCAGGTTATTTACGCAACTTGCCAGATTGTACGGTGAAGTATAGGTCAATGCAGTTCCAGACCGATTATCGGTCCATACGGGATATACCAGGCCTCCATTAGCCGATAT
Source organism: Bacteroidota bacterium (assembly GCA_039028295.1). GTDB lineage: Bacteria > Bacteroidota > Bacteroidia > Flavobacteriales > Flavobacteriaceae > Aureisphaera. The sequence goes on from JBCCIJ010000001.1 coordinate 42,530, forward strand.
TCCTAAATAATCTCCCATATACCCGCCAGCGAGTCCGGCAATTGGAGCAGGAGTAAAGGAAACATCACTCACTCGGAAGTCACTCCATGTAAGCCCGCCGTCGGTCGAATCGGCCACCCATGTTTCTACGTCCGTTGCTCCTACATTACGGTCATCATAGAAAATTACGCTGAGGTTACCGTTAACGGGATCACAAGTGATCCATGGAAAGTATTGTACGTTTCCTATAGGGTCAGTATTCACTCTGGAAGGTACGGACCATGTCACTCCTCCATCAGTAGAGCTCATCATGTATATGCTAACATCGGGGCCTACGTTAACTCCGGGAACCCCAACATTGGCCCATACTACATAGATGGTTCCGTCATTGGGCCCTCCGCTTATATCAACCGCCATCCCTGGAAAGGAATTACTTCGCATGTTCTTTCCATGCGGATTTGGTATAGGAAACCCAGGTTGCCACCGCACTCCTTGTAAATTGTTAAATATTCTTGTTGCAGGACTAAACGACACTCCTCCGTTAGTAGATCGTGAAAACCCTAAGGCAATCTCTCTAGCTGGAAAAGCATCATAAATGGCCCATACGGCATATACATCTCCATTAGATGCGGTTTGAATATTAACCCCCTGGTTATGACTTCCCGCGCCTACACCGGTACTTATATTTAGGGGAGTAGACCAAGTGGTGCCATTGTTCGTGGAAGTGCTAATTTCAATTTGGTTGTTGGCGGCACCTCCAAAATTGGTCCAGGCACTATACACATTACCCTGAAACGGGCTTCCTGGTGCGTTATCCACCCAAAGGTGATTTTTGTCCAATAGTCCGGCAGCAGCTGAAACACTATTTACCGCCCAGGTAACGCCATTATCGTTCGAAACAGAGACTCCCTGTTTGAAGCCTGGTGCTATATGCCCAATGTAACTGGTTCCACCCAAACTTATGGCCGCAGCAGGGTCTCCAGAGTTGTTACCTCCGGCTCCTCCAGTACCTCCAGTCCAAGTCCCTCCGCCATCGAATGAGAATAGTGCATTGGTTCCTTGTACCGATGCTCCAATGGTTGAGTTGTTCGAGACGAGAGAAATTTGATTATTATTTGGATCAATAAATACAGAATTCTCACTTTGGGTTGTGGAACCTCCGCTAATGAGTAACACATCCGGGCCGTCCATCATCCGATTTTGATCCCCAACATATACGGCTGGTGCGGCTGGTTCATCTGGGTTTAATGGGGTAAGACCCAGTTCGGCTTTTTCTTGCCAGTATCTCCAGTTGTCAATTCGCGTGTCTATTTCCCTTTCCTGACTAAACAGACTTGCAGAGAATAGAAATACGAAGAACAACGTAAAAAGTTTTATAGAATCTTTCATATTATTTCATTTAAAGATTAGACTTTAATTATTTCTTAGAAAGATCATCAACCTTCTTATTCAGTTCGTTCAATTGATTTTGTAATTGGATGATGTACAAGGTAAGTTCTTCTATTTTCTCTTGCTGAATACGAGTGATATTACCAATTTCAATTCCTTGTTCCTCCACTTGTTGTGCAGAAGGTACATTAGGTAAGTGGCCTTCAGTAGCGATAAATTTGGCAACTTCTGTTAAAGGCATTAAAGTATAATCTGAATCAAATACGTAATCGGCCCATCCAGTTCTCACACGCAGTTCTTCGGTTAAAATTCCACCTTTGACATAGAGTCCATAAGCGCTGGTATTTGCTCCCCCTACACTGTTTACAAGGTTTTTAGTGTTAATTCCCACCTTGTTACTGGCAAAGTCTCCAAAGATCAATGGGATGGCAGCGGTGCTGTTTTCAATGTATAATTTGTCGTTTCCTGTTTCACTGAAACCAGCGTAATAGCCAATATTAACGTTTCCTGATCCGGTAGTGTTACTATAACCGGCAAGAAAACCAATAGACGTATTGTTGTTGCCTGTAGTATTAAGGATACCTGCGCCAGTACCCAGGTAGGTGTTGTAACTGCCGCTTGTGGTAGAATAACCGGCGTAGGATCCCATAAAGGTGTCATAAAAGGAGCCGGCCAAAATTGCAGTTCCGGCAAAGTAACCAAAATAGGAGCCCCCAGTTCCAACGGTTCCTGCGTTCGCTCCATCATAGGTAGTGGTTCCGTTTATAGGACTTAATGTCATACCAGTTGCATTCCGAATAAGGTCTTGGGGATTTACCGATGCTGGATCAATTTCTTGTGCGTTGACGACATAAGAAATAGAGAAGATCATGGCAATAATTGCTGTTGTTTGAAAAATCTTAAATTTTTTCATGGTGGTTTGATTTAATAGTTAAAGAATAAATTGAGGAACTAACCTCGCAGACTTCTAATGCCAATTCGGGAGTAGGCACACCGTTAATAGCTATAAATACAACAGTTTTTTCAGTGAGTAACCCCCAGGTTCTTTCGCCTTATAAGAAAATTATTTTGCGCGCAAACGAAAGTTGGTTTGTTGGCTTTAAAATTCAAAAATGAGTGATAAGCTCAATGAGCCATATATTGGCTCAAAGGAACCTATCCATATTTCTCTTACTCTAAGTTAAAGCTTAACTACCTGACAATCAAAAGGTAAATCCTTCTTTTTAATAAGGATTTACCTTTTATTGGCCCAAGCCATAGCTGTAAAAAAGGAAAGAGATTTTTACAGCGCATATGTAGTCTATGCTTTTGAAAACCCATAAAAATCTCCTATTATCATCGTTTTAACATGATTTTAAGGTTTGTATTTCCCCCCAATTGTATATTTATTAATTCATTAAACAATCAAAAAATGTATTCAAGAAGATTTCCTAAGATTATTGTGCTAGCTGTTTTGTCCTTAACCTTTGTTTTTATAGGGTGTAAGGAAGAGAAAGCTGCAACTGAAGAAAGCGCAAGACTTTCTGTAGAATTTGAAAAATATGAGTTAGCAAATGGTCTTGATGTAGTGTTGCATCAGGATAAAAGTGACCCCATTGTTTCTTTAGCTATTCAGTATGGTGTGGGATCCAATCGAGAAAAAACTGGAAGAACTGGATTTGCCCACTTATTTGAGCACATGCTTTTTCAAGAGTCCGAAAACGTTGGACAAGATCAGTTTTTTAAGAAAATTCAAGATGCCGGAGGAACGCTCAACGGAGGAACTTGGAAAGATGGTACCATCTATTTTGAAGTGGTTCCTAATAATGCCTTAGAAATGATCATGTGGTTAGAGAGTGACCGCATGGGGTATTTGATCAACACCGTGACCGAGTCTGCCTTTAATAACCAACAAGAGGTGGTGCAAAATGAAAAACGTCAGCGGGTGGATAACAATCCGTATGGACATACCAATTGGGTGTTGGACAAACATATTTATCCAGAAGGACATCCCTACAGCTGGCAAGTAATTGGTGAGCTGGTGGATCTACAAAATGCAACCGTTGAGGATGTGCGTGAATTCTACGACACTTATTATGGCCCTAATAATGCGACCTTGGTTTTAGCTGGCGATTTCGAAACAGAGGAGGCTAAAGCGCTAATAGAAAAATACTTTGGAGAAATAAAGAGTCGAAAAGAAGTTGCTAAGCTGGAACCACAACCAGTTACTATTCCAGAAACCGTACGCCTATATCATGAGGATAATTTTGCGAAGGCACCTCAATTGAATATGGTATGGCCAACATTAGAACAATACACAGAAGATGCATATGCGCTTGATTTCCTTGCAGAAATTTTAACCAGCGGTAAAAAGGCACCACTATACCGAGTATTGGAAAAAGAAAAAGAACTTACCTCAAGATTTTTCGGGTATAACAACTCCCAGGAAATTGCAGGAGAATTCCATATTCAAGTTACAGCCAATGATGGCAAAAGCTTGAACGACGTGGAAGAAGGAATTTTTGAAGCCTTTGCTTTGTTTGAAAATGAAGGTGTTACTGAAAGAGACGTAGAGCGTGTTAAAGCTGGCTTGGAAACTCAGTTTTACAACCGAATTAGCAGCATTCTTGGTAAGGCCAATCAAATTGCCAATTACAATGTTTTTGCCGGTGACCCTGGTTTTATAGAACAGGATATTGAGAATATTAAAAAAGTGACCAAGGAGGATGTAATGCGAGTCTATAATAAATACGTTAAGGACAAACCTTATGTTATTACGAGTTTTGTACCTAAAGGACAAATGGAGTTGATCGCGCAGAACTCCACCAAGGCCGCTGTAGTGGAAGAAGAGATAAAGGAAAATGTTGAAAAGACAATCGAAGAAACCAATACAGAAATCGTTAAGACGCCGTCTAAATTTGATCGTACCGTTGAGCCGGCTCAAGGAGAAGCGCCTGCTCTTAATATTCCTGCAAGTTGGAATGCCACTTTGTCAAATGGAATGAAGGTATTCGGAATAGAGCAAAATGAGATTCCTACCGTTAACTTTAGCCTGGTAATTGAAGGAGGACACCTTATGGATGACATTAATAAGAACGGTGTGGCCAATCTAATGACCGATATTATGATGGAGGGTACAGCCAATAAAACACCGCTCGAATTGGAAGAAGAGATCGAAATGTTAGGCGCTAACATTAACATGTATACCACCCGAGAGTCTATTGTTGTGCAGGTGAATACTTTAGTTCGCAATTATGAAGCGACTTTATCATTGGTAGAAGAAATATTGTTGCAACCACGTTGGGATGAAGAAGAGTTTGCACGAATTAAAACGGCAACGATCAACCAAATAAAACGTTCTGATGCCAATCCAAATTCGGTTGCCAATAGAGTCTATAACAAATTACTCTACGGAAAGGATCATATTTTTAGTTATCCAACAATTGGAACCGAAGCATCGGTTTCAGAAATCACCATGGACGACTTAAAAGCATTTTACAATAATAACTTTTCTCCATCGATAACACGATTTCATGTCGTAGGGAAAATAGATCAAACAGCTGCGTTGAATGGATTATCCGCCTTAGAAAAAGCTTGGGCAGCTAAAGAAGTTTCAATTCCTCAGTACCCGATCGAGAATAACCGGGACAAGTCATCCTTGTACTTCGTAGATGTTCCAAATGCAAAACAGTCTGTGATCAATATTGGATATATCGCTTTACCTAGAACGGATGAAGATTTTTACCCTGCTGAGGTGATGAACTATAAATTAGGTGGGTCTTTTAGTGGAAATGTAAATTTAATTCTACGAGAAGAGAAAGGTTATACCTATGGAGCAAGAACGCGTTTTGGAGGTAGCAAGATCCCAGGAACATTTACTGCATCCTCAAGTGTACGTACCAATACCACCGGTGAATCAGTGGCGATCTTTAAAGAACAAATTGCCAAGTATAAAGAAGGAATTTCCGAAGAAGACCTTACGTTCACCAAGAATGCAATGATTAAATCAAACGCACGTCGATTCGAAACTCAGTTTGCGTTATTAGGTATGTTACAGGAAATGAGTAGTTATGGTCTGGCACCAAACTATATTGAAGGCGAGGAAGACGTTATTCGAAATATGACCTTGGAACAGCACAAAGCCTTGGCTAACAAATATCTGGATGAGTCTAAAATGGCTTATTTGGTGGTAGGCGATGCAACTACACAATTCCCGCAGTTCCAGGAAATGGGCTTCGATGAAGTTCTTTTAGTGGATAAGGAAGGAGAAGAGGTGAAACTTGAAGAGGTAAAACAATAGACTTATTTAAGCTGAAAAAAAGGGGGCCTAATTGCCCCCTTTTTTTATGATTTTTTCTTTTGAGATAACGCTCTCGGTTAATTTCCAAAGTTTGGCCTCCTGTTGAAATTCAAGGTGCCGGGAATCGTTACATGGGTCTTGATAAATTTGAAGTCCATTCCTTCGAGGAAATCATGATCCGAACGCAATCAATAGTCTCTAAATTCCAGTTTCGTTACTGATAAGCTTGTCGTATTTTTCATTGGCAATAGGGGTCGGGTTATCTCATTTTGAAACTAAATATACAGGTACCTTCAGAATTGTTCAAGATAAAAGTTTCCGTGTCTATTCCATTATAGTCAAAACGATTTTTTAAATTACCTTTAGTTCTCAAAACCGATCAAATCCATTCATTTGAAAAATTGTACTTTATTTTTAGTCATAGCTTTGCTTCTTTCCGCTTGTACGGAAAAAAACAAAAGCGCGAACGGGCTCGATTCCGAAGAAAAAATTGATGCCCCGGTAAAAAGTTCGATAGTTCCAAGTTATACTAAGGCCGAAGCAGATAAACTGATTGCGCTTCCATTGCATTGCGTCGAAACGGAATATCCCAACAAATTAGGACAGACCATCGGCAGTGCAGCAGATCTAAAACCACCACGAGAACTACATCCCACTTTCTATGGTTGTTTCGATTGGCACAGCGCAGTGCATGGTTACTGGAGTATGGTAACTTTGCTTAAAAGGTTTCCGGAAATGGAAGAAGCAGAAAAGGTGAGGCAGTTGTTGAACGCGAATATCAATACCGAAAACATTGCTCAAGAGGTATTGTATTTTGAAGGCAAACATAATAAATCTTTTGAGCGCACTTATGGCTGGGCCTGGTTATTAAAACTCTCTGAAACACTAAAGACATGGGACGATCCGATGGCTCAGGAACTGGCCGCTAATCTTCAACCGCTTACCGATGTTATTGTAGAAAAATACTTGGAGTTTCTGCCTAAATTGGTATATCCCATTCGGGTAGGCGAACATACCAACACGGCCTTCGGGCTTACTTTTGCTTATGACTACGCCGTTTCCGTGGGACATACAGAATTGAAAACCCTAATCGAAAGGCGAGCACAAGATTTCTACGCGAATGACCATCTTTGCCCCATAGACTGGGAGCCCAGCGGGTACGATTTTCTTTCTCCCTGTTTGGAAGAAATTGACATTATGAGACGTATACTCGAACCCCATAACTTTAAAGAATGGTTGCATCGCTTCATGCCCCAATTAACCAGTGACAATTTTTCGTTGGCGGTGGGCAAGGTTAGCGACAGAACCGATGGAAAGTTGGTGCATCTCGATGGGCTCAATTTTAGCAGGGCATGGGTGCTTTACGGATTGGCTAATCAATATCCGGAGTTTGAACATTTAACCCATGTAGCCAATGAGCATGTTGCCTATTCCTATCCCAATTTGGTAGGAGATAGTTATGAAGGAGGACATTGGTTGGGCAGCTTTGCCATTTACGCGTTAGAATCTAGTATCAACAAATGAAAAACTGGTTTAAAAATATAGGTCCGGGGACACTCATTGCTGCCGCTTTTATTGGTCCGGGGACTGTCACTGTCTGTACCTTAGCTGGAGTGCAATACAATTTCACCCTTTTATGGGCGATCTTACTTTCTATCGTAGCCACCATCATATTACAAGAAATGGCCGCACGACTTGGCTTGGTCCATGGGAAGGGGTTGGCCGAAACTGTCAAAAATGAAATCAAACAGCCTATCGGGAGAACGCTGGCGTTGCTATTGATCCTCTCTGCAATTTTGATAGGCAATGCGGCTTACGAAGCGGGCAATATAAGTGGAGGTGTACTGGGTTTGCAATCTATCATAGAAGGAGGAAGTGTATCCATTGGCGGATTTCAACTCAATTATTTAAGTCTAATTATAGGTATTATTGCCTTCATTTTGTTGTTTATTGGAAACTATAAAGTAATTGAACGCGCTCTCGTGGCACTGGTTCTTTTAATGAGTATTTCCTTTGTAATCACTGCCATTGTAACACAACCTGCCTTGGGAGTTGTATTGAAAGGGATGTTTGTACCCACAATTCCGGAAGAGGGTTGGCTAACCGTAATTGCATTGGTGGGCACTACTGTGGTGCCTTACAACTTATTTTTGCATGCTTCATTAGTGCGAGAAAAATGGAAAGGGGTCGCGGATCTAAGGACGGCACGTAAAGATACCTATATATCCATTATTTTGGGAGGATTGGTATCCATAGCCATCATTATTTGTGCGGCTGCTATTAAAGACGGTGAGGTCAAGAATGCGGCGGACCTTGCCAAAGGATTAGAACCACTTTACGGAAGTTTTTCGAAGTATTTTCTAAGCATTGGATTGTTTGCCGCCGGAATAACATCGGCGATAACAGCCCCCTTGGCTGCGGCTTATGTGGCCCGAGGGTGTTTTGGCTGGGAATCCAATTTAAGATCGGTTCGGTTTAGGGCGGTTTGGATCTTTATTCTCGTGCTGGGGGTAGTACTTTCCTCAGGCGGATGGAAACCTGTTGAAATTATCAAATTTGCACAGGTGGCCAATGGTTTACTGTTGCCCATAATTGCTGGTTTTCTTCTTTGGGTGGTAAATAGGAGTTCGGTTTTAGGGAACTATCGAAACACTAAACTTCAAAATGCCATTGGATTGCTTATTGTATTAACTACCATAGTTTTAGGAATACGTAGTTTGGAGAAGGTATTTCAATTTTCATTATTTTAACGAAATTCCGATGATGGAATGGTGAAACTAAGTAACATCGATATTAATGCCGACCTCGGGGAAGGTGCAGGACATGATGATGAGCTAATGCCTTTGATATCTTCCTGCAGCGTCGCCTGCGGAGGGCATTTTGGAAATGAGGATACGATACGCTCCACGGTGTTGTTGGCCAAGAAACATGGGGTTAAAGTAGGTGCTCATCCATCATTTCCAGATACCGATAATTTTGGAAGAAAGGTCCTTTCAATGACCAAAAGTGATTTAAGTAACTCTGTTTTCGAACAATTGTTAGCTTTTTATGCGGTTTGCGAAACCGAAGATATAACGGTAAATCACGTCAAATTACATGGTGCTTTGTACAACTACGCCGCTAAAGATGCCCCTACGGCCGATGCAGTTGTGGAGGCCATCACAGCTACCAAATTACGCCCAAGTTTATATGTACAGCATGGCTCCATTCTTCATAAAAAAGCTGAAAATCTACTTCCATTAGTTTTTGAAGCCTTTATTGATCGAAGTTATGCCCATGACCTTTCTTTGGTTTCAAGGGGCCGACCTGATGCATTGATTGAAGACCCACATAGCGCTTGGAAACAACTATTCAGCATGATAGACAGGGGAGTGGTTCCCACCGTCAACTCGATAGAAAAGCGAATAGTAGCTACAACATTTTGCATCCATGGAGATCATGAAAATTCTGTTGCCATTTTGAAGTATATTCATGGACAACTTGAACAAAATTCAATCTCCCTTTTGTGAGCGATTTCCCAACATTTCGAACTTTTGGCGCCCAGACTGTCCTTCTGGACTGGCCCGCCCAAATTGACCTGGAAATTCATAAGAAGGTTTTGACGTTCAGTCGTCTAATTAGACTTTCTTTTGCTGAAGATATTCTCGACGTTGTACCTACCTACCATTCCGTTGCCATCTATCTAAAGAAGACTACAGCACTGAATCATTTTCTTCAGAAATTAGAAATTACGGTTTTAAATTTTTCAGAAGAAGATGTAAATCACCCCAAGATAATTTCAGTTCCTGTTTGCTATGAAGAGCCATTCGCACTGGATTTAGCGGAAGTAGCCAAAACAATTGGTCTCACCATACCAAAGCTTATTGAACTTCATACCACACCGCTTTACAAGGTGTATTTTCTTGGGTTTTTACCCGGTTTCCCTTATTTGGGAGGACTTGATAAGGCGTTGCACGTGCAGCGAAGAAAGGAACCCCGACCTATGATTGAACGCGGTAGTGTGGGTATAGGGGGCGGTCAAACGGGTATTTATCCAAAGGATTCCCCAGGGGGCTGGAATATTATTGGAAAGACACCTTTACAATGGTTTGATGTAACTAAAGATCAACCTACCGAAATTAATCCGGGCGATTTTATAAAATTTGAACCCATTACAAAAACTGAATTCGACCTATTGTGCATTGAAATGGAGTCGGGTACATTCCAATGGAGAAAGGAGGAGTATCATGATTAGGTTTCTAGCTTCCGGTTTGTATACGAGCCTTCAGGATCTAGGCCGTTTTGGCTATCGAAATCTAGGGGTACCCGTTAGCGGCGCAATGGATCTGCGATCGGCAACCAGAGCCAACTTGCTGGTTGGAAATGAACCTCAACTTGCCGTAATGGAACTTACTGCGAGCGGCCCGGTACTCGAATTTGAAATTCCGGCTGTGATCGCTGTTTGTGGCGCTTCGTTCACTCCTGAACTGAATGGGAATGAAATCACCATGAATAGACCTATTGAAATCCCTGCGGGTGGGGTATTGTCTTTTGGTAGACCATCCAAAGGACTAAGAGCTTATTTGGCAGTCCAGGGAGGTTTTATTTCTGAAAAGATATTAGGAAGCTCTAGTTTTTATAATGGAATCACGAGTCGGTCGCACTTCGCCAAGGGTGATGTCATTCGGTTTAATGGGGATACTCAAGGGTTTTTATCTCTTCCTTCTTCGGAATTGGAAGGTGCTGTTCATTTTGAAACCTCAGAGATTGTAGCATTTAGAGGCCCGGAGTTTAATGAATTGCCTAATTCAATTCAATTACTCTTGAATGGAGAAGCGTTTACGGTCGCGCCTAATAGTAATCGAATGGCCTGCTTTTTGAATCACTCCGAGGCCATTTCAGCAAAAGAGATAGTTACTGCTCCTGTACAGCCAGGGACCGTACAACTAACTCCTTCGGGGAAAATAATAGTGTTAATGAGAGACGCTCAAACGACAGGAGGATATGCTAGAATTTTGCAATTAACAGATTCGGCCTTAAACATTTTAGCACAAAAGAGAACGGGAATGTCTGTCTACTTTAAAATAATCGATCCTCTTTCTGATATTCGCGTTTGATTCCTTCCATCAATATTCTTTTGGATAAGGTAGAAGTTTTTGAGTGAAGTACCTGTAAGCTACAATAGTGAATGATATTCAAAATGTTGGATCCACTCAGGTCAAATCTTTTAGCGATCTCGTCCATATCCACATCACTGGCAAAATGCAATTTTTTTGGAGTGTTCTTTATCCAAATTTCTTTTCTTTCTTTTTCACCGGGAAGCTCGAATGGACATAAGGATTGGAACCTTCTGGTAAAAGCTTCGTCTATATTGTCCTTAAAATTAGAGGCTAAAATTACCAAACCTGGGTGTGATTCTACACGCTGCAATAGATAAGACACCTCCTGATTGGCATATTTGTCATGCGCATCACGAACATTGGTCCTTTTTCCGAAGATAGCATCGGCCTCATCGAAAAATAATATCCAATCTTTGTTTGCCGCCTTATCGAATAAATTGGCCAGGTGTTTCTCGGTTTCTCCGATATATTTGGATACCACTGTGGAGAGGTCAATTCTATATACCGGTTTTTGAGTGTATTTTCCTAAAAGACTTGCTGTGAGTGTTTTTCCCGTACCTGGAGGGCCATAGAACAAAGCTCGATAACCCGCTTTTACTCTGGATTTCATTCCCCATTCTTCCAGAAATATTTGATTATGTTGCAACCAAATTTCTAGTTCTCCAATATGGGTTTTGGTCTTTTCGTTGAGAACCAAATCATCCCAAGTGAGTGGTGTTTCTAACTTTTCCGCTGGAAAATCGGTACTTAACTTGGGAGGAGGAACGCTACCGGTGGTTAACAGGTGAGCGGCATCGGCTTGCAATAGCAACTTCCCACTCATCTGCGGTTCGCCGCTAGGAACCGAATCCAGGTATAAAATATTTTTGTCGGCAAAGATGTGGTCTTCGGTAAAGAAGGAGAAACAATGGATGCGCTCTTCCAAATCGTTACCTGCCAAAATGAACTGAACGGTTTCACCGGTTGGAATGATACCTCGGTGGTTTTTTCCTTTGGCGCCACCAAAGACTGGAAAATCGGTTCCGTTTGGAAATTCTTCAGCAACTAGTTCCAATAAAAATTCGGGGAGTAAATGTGGAACAACCGCTAAAAAGAGCACCACATATTCCTGAGTATTCAAATTATGTTCTCTTGCAAATTTCGCGGGCAGCGAATCTCCTAGATTTTCAACGGAAATTTGAGGGCCTTCTTCACTAAAACTCGCCTCTATATTTTTAATTCGCCATGCGATCACCTCTCTGAGGAAAGAAAATATTTTGTTCAAGTCCTGATGCTTTAACAGAGTTTCCAAAGTTACTTGTATTGGTTTATAATAGGCCAGAGCGACTGTCTCGCCTGGCTTGGACGCTCAAAGTTACTGTTTGAGAAAGTCCTTAAATGCTAATGTACAGAGAACAAAAGAGTAGGGCAAGGGGTTTTTCCCCGAATTGATAGGGAATTTACCTTGACTCCAAGGCGGTTAAGCATATAGTCTGCCCCTATTAATTACACCTTCGTTCAAGATTTGAAGGTGTTTTAAAGCCTGTCGACTCTTTTTTGAGCTAAGCTTACAATCTGAATGCTCTATTGCCGTCACAAGCTGTTGTAAAAGTAGCTTCCATTCGCTTATAAAAGCGCCGACCTCAGCTTTTAAAAGGGATAACGGTTCCAAGGCGTTCTCATAATTTCCTTTGAGGTGAACGAAGTTTGATGTAATGGTAAGGACATCATTTTCCTGAGTTGCGATCCACTGCCACTGCAAATTTGCAGTAGCCAACTCGTATTGAGCTTTTTTTGAATTATTCTGAATTCTTCTTAAGAATGCAATAAGGCCCTCAACCATGAAAGGAATATCTTCAACATAACTAAGGCGAATAGGAATACCATTCCAAAGGATAATTGCATATTCCTTATTGTTTCTGAAAATATGTTGGCAGGCGTCTGTTAGGTTCGAAAAAGCCTGGGAATCCATCTCAATACCTTCCACAAAGCCCACTTGAAGAACGAAAGTGGTGAGTTCAGGTCCAAGGATGCTGTATTCAGGGAAGTTCCCTTCCAAATTATCTGTGGTAGAGTCCTCCATAATTCTGAATTGATTTTTCTGTTTGTTGAAGTAATTCCAGTCTGCGTCGTTCCACTCCATCTTCGATAGTACAATTTGAAGCTTCCAATGATACTAATATTTGATGGAATAAAGTTTTCCATTCACTTAGAAATCGTGCTTTGGACAGGCGAATGTTATTTGCCTGATTCAAAGCATTCCCATAGGGCTCATATAGATGTTCAAAAGATTCAAAATGGGCTTGAAGTGAAAGGTCGTCATTGTTCCAAATACAGGTTAAGGTCATGGTTAATAACTGATTCTGAAACGTGGCAGTAGTTTCTCCTTTTTTTTCCTTCTGAAGTATCCAGGCGACAGCAAGCATATCGTTAAAGCTAGCAAAGAGGTCTTCCCTGTATCGAAAACGTAGCGGAATTTCATTCCAAAACATGAATACGCTTTCTTCCTCGAGTTTGAATAAATGAAGGAAAATATCACCCAGGGTCTTAAATTCCTGCTTGGGAATGGTATTGATCTTAGGATGCCCCAGTTGAATAGTGAACATGGTAAGCTAGGATTTTGGCAGCGGTTTTATTTGCTTAAAGAAAAACCCTATTTGGGGGTCATCTAAAAACTCGTGAATCGCGTTGAAAGGAAAAAAAGCTTTGGTTGGATTTTCTTCGATCTTAATAAAAGGCATGCCGTACAACCCCTGAATATCATGCTCAAAAACCTCCCAGATAGCATGTGAATAATTTCTCCTTATGGTCTCTCCTACATAGAATGCGGCATCTTTCTTTATGTCTTTGTCGTCCATAATTTGATTCTTCAGTCGCTGCAGTACAAGTTCCACGTAGCGAATAGACTCCATCTCATAGTCTAAGGGGTAGGAGACCATTTCGTCCATAAGAATATTAAAACTCTCGAGTCTTTCATCCAGCTGGGACAACATTATCTTTAAATCTTCGCTTCTCTCTGCGATATTCATGCTAAGGGTTCTTAAAATTGGTACTAGATTAATAAATCTTTCGGAAAATATTCATATTCTTCGAATAAACTTATATCCAAGTTAAATATTTTGACCAGAGCGGCGGCTTCCATAGACCAATATCCATAAAAAGGAGTCGCTCCATTCACCTTGGATTTCTTATGAAGGTTGTACCATTCCGTTTTTTTCATTTTTTCATACCACCCATCTAGGTAGTTTTTTATTATGGTTTCATGATCTTCACTTTGAGATAACCCGGCGAGATCTGTATATATCTTCGGATAGCATAGTTTACTCGAAACCGTATTATCATCCATTACTTTTGTAAAAAAGACTTCGAGTACGAGATCGTTCCCTTTTTTATTCTTTTCGAAAGAAGTTTTTAAGTCAATTAAAAGATCTTTGGCATCATAAAGTATCGCCAAACTTGTAAGCTTTAACGAATCGCTGTATAGTCCAATATAAAGCCTTAACGCCTCTGGATTTCCGGTAGGATGATTTTCGGAAGTGATGTAGTTCTGGATGGCGGCCAGGGCTAATTCTCTTAGCTCTTCTTTGGAATGGCCCAGCGTATATTTGAGAAAGAATAATTTTAGCTGTTGTGAAAACAACTCTCTGTAAACATAGGCCCAGTCTACGACTACAGGATTATTAGTTGCAATATGCCCCTCCAGTTCCTTAATGTAGGAGGAAGATTCGTCGATAGCGTATTCGAAATAATCTTGTTGTTTTAAAGTTTGTCTCATAGCGATTAATATACTACTATTTCCATTCTTTCATAGTGATCTTACCGTCAACATCAACATGGACCACTTGTTTTTCTAGATTCCCGGCGAGTTGGGCATCTTTGACCTTTTTCTTTAATGCTGGTGGAAGAGCCTCAATTTGGTCTGCAAGCCATTTATCTGTTTTTTGCAGCGGTGTGAGTTGGGCTTTATTGTATTTGGTATCTGTAATATAAATTTTACCGTCCTTTTCCCAAATGCCATCAAGACCTTTTCCTTGGGGAGGGGCTTCCAGTTCAACCAGTTTTCCATCGTGGCTTAGTTTGGTATATCCATTCTGATCCAGGTGTACATCGGCATGGTGTTCGGCTACCTGACCTTTCATCACATTACGGCGCCCACCTCTCCTTTTGCCACTTGGAAGCGTTTGTCCATCAAGCCATTCATCTTTGGACCGAGCTTTTGCTCCTTTTCTTTTCTTGTATTCTGCGTAAGCGGCATCTATTTTTTCCTGACTCATAGTCTCTTCTTGAGCCCGCTTAAAACGTTCCTCATCCGTCTCTGTCTTTTTCTTCTTCTTCTCTTTACCAAATCTACTGGTTTCGGGATCGAGAACCTTACCACTATTGATATCGTCAATAACTCCATCCATGTCGCGATTAGGGCCATGTTTGGTAGAATTATTGTACTCTCTCAGTTTGTTGGCAGTATCGACGTCAATTTCCCCGGCGTCTACGCGTCTTCTAATTTCGGCTTCAAATTCACGATGTTTCTTCGTGTGATTTGGATTATCTGGCGGGTGCTGTATGGGTTCAACATCAGGCTCCTCAACATCTTTCTTTGGTCCTTCAGACTCTGCAATATCTCTTTCGGCATCTTGCTGTGCTTTCTTTCTGTTTTCCGGCGTATCGTCGAACGTTCCATTTTTTCGCAGCATGTCGTCATTAGCATCCAGCCATTGTTGGATGTCATCTGGTAGTTCTCCTTCTTGAATGCCACATTCCTTGGCCGAAAAACGACACCAGCCTTTGCCATCTTTTCGTCTACGATAGGTGTGACCGTTCGAACTAATTTCTACATCGTGAGTAGCAAAATGAGGTGAATCCGGGTCAATTGCTTTAGGCGTATTGTTACCCGTTTCCTCAAGGTCTATTCTCCTTTGTTCAGGAGTCATTTCCTCCAGCTTTTTGGCTCTGTTTTCTTCCAGTACGTCCTGCTTCTTTTTGTTTGCAGCAGGGGTATTTGGAGTCTCTACATCCAGGTCGGGCTTGTTCTTTGATTTTCCGAAGAAATTCTGAATCTTTTTCTTGAATCCAATTAGACCTTGTTTTCCGCCTGCAAATAGTTTCTTGGCACCGGCAGCGGCTCTACCCGGTAATTTGGCAACCGATTCGAGCCCTTCCTTCGCGCCGTTGAGGGTTTGTCTGGCAAATGCGCCAGGAGACTTAGGAACGTTCTTCATAAACGCTCCGGATTTCATTACAGGTCCCATCTTAACAGCACCAACGCCCTCAACCACAGCCATGGCACCTGTAAAACCGTCTGAGGCATTTTGCTTCATTTGTTCGGTATTGCCAAATAACTCTCTGGCGGTTTCTGCAGTACCCGCGTCGTTCAGGTTTTTGATATAGGCTAGGCTGTTGAAATAAACGGATAGCAATCCGGCGACGATAGCACCCCATCCTGCATAGGTCATTACCGTACCCATCCAGCCTATGACAGGGCCTGTAATAGGACTGAGCGTTCCCCAAGAAATAATTGTAAGGGCAACCATTAAGGCCGTGATCATACCTGCAATTCCAAGAATGGAAGAGAATACCATGGCTAAACCGGTGGAAATGTCAGCTGCAATTTGTAAAAGATTGCCCAAGGGGTCTTTCGCCCAGGCATCGGCATTGAATATATTAGCAACGCCGCTAAATGTTTTTTCGAACCCACCAACAACACCCTGCAATGAGGCCATTGGATTGATCATCCCCTCCAACATACCTTTGGCCATTTGCTGAACGCTGATGTTTTTAATGTCGTCTGTTATGGACTCCGCGACCAATTTTTCCGCGAGCATACGTTGTTGCTCGGCGGTCAGGAAATTCATGTTGACATCGGCAATATCCAGTACTCCGCCTAAACGGGTTACTCTTTGTTGGTCTACAGCCGCTATTTGATCTTGACGTGGATCTGTAGGACCACCTTCGCCCGAAGAAAGTTTCACCTCCAAACGCTTACCTTCCGTAGCCTCGGTACCATCATCCGGCATTTGAGCGATCATTTTCTCTAAGGCCGCCATCAATCCCTGTTTTTCTTCAGGTTGCATGGTGTCAATTTGCGCTTGCTGTTCTTTTTCTGGCATAGCGGCTAATGAGAAGAGTTGAATTTCTTCAGGAGAAGCTTCTTGTTTCTGTTTTTCTTCTTGCTCTTTTTTAATCCGTTCTTCTGCCGCTTCCTTGCTTTCAATGGCAGCCATTCCTGCCAAATATTCGTCTTGAAGGGCATTCAACTCTGTTTCCATTACGATGGTCGCAGCGATTAGTTCATCTCCACTGGCGGCAGTCCTTTGTGAATGTTGTCTGATGAGTTCAGGCCCGGCGGCTGAATTATCAATGCTAGCCTGACTTTGTTCGTTTAGCCCTTTCATTTCACCCACTTTGCCATCCAACTGAGCTATAATCGAGTCATTTTCTGTAATTTGAGCTTCCGATTGCTGATTGTCTGTGGAGGCCTGTTCGGCGTCCGCGATGTATTGTGTGGCTCTTTCTCCGGTTTGCGTAATAGCATCATCCATGGATTGGGCTCCCTGGGAAGTTTGATCCATTTCCGCACTTTGCTTTTCGGCATCTGCTTTAGCATCTTCATCATCGGGAATTTCACTTTTACTTTGACTCGCCTTAGCGCTTGAATCACTTGCCAGTGCACTCGAATCTGACTTACCTTCATTGGCTTCGGCCGCAAGGGCAGGGGCTTCCTTAGCAACAAATTCCTGTCTTTGTTGGCTCTCCGTTAAAGCCTTCTTAGATTTTTCCGAAATATCCTTCCGCTCCGTATTTTGGTCCTCAGTCATTTTCGTTCCCTCCCTGGCCAAGGCGAGATCTTGGCGACTGGTTTCCAAAGAACCATCTAGTCCATATGATTGAATGGTCTTTTCAGCAGCGTGCTTTTTCATTTCATATCCCTTCTCCCGTAGCATCTCTCCAATATAGCCCAGCCCACGTACCTGAGTATCTATCTTTGATTGTCTGGGCAGATCCTTTCCAGCGCTATCCACTGGAGCTACCACGTTGGCATGCTTAAAGGGTTGCGGTTCGGCAGGAATGGGTACTGCATTGGCTGTCGCAATAGCCTGCTGTGAGCGTTGTTCGGCGGCATCCGCTTCTCCCAAATTGGAGTTTTCTGCTTGCTCTCCACCTTCGCCCTCTGCTTCTGCCGCAGGGCCTTCCTCTGAAAGTTGTGCTTCCATTTCGGCCTTTTGACCAGCAATTTTATCTACCGCTTCCGACCCACGATCTACCGGAGGTGTAGAAACACCTTCGGATTGAACCGAACTTTTTTCAGATCGTACTTCACCTCTTGGTGGCTCCTTTTTTTCTTTTTTCTCTTCGTCGCTTAAATCATCTCCTTCACTTACGCGATCATCATTGTTGATTTTATTATTGGACTTTCCTTCTACAGCAGCACCATCATTTGGTTTTTCCGGATTGCCTTCTGGACTGGCTTTCTTTTCTGGAATAACCAATCGTTGGATACTGTTTCCCGAAGCACCTTGTTGCACGGTGTGAGTGAGCTCATGGGCTAATAGATGTTTACCGCTTTTGCTCTCCGGATTGTATTTCCCCTCATTGAAATAAATATCACTTCCATGAGTGAAGGCTTGTGCACCCAAGTCTTTGTTCATCTGTACCGCTTTAGAGTCGGTATGGATTTTTACGTTGCTGAAGTCGGCACCAAAACCGCTTCCCATTTCTTGCTGAGTCTCGCTTGACATTGCTCGACCCCCTCCTTTGGAGGCATGCAGTGAACTTTCTATGTCCTGCATTCGATTTTCAGTCCCTCCCTTGGTTTGAAGCGCGAGCTCGGGTTTGGTTTGAACTGGAGCCTCTTTTTCCTTTTTTTCATTTTTTGTCGGTTCAGGAAGATCTGTGGCGGCGGCTTTCTCTCCTTCTGCACCGGCCTCTTCGGCGGGAGCCTCCTCCAGGACCGCTTCCTCTTTACCTCCCTCTTCAGGGACTGTTTCTTCTTTTTCTTCGGTAACCCCTTCAGGTAACGAAGGGAATTCTACGCCACCTTTTCTTTGAATGGGTTCAATCTCCTTTTTTTGAGCAGCCTCTTCTTGTTCGCATTTAGCACATTTTTTCTGAATGACTATTCCTGCCGTTCGTTTCTGAATTTTATCCGATTCGACCTGAGGTACCTCTTCAAAAGGAGCACGCTGTAATTTTTCTTTCTTTGCCTCACAAGAAGCGCACTTTTCTTGAATAGGTTCATCATCGTCATCGGACGCCAACTGAACCACGGGTGTTATAGATTCGGCAAGGGGTTTTTCTTGAATTTCTTCTGATTCCTCTTGTTTTTGTACCTCTTCTGAAGGGGATTTCTGAAGGTTCGGTTTTGGAGCAGAGCGCGGGAAGAAGGTTTCACCTCCAAAGAAGTGATCCTGCTTGGCAGATTTTGCAACCACCTTGTCCGCAACTGAGTCTGCTTCTTTTTCGAATTTATCGTTAGATTTACCTATGGAAAGTTTTGCCTGAACACCAAAGAAAGGAGTGTTTTCTAACTTTCCTGACAAGTTGTTTGGAGAACCGTTTCGCGTGCTATTTTTTGTGAAGGCTGGCATTCAGGATAATAAATGGAAATTTACTATTAAATGCTCTGGTTATTTGTAGGTGTTTAACGGTTCTTTATAGGGGTTTTTCCTGTTTAGAACACCAAATCGTTTATTGAGCCTTTCCTTGTTTAGCATCATAATATTAAAGCAGATATCCGGAAAGGGCTTTTTACTCGGAATTGAGTATTAGAAGTTGCTTCGGGTGAACAACAACGATCTTATTTTTCCACCAACTCACGGCATATACATAGCCCTTTACATTATAAACATCCATTCCCGGAACTACCAATACGGATCTCCAATTTCTATTTTCGTCTATGTCCAGACTTTGTGCTTGGATCCATATAAGGGGTGCGGTTCCAGAGATAGCGGTCATTTCTCCGGAGGCGGTTTGATCTAGTTTTACGGATGGTATTTCGCTCCCTTCTCCTGACTTAAAATGTACGCTGTCTTTAGTGGTCCAACCAAAATAGGACAGTTCATTGGCTATTCCAAAAGAGATGGCATTGGGGCGTTCACCGTGCAGTTCAACACTGGTCTCTTGATTTTTTAGGAGATCTATATGACGAATTTTATCGTGCTCTAGCCAAATACCATGTAGATGGTTTTTCCACGAATACAAAGACACTGGTGGTGCTCCAATTTCAATTTTTGATTGCCTAAAAATGGTATCGCTTTTTTTGTTGAAGCTACCAACCTCCAGAGTTTCGATAGATTCTTGCCATGCAATGACCAATTCATTTTCACAAGAAATGACTGGCCAGGTGATGGGATTAATTTCTGGGAAAGCATGACTCCAAATTTGATTACCATCAGAGTCGATTCCAACGGTCATTGGTTTTCCTTCTGAATTCGATCCAGTAACGACTAGCTCGTTTTTACAACTTACCACTGTGGACGACATCATTGAAAGTTCAGTTAGTAATGCTATTTCATACGTTGTGTTGATGTTGTAAACACGTGTTTTTTGTTCTGAAAAACGATTTATGAATAGCCAAAGCGTATCGTTCCACTCATAGACAATAGCATGGGAATCGATTTCAACCGGCAAGGGAATCGATTTTTCAAAATGAAAACAAGAAGTCATTTGCGACATAATTAAAAGGCTCATTATAAATTTACTCATGACGCTCGTTCATGAATCCATCTTGCAAATTCAACATAGGCAGGAATGAAAGCGGTTTCCACATCCTGAGTGGCGCCAGCTAAATGTTGAAGCAATAAAGATATCTGTTCCTCCGGGCTTGCTCTAAAAAAATCTGCCCCAACTTGAAACGAATCGCTAGCAAGACCACCAGATCCTGCTGGCCAGTTAATAACACCGGTTGGCATAGCTGAAATATTAAATGGTCTTTTTGTGCGTCGCTTTATTAGTTTATATCGTTCTACAATGGCAGCCAGTTTTACCATATCGTCCATGGTTGGTTTCTGGGGTGCTACGGAGGTATCGTTGACAGGGAAAAGTGTAGCGGCTTTGTCCATATAGTCTTCTGCCCAGGTAGCCGCCCAAGTCTGTGCTCCAGATTGGACTTCTTGAGCTTCACCAAATAGCTGATTGGTGTGACTAGAAGCCCAGGATGCTCTTTTTTCGAGTTGAGCTACGGCCAGCTTAATTGCATCCAGATCCGCTCCTGTGATACCAGTAATATTATCTACCGAAGGAGTTGCAATATCCGCTGGAATAGCAGCGGGGTTCCCCGTACTCTTTACCTCTTTGGCATATAAAGCAAACAAGGCATAACTATCTGAATTTCGTAATCGATCTTCAGGAGAAAGGTGGAACATCATTCTTTCGTGTCTATAGGCTACGTCTTTGGTTCCTCTCGTAGGATTTGCTACCCCCCCTAAGGGCGAAGTTCCATGTGCGCTTTCGTGTATTAAATTTCTAGCACGGTCATTAAGGGCCATTCCTTTGAACACAGGAACGCATAAGGTCATTCGCGAGGCCGCGTCGACATCACTGTTATAAGCAATAACACCACCAGATTCACAACCGCCAGTATCACATTGCCCACCGCAATCGGTAATTGCGGGAAGACCCGTTACGTGTGTTTGAAGGTTCCCCATATTAGTAGCCAAGGTGGCGAGTGTTGAAGGATCACTATTTCCAAAAAACTGTTTTACCAAAGGTTCATTGTAATCGGCATGAGCGGGGTCAATAGCATTCACTGCTTCTACCATGGCCTGATTCGCAACTGTTAGTGCCCCCGTAAATTTAGAGACTGTTGCTGGATCCATAGTGGCGCAGGGAGCTTTTGGCGGATTTACAAGATCGCCCGCTCCATCTTTTTCGTCACAATCTAGGGTGTCTGGCGTAGATCCGCTTGGGATAATTTCAACACTTCTGGCTCTGGCAAAATCACTTCTGGTAGCCGTAGCTGCGGGATTTCCAACAGCAGAGGTTACGGGAACAGCTAGTGGTCCATTTTTCAACACATTTTTTACGACTGTTGCTCGCTCCAATGCGAGCGTAGTGGGCTCCTCCATACTAGTAAAACCAACAAGACTCACATTGGGAGGTGCCGATATTTTTAGCTGAATCAACTCCAATAAACCATCTGCAGTAAGGGTTTTGGAGCCCTGGGCAAAATAGATTTTCTGCTGCGTAGAATTAGGAATTCTATTAATGACAAAATCGGATCCTCCGGCAACAGGTGTAGCGCTTGGAGGGGCAGTAGCTGTAGGTTGTAAAGTCACTTGCGCGACTCGATTATCGTCAGCAGAAGAAGTGGAAAACTCTTCGGTTTCTCCATGCGAGAATTTTTTAAATATAGCCGTGTTGGGTATACCCGGTGTTCCGTCGGATGGAGCTTTTAATTCAGCTTCCACCGCTTTCGTTCGACTGCAAGAAAGCTTCCAGTTGGGAGATGGACTACCATCACAACTTGCATAACTGTCAATTCGAATGGTATCATTTCTAGCATCCGCATGCCATTTAGCGGCGATACCAGACAACGATGTTTTAGCCGATGAACTCAATCCGCTTCCCCCACTGCTAAAATTTAAAGTGCTATTTGGGTTATTGGGTCTGCTGGTATTCGTAGAACAGCCGCTCATACCACTACTTGGTGCAGTAGCCGGATCATTGGTGCAAGTGGCTCGCTGGATTTTTGATTGCGAGCTACCCTTTTGCTGTATCACATGAGTTAATTCGTGTGCTAAAAGATGTTGTCCGTCATTAGATTTTGGTTGGTATTTCCCCTGATTGAAATAAATATCGTTGCCATTGGTAAAAGCCTGTGCGCCCAATCCTTGATTCATTTGAATGGAGGTGCTATTGGTATGAATACGGACATTGCCAAAGTCTGCCCCAAACCCGGACTCCATTTGTTGTCGCGTGGTCGGATCCATAGGTGAACCTCCTCCTTTACTAGACTTAAGCGAAGATTCTATCTTTGAAGAACTATCCCCATGACCTCCTTCTTTTTGTTGAACGACATCACCTTTGGAGGTTTGAATCTTTTTTTCTCCTTTTTCCTTTGCTTCACATTTGGAGCACTTCTTTTGAACCGTTTCTCCTTTATGCTGGTCCTGTGTCACTTCTCCTTTATGCTGGTCCTGTGTCACTTCTTCTTTATGTTGAAGTTTTTCAGTTGATTGCACTTGATCTTGTTGTTCTTCAGCTTCACAAGCGGAGCACTTCTCTTGAATGTTTTCCTCTTCCTCAGCTGCCAGTTGGGCCACAGGAGTGATCGATTGAGCAATGGGCTTTTCCTGAATTTCCTCCGCTTTCTCTTGCTTTTGAACTTCTTCGAACGGCAATTTCTGAATCAAAGGACTTTGAGTCCTTGGAAAAAAAGATGTTCCCTGTTTCTTTGACTTAGCGACCACCTGATCAGCAACCGCATCGGCCTCATGTTCATATTTGTCGTTGGGTTTTCCAATGGAAAGCTTTGCTTGTACCCCAAAGAAAGAATCTTCCCCCTTTTTTTGTTGAAGAATGGAAGACGCCCCTTTTTCGGTTCGATGACTGGCAAAAGCTCTCATGCTTTATTAAGATGGAATTAGTGGTTTTACCTTATCTGCTATTAATTTGATGACGGCATTCTTGAAATGACCCAATCTAATATTAGAAATGCCAGCTTTGTGGAGCGCAGTCATGATCACCAGATCTTTCTGACTTTTCATAAGCAATTGGTACTCTTCTAATGTGATCACTCCGGAAGCCAGCATACCCGTCCAACGCTCCAGTTTCTCTTTGGCACCATCCAGAAATTTCGACACATCGTCTTTGATATTATTTCCTTCCTCTCCAAACTTTTCTTTGACCAATCCTAAGATATCGGTCTTTAGCTCTTTAAATATTTTTTGAAAATCCATATTGTTCTTTTTTAATTAGTTGCTGTGTTTAAAAATGTTTGCATGGCATTCACCGCTTCTTTATCCTTGCTCGATTCATAGTTTATCATAAGGTCGAGCTGTTTTGTGATTTCCGGAGTGAATTGCCCTAAAAATGCTGGGCTCATCGTACCTTGGGACTCCCAGGTTTTAAAAAATCCTTGCATGGCAGAACTTTCAGCATTGAGTAGATCCCACATTTTTTGCATGACCAGGTCCTTTCCTTTTTGCTTTTGGTAGGCAGCCATTTTCTTAAGTTGCACTTTCAAATTAGTGACTCCCGCTTCGTTTTCGGAGTAGGGGGTCGTAGCATTTTCAAAAAGTGTTTCTACCATGGCCTTGGTAGCGATCGTTTCTGTTAAGTTGTAATGATCCTGCAGTGTTGCGCAGGAAGACAGGATTAGACCTGCCATCAACAAGTAAACTTTTAATTTGGTTTTCATAGTTTTCATATTCAGTTTTTAGGTTTATAAATGATTCATTTCAAAGTATTCATATTGTTAAAGTTTGGGGAGAAATGTCTTATTTTTCGGAGGCCCGTCTGGGTGGGCTAAATAGAAATTCACTTCGCTCAATTTATCATACATGTACGTGTATGTAGCGAGATGAACATTTTCTTCAGTATAAAAATAAACCAATCCATTAATTCTGTCATTTTCATAATGCATTTGCAACTTTATATTACCGTTGGGGAAGAATGACTGGGCAATACCGTTCTTTAAGTTATTAGCAAATCTAACTTTTTTTACGCAAATATTGTCTTGATAAAATAACCAATCTCCTTCTTTACTTCCCTCGTTATAAATGCCGATCGCGGTTGTTTCATCTAAAAGAGTTTCCACCCAAAGACCGTGCTTTTTATTTAAATTAAACTGATTAGTTGTAGTAGTCATAGTGCAATTGGTTAGCGTTATTATGAGTAATAGTGAAAGCCATTTCATTATTTAATTACTTTAATGCTGGATTTGGTAATGTTCTCCAGCACTTTACCCTTGACAATGGGCTGGGTAAACACGTACTGTACATCTGTAAAGTCGATGATATAGTTTATGGTACCATCCTTGTTTTTATCCACTACTTTAGATTTTTGATCCAAATACTCGGTTTTATATTTAATGGTCTTTTTGGGGTAAATCTCTTTCAAAAATTCTTCTTCTGCATTAAGTCCAGCTGTATGAGCTTTGTCAAAGTCTGCTTTGGAAGCAGTACCCTTATTTTTTTCATAATCAGCTATGGTAAATCGTTCTACAATGAAATGCAAGAGCGATGCTTTGAACATGGTAGTGGATAATCCTAGCATGTCGGCCGTATCAACCTCACCAGATCCAAAGCTGTCAATAAAAATACCATCATTTTTAACAATAAGTCTCAATTCGACATTTTGCGGGTTTTTGAGTGCTCCAATCATTTTTTTTGTAAAAACATCGGTTCCTACCGCTTTTTTATCCACCAATTCGAGCTCACCACCTGTCCCAAATTTAAATTTTACGCTAGTCCCATCGTTCATTTTGTCTAAAAACTTCTTCCTCGTTTTTGCATCGGTCCCGGACACCTTTACCTTCTTTTGAACATCCTTCTCTGCTTTTCCTTTTTGCTGAATGGTATGCGTTAGCTCATGGGCCAATAAATGTTTACCCTCCTTGGTGCTAGGGTCATATTTACCCTGATTAAAGTAAACATCATTACCACTGGTAAAGGCCTGAGCACCTAATTGTTCACTCATGGCTTGGGCATCGGCACCCGTGTGGATGTTGATATGGCTAAAATCGGCTCCAAAACCTTGCTCCATTTCTGTGAGGATGTCGCCCTTCATCTTGTGTCCACCACCTTTGCTCTTCTTCAATTTGGTTTCTACATTGGCATTTTTCGTGTCGCTACCGTTGGATTTGGCCTGAACCGCTTCTTCCTCTTCTTCCATTTTTTGAACAGGTTCTTCTTCCTCTGCTTTCTGCTGAAGTGTTTCCTCTTCTTCCTCCTTCATTTGCATCGCTTCTTCCTCTTCCTCTTTCATTTGCATGGTTTCTTCTTCTTCCTCCATTTTTTGAACGGGTTCTTCTTCTTTTTCATCTGCTTTTTGAACCGGTTCCTCCTTTTCTTCAGCGCCTCCCATTTTTTGAATGGAAGTGATGGAATCGGCTGGCTTTTCTTGTATTTGCTCTTCTTCGCTTCCCTTTTTTTGGATGCCGCTACTATCGGAGCCTTTATTTACCACCTCATCGGCCACATTGTCGGCTTCCTTTTCAAAGGCGTCGTCGGCTTTTCCAATGGCCAATTTTGTCTGCACTCCGGGGAAAAAGGCGTTAGACGTCTTATTTTCCTGAGCTCGCGCTGTTTTCTTTTTTTTACGTATTCGTTTCATAATGCTTTATTTACCATTCAACATATAACAACTGCTTTTTCCAAGGCAACTTTACAAGGTGTAAATTCCAGGGAAGGGTGTCTAATAATATGTCCTGTGTATTTCTTTGAACAAATAACCGATGTCTCTCATCGTTTATGGTCAGTTTTCCTTGACGAAGCAAAAACTCACTGCGCAAGGCGTCTATGGAGTTCGTGCGTAAAGCGGACCAATGCTTTAGAACTGCTTGGAGTAATTCGTCGCAAGCGTTTTTTTGTTCCGAAGTAAGTTCGACAAATCTATCGATGGGCTGATTTACCGGAACATGACAAAGGTATTTTTCAAAAACCAATTCATGTTCGGAAGGCTGCACACTTTTAGTGGCGATATAGTGCAGCAAATGAACCGCCAAATCTTGCTTTTCGGGACGTACTTTATTTTCTGAAACCAATTCCATATTAATAAAAAAGTGTTTCAAAAAAGGGTGTAATAATACCAACCCTGCTTTTTCAATGAGAGTGCCGTCTATTTTCATTTCTTCATCGATGGTGTCTTTTACTGCCTTCCCAAACTCCTCTTTAGCTTCATTTTCAACAAGGTTTTTTTGCTCTTTTTTCTTTGGTATTTCCACTTGTTTTGAACGCTCAGTTGGAGGGGTTTTTGACTTTAATTTTTCTACGGAATCGGTAGTAGGATTCAGGTCATTTTTGAAGTCAATTTCGTCCTCTGAAATAATGAAATCCAGAACCTTTAAGCCTGGTTCTTTTTGTTTCTTTTTTGTACTATTTTGAAGTACTTTTTTGTTGACAGAAATTGCCTTTTTGTAGTCAGATGTCAGGACAATTTTAAGGGCTTTTTGCGAAGTTTGCGAAGGAGATAAGGCCACCCCAATTTTCAATATTTTATTACAGAATTCTATAAGTTCTGTCAAATTTTCAGAAGCTTTATTCGAAAGTTGATAGTACTCATTATCGCTACCTTTTTTCTTCGTACTTAATTGAATAATAATTTCTTTGAAAAAAGATATTATTTTCGGTTTGTGGTGCGATAACATGGCAAACCAAAACTTGCTCTTGTGCTTAGCCTTAAGTATAGTGGGTATGATAATTTCTTCTGGCAAAGCGGCTATTTTTTCTTCGAAATGATGCCAGTAGTATATTTTTGTAATAAACTGATTATCAAATTGATAAATTAGCCTATTGAAAGAATTTGTTTTATATATTTCTGAAATGATTTGTTCTTTAATTAACTTATTTTTGATCGTTAAGAAATCGGTAATGGTGACCGAGTTTTCGGTCTCGAACCACCATGGATATTGCCCGGTCCTTAAAAATTCTATAAAGGCGTTCACTCTGCTTTTTGGTGCAGATCTTGGTGTAATTTCTCGAATTTCTTTTTGGGAATTGTCTGTGGTTTGTTCCTCAAATTTGCGTTCTAATTTTGAAATAATCTGTGTCTGAACTTCTTTGAAGGATTCGCTGGAATCCAGATCGATCTCAAGGTTTATTTTTTCAAAACGCCACAACTCGTTTTCTGGAATTTTTTGATCGAGATATTTTTCAATTCTGGGGTAAATATATTGCTTTAAAAAGCCGTCAATATCATTTTTTATTTGCAAGCCAAAAGCCATGGAAGAAGTGTCC
Organism: Bacteroidota bacterium; assembly: GCA_039028295.1. GTDB lineage: Bacteria > Bacteroidota > Bacteroidia > Flavobacteriales > Flavobacteriaceae > Aureisphaera. The sequence goes on from JBCCIJ010000001.1 coordinate 70,147, forward strand.
ACTTCGACCGTCAATTTTTTTATGATATTTTTGGATAATTCCATTGTTGTTTCGGTTATTTTTTTTATATTTACTCTAGTTATTCAGAGATGAATTACTGGGTTGTTAGTTCATTGGAATTTAGTTGAGAAAGTGAGTCTGCGTCGTTTGAGCCTATTATTGTCTTATTTCGATTTTGTCTTATTATTATTTGCGAAAGTTTTTTTGTTAGAACCCATTGGGTGTCATTCGTTGTGTACATTTTTTTCGACTGACACCCTTTATCATTTCTATACGTTTCAGTATTGAAAAGTGCAGATGTCTTTCTGTACATCGTTTTCCGAGAATTTACCACATCATTTTTTATAAAACCCAAAAGGGTATCGTTCGATATATATTTAGTTTTCGACAGATACCCTTCTAGATTTTGTTGGGTTCGGTTATGTGTTTGGAGTTGGATCATATCCTCATTGCATTAATTCCTGTGGGACGAGCACAGAAATAGATATCCACGAACGAGTTGAATTCTTCGAGTACCGCATCAAAATTGCTGTTGTATTCTTGGTTTTCAATATAAATGGACAGTTTTGTAAATCCAGTCTCATTGTGAAGTGCTTTTCTTAGGCTTACGAATAATACAATATCGTCGTGGGTGTTTAGAATATTACGACGATGATGGTTCAACATAAAATTGTTGACCCAGGTTCCATTTACCCAATCTCCATCCAAATGAATTCGAAGTTCTCTTTCCTGACCGGTCTCATCAATGGCCGCTGCTTCCAAAGCGCTTTTTAAATTTGAAATACTGAAGGCACCTTCCAGCGCGGTGTTTAAATCGGCTATTGTACTAATCATTCGGGTGAAACCATTTTCTACCAAAATTTCGTTGGTGATTAGGCGCTCGGTAAGTCGAGACCATTTTCTCCACTTCTCGTCGTAGGAGCCGTAATCATCATCCTTATTAATAGGTGCAATTTGATCATGCAGCTTTTCATAGAATGAAGGATTATATCCTTTCAAATCTCGGCAGCGCATGGCATCGGCTCTGAAGGTTTTGTTATTTCTGAACATGCCACTATTACTATAGGTATAGATAGCATTGCTGTTCGACATGGTTACTTCTCTAAATCGAATGACGTATGAATCTTCCTTTGCGCGAGTAATTACGAAACGCTTCTGACTTTCATTGAAGTCGAATACGACTCCCTTGTCAAAACGATTGTTCAAGGCTTCGGTTACCGCGTGCATTCTTCGTAGGAAAATTTGTTGTAACGGAATTCTCAATGTAGTTGTTCCCGTAATGAGGCGCTCACCATTGATTCTATATTCGATCACTTGCAATATATAGTGGGTAGGCATTGGTTTGTTTCTACTTTGGGTACCCAGCAAACTTCGAGATAAATTATTCATGTATTTCAATGAACTTATCCAAGGGAAGGTACATTCCATAAGTGAGCAACATCCTTGCTCGGCCGGATCGGCCACCACTTTATAGGATAGGCAATAATCTGCAACAACCTCATCATCTTCAGCTATCAATATAAAAGTTCCGCCATGTTCAACACCCGCTTTGTGGCTGATGGAAGGATTCTTTTTTACAAATGCCGTAAATTCCTCTTTGGAAGTAGCAAGGTCAAATAGTAAGCAATCGAAGTCGAGCGCGAAGTCATTTCTAATTTCGTTTATACGATCTCTACTTGCCAAACCGGGTCGACCAAAATGTCCTTCAATTCTAAAGAAATCATGACAGTCCAAAGAGACATCCAGCGGATTTTGTACCCAACCTCCCGGAGCCAGGAGATCTTTATGATAACTGAGATTATATTCTTGTTTTAAATTTTCAGTTTTACAGAAATCCCAGGACTTGAGTAAAGGTACATCTATGTTATAGTAAACCGGGATGGCTTTTTCGCCCAGATTGCTGCAAGATTTTGATGGGGTAATTTCAATACGTTCGGCATTGGATAAACTGAAGTTGTCCAATACTAGGATCACTCTTCGAGATAAACTACGAGCTAACCTGATGTACTTCTCATACTCGGTATTGGTTGGGGACGGATACCACTGATGACGTAATTCCAAATAATCACTTTGGGTAGGAACAATACATCCTAATAATAGATGCTTAGGGAAAGCTTCAATATTTGGGCAGCACTCGGTCTTTAATTTCAGTAATAATTTTAATATTTCGTTATAAGTATCGCTCAAGTCTCTCACCAAATCGTATCGATATTGTACGCTTTCATCCGGTCCAAAATCGTCTAAAGAATCAATTTGATTGAGTACGGTAACTTTTGTGCCATTATTGATCGAGAGTAAATCGGCGAAGGTGTCGAACAAGTCGGTATAAGCCTGGTGCAGATCTAGTTTCGCCGTTGTTATGGCACTTCTGAATGAGCTGGCCATATCACTGTAATTATCAATATTGTTTCCGGCACCCAGTCCGCCATTCAAAATTACTTTTGGAACTGCCGTTTCGGGTAGGGCAGTGAGTGCTTCAAATACATCGTGTTTGGTAAATATGTCATCGGTGTCGTTGATAACATTGACCACGTCATCTTTTGAAGCCAGAAGAACTTTTACATTTTGAACATTTTCCTGACCTTGGTTATCGCAATTGGAACCCGTACAAATACTTGGTTCTTTTTGATAATGCTCCAGATATAGAATAACTACCTTATCACTTAGATCCAGGTCATCGATCTTTTCATCTTCCTCATCGTCCCCTTCACCAATTGGAATCAATTCAATTAAATCTATAATTCCTTCCTCTCCAATAAACTTTTCGTATGCTGCTTTTTCATCGGTAAAGGGCTTGTGATATTTATATACTTCTTCAACAGTTACCAGTTCTTTCGAATCCTTAGTGGATTTGTCAAACTCTCCGTCTTTATTTCTTTGAAGTTTTATAAGGTCGCCGTCGGTGGTAATACCGCAACCTTGCGTGACAATAATTGTTGCTTCCCCATCATCACTTCCTTCCGAAATATCGAAGCCACAAACTATACCAACTCCACTAAGACAAACGCGAGTAAGATGATCCTGTTCTTTGAAATATTCGATGAACTCATTTAACTGATGTGAGGTAAGTACCTGATCATCCACAAAGGAGCTATATTGTGGTGTTATTGCAAATAGTTTATTTTCCATAACTATATCTTTTAAATTTTGCCCAGGTTAGTTCTACCTAGAATAATATTTTGTTGTTCTTCATCTCGATCACAATTATGCAGTCTTCCTTGCGGATAAATAGTATGAAGGGTACTCATAATTCGATTTAATTCTTGGAGTTTTGCCAAATTTTGCTGTTGTCCGTTATTGGTTTTAGAGAGCAGCCATTCTTGATAGGCTTTTTCCAAAACCACCATTTCGTTTTCTTCTTCACCTGTGTCGTAGCTTTTAGGCCACCCAATCCAGCATATTTTTGCTATAATGTGAGAGGGAAGTTCTTTCTGGATCAGGTCCTCCATAAATTTTCTAAAATCGATATTACTATATCGTTCGGTCCAACCCGGTAGTACAATAGATACCCTGAAAGAGTAGGGGTCTATTCCATCACAGCTATCGTCATTGCAGTTATCCTCGCAAATAGGAAGAAAATAAGACTTTGGCATGGTGTTTTTGGTCACATTAGGACGTAAAAGAATATGTTCGATCACATACATGCCCTCGTTGGGATCAAGTTCGTTTATAAATTCCACCACTTTATCCACGGCCGCTTCTGCATTGGCCAAAGTAGCAAAACTTGGAATGCGTCTAGCAATTACATGCCGTTCGTCATTGGTGTCTGGGAAATTAGGGTTAGTAAGGTTGAAATAGAATCTACCGGAAATATTGATTTTTATTTCATAGTTTTCCACAAATCGACCATAGTTTTTGATGTCCAAAATTTCCTGATACAGGGCGGCAAGCGTATGATAATGCTTCGTTCCCGAACCTAAAATTGTTTTGTTTTTATTTCTGAAACGAAACCGGTATTCGATCAAGCCATCGGTATCAATTTCTTCGTAAATTTCCAATGGATTATCGGAAAAGTTCTTTCTGGAGTAATCCGGATTTCCGCTTAACAATGCAATTCTTTTTTGAAGAGCAGACACATTGTTGGTATCCCATAGATCTTCTGGAGCCTGTTGGTAATAATTGAAACTCAATGCGCGTTCGCAACCTATCATTCCATATTGCTGAAGAAACCGTTCCTTGGTTTGAATCACAGCTTGATCCGAATAAGACCCGTACAGTTGCTTCATTAAAAAGGCATATTCACTAAAACTTTCAGCAAAACGAGAAAGTAAGTGGTCTAATATTTCATTTCGTCTGGCTACTTGGTCATCCAGATCCGAAAGGAGTAAAGTAGTAAGATCTTCGTTATTGGTATAATTGGCAGAGACCAATTCTGGCATATCCTTTACATCTTCCACGAGCTGTGTAAAATAACTTTTGCCCAACTCGCCGTTAATTGAAAACACTTCTTTTACTTTCTGGAGGTGTGCAAAATAAGACGCCAGTATTTGATCAAAAAACAGGAGATACCCTTTTAGTTGTTTCACTTTAGCCTTTTCGGCAACGGGAGCGGAAGGTTTTACTCCTACCTGTCCCACGCCATAGGTTTCCGGATAGTCGTTTTGAATGGTCGTGAAGCTTCCTACACTTTGGCCGGCAGCATCGGGCAATTCAAGTTCTTTACTTTGGGCAGCGGTATTTGCAATGGACTCCTGCTCCGTCTGACGAAATTCTTCCAGAAATTCCTCAACTTGCGCTTTGTTGATGTTTAACGGTAAAAAACCTTTGTAATAGCTAAAAGCACTTCTATCACAGCGGGCAGGTTTCATTCCGCTGGGTATACAAATATTCCATAGTTTGGTTCCTCCGTCACTGCTTCCATCACAATGGTCAATACTTATATCGCGAATAACATCCACCCCTTCGATTTTAAGGATCTCTTTAATAAGATCACTTAATCTGATCTCGGTCTTCAGGGCGGCGGCTTCTAATTCTTCGGTGTCGATAAAACCGTTTTTGAGTAACGGACCGTTATAAATTTGGTCCGTAGTATAGTCTTTATCCAGCATTTCCTTCAACGAATAGAATCGCAGGTCAGGAGAGAGATAATTATCTATCGTCTGAAGCACTAAAGCATGTACTTTCTCTTCATCGGCTTCCGGAAGTAACTCTATTTGGGCACAAATTTGAACAGGATGTTCTTGGACTTCGCTAATCTCGATGAGGTCTTCGCAGAGGTTGCGATGAGCCTGATAAGTGGTTCGGACCTCCTGAGTAATGAGTTTTATCTTTTGTTTAATTTTTGCTTTGGTATTGAATTCTTCGGTATCCAGTTCGTCTATTTCAATAAGTACGTCATAAAGACCATTCAGAATAAATTCTTTTCTGAATTTTGGGTCTACTGGAAATGGTTTAAAACCTAATTCGAAATCCTTGCAATTGGCATGCACCTTCTTGATATGTTTTTTTATCCAGGCGTTTTTTACTCCGTCAATATCTATGAATAGCTTGCGATAGTCATTAGGAGTTACCGGTTTAATGGGCAGTGCTTTTTCTGCCGTAAGAAATTGTTCTTTTAGGTAGTCGGCATTGTTTTCTTCAGCAAGAAGTACTTCTACAGGAAGATCAATTCGAGCTGCCAGATCGGTGAGTGCATAGCTCAGGACTTCTAAAGTAGTGATGCCCGGATCGTGCGAGTTATAGTCGCTCCAAATTTTGCTACCTAGTGCCTCTATATACTCGATTCCTTTTTTCCGAAGAAATTCAAAATCCAGGTCATCTTGCGAGCTGACACTCTTTGGAATGGTTTTATGTGAATTTATGGCAGGCATATAGTCTTAGCTTTTGGAATAGGGTTACTACATTTTGATTGAATGGACTTAACGTGATGTTTTTTGGCTGAGACCAAAATCGCCTTGGGACTGGATGGCAGAACATTGACCTTCTCGGCATACTTGGTTTGGGCGTTGGGACGATGTTTTACCACAAAGTCCTGTAGGAAATCTACGTATTCAAGTTCTTCTAAATATTCAATGATCTTACTGCGATGAAAAGTAACTCCGAAGTTGATTCCGTTGGTTTCTTCATAAGCCCATGGAGAGAGGTATTTTTTGATGTCCTCTTCCAATTGTGAAGTGTAGAAGTTTTCATCAAATCCTTTATGAAACTTAACCTCGGTAGTAATCTCAATTTCTTCGTAATCCGGGTTCACAATTTCCGCTGTTACGAAAAAAGTGTTCAACTTATTGATATAAGCGTCAATTTCATTTCTTTTGGCCGTGCTCACACGAGGTTGATAAATATCGAAAGCATTATTGTTAACAATATCGGGTATGACAATTAGGCTCACATGTCCTGGCGAATGGTACTTATCACCTTGGGTATGATTGAGACATTTTACTTTGTAGATGTCTTTAAACTTTTCTAAAATAAGATGCTCATAGTCCCATTGATTTACAGCTCTATCCTTATGGCGAAGCCGCTCACTTACACGTTTGTAATAACTGTCGCTGGTTTCTTCAGGTTGTCCTCCAAAAGAGTTGTAGGGCTGAGCTACTTTTTTCACTAAAGCGTCTCTTTGTGTAAGCTTGGCAATAGTATTGGCAGGTAGTCCTTTAACTAAGTGCGAAAGTTCATTTTCTTGATTAATGAAGGTGGCTGCAATCACTTGTGTTTGCACATCAATAAGTTTGCAAACCGCATCAAAACTCTTATCGCTTTTAGCACGGATCCAGACATAACCGGGGGGAAGCATGGCATTATCACTGTTCGCTTCACGAGGGATGGTGATGTTTACAATACCTGTTTTAAGGAAATTATCGGTGGTGTCTCCTAACAATAAACTGCTATCTAGTTTCATCCAGATATCATTACTTAATACGGACCAAATAATTTTTTCGTCGCTATTGAATGGTTCGGCTAGAGGGTTTTCGGTTCCTTCCAGTAATTGAAACAAAATAGAAACGGTTTGTAAAGCTTCCGTTTGTTCCAGACCGATATATAACTCTCCTCCCTTGCAATAGGTTGGGACCAGTGTTTCGGTTGTTTTAGATTGGCCGAAAGGGTGAAGATGAAATAGCTCGATCTCATCCATATTTTCAGTGGCACTTTCACTTTTCCCAAAAACAACCTCCTGATGAGCGCTGTAATTCATTGTGATGAGCTCGATCATAGGTGTATAGGGCTCATTGGGTAAAAGTGTGTCATTAGTGTTGGTTAACGACAGGGCATACACTCGCGGAAAAACGCTGTGTAAAAAGGATTGGTTGAGTGACAATTTAATTGGACCATTTTTCCCTGTAGTGTATCCCGAATTGCTTATAGGAAGTTTGGTTTCAAAAACCGAATTTTCATCGGGGCCAGTGAACAATGTCAGGTCTGTTGGTAATGGTTTCAAAATCTCCTCATCCAGTACACTTACTTTAGCTGAAAAATAATCGTTACCCGTCACATATAGATTACTTGGATTGGAGGTTGCATTTAAAATGACCTCATTCGTTTTAGTGAAAGAATAGGTTTCCGCATCGGCATCGTAGGTGTGATATAGCGTGCGATAATATAATTCGGGAGTTAGGTTTTTATTGTCTTTGTCCTTTCGATAGGCGAAGTAGTGATCTTTAAAGTCGTCGGGTGTATTGAGCCAAGTCGCTTTAATGTCAATATCGATCCATTCTTTCTGAAAAACTTCATCATAGTCTATATAAAAGGCTGATCGCTCTACAGGTTGTGTTCCAAAAGGGAAGAACGGTTTATTGGAAGCAAGATCCCCTAAGTCGTTTCTTAGCTGAAGCGAAGTAATTCCATTCACCTCAACATCGATGGTAGCCGACATTAGCTTTTTCTCGAGCAATTCGGTATATAGTGCGTAACCTTTTTTGTGTTCGGGCAGTTTAGTTTTTAATTCGAATTTAAACAGTGGTTGTTCTGTATGGTATTGATCTCCATGAACTTCCTTGTTATAGGGTACGATAGCTTCCTGAGTTTTATCTATTACCAGGGACAATTGAACGATCTTATTGGAAATTGAACTGGTAAATCCGGTTTTAAGGTTTTCTGAAATCTGAAAGGGTCCTAACCATCCTTTCTCTCCAGTGGCATATATATTAATGGATGAGGCCACGGCGGCAATAGGAATAGTATCTACCTTCTTTTCCAACGCATAGGTTATTTTTACCAGCCGCTCACCTTCTTGTAGAGCGAGTGTGGGGGCGGCAATGGCAAAACCGATGGTTGGTGTTTCCAAAGGTTGTTCTTTTTTGTGAAAATCTGGGTATCCAAATGGCAACCACGAAACATCATCTTTAAAAGGTTCTCCATTTCCATCCAAAGAGTTCACTACCTGAGCTGAGAAAAGACCATTAGTTTCATCAGAAACGTTCTTTCTATGGTGATATACGCTTTTTAGGGTGGCTATCTTTGCCTTATTAGCAACTAACTCTTCGTTAGTACCGTACTGCATTTTCTTTCCTGAAGGATCCTTTCCTGCCTCCAAAAGTGTCCCTTTTTTGATCTGCGCCTGATTTGCGTTTTTCGCTAATTCGAAAATAAGATGTACCTGATCTTCGAGAGGAGATCTTTTGTCAATTTGAAGGATTTCCTGATAGTAGAAGTTCAAATGACGTTTGGTGATTTTATTGAAACGAGCCTTGGAGAATTCCAAAAGTTTTAAAAAGGCAACGAAAAGGGTTAGGTGAGGGGTTAGATTGTCTTCTACCTCGATTTGCGAAACAAAGGAGGCAATGCTGCTTTCTTCAATAAAAAAGGTTTCCCAGTTTCCAAGAGGATTGGCATCATCTCCTATATCGAAATAATGAACCTCTTTCGCAAAATTATAGGCAAATTCCATCCATTGAGCGGTTGAAAAATCATTCAGATTGAAATTTTCCGGCAATAAACTTGCCTTCAATCGTTCAGATTGTTCTGTCCCGGAGTGGAGGGTTAAAAAGCTATGATCACATTTTTTTGCCATAATCTAAATTTCTGATCCTTCTTTCTTGTAGAATGGAAAGACCATATTTGCTCTAGAATTGGTAATTCTGACGATGTAATCTATGTTGATTAGAATCTCGCCTTCCAATTCGTTAGTGTTGTCTAGTGTTATCTTTTGGACATCTATTCGTGGTTCATGATACAGGATGGCCGTCTCTATTAGATCTTTTATATAGGTTTTTAAAGTGAGGTCCAGAGGTTGAAATAACAATTCCTCCAGGTTACATCCGTAATTAGGCAGCATAACCCGTTCTCCAAGCTTGGTAGAGAGAAGAATGTGCAAACTCTTATTAATATCTACGACTGCCGATGTAGTAACCAAGGTTCCGGTTTTTCTGTCAAAATGCGGAGGAAAACTCCAGCCTTCACCTAAAAATGTCTTTACTTCGTTCATTCTATATTTTCTTTATTCTGAATTTTAAAATTAACCCACCAAAACGGTGAATTCTCCTAGTACGATGGTTCCGCCATGAGCTGTACTATCGCCCAATCTGGCTGCAGGCATTCCGCCTATAAGAACCGTCGTTGATCCCATAATTATGCTATCTGGCGGCCCAGTGCAAGTGGCCATGTCTCCTACACGCGCCGCGGGCATACCCCCAATTAGCACTGTAGGCTCACCGGCTGGAAGTATAGGCCCGCCCACATGAGGTCCCGCCGGTGTCACAATTGGACAAACATGCATATCATTTATTCTAGCCGCTGGTGCTCCCATTTTTCGTTTGTTTTAGTTAATCTGAACTAATGAGCCTTTGAGTACTGCAATGGCGCTTGTTGAAACTTCGGCTCCCGCACTTCCCTCGGCTTTAAATTCGGCATTGGCCGCTATACTTACATTCGTACCCTCAATGGTGACATCGCCAGAGGCTTTAATGCTGAAATCACTTCCGCTCTCCAGGGCGACTCCATCACTATCCAAAGTAAAAGTGTTGGAGTTTTCATCTTCAATAATAATGGACCCTGCGTCTTCATCCAGCACGATTTTTTTTCCTCCAGGTGTTTCTATGGTCAAGGATTTTTTATCGTCGTCAAAGAGTAATTTCATTTCACTTCTGGTAATGAAACCCTTTTCATGATTATCATCGGCGGCAACTATTGGAGCAGGTTTGGCGCTACTGTGAAGCATTCCTAGGACGACAGCATGATTGGGATCATCATTTATAAACCCCACAATGACCTCATCACCAATCTCAGGTCTAAAAAAGGCACCACGGTTTTCTCCGGCATCAAGTGAAGCCACCCGCGCCCAGATACCCTGCTCTTCACTATTAATAATAGGGAGTTGAACCAAAATTCTTTCCTCACCATCGGGATCTTCTTCCAGTTGTGTGACCACTCCAATCTGTAAACCATTTATGGCTGGTAATAAACCGGCGGCTGGCATTGGGTTGACATCATAGGTTTCACTAAACCATTTTGGGTTTACACCGAACTCGGCATCTACAGTCCAATTACCGTCCGAAACAGCATGTCGCACTGCGCTTATGTAGACCGGCCCATTGAACCGATCCCCTACACCTTCCAATTTTATAATTGTGCCGGGTTTTGCTTTGGCAATACCTTGAAATTGTATTCTACCACGGGTTCTGGATAGTTGTTGAAAAAGAGCCTTTGCATCGCTCCAAGATTGCAACAATGTCGAGTTGTAGTTACCTCCATGTTTGAATTCAAGATTTTCCAATCCTATCACATCTGCCAAATCCTGAGCTGCTAAATTCCCATTAAGGGATACACCGGGATCATTGGCTTCGGCCTCTACAATTTCCTGTTCTGAAGGGTTCCAACCGTAGGAAGTAATCGTTCCAAATTGATTGCGCGCATCTATTTCAGAATCAAAACTTAGAAGTGTTGATCCAAAAGTGACAGTTTCTATTTCGGCCTCGGTCAAATTAGGTGCCGCTATGTTCAAACTTCCGTTGTCCAAAATGCAAACCTTTCCATTGGCTTGCGCCCTCGTCATTATAAAATCCCAGTCTGAAGATTGGTATTGAATTAATTCTTTGTGGCTATACTCGGTACTTTCAATGTCCAGTTTCAATTCATATTTACCACCGATCTCCTCCATAATATCACTGTCGGTACTTTCGTAATAGTAGCTGTTTTTTCGACCTATGGTCATTTTCACGGCCTCATCTCTACATTCAATAATTAAAACGGAAGCGTTCTCTCGGATCTTTAAACTGTGCTTTATAATGATTCCTTGAAAAATACTTTCCTCGTCGTTGTGATAACCCGCTTTTATATCAATTTTCTTTCCGGGAATTAAAAGATCCTCATTGCTTAGCAGAAAATCTTGTGTGGCGGCTTCCCCATCGTGAAAGGCCAACTGAGCGAAAGGAATTCGATTTATTTCCTTTTCTACCACGATATTCTTTACCTGATGAGTGGCAGAGAGTTCTTCGCCTTCAATGAGTACTGTGAAGGTAACGAGGTCTGCACTTTTAGGTGTGTCTATGGTACCGCTGTTGTTCATTTATGATACTTTTTCGATAGGAGGGAACATGATCTTTTGACCGGTCTCCAGTTTTCTGAAATTCCTCAAGTTATTAGCCTTTGCTACTTCCAAATAATATTTAGAATCTCCATAGATTCTAAAGGTCATTAAAGGCAGTGTGTCACCATCCATAACAGAACGTATGTGAGTAAGATCGGGAGAATTGTTGTTCTCCTTGGCCACTCGTAGATCGTCTTCTACAGAACCTTTGAATTTGGCCTTGGCCACAGCTCTGAGCGGAGTACCGTCTGCTCCGAAGAGCTTAAACTCAATAGACATTTCCAGCAAAGTACCTTTGAAGAGCAGTGTTCCCCAGCCAATCATTACATAATTGGGCTTGTGCTCATCTCCGCTATAATCGAAAACTATTTTCTTGAATTTTTCAATGTCTTCGATAATGCCATCACCGCTAAAATCTTCCTGGCCTTTAATGACTCCTGTTCGGTCGAAAAGGAACTCCAGATCAAGGTCTTCGGGAGGAGTACGCACAAATTTTGGTTGTGTAGCGCTTGTTCCTTGTCCCTGAGCTTCAGTATATTCAACCTTGTATTTAAAAACGTACTTTTCAGGATTAAGGAGTGTGGAAAATTCACCATCGCCTACCTTTTGTGAGAACTTATCGTCCTTATACCCGGTAACTTTTAGTTTCTTTAATTCTCCTGTATCCATTATCGTTCGTTTTTACGATTTTCAATTTGCATTATTTGCTCTATACAAGCTTCCATCATATTAGCGTCTTTGCCTCCGGCTTTTTTATCCTGAGCGGCATTCGTTTGCCCTCCGTCATTGACGTTAATTTTAATATGCAGTTCTTTAATTTCAATCGGCATTTTATAGAAGTGTGAAATAGTTATACGCCAGTTCTATGGTCTCTATGGCAATTTTGTTTTCTTCTGCATTGAGGTCACTTACCTTCCACTTTACGGGGTAGGCGTGAACCACGTTCCAGGTTACAAGCGGCTCATGTTCTTCATTAAGCAATTTCACGGTAAGGTCAATAGGATCAAAAAGAAAGCCTTCAATGGCATCACGACACCAATCGATGAGCTCTGAATTTGTCACTAATCCGCGTGTGAGAACAAGGTTCGGGAATTTCGTCCTTACCGGAAATTTATGCTTAAATCTGTTTTCGCCACCTTCGGCAAATTCTTCAGTTTCAATATCTACCGAAAGGCCGGCTACCGACTGAAATTGAACATCAACCTCCTGGGAGGTGAGGCCGGCAAATTCAACCTTAAAATGAAAACTTACTGGTGGATATTGAACCTCCATTAATCACCATTTTGAATGGTTAGCCCTTCGTGCGCAACTTCCATGGATTCAATGGCTGTTTCGTTCGCATCACCTTTTAGATCTGTTGATTGCACTTTAAGGGGAAAAGCATTTTTTACTTTCCAAACGATAACTGGCTCATGATCTTCATTGAGCATCTTAATAGTAATATCGCGGCGTTCAATGGTATTGAGCTTAACGGTGTTCCACCATTGGTAGAGTTCGTTGTCGTTCTTAAAGGTTCCTCTTTTTAAGGTGATGTTGCTATATTTTTGCATCCCGGGCATTTTAATTTTGCTGTAGTCGGGACTAGCACCTTGTCTGTATTCGATTAATTCGGTTTCTACGTCAAGTCCGGAAACTTCGGTAAAACCTATGTTTGTTCCTGCCCAGTCTACTGAGAAATGAAACTTTACTAATGGATATGTTTCGGCCATCTTTATAAAATTTAAATGATTATCTGTTAATTAATTAAGCTACTATGCTTCTTGCATTTTGTGAGAGAACTTCAGAATAATGAATTCGGCAGGTCTTACTACGGCCATTCCAATTTCTACGTTCATTCGTCCGTTAAGGATATCATCGGCGGTCATGGTTTCACCCAGTCCCACTCGTACAAAAAATGCTTGTTCTGGCTTTGCACCTGCTAAGGCTCCAGCTCTCCATTGAAGGGTCAAGAAGTTTTCAATCATGGCTCTAACCTTTACCCAAGTATTGGCATCGTTAGGCTCGAAAACGAATTGCTCCGTAGCTTTCATAATGGATTCTTCTGCCATATTGAAGAAACGACGTACGGGTATATATCTCCATTCGTTGTCATTTCCAGCCAATGTTCTGGCACCCCAAACCATAATTCCCTTACCTACAAAAGGACGAATGGCATTTACCGATTTCCCGGCTACCACATCTACATTAAGTCCTTCTTGCTCTTTTTTATCGATAAGTGTCGTAACACCAATTACGTTATTTAAGGTAGTGTTCGCCGGAGCTTTCCAAACCCCTCTGTCACTATCTACGCGGGCGTATACCCCAGCCATAGACGAACTAGGAGGTAAGGTTAAATAGTCTTCAGCGATGGCTGCTACTATATTTTTTAAGGCTGGAATGGCCTCAATAGCCGAGTCTTCATAGGCGCTAACAAAGCTACCTGCGCTTGCGATAATTAGATCTATGGCCGATTTGATACCTCCCCAGAATCCAGCAACATCATTGATGTGTGGTTCAATACGCTCTGCATCGGTAACACCTACCGCAAAATATACCGTAGTGGCTGTAGTTGGGTCCGTATCGTAATCGATCCCGGTGTCAATAGCGGTATTGATGTCTAAAGGCGTATTTAATGTAGCAGCACTATCGTCTTGCATTTTGATCATTTCTTCAACCACGTTGAATATGGATCCGGAAGTGACCGAACCATTAAGTTCATTCTCAAGGAAATCGAATAGATATTCGGTGTCTCCGGGAGGTGCACTTCTGTGAAGTAATGCGATAGGACCCGCTGTTCCTTCATCTATGGTATCTCTTACCGTATCTATAACATCGGCATAGAACTCTAATAATGCTTCCAAATTAACTCTGGAAGTACTATTTCTTAAAGTAGTTACCAAACCATCATATTGAGCGTCTAATGAAGTGTTGCTTCCCGTAAGAATTCCGGCAATCGCTCCATCAATAGCTACTTGATCATCTACTAGATCGTCAAGGTCGTCGGCTAAGGTTTTTGCAGTTGCGTCAGTGATAAGATCGGATAGATCCACCCCGCTACCTGAAACAGTAATATTTCCTTTAATGTCAACATAGTTCACTTCTCTAGGTAAATTTGCCTTTAACCAGGGCGAATAGACAGCTCCGTATTTAAGGTAGTTCATCCCAACACCATTACGAAAATCTTCAACGGCCGTTTCGTGATCCACTGTATTTTCTTTGGTATCCATGATAGCAAATCGATCTCCTAGTTCGTTACATTGAGCTAACATGGCCTGATTCCAGGTGTTCATGTTGTTCTGTGACATTAGAGGCGCGTCGGGAGCCAACAAAATGGTTGGTTCGTCTACCTTTTTAACTGCCCCCAGACCTTTTAAAAGCCCAGCAGTAATGCCATCTCCATTTTGAACCGTTTCACCATATTTTCCAACAGAAACAATGTAACATTGTCCTCCGCCATTGGCATAAAACATTCTAACAGCTTCGTATAAATAGTATTTATCGGTCAGATTTATAGCGGACACCTGATTTAAGGCGTCCAAATCGATTGAAGTAATATCCACTTGAGGTGCGCCCCCAAAGTAGGTTACAAAATCGAGTACCGATGAAATCTTAGTGGGTTCGTTCAATAAGTCATCGTTAATCGTCTTTTTGGCCTTTTTGGTATAACCAATAAAAGCCGGAATTGCAGTTTCTACTTGTGCCACCGAAGGAGGAAAGATAGAAATCTCTTCCACATAGACGCCCGGCGTTTTGTACGTTGTTGCCATAATTTGAATTTTAATTAATGTATATTTCTGAAATTGTTTTTATTATTACCCCGCCTCCGTCTTTTTCGAAGATTAATCGAGATGGTTTGGCCGATGGCCGTTCTATACTGTCAAATGAGTATCCAATAATTCCGTTTTTCACTAAAGGAAGTTCTGTAGGGTCTGATGAATGGATCAAACTGTTATCTATCGCATCCCGGTAGTTCCAAATGGTACTCCTGTTGTTAATTTGAATTTTATAGGTTAGAGCCGGATCTTGAAGTGTTCCGTCTGCATTGAGGACATTACGAGTGTTTCCATCCACTCCGGTAGTATCATCACCAGCCATTTCTAATGAAATAATTCCGAAGAGACCTATTCTTTCATTCATTGTTAAATTTTGAGCCAGAGCATCATAGGTTGTTTGGCTAATAGTCGCATCAGCGACATCGTTGGTCGTTGTTTCTAGATCTATATATTGAAATGCGCCAACTTCGGTCGTCGGTTTTTTATTGGAAAAATAGAAAGGAATTTGAGGGCTGGCATTCACCAAGGAATAGTTTTCAAACAAGCGGTCATTAATATAAATGAGAAAGGTAAAGGTTTCGTTTTGAGCTAATTCCACGAACGGTTCGTAAGTGCCGCTGCTTGGAGGGTTCTCTTCGGCTTTAATGAAAAGTTGGAATCCCGAACGTGTTAATCGAAAACGAATCTTTTGGCCTCTGAAGCGACGTGCGGTTTCTTCTGAAGGTAAAATACTGGCATAATCCAAGAAATCGTATTTGATCAATTGCTCCGTTTTCAGGGTTGCATTGTCATCGAACGCCGTCGCTCCATCATCTAAAAAATAATGGTGGTAAAGATTGCATTCGCACAGTTTCTTATATGTAGTAATAAAGCTCATACTATGTTGAAGGGTTTAATTCTCCTGCAATTTCTGTTATCGCTGTTCCTTTATCGTTAATAGAAGTTCCTTCTACTTTAACAATACTTATTTTGTACATCACGTTGGGCACTGATTTTCCGCCCAAGGTGCCCCATATATAATTAAGCTGCTCGAAAGTGGGGGTAAACAGATCTACAACAAATCGGAATTCCTTTACATCATTTAAAGCAATGATCGTTGGATTAAGTACCGTGTTTAATTGATCAAATACCTTTTTATTTTGAAAAAACTCAATGATGGTAGACAGATTGGTAACGGATCGGGTGTATACATTTCTATTGGCAGAAAAAAGGACATACAAGTTGAGGTTTACCGGTTTGTTCTTGTAAATGTATTCTCCGTTCTTTATCTGCACATTGGGTCTGTTTTTTAAGGCGATCTCTTCTTCTATATTTACTAACGACATCACTACTTTATCATTCATGGTAGTAAGGTCCGGGTCATCTATTTTTGCGATATTTTCCAAAACCACAATGTTTGTTTCGCTAAGTTGCTCTTCCAAGAAAATGGAAACTTGATCTTTAACTATTTCTAAGGTTTCGTATATCATGATTAAGTAAAGAAATTTGGCTGAAAAGAAGCTCTTTCAAAACTACGTTAGCAATAGGAACCATTCAAGAGTTGTTTCCCTAGAAATGTCAAAGTATTTTTACGCAGAATAATAGGGTGTTGGGCTTATTTGTAAACAGGAAAAACCCTATTTGAGACTAAGGGTTTTTCCTATTTTTCAAAATAATGTTGCCGAGTGAAGGGGGATTTGTTAATTTGTAAATCTATTAACCACAAATTAAAATTATGTCAAAACCTAGCGATTGTATTTCTGTAGCTGAAGCAAAACAACTCCAAGCCAATTGGATGACAACTCACGAACCAAATTCCTCTGCATTGGGCGGAGGAGGAACGGAACACGTCTGTGCTGTAACTTTTAACATTGACCAACTTCAAGAGTATTTGACGTACGTAAAGGAGGAATGTGCCGACAAAGGAAATGCTTCTCCCGGTATTCGTGTTTACTTTGCAGCCAACAGTAGCGGAACTGAAGCCGCTGTTGCAGGCTCAACCACTGTGTTTTTCTGCCCTACTGAGAGTGATGCAGGAGACGCTCCCAACAACTATGATCTTGAACCTTTAAATAAAGGTGTTTCTGGCTGGCCGCCCAACGCATACTAAATTTGGAAGTTCAAGATTTTTTACAATTCTCGGGACCCATCGTCCTAATGGAACTGTTCGCAGCTATTGCCGGAGTCTACTATTTAAAGAAGGTTCCGGTAATTTCCAAACCCTCTAAGAGATTAGTTGCATTTTTATGGTTCACCTTTTTTGTGGAGGTAATCGCATCCTATTCTCCTATTGCTTATTTTTCAGATTATAAGCTCTTCTCTTTTGTTGAAGACTCCGTTTTTAGAAGGAATCGTTGGTTATATAATATGTATAACATCATTAGTCCTGTCTTTTTTGTCTACTATTTTCAGTCATATATTAATAATAAGGTTTACAAAAAGCTGTTGTATATTTTAGCTTCACTTTTTGTTCTTTCTTCGATCGTAAACCTCTCGCTGACCGACGTGTTCTTTAAATTTGAGTCGCAGTATGTAAATTTAGCGGGTACTTTCCTGTTGTTTTTCAGTATTGTTTTGTTCTTTTTTCAATTGTTAAAGAGTGATCATATTATAAATTTAAAACGGTTTTTACCCATATATATCGCTATTGCAGTTATGTTGTTTTATTTATGCGTAACGCCAGTTTCAATTTATTCTGAATTTTTTACAACTAGTACAGGGAATCAATTATTTGTTGATTTACATGTACGAATCTTGCTTTATTCCAATATCTTTATGTACTCATTTTTTATACTAGGTTTCATTATATGCTCGAAAACGAAGGAATACTAGGCAAAGACAACATATTGTTGATATTGTACTTCATCGCCGTTATCTTTGTTTTGGTCACATTCGTCGTGATGTTTTTTATAGCATTCCAACGAAAAAAGAATAAATTTTTAATTGAACGATTAGAAGCACAACAACGTTTTCAAGAAGAACTCTCCAACTCTCAACTGGAAATACAGGAACAAACCTTTAAGAACATTGCATGGGAACTTCATGATAATGTAGGACAACTACTTTCCGTGGCCAACTTACAACTCAATATGCTCATGAACAGTTCAAGCGAGGATGTTCATGACCAAATCAAAGAAACCAAAGATGTCATTGTCGCCACGGTAGAAGAAGTTCGATCCCTGTCCAAAACTCTAAATACAGAAGTGATTTTGCATAATGGACTGGTGAAATCGGTACAAGTAGAATTGGAACGATTTAACAGACTTAACTTTTTGCAAGCCGATTTGAAAATTGAAGGGGATGATAGTCAGGCTATTAAAAACGGGGACGAGATCATTATTTTCAGAATACTACAAGAATTTTTTTCCAACGTTATTAAGCATGCAAGAGCTAATAAATTATTTGTACATTTATTCTATAAGAAAGATGTGCTTGAAATTACTGTTGTTGAAGATGGCGTTGGTTTTAACACCTCTTTAAAAAGCCATAGTTCTGGCCTTAGAAATATGAAAAGTCGCGCGAAACTTCTTGGGGCTGAATTCGATTTACGATCGGTTCTGGAAAAGGGCTCAACATTGCAACTCATCTATCCATATACATTTCATGACGGATCAAAATAAATACACACTTGCCATAGTGGATGACCATCTTCTATTTGGAAGTTCTCTTGAAAAATTAATTAATAGTTTCGATGAGTTTTCTGTACTCTTCAAGGCGCGCAATGGGATTGAGTTACAGAAGGAATTGGCCAATCAAAGTGCCATTCCCGACATCATATTACTCGATTATAACATGCCTGTAATGAACGGATATGAAACCGTAAAATGGCTTACTGAAAACCATCCGAAAATCAAAGTTTTAGCCTTATCGGTTGAAGACAATGAAAAGATAATTCTGAAAATGATTCGAGAAGGTGCGAAAGGGTATTTTTTAAAGGATATTCATCCGGACGAACTAAAGGATGCCCTTAGAATTGTTATGGAAAAAGGATATTATTATTCTGAAGCGGTCACAGCCTCTATGGTAAACGCCCTTCACCCCAATAGCAATGATGTTCCCTTGAAGTTTAAAGAAAATGAACTTACTTTCCTTCAATTGGCCTGCTCCGAAATGACCTATAAGGAAATAGCCGACGTCATGAACCTCAGCCCAAAGACCATTGATGGATACCGGCAGGAACTGTTCAATAAATTACGGATTAAAAATAGGGTAGGGTTGGTCATTTATGCACTAAAGAACAATTTAATTGAACTTTAATTGGCAGCATTCCACACCACTTCTTCGGGTGTAGGCGCAATAATACTTAGTGGTTCTTTCTTTACCGGATGAACGAAGTTTAACTTTCTGGCATGCAAATGAATACTGCCATCACTGTTACTTCTATTAAAACCGTATTTCAAATCTCCTTTAATGGGACAACCAATAGCTGAAAGTTGCGCGCGTATTTGATGATGACGTCCCGTTTCGAGGGCAATCTCTAATAGGTAATAATTAGCAAGCTTTTTTATTATCTTATAAGTGAGTACGGCTCTTTTGCTTTGGTCAACTTCTTTGTTATGTGCATACGACTTGTTTTGCTTTGGATTACGTTTTAGATAATGAACCAATGTTTCCGAATGCTTTGGCGGCGGGTTTTTGACCATGGCCCAATAGGTTTTTTCAGTCTGGCGTTCAGCAAAAAGCTTGTTCAGTCTTGTTAAGGCCTTGCTAGTACGGGCAAAGACTACAATGCCACTAGTGGGCCTGTCTAAACGATGGACAACACCTAAAAAAACGGCTCCCGGCTTTTGATATTTCACAGCAATGTATTCCTTGACTATTTCGGAAAGCGGAGTGTCACCGGTGATATCACCTTGAACAATATCTCCTGGGCGTTTATTAACGATCAAAAGATGATTATCTTCAAAAAGCACCTGTAGATTCTTCGGAGTGCTTAGTATTTTTTTTGAGTTTTTATTCACTCTGAAGCTTATAAATAAGTAATTGCCAGCAGCCTAGTACTGTTCTTTCTCATTGGGAAAATCACCGTTTTTGACGTCCTCCACATAATTACTAAAAGCGTCGGACATTTCAGAAAAAAGATCTAAATACCTACGTAAAAAACGAGGATTGAATTCATGTGTCATCCCAATCATGTCATGAGTAACCAACACTTGACCATCTACACCACCGCCAGCTCCAATTCCAATGATAGGAATGGTCAGGCTTTTAGCCACTTCTTCGGCTAGTTTGGCAGGGACTTTCTCTAAAACAATCGCGAAACATCCCGCTTTTTGAAGCAATTGCGCATCTTCTTTTAATTTTTCCGCCTCCTCTTCCTCCTTGGCCCTCACCGTATATGTTCCAAATTTATAAATGGATTGTGGGGTAAGACCGAGATGCCCCATGACTGGAATTCCGGCATTCAAAATCCGTTTAACCGACTCCTTTATCTCTCTCCCGCCTTCCACTTTTACTGCATGGGCCCCACTTTCTTTCATAATTCGAATGGCGGATCGCAGTGCCTCTTTGGGATCACTTTGATAGCTTCCAAAAGGAATATCAACAACGATCAAACTACGGTCAATGCCTCTAATTACCGAAGAGGCATGGTAAATCATTTGATCCAGTGTAATGGGAAGTGTGGTCTCATGCCCAGCCATTACATTGGAGGCAGAATCTCCTACAAGTAAGACATCAATTCCGGATTGGTCTAAAATTTTCGCCATGGTATAATCGTAGGCAGTAAGCATGGCGATTTTTTCCCCATTTTGTTTCATGTCCACCAGCGTTTTGGTGGTGACACGTTTATATTCTTTCTTAGCTATTGACATAGTTTACCTGAATTACCGTGTAAAAGTAGTAATTTTGAATTCAATCAAAAACGTAATCATTATGAAGTCTTTACTTTTATTCAGTTGTTTTATTTTTTCTATTGCCAGCTTTGCGCAGCAGGATTTCACTGAAGCCGATGCACGCCAAGTTGTTGATACCTTTTTTGAGGGTTTTCATAAGGGTGACACCGTTCAAATGAGGTCCGTCCTGGCTCCTGTGGTTGGAATGCAAAGTGTTCATTCTAACAAGGAAGGAAAACATTTCGTGCGAGAATCCAATATGGATAATTTTATCATAGCCATTGGTAAGCGACCGGAAACAGAAAAATGGGACGAACGTCTTTTAAGCTATACCGTTCAAATAGATGGTAATTTAGCCCATGTTTGGACGCCCTATGAGTTTTGGGTCAATGGAAATTTTAGTCATTGCGGGGCGAATGCTTTCACCATTGCGAAGATGGATGAAGGATGGAAAATTGTACATTTAATAGATTCCAGACGTAGGAGCAGTTGTAAGCAATAAGTGTTTAACAATCACTCATAAATACTTGTACCGCCAATCCTCCTTCACTTGTCTCCTTATATTTTGAAGCCATATCCTTTGCGGTTTCCCACATGGTTGCGATGACTTTGTCCAAGGGAATTTTAACGTTTCCAGGGTTTAGATCTAAGGCCATTTCACAGGCATTTATAGCTTTAATGGCTCCCATGGCATTGCGCTCAATACACGGAATTTGCACCAATCCTGCTATGGGGTCACAGGTGAGGCCAAGGTGATGCTCCATGGCAATTTCTGCAGCGATCAATACTTGTTCCGGAGTACCGCCCATTAATTCGGTGAGAGCACCGGCGGCCATAGCAGAAGAAACACCAATCTCTGCCTGGCAACCTCCCATGGCTGCGGAAATAGTGGCTCCTTTTTTGAACAAACTTCCAATTTCTCCGGAAACCATCAGGAATTTGTAGACGTCTTCCAAATTGGCATCATGATTCTCGATGACCAAATAATACATTAAGACGGCAGGAATGACTCCGGCACTTCCATTGGTTGGCGCTGTAACTACTCTACCTAATGATGCGTTCACTTCATTAACTGAAAGAGCAAAACAGGATACCCATTTTAAGATTTGACGAAACTTTACTTCGGTGTCTCGTATGGCTTTGATCCACTCGTAAGGATCGCTATAAGGTGTTTCCCCTATTAGCTTTTTGTGTGTCTCATAGGCTCGTCGAACCACGTTGAGTCCTCCAGGGAGAATGCCTTCCGTGTGACAACCCGTATACATACTATCGAGCATTACATTCCAAATGGTCTTTAGTTTATGTTTTATTTGAGTTTCACTCCGAAGAGAAAGTTCGTTTTGAAATACAATTTCACTGATCGACTTATTTTCTTGCGAACAATATTGGAGTAGTTCGGTTCCTTTTGCGATTGGAAATGGAAAACCTTGAAAGGTTTTGATTTTCTTTTGAGCCCGTTTGCGTTCTTTTTGGACTACAAATCCACCGCCAATAGAATAATAGGTGCTCGATTTTTTACTACCGTTCTTAAGTTGCGCGGTAAAAGTAATCCCGTTAGGATGGAATTCTAAAAACTTACGATTGAACTTTATGTGTTCCGAAGGAATAAAGGGAATCTCTTTTTCAGAATTAAGGAGTAGTTTATTTTCTGAAGCGATTTGGTCTATTTCTTTTTGAATATTTTCGATGGGGAAACTTACAGGGTCGGTCCCCAGAAGCCCGAGCATAACGGCCTTATCCGTTGCATGGCCTTTTCCTGTGAGCGATAAAGAACCGTAGAGTTGTACCGAAACACTTGCTATTTCATCAAAAACAGCTCGTTCTTTGAGGGATGAAATCCATCGAGAAGCGGCACGCCATGGCCCGAGCGTATGAGAGCTGGAAGGCCCTACGCCAATTTTTAGCATATCGAAAACACTAATGCTTTCCATAGAGGTTGATTTTGGTGGACAAATGTAACTTTTTTTAGGATTGAAGCGACAAGAATTGGAAGTAAGAATGCAAACTGAAGTTGAAATAGAGATGCGTCGATTTATTGTCGTCGATTTGCCAACAAAGGAGGAGGCTCGCCATTAAAAGGGTTCCATCTGCTAATACTTTTAGCGCCCATCCCGGCTGCTTTAATAACGGCGCGATCTCCGTAGCGTTCTCGCATTAGGTCCATAGCTTGGTAGAGATTGATAATCTTATCATTATCATCAAACAAATCGATTTGTTGTCCCCCCTCTACTAAATGACTAAAACGAACCCCTACCAACCTTACCAATAGCCTACGCTGATATAGTTTCTTATAAATTTCCATAACCACTGGCAGTATTTTATGATCTGCCGAACTATAGGGAATTCGTTTTTGCTGGGTGTAGGTTTGGAAATCGGAATACCTAATTTTGAAGGTGACACAGGCTGTCAATTTATTTCCACGACGTAATTGATAAATTAAGTTTTCGGTCATAGCAATGATGATACTTTCCAGTTTTTTAACATCGGTAGTATCTCGGTCAAAGGTGCGCTCGGTGGAGATGGACTTTCGTTCGGTATATTGCATTACAGGAGTGTTGTCAATACCGTTGGCTTTTCTCCAGATCATCTGCCCATTTTTCCCAAATACTTTCGACATCATTTCAATGGGCATTTCCTGAATAGTCTTAATACGCTTGATCCCCAGGTCGCATAATTGGCGGTAGGTTACTTTGCCTACCATAGGAATTTTGCTAACGGAGAGTGGAGAAAGGAAAGGTTTCTCTTTACCTTTATGAATATGTATTTGATTATTGGGTTTGGCTTCTCCCGTGGCAATCTTAGAAACGGTTTTATTGATGGATAGTCCAAAAGAAATAGGGAGACCAGTCTCTTTAATAATGCGTGTGCGTAATTCGGAAGCTAATTTATGACAACCAAAGAACTTATCCATGCCTGTAAGATCGATGTAGAACTCATCTACCGATGTTTTTTCATATAGCGGAACACTTTCCTTGATCACGTCGGTTACCAGGTTCGAGAATTTGCTGTAAATTCCGGAATTACCTCTTAGTACAATAGCCTCGGGGCAAAGTTGTTTTGCCATTCGCATGGGCATGGCCGAATGGATCCCGAAAGTGCGAGCTTCATAACTGCAGGAAGCCACAACACCACGATCTGTGGTGCCACCAATTAATACTGGTTTTCCTTCTAATTTGCTATCGAGAAGTCTTTCGCAGGACACAAAAAAAGTGTCCAGATCCATGTGTACTATGTGGCGATTATTGTGCATGTTTTATGAATGCCAGCTCGAATGTTTTCTCAAACCTCTCCCAATTAGCAGAGAAAATATATAGAGAATTAATTTTGGCGATCGAACTTCAATTGGTCCCCTATATAACCCACGATAAGCGGGTCACCCAAACTGGCAATACTTGTGTTGTTCTCTTTTAAGCCAGTTTAGAAAGCTTTTTGAACTCCCCTTTTATAAGGGCTTCTTTTTTAGCTTTGGACCATCTTTTTATTTGTTTTTCAGCCTCTATGGCGAAAGCAGCCATAGTGAATTCGGTTTGAAAGACTAAACGTACAGGCCTGCGTTCAAAAGTATATGCGTCTTTATCGGCACCAGATCGATGGCCTTCAATTCGCAGGTCGAGGTTGGAAGTAAAACCAGTATAATAGGTGTCGTCCGAACATTTTAAAATGTATACATAATACTTTTTCATCGAGTAATTTTTTTATTCATTTATAGTAGCTTCAGGCTTCATGCGTGATGCTCTGTGTTTCATTTTTATAGCGTTTTCCTCTCATTCTTGTTTGCACAACACCTTCTGCATATCTTGGGTCTTCAATTGTTGGTAGTCGTTCCATTTTGGTTACTTCAATGCTAATACAATCGAATTCATTCATTACTTTTCCAGTAATACGATACACTCCTCTGCCGCGAAATCTATATTGAATAGCCACAGGAGGAAAGTGTACCGTATCAATAAAATCTCCGTCTTTATCTAGAAAATTTCCAAAATACATACGCTTTCCGTTGGAAGTAGTGGTGTTTTTAGTGGTCACTAAGTACCCATCTATGGTTACGTGCTTGCCTATGAAATGAACCAAATGCCTGGCTCGTAATGTTCTTTCAGTGAAATTATCTAATAACTGAAAAGGATTGCAGAGTGGATATCCCAGAAGCTCTATCTCATCGAAAGCATCTTCCAATTGGGTGTGTGGTAAGCTAGGGGTTTGATAGTTTACTTTTTCAGCTTTAAAAAGAATGAGCTTTCTTTCTTCAAAACTGATCTTATTTATTTTCATATGCGCCTCCCAGAGTAGTTCTCGCTTGTTTCTTTTGGTAAACCGAAAGGAATTGATCTTTATTAAAATAGATAATTGTTCCACAGAAATTGGGATACGATCTATAAAATCGTCCAAACTGCTAAACAACCCATTTTGTGAACGTTCTTCTATAAAGCGCTTAATGACTTTGGCTTCTAAAGAATGTAGAAAACCAAACCCTAAATAAATATCCTTCTCACGAATAACGACCGCTCCAAAACTATGGTTAATACAAGGCGGTAAAATGTTCCCTCCATGCATTCGAGCTTCGTGCACATAAAACTCCGGGCGATAAAAGCCACCTCCATTGTTGAGAGTGGCCACCATATATTCTAATGGGTAATAGGCTTTTAAAAATAGACTTTGATAGCTTTCTACGGCATAGGATGCTGAGTGTCCTTTGGCAAAGGCGTAGCCTGCAAAACTTTCGATCTGGCGCCATACTTCTTTAGAAAGTGTACTCGATTTGCCCGAATTTCTACAATTCTCAAAAAATTGATCTTTCACTTTTAAAAACTCCTCTCGCGAACGAAATTTTCCCGACATTCCCCGGCGTAGCATATCGGCTTCTCCCAGGGTGAGTCCACCAAAATAGTGGGCTACTTTAATAACATCCTCTTGGTAGACCATCACACCGTAGGTTTCGGGCATAATATCTAGCATAACAGGATGAGCGTCTTTACGACGTTCAGGAAAACGGAAACGTAAAATGTATTCTCGCATCATTCCCGATTTGGAAACTCCAGGACGTATCACTGAACTAGCAGCTACCAACCCCAAATAATCATCTACTTGTAATTTCCGAAGTAACATGCGCATGGCGGGTGATTCAACATAAAAACAACCAATGGCTTTCGCATTTCGCAATAAAAATTTAATGCGTTCATCTTCCTTAAAACGCTTAATGTCGTGAATGTCGATAGGAGGGGCCTCTGGATGATTGTAACGTACTATTTGTACAGCATCCTTTATTTTTCCAAGTCCGCGCTGACTCAAAATATCAAACTTGTAGAGCCCAATGTCTTCAGCTACTACCATATCAAACTGAGTAGTAGGAAAGCCTTTTGGAGGCATGAAAGTAGCAGTATAGTAATGGATGGGCTTTTCGGAAATAATAATTCCACTGGCATGGATCCCCAAATAGTTAGGAAATCCTTGGATCAACCCACTGTACTCGACCACCAATTGTGATAACTTATCCAAGGCAGTATAGTTGTATTCTCCTTTGGAAAGAAGGTCGATCTCGGCTTTAGGGAGGCCAAAGACTTTTCCCAATTCCCGAATGGCCGCCTTGTGTTTGAAAGTATTGTATACAGTAAGCAGCGCCGTGTTTTGAAATTTATTAAAGATAAACTCGGTCACATCATCTCGGTCTGCCCAGGAGAAGTCGATATCGAAATCGGGCGGATTTTTACGATATAAATTAATAAAGCGTTCAAAATAGAGGTCGAGTTCTATGGGATCGACATCTGTAATGCGAAGCAAATAAGCAATGACACTATTGGCGCCACTTCCACGACCCACATAGAAATAGCCTTTGCTTCGAGCGTACTTTAATATTTTCCAATTAATGAGAAAATAGGACACAAATCCTTTTTGCCGGATAATGTCCAATTCCTTTGTAATTCGTGTTAGGATGGCTTTGTCGGGATGTTTACCGTAACGATATTCCAAACCATCGTAGGTGAGCTTTTGAAGTAATTTAAAATCTAAGGTTTCGTTTCCGGTATAAGCGTTTTGGTTATTTGGGGTATCTTTTGAAAAATCGAAATTGATCGTGCAGCTGTTCAAGAGCTTTTTTGTTTGCTGAATTAGCTCAGGAAATTCACTAAAAGCAGTTTCAATATCCTCTGGAGGGCACAGGATATCGTTAGGGTTACCTTGCTCTGAAGCTGCTAGTTTACTAAGCAATGTATTGTTGTCAATAGCTCTGAGCAATCGATGGGTGTTAAATCCTTTTTTAGAGCGGAAGGAAACGGTATGTAGTATCACAAGTTTGTGTAGTTGTTTCTTCCAATTGGAAAATTTCAACCGATTCAAATCTTCAACTTTAACACCTAAATATTCGTGCTCTAATAAGGAGTCTCCCATATAGCTATGAAAGGGATAGATTACAATGGTGTTTGGAAGTGAGTCCGCTAAGGATGGAATGGTCGATTCAGCATGTAAAAAACCAGAGAGGTAGGTGTTGATATGATGAAACCCCTGATTATTTTGTGCCAGCATAATGAACTGCTGTTGTGCTCCATTTCTAAAATCGACCCCAAATACAGGCTTAATGCCATAGTTGGGAGCTAAGCGCAATACATCCATACAGGCTGAAGTTGTATTGATATCGGTCAAGGCAAAGCTGGTAATCCCCAATTCCTCTGCCATTTGTAGTAGATCTTTAGGTTTAATGGTGCCATACCGAAGGCTATAATATGTGTGTGTATTAATATACATATTGGATATATTCCAAAATTATGGAATAATTCCAAGTTAGAAAAGAAATGTTGATAACTTTGTGTAGATTTTTTTATGTTGAATCCTATAAAATATTGCTAACCAGTTAGTTGAATTCAATAAATATAAAATAGATAGCAAAAAATGACGTATTACTTTTGAGGCAATATTACTTTTTCTTCCGGGGGTTGGGTTTTAGGGATAGTACGTATTGGTAGCTTTCCTCCAAGTATTTGGAAAGGGTAGGGAGGTCATCCAATAGTTCGTCAGGAACTAAAACATAATCCTTCATCACTGCTCCGTACGATTTGTAAATGGTGGTTTTGTGATCCAACTTAAATTTTTCCTGAGATTCTTTCGAAAGTCTAATGCCAAATTCCGCATCTTTATTGAGGAGGGAAAACATATGCGTATTGGCGGCCGTGTAAGGCATGGTTTTTCCCAAGCGTTCAAAATTAGGGTTGAGTGCGACTAAGGCATCATATTTCTTAAGCTGTTCTTCCCATTTACTCATCGTAGGTTCAAGGTACAAAAAATCGATTACTTTTTCGAAATGTTTAGCGGAGGCACCATACTATCATAAATAACCTAACATTGGTAGTTACCGAAGAGAGAATTTCCAAAGAAAACGTACCGGAAAGGACTCACGAGTACTAGTATACTTATTCGCCTTCCCGATACCCTTCTCGGAGGGATTTCATTATATTTTTCTGTCCGTTTTTCGATCGATTTCTTACAACAAAAAGTAGCCACCTATAGCCTGACATTACCTAACATTGACCACTATAGTTAACTCTAACGAGTTATTGTGGCTACGTTGTCCCCATGTATTGGCCGCAGGATCATAGATATGATATGCATCCAGAGTGCCGGGTAAGGCACTTCCCACGAGATGATTCTTACGAATTGCGACTACACAAGCTGCAGACCCATGACCAAAAGAGCTTCCCTAAAACTGCGTCTTAATAGACTCGTCGTCCTAGATAGGCAACTTTGGTTGGTAGTATGGCAAGTTCAAAAAATCATAAGTTGTATTTAACCATGCTTGAATTTCGATAAAAAAAATGGTACAGGCGTCTATTTTTATAAGGTCATACTCGACTTTTATAAATTTAGACCCGATTGCTGGTACCTATGTATTGAATCTCCCCTTTTTTTCAGTAAAATGAAAAAGTACGCTACAGAATGAACCAATAGGAAAGCTATATCGCTAATATCCTGGTCTACAGGTAGAATCATGTCTTGTTTCTACCCGTACTGTCATAAAATCTGACAGCCTGTCATATAAACTCCACTGGCACTATCTTTGCCCTAATGACCCCGTAATTAAAATGAATTTTATAAATTAATATATAACACTATGAGTAAGATTATTGGAATCGATTTAGGGACTACCAACTCTTGCGTTTCGGTAATGGAGGGTAGCGAACCAACCGTAATACCAAACGCGGAAGGAAAGCGTACTACCCCTTCAGTCATCGCTTTTGTAGAAGATGGCGAAATTAAAGTAGGAGACCCTGCCAAAAGACAGGCAGTAACCAATCCTACGAAAACCATCGCTTCGATCAAACGTTTTATGGGGAATAAGTATTCGGAATCGAAAAAAGAAGCCGACCGTGCTGCCTATAAAGTTGTGAAAGGAGATAACGACACCCCACGTGTGGATATCGACGGACGTTTGTACACCCCTCAGGAATTGAGTGCGATGATTCTTCAGAAAATGAAGAAAACAGCAGAAGACTATTTAGGACAAGACGTAACACGTGCAGTGATTACCGTTCCTGCCTATTTTAATGACAGTCAACGTCAAGCTACTAAAGAGGCCGGAGAAATTGCTGGTTTAACCGTAGAGCGTATCATTAATGAGCCTACCGCAGCTGCTTTGGCTTACGGAATGGACAAAAAAGATACCGATCAGAAAATCGTTGTATTTGACTTTGGTGGAGGTACTCATGATGTTTCCATTCTCGAATTAGGAGATGGTGTATTTGAAGTATTGGCAACAGACGGAGATACACACCTGGGTGGTGACGATGTAGATCAAAAGATCATTAATTGGTTGGCTGACGAATTTGAAGCAGATGAAAAATTAGACCTTCGGAAAGATCCTATGGCTTTGCAACGTTTGAAAGAAGCAGCAGAGAAGTCTAAGATCGAATTATCGGCGTCTACGCAAACGGAAATCAATTTACCATATATAACAGCAACATCTAGTGGACCTAAACACTTAGTGAAAACCTTAACGAAAGCAAAGTTCGAGCAATTAATTGACGACTTGGTTAAGCGTACCATCAAGCCTTGTGAGGCTGCCTTAAAAGCTGCTGGTCTTTCAAAGAGCGATATCGACGAGATTATTTTGGTAGGTGGCTCTACACGTATTCCTGCGGTTCAGGAGGCTGTGGAGAAGTTCTTCGGAAAAGCACCTAGCAAGGGAGTAAATCCAGATGAGGTAGTAGCCGTTGGTGCTGCCATCCAGGGAGGTGTGTTGACTGGAGATGTAAAAGATGTATTGTTATTGGATGTAACACCACTTTCTCTTGGAATTGAAACTATGGGTAGCGTAATGACTAAATTGATCGATGCGAATACCACCATTCCAACCAAGAAAAGCCAGATATTCTCTACAGCCGCAGACAATCAGCCAAGTGTTGAAATCCATGTATTGCAAGGAGAGCGCCCCATGGCGACAGATAATAAGACCATCGGTAGATTCTTTTTAAGTGATATTCCTCCTGCGCAAAGAGGGGTGCCACAAATTGAAGTGACCTTCGATATTGATGCCAACGGTATCATTAAAGTAAGCGCAACCGATAAGGCAACTGGTAAATCACAAGACATCCGTATTGAAGCTTCTTCAGGTTTGACCGATGAGGAAATCGAAAAGATGAAAGCCGAAGCGGAAGCTAATGCCGACGCCGATAAAGCTGCTAAAGAAAAGGCAGACAAGATCAACGAAGCGGATGCCATGATCTTCCAAACAGAAAAACAATTGAAAGAGTACGGTGATAAATTAAGTGACGATAAGAAAGCTCCTATTGAAGCGGCCTTGGAAGACTTGAAGAAAGCCTACGAAACAAAGGAAGTAGAAACCATTACGCCAGCTTTGGATAAGATCAATGAAGCTTGGAAAGAAGCCTCTGAAGAAATGTACAAAGCCTCTCAAGAAGGACAAGCAGCAGATGCTGGTGCTGGACCTGATATGGGTGGAAACACGGCTTCTCAAAACGGCGACGAAAACGCCGATGTAGAAGATGTGGACTTTGAGGAAGTGAAGTAAACTATCTCTTTATAGAAATTGAAAAAGCCCAACAGTGATGTTGGGCTTTTTTTATGAATAAACATCAACAATGACAACAAATAAATTAAAACATTAAAGATAAAAAATGAATTTCACCGACCAGGCGTGCACATTATCACTGCGGAACAAGCTGTCGTCACTTTCATCCAGTTCGGTGAGCACATTGCCCCGCTGTACAATTTGATCCCCTACAGAGTTAAACACATAATCACGGATGCGCCTGTGGAAAATAAACTCATAACCCGCTCCGATGGCGAAATCCTCAGAAAGACGATAGGTAAGCCCCATTCCGCCTTCGATTTGCTGATTGAAAATACTTTCGAAATTTCCATCCGAAGCAATCTCTGCAAGATTGATGTTGGCATAAAACCCTAGATCCTTGTTCCATTTTTCCGTTTTACCATCGAAAGGATAGACGCTTATGATAGCAGATACCAGAAAAGAATGGCGATTAATTAATTCTACTTGAAGCGTGCTGTCAATAGGTGAAATAGAGGCTTCTGCCAAAAACTTGTCCGCTTCACCAATAGAAAATGCTTGCCGATATCCAATGCTAAATCCAAACTGAACCTTCTTCTTCTTCTTTTTAATCTCCTCAAGAAGGGTATCTACTTTTTGATTTACCGAATCTACTTGTGCCACGGTGGCGTTCTGTCCTAAAGCCGTACAGCTAATGAACAAGGCCAATAAAAGGGTAATTTTCTTCATAAATTGTTTTTTAGGTTATACTCCTTGTTGTATTTCATGCGAAGGAGAAATAGTTAGCTTTCAAAAAAAAAAAAAGAAAATCCCATGAGATCCTTAGTGATGAACGGAAAGGATTGTCATGGGGATTACTTCAAAATAAAAGTAGATTGTTTTATCGGAACATAGTTACGGTAAAACCGTAAAAATAAGTCGCCGTGTCAATAATCTATATAGTTGGTATAAGTATACCGGGCTTTGTTTCATTTTATAAGCTGAAATTCAATGAGATACTAAGATTATATGCTGTTTGGAGGAGGTGCTATTGTCGAGTCAACAAGAAATACTAACTTTAAAGGGTAAGAAAACTTTTACTTTTAAAGGAATGCCAGGGATCACATTCCATATTTACAGTAAGAAGGTGCGCTTATACGCCGCGCTCATTGGCCTGTGGTCTTATTTTTTCTTCGGAAGCATATGTAGTTTTGCGCAAGAAGGTCGAGCACAAGAACCAGGAATAGATAGCATCCCGTTTTATACTGAAGAAACCTGGAGTAAGGAGGAGTATATGAAAACGCTCAATACTGCCATTGAAAACGCCTTAAAAATAAAGGACACCGCCACGGCTTCATTAGTCTTTCAAATGGGAAATGCCTTTGCCATTAATGAAAATTTTGATCGGCAGAACAAAGACTATCTTCAATTCCGAATAAGCCACACTCGTTTTCTTTTAAAATACTCAAAAATTAGTATTGAGAGTGCGTTGTCTCACTATCATCAAATTTACAAGGATGCGCAGTCCACAGATCATCACGATATAGAAGCACAAATTTTGGACTATATGGCCACTGCATATCGCAGTAATGGACAAATGGATAAGGCCTTCGAATTCAATCAAAAAGAGATTCGTGCGGCTGCTTTAAGCACCGATAGTCTCTTGGTGGGTCGCTCTCTAATTACCGAACTTGATATTGTATATAATTCTTTTCCCTGGCCATTACCTGCGTCCGATTTTGATGAATTGATTGCCAAAGGAGATTATGTAATAGCCTACGGAAAGAAACACCAGTTAAATACCATATACCTTTTCGGGAAATTATATGTTTCCAAATTTTATATTGAACAAGGGAAATTTGAAGAGGCAAATGAGCTATTGATGAGCATTTCCGACGATGAAGCTTTACCCATTACCTTTTCGAAATACGAACACCTTTGTGAAATTGCCAAACAAACTCAAGACCAGGAAAATTACAGAAAGTATACTTTGGATTTTAAAGAAAGGGCCTATAGAACCAAACGTTCTTTTGTAGCATTAAATGCAAATAACTATTTACTGGACTATGCACTACTTGTTCAGAATAAGGACTCGGCTACCTTTTATATGCAAAGGCTCGAGGAGAATCTGGCGGTCGTGGACACCACAAAGTATTTAGATTTCCTGGACGTCTCTTATACCACATTGGCCCATTACTTTAAGGATGTGAATCCGTCAAAACAACTAAAGTATTTGTCTTATTCGGCCCAGATTAACAAGATTATTGTCGATCGACAGCGGAAGGCTTATGGAGCTATTTTGAGGTATAAGGAGGAGGTTGCTTCCTTAGAAACGGCCAATACCAATTTAACGAAGTCCAACTCTAATTTCAAACGAAATTTGATCATTACAATGGGGTTTTTACTGTTGCTTTTGATTTTGGTAATTGTTCTAACCAAAAAGTACAGACGAAGCAAATCTAGAGAGACCAAAGTAATTCGGGAAAAGGAACGACTGGAAGAGATCGTTGTGAAAAACTATATAGAACCTAATAATAAGCAACGTATTTTTTTAGATGAATTAAAGTTCATTAAGGCAGACAAAAACTATGTAGAATTCCATACCGATGCCAAGCGTATTATAGATCGAAATAAACTTTCTTCTGTAATCGCCCAATTACCCCCTAATTTTATTCAAGTGCATCGCTCTTATGTGATCAATAAAAATTTTATCAAATCCTCTACCGGCACCCATATTGTTTTGATACCGGAAATCGAAATTCCCTTATCTCGCACTTTTAAAAACAAACTTAATGGGGGGCTGTAATTCGTCAACAATTATGTGTCATTCGTCCCAAATTTCATTCTAGTGAACTGATAATGAATAGTTTTGATTGAACTCTAAATTCAATTATTATGAAAATAATTACATTTTACTGTTGCCTGTTTCTTTTAGGCATCAGCACTTTAATGAGTGCACAAAACCAAATTAATCTTAACGACCTGCTCGCCGAATTGGAGAAAAACCATATGGGAGCTATTACCGACGTATTTACGGCGGATGAACTAGCTGTGCTCGAAGCACACTTCGCTTCAATCAATAACGAGGAAACTAATTTTGATAGGCGAGGACCAAAAGTTAGATTGTACGGTCCCGAAAATGTGGGAGATGACTTTGGGTTTATTGATACCACGGCACCTGGCATTTTCAATACGATTGGCCCAAGTGGTACGGCAGATTTTGATGGAGCCGGTGCAATTTTTCCCGGGAACACCAACGCACACCTTATTGACAATGCAGGAAATTTTTATGAAGTAGATATTATCACCGGCCAATACATTCCTATGGGAACCATTCCGCCACCGGCGGGCGAGAATTTCACCGGCATGGAATTTAACCCGAACAATGGAATGTTATTCGGAATCTCTACCGATGGAACTACAAATACCTCTACGCTTTCT
Source organism: Bacteroidota bacterium (assembly GCA_039028295.1). Taxonomy (GTDB): domain Bacteria; phylum Bacteroidota; class Bacteroidia; order Flavobacteriales; family Flavobacteriaceae; genus Aureisphaera. The sequence goes on from JBCCIJ010000001.1 coordinate 104,605, forward strand.
CATATTGATCCGGTGGCCATGACTGCAACTCCTGTTGGTAATACGGGCCTAAGACTTCCGGTAGCCTTATCTATCGACGGTAATGGTAACGGGTTTACCTATGATATTGATGACGATTTCCTATATCAGCTCGATATGGCGAACGGGATAGCGACGCAGGTTGGTTCCTTAGGTTTCAACGCCGATTTTGGAGGCGGGATGGTGTACGACCCTAATACGAACAAGACCTTTATAACTTCTTATAACCCTTCCCTTGGAGATTCTCAGTTAAGAGAGGTAAATACCGATACTGGATTGACGCTGGTAGTCGGGACCATTAATCCAGGATCCACGTCTCAAATTGCTTGGGGTGGTATTGTAAACTCAATAGATCTGGGCGTTGGTGATAATGCGCTGTTCGGATTCAATTTTTCGCCCAATCCGGCAAATGATATGATCCAGCTCACTTCCACAGAAGCAATCGAACGTATTGAAGTATATAACATATTGGGGCAACAACTTATAAATAAGGTGGTTGGAGTTAGCCAAGGAACCTTAGACGTGTCAAATTTAGAAACCGGAACCTACTTAATGAAAGTAACAGTCAACGGGCAGTTAGGATCATATAGATTTATAAAACAATAGTTGTTCGTGGTTTTTAGAGTTTGCTCAATTATTGAAAGCTAACTAACCCGAAGTCTCTCCAAACCATCCCATTCAAAATGAAAGGGTTTGATTTTGGGGAGACTTATTAAAATATTGTTGCCATCGCTATTTTGAAATCCTGATATCCCTCAATAATAATATGGGAATTAGTTGTGATCCCGCTTATTCCTTTTCTTAATTATTTATGAAGGTAGACCCGACATAATTATTGTCGGGTCTTTTAACAGCTATTTTGTTTCGGATAAACAAAAAAATTCCCCAACCCAACCCTCTTTTAAAAATGAAAAAAAGAGCTGGAGAAGGGGGATTAACTAACTATTTATAAAGGTAATAGGTTTTAATGATAATGTGTTACGGCAAAACCGTAATATTGAGATGTATTTGTTGTATTCTTCCAGCGGGCCTTGAAACTGTTTGCTATTGCAGGCCTTGCTATAACTGTCGTAAGAATAATATTACTTTTTAGCGATGATTACTCCATTTTGATAATTATGGCGATACATCACCCTTTTTGGACAGTTAATAATCCAACTCTATTTCTTCGATAGCGTAAAAAATGAATACGCCAACTCTAAATCTTGAATTTCAGTCTCTTTGGTTTTTGAACTTAAAGCAGTAGCATTGTTCTTCACCGGATATGCATTATACAAAGTCCATTCCAACAACGACTTTCCCTTGGAATCTTTGAGATGGAGCGCCACCTGATTCTTATTTAAGGGAGCTTCCGGCGTTGGATTTTGGGAAGAAGTACACCATTGTAAAAGTTTGGAATTCTGCTGGGAACGTCCATTTTTGAGCACCAAATTGCCAGTCTTTGGCATGGATGGAAGTCTATATTTAAATGGGTTTTCGCCCTCTTTTAAGGTCCTCGGAAGGACGACTTCGGTAGAAATGCCTACGGCTTCTTTAAACGAAGTTTGTTCACCATTTGCGGATAATTCAAAATAAAAATCGGATGCAGTGGGGTAGGGTGGTTTCATAATAATAAGTCCTTTTTGGTTAGTAAAGTTATCTTACTAAAGGTAGTTAAAAATTGATTAATGTTCTGTATCAGAAATAATTGCTCCAAAAACCCCATGATTACTACTTAAAGACAATCCCTTAAAGGTTAATAATTTAAGAACAGTTAGTTAATAAAGTAGATTTATAAGCATAAAGCCGCCGCTCCCAAAATGGGTAAATTCGACCTGTTAGATACCATAATTTGAAGATGCTCTACTTGCTTTGGATAAAGAAATGTGGCCACAGTACTTTCCAATGACGCTTGAAAGAATACGTGCGCCTTGCTGATGGACCCCCCTAAAATTATAGCCTCAGGAGCAAATAGGTATAAAATAATTTTGATGGTTTCCCCCAAATGAATGCCGAATTCCCTAAAGGCATCCAAAGCGATGGGTTCCCCTCTTTTTGCCATTTCATACATCTCCTTCCCACTTTTCTGGTAGTGATCTGAGAAGAAAAAACTTGATGCATAACTTTCAATAATACCATCTTTATACGGAATCATTGCAATTTCTCCAGCGCCGCACATTTCGCCATGATAAAGTTGATCCCTAATGATCACCCCCATGCCAATTCCAGTACCAATGGAAAGACCAATAAGATTCTGGTACGATTTTCCATCACCATACATTTTCTCACCCAGTGCAAAACAGTTGGCGTCATTATTTAAACAAACGGAAACGTTATAGCGATCCTCAAGTAAATTAAGCAACGGCACTTCCTTCCAGGCCGGAAGGTTTTGAATGTCATAAATAACTCCCGCATCCGGATCTACAATACCTGGCACTCCAATACCAATCGCTTTCGTTTCAGAAGTAATTGTATCGTCAATGAGTTGGTAGAGGATCTCAAGCAACTCACCTTCATCCATGGTAGAATTAACGGCTGATTGTCTTTCGTGATTAACTTGGCCGTTTTTAACGATTCCAATCTTAAAGTTGGTTCCTCCCAAATCTATTCCAATAACTTCTCCATTCATATGCCTTGTTTCTTTTTTTGCTGAAATGTCCTGTTGGTAATTAACGGTTTGGCCCAAAAGCCTATGGATAATATAAATAAAAGTGGAAGTAACAAGAATAACATACCAATTTTCAAACTAAAGTGATCTCCTATAAAACCGACAATGAGTGGCATAACTGCACCACCGGCGATCCCGGTACATAATATTCCGGATAGAGAGCCGTGATGGGTCGCCACCGAATTGAGGCCTAATGAAAATATAATGGACCACATTACCGAGATAAAAAAGCCTAATAAAGGAAATCCATAAAGAGCTACTCCTGAAGATCCATAAATAGCCGTTAACAGGCAACAAATGGTTAAAACCGAGGCTCCAATGAGTAGTTTTCGACTATCCATTATCCTTAGCAGGATCAATCCCACCAGACACCCGGCGGTTAAAAGCCCCCAGAAATAGGCAACCGTATTGGCTCCTGTGGTTTGCGCATCGAGCCCGTGATATTGATTAAGAAATTGAGATATCCAATTGCCAATCCCTTGTTCGGCGCCTACGTAGCAAAATATTCCAAGGAAGTATAACAACGTCCATTTATTCTTTAAAAGCTGAAAATAGGACTTCGAATCTCCAGATTTTTCATTTTCTTTCTTTTGGTAAGAAGGATATTTCGTAAATCGAACAATGCCAAAAAGGAGCAAGGTAAGAAAGGCAAATACAACATATAACGATACCCATGGAAGGTTGTTAGGAACGAGGCTCCGTAGCATCGTAGCCAAACCTTGAGAGGTGTTTTCACTTCCTATCAGGTAGATATACAAATACGGACTTGCAAATGAGGCTAATCCAAAGACCAACTGAGCTAATACCGAATTGAAGGCAAAATGTTCTTCTCCTCCCGCTGCGCGCAGCATGGGATTGATAATTACTTGTAATACCGCCATGCAGCAGCCAAGACAAAACAAACTAAAACTAAAGACGACGTAGCCTGGAAAAATAACAAAAACAAGGCTAGCTAACATCATTGCAAAAAACGAAACCGACAATAACACTTTATCGCCGTATTTTTCGGAAAGGAATCCAGCCGGAATCGACATGACTCCATAGGCAATGAAAAAGAAAAAAGGAAGCATTCCGGTGAGGCCGAGACTCAATTCGAAACTCTCTTTTACATCTACAATGATTGAGTTTAAAATATTGGTTATAAATGAAATAGCGAAAAAAATAACCATCACCAAAGCAACAATATGATAGCGCTTTTTCGAAATTTCGGGTTGGTTCATTAGGTTAGTTTTAGCTTCGTTTCGGTAAGTAATTGATATAAAAGTACTAAAAGAAACTGGATATGTATTTCGAATAATGAGGTAACCCGCCTCAAACAAGACGAAAGAGACTCATGCCATATCCTGTTGAATTACATTTTTCAGTTATACAGAAATACAGCGATAAATTGTATCTTGGAGAGTCCAATAAGGTTCTGTACTTCTTTGGTGCATTTTCAGAATTAAAATAGTTCCAACCAATAGTGAAAGTCATGAGATTTGAAATTAATAGCTCTTTTAAGTTCTTCGGAATTGTCCTCGCCATTTTCTTATACGCGATGGAACCCATACTAGCACAGGAGGCTTACACCGAATATCAAGGAAAAGTGCTGGACAAGGAGACTAAAGACCCTCTCGTTTTTGTGAGTTTGGCCATACAGAATAGTAACATTAGTACCGTTACCAATACCGAAGGTGCCTTTACGTTAAAGGTGCCTAATGCCAATAAGGACGCCGTGCTGGTCGTCTCGCTGCTAGGATATGAACAGAGTGAAGTACGGCTTAATGACCTTGCAGGAGTCAAGGGAAGGATACTATTAACACCAAGAGTCACTGAACTGAACGAGGTTAACGTACTCGCATTTACCAACGCCGAAACTTTAGTTCGAAAGGTTTTTCAGGATAAAATTGTAAACAGCACCGATCAATTGTTATTGATGACTGCATTTTATAGAGAAACCATTAAAAAGAGAAATAGAAATGTGTCATTAACGGAAGCAGTGGTTAACGTATATAAACAACCCTACAACACTAAAAGTAAGGATGTTATCTCATTGCACAAAGCGAGGAAAAGTACAGATTATAAGCGATTGGATACCGTGGCTCTTAAATTACAGGGAGGTCCTTTTTCCACCTTGTATTTGGATGTTATGAAATATCCGGAATATATTTTTAACGACGAGACCATTGACTTTTACGACTTTACCTTTGAGGCACCCACAACGGTTAATGATAAACCAGTTTATGTGGTACGATTCAAACAAAAAGAAATTGTGGTGGGATCGGGATATCTCGGAAAATTGTACATAGACGTGGAATCACTGGCTTTGGCCAGTGCAACTTATGCTCTTAACATTTTGGATAGCAAAGAAGCGAGTGAGTTGTTTGTTCGGAAGAAACCGGGAAATATAAGAGTAGATCCGCTCAAAGCGGCCTACCGCGTGGATTATAGAGAGAAAAATGGAAAGTGGTATTACGGATATGGCAGCGTACAAGTATCTTTCAAAATAAGTAGAAAACGAAGACTTTTCAATTCGGTATATACGTTGTCCAGTGAAATGGCCGTCACCGATTGGGAGATTAACTCTAGTGGTTTTATGGCAATGTCTGAAGATCGGTTAAAGCCGACGGTAATTATAGCAGACGCCGTTTCTGGTTTTTCAGACCCGAACTTTTGGGGCCCGTATAATGTGATTGAACCCGAAAAGTCCATTGAGTCTGCCATCGATAAGATTAAAAGAAAAATAAAACGAGCCAATCGATAATTGGACAATGAAATAGACCAAGCGCATGTCTTTTCCGTAATTTAATACTATCTTTCCCCTAGCGCACCAATTCGTATTTCCATGGATCAATTATCAACTATTATTTTAGCTGCCTCCCTCATTATTATAATGCTGGGAATGGGATTATCACTCACTTTAGCCGATTTTAAACGAGTGTTATTATACCCTCGAGCTATTTTTATTGGATTGTTTAATCAATTAATTCTGCTGCCTATTATTGGATTTGGGATAGCGACTGTATTCAATTTACCTCCTGAGATTGCGGTAGGGATTATGATTTTGGCCGCCTGCCCTGGCGGACCAACTTCTAATCTTATTTCCCACCTGGCAAAGGCAGATCTGGCTCTTTCGGTAACGCTAACTGCTTTAAGTAGCCTGATTACTATCATTACGATTCCTTTTTTGGTGACCTTCGCTTTAACTCATTTTATGCAGCAGGGACAACTCATTCAGCTTAATATTCCAGCCACCATCTTACAAATTTTTGTCATTGTAGTTGTTCCCGTGGTCATTGGAATGTTTATTAGGCACTACTCACCGGGTTTTGCTATGCGAATGGGAAAGCCCGTGCGCATTGCCTCTGGTGTGGTGCTCATGCTCATCATTGTAGGTTTGGTTCTTAAAGAAAAGGATAACTTTGCCTCTTATTTTAAACAAGCCGGACTGGCGACGTTTCTGCTGAACGCCTTGACCATGTGTATTGGTTTTTATTCGGCGCGACTGCTCAAAATAGGTAAGGCGCAAGCCACTGCCATTTCCATTGAATCTGGAATCCAAAATGGAACTTTGGCCATCTCCATAGCTGTAGTTTTATTGAATAACTCGGCCTTTGCAATAGCTCCTGCGGTTTATAGCTTATTGATGTTTTTTACGGGTGGGTTGGTGATTTATTTGGGAAACAAATTTGCATCCAAAACCGATTGATTTAATTTTTCTCCATAATGATAGCTGGGATTGCCAGCGTCTTAAATAAGCCATTGTAATCTGCCATTTCAGTATTAATGATGGCATCACGTTCCCTCGTGTAGGTACCCCAATCCCTTTTAAGATCAACAAATCGATCTTTCGCGCCTTGAGTTACCTTTGGAAATGGCCCATCAATAAAATCCTTCAGAAAAAGTAATTCAGAATTCAATTTATTGTTAAAATTGATCACATCCTGAAAAGTTTTTTGATTTACCTGAATTAAATTTTCCTCCCAGGAAGTAATGCGCTCCTGTAAGGTCTTGCCTTTTTTCAATAAGTCTTTCGCCTTTTCATTATCCTTTAGGAGTTTGGCATAATGATCCAATTGTCCTTTTACCGAACGCATTTCATTCACCGATTCGTGCATATCTTTTACCATGGCTTCTATGGATTCCAACAGGCGCTGCTGCTCGACGTAATCCACGGGTCTGGCCCTTACGTTAGGATTGGGTTTAATGGTAATGTCCACCTGAGAAACGGTAGTTTCGTCCAAAGTCATCCTTAATGTATAAATACCTGGTCCTACTCTAGACCCTTGAAGACTCCCAAAAACAAACACCTTGTCCACCGCAGGCAAGGCATCTCTTCTAAAATCCCATGTAAATCGGTTGTACCCTTCTTTAGCAGGTAACACTGCTGGTTTTGAAGGTCCTCCAACCCAAGACTTAAACCCTTTTGGCGGTTGATTGGTTATGGTGCGTAACACTTGTCCGTTACGTATCACTTCCAGTTTTAATTCTAAAGTATCAGGTTTTTTCTGAAGATAGTAATCGAAAGTCACTCCGGTTTTTGGATTTTGTCCCACGCCGGGAACATTTGGCGGGGTGTTTCCTCCAAATAGTAAATAGGTATCCTTTGGTTTGAATAGAGAAAGCGCTTCCTTAGGTGTATTCATATTTTGAATAGGGGTAAGGTCGTCTAATATCCAAAAAGAACGTCCGGCGGTTGCAGCCACCAAATCGTTATCCTGAATGATCAAATCGTTGATAGGCACTACCGGTAGATTCAACTGAAAAGGAACCCAGTTTTTCCCGTCATCCTGGGAAATAAACAATCCGGTTTCGGTTCCTGCATACAAAAGACCTTTTTTCTTTTTATCCTCTCGAACAACTCGTACAAAAGTATGTTCTCCCTTTATTCCGTTAGTGATTGCTGCCCATGATTTTCCATAGTCGTTGGTCCTAAAGATATATGGCTTTAGATCCATGGTCTTGTATCGCATAACAACGGCATATGCGGTTGCGGCATCATGAGGAGAGACCTCAATACTGTTTACAATACCTTCCGGTAGATTTTTTGGTGTAATGTTTTCCCAGGTAGAACCTCCATTTTTTGTGATGTGAATAAGACCATCATCGCTACCCGCATATAATACTCCTTTTTCATGAGGAGATTCCACCAAATACATAATGGTGTTGTAATTTTCGCCGCCGGCAGCCTCATTGGTATATGGCCCACCGCCGGGTCCGTGTTTGGATGGGTCATTTCTGGTTAGATCCGGACTAATGATTTCCCAACTTTCCCCTCCGTTGGTGGTTTTAAACACATGATTTCCGGCGTGATAAATTGTATTTCTATCATGGGGAGAGCTAATGATAGGCGCATTCCAGTTATGGCGGTATTTAGCATCTTTAGGGGCTTTGCTTAAACCTTGCTCAGGATATTGGTTAATCGCTTGACCTGTCGTTGCATTTGCTTCCCACCGTTCAATAATTCCCTGATAGCATCCTCCGTAAACCACCTTGGGGTTGTCGGGGTCAAAAGCAGCATACGCACTTTCACAACCCGCCACCGAATACCAATCTTTCCAATCAATTCCAAAATCGTTGGTCCGACTTGCAATCGCAATGGCTGAATTATCCTGCTGACCGCCATATACATAATAAGGAACTCTATTGTCCGTATTTACGCGATAAAACTGTGCCGTTGTCTGTGTTTTCTGATCGCTCCAAGATAAGCCACCATTATTGGAAATGTTAGCGCCACCGTCGTTAGAATTGATCATTTTACGATGGTCCTTTGGGTGAATCCATAGGTGATGGTTATCGCCATGGGGAGTAGGAAGGTTTTTAAAACTTTTACCGCCATCAATAGACTTCATGACGGGAGCATTCATTACATAGACTATGTTTTCGTTTTGCGGATCGGCTAAAATCTCCATATAATACCAGGAGCGTGCAATGTTCACTCGGTCCTTATTGATCTGCGTCCACTTTTTACCGGCATTGTCACTTCGGTAAACACCTCCTTTATCCCCTTCGGCCTCAATGACAGCAAAAACACGTTCAGAATTGGCCCTTGAAACCGAAATACCCGCTTTACCGAAAGCCTCGGGTAATCCTGATTTCATCGGCTTCCAAGTGCTTCCTCCATCCGTTGACTTGTAAAGCCCGGACTTCTCCCCACCACTTTCCATGGTCCAAGCATATCTTCTGTGTTGCCACATCGCAGCGTATAAAATAAGCGGATTGTTCATATCCATAGACAGTGAAGAGGCCCCCGTTTTTTGATCGGTATAAAGTACTTTTTCCCAAGTTTCTCCTCCATTGATGGATCGATAAACTCCTCGATCAACAGAATCACCGTATTGCGCTCCCTGAGCCGCAACAAAAACAATATTGGGCTGAGAAGGATGAATAATAACGTCTGAAATATGTCGCGTAAAATCAAGCCCCACGTGCTTCCAGGTCTTTCCGGCGTCAGTAGATTTGTAAACGCCATCTCCCATAGAAGTCATAACACCACGAGCTGCATGTTCACCCATACCAACAAATACAATATTAGGATTGCTTTCCGAAACGGCAATCGCGCCAACCGTTCCTGTTTTAAAAAATCCGTCAGAAATGTTTTTCCAGGTAATTCCGTCATCTGTGGTTTTATAGACACCACCACCAGTGCCCCCCATATAGTAGGTCATGGGTTGCGTCACTACCCCAGAAGATGCAACACTGCGCCCACCTCGAGAAGGGCCAATATTACGCCATTTTAGATTGTTAAATTCTGAATCGGCAGTTTTAGGTTTGCTTTCTTCGTCTTGGCCATGAACGGATAATGGAAATACTAGCAGTGCAATACAAAGGATTTGTGCAATATTCATAACGGTTAGTTTTGGTCCCTTAAAAATACGCAAATATCCCTAACCTAAAAATGACCCTTTTGGCGGTTACCTCTAAAATAAAAAGGCTGTATTATTCGCCTATTAAATGCAATTCACTAAAGTTTTTGTCTACCACTAAAGATGCATTTCCATTCAATTTTAATGCTGAAAGTTCTGTTACTTGATTGTCTACTTCAATCGTTTTGATGGTAAATGGTAACCTTTTTAAGTCCAATTTGAATTTAGAGTAGGGCGTTACATATTTCCCTTGTTTGTGTTGCTGAATGATAAGTTCGTTCTTTTTACCGGTCAATTTGAAAGTTCTAAAGCTGAAACGGCCTTTTTTGTAGTCATAACCGTCGTGGGCATCTTCGTATAAATCGGAATTCTCTATACCTTCTTTATAATAGACTTCCATTTCTACCTCGTCAAATTGTTTTTCTCCTACATACTGCTGTACCGGGTATTTTGGTATAATAGCTCCTTCTTTCACGAACAAAGGAATACTGTCAATATCGGCATCTACCCATTGTTCTTTGCCTCCTTCTACTAGTTCATGCGTCCAATAGTTATACCATTTTCCCTTTGGAATATACATACGACGTCCTTTGGCGTTGGCTTCCAGAATAGGGCACACCAGTAAGTGATTTCCAAATAGAAATTCATCGGTTCTATAATAGGTTTGATGATCCTCTTGATCGAATAAGACCATGGGTTTTACCATAGGAGAACCATCTGTAACGTATTGTCTAAAGGCGGTATAGAAATAGGGTAAGAGCTTGTATCTTAGCTCCACGAATTTTCGTGTAATATTCGTTACGTCTTCATCGAAAGCCCAAGGTTCTTGATCTCCGTGATCGCCAGACGAATGTACTCTACAAAAAGGATGAAAAATACCCAACTGGATCCAACGTAAAAATAATTCACCTGTTGGTTGCTCAGCGAACCCACCAATATCGGTACCAATAAAAGACATTCCCGAAATTGACATTCTTTGAATTTGTTGGTTGGCAATCCAAAGGTGCTCCCAGCTAGCCACATTGTCGCCGGTCCACGAAGAAGAGTATCGTTGAGTTCCCGAATAAGCCGAACGCGTAATAATAAAGGGGCGTTTCGGATATACAAATTGTTTCACCCCTTCATAAGTGGCTTTAGCCATTTGCATTCCGTAGATGTTATGAGCTTTCTTATGACTGCAAGGATCTCCATCATAGTTATGCCGTACATCGAGCGGGAAGGTCTTTGTAGGAACTTCCATTACGGCTGGTTCGTTCATATCGTTCCAAACACCCGCAATTCCAACGTCTTCGATAAGTTCTTTGTAAAGTCCGCTCCACCAATGGCGTACTTTTGGGTTTGTAAAATCTGGAAAATTGCATTCACCAGGCCATACTTTTCCGCGCATTAGCGGTCCATCTGCTCGCTTACAGAAATAACCGTTTTCAATGGCCTCGTTATAAACATCATAATCCTTGTCAATTTTAATCCCAGGATCAATAATTGCCACCGTTTTAAAACCATCGTCGGCCAGTTCTTTGACCATTCGTTTGGGGTCTGGAAAGTAGTCTTTGTTCCAGGTAAAACAACGCCATCCATCCATATAATCGATGTCCAAATAAATGGCATCGCAAGGAATCTCGAGGTCACGAAACTTTTGCGTTACTTCTTTTACATTGCTTTCCGGGTAATAACTCCATTTACTTTGGTGGTAGCCCAAAGCCCATAGTGGAGGTAATTCGGGTTTTCCGGTAAAGTCTGTATAATTTTTCACTACTTTTTCCATTTCCGGGCCGTAGAAAAAGTAGTAATTCATTTCACCTCCTTGCGCCCAAAAACTGGTAACCTGACGGCGTTCGTGTCCAAAATCGAAGAAAGTTCGAAAAGTGTTATCGAAAAAAATTCCATAAGACACGTCATGATGCAATCCGATGAAAAATGGAACCGCTTTATACAATGGATCACGGTCCTTTCCGAAAGCATACTCATCGGTCACCCAGTTTTCAACGCGTTTACCCTTTAGATTAAGGTGCATGGGTTTGTCGCCTAAGCCATAATAGCACTCCATTTTTTGCTCCGCTTTGCTCATCATTACGATGTCACTTCCATGCTCGTAACTGTATTCCCAATGGAACCCTTGTTCGTCTTCGTTGATCAATTTTCCTTCGGTATCGTAAATGGATTTACGGAGATCCGATTTGTTGATATGTAAAGCCAATTTGGAAGTCTCAATGATGAACTTATCATCTTCCTCACGATATTCAAGCTTATTGTATCCTCGCACGGCCGATTCAGAAATGGCATAGCTGAAATCCTTTTGAAAAGTACCACTCGGGGCATACCGGAACCGAATAACACTATCCCGAACCACTGTAATGTGCAAATGCACATCGTTTTCAGTAGTAATTAGGAATTTATCTTTCTTCTTGGTAAAGCTTTTTATCTGAGATGGAAACTGATTTCCTTTTTGTTCTAATTCGGTATTTGTGATCATACTTGTGACGCGTTTAACGGACTATTACAAATGAAATATTTTCTGTCTAAAGCAAACCTAAGGAAACGTATTATTTCAAGAAAGAAATAAACAATCGAAATCGATTTCGTTAACAATAACAGGGGTTCGCATAGTATATTACGACGAAAAGACGGGGAAAGTGTACCTGTCATTTGCTTTGAATTTTCTTTAAGGCAATCATTCCTAAAGGAGGTAAACTACAGCTTACGGATTCCTTCCTCTGTTGCCAAGGAATGCTTTCTGAAGTATATTGCTTCTTGACTGGAAAGGCACTTCCTCCATAGTTGAGTTCATCACTATTGAAAACCAATTTATACTTTCCTTTTTTTGGAACACCAATGCGATAGTTCTCTCGAGGGATTGGAGTCATATTACATACAACGAGTACGTCGTCTTTATCGTTATTTCCTTTGCGCAAATAGGCCAGGACACTATTCTCCGAATCATTATAATCGATCCATTCAAAGCCAGAGGCATCGAATTGTTTTTGATAAAGTGCAGGTTGTGATTTGTATAATTGGTTGATATCGGCCACTAAGTATTGCATTCCTTTGTGTAAATCGTAGTCTAACAAATGCCAGTCCAGACTTTGTTCAAAATTCCATTCACCTCCTTGTCCGAACTCTCCTCCTTGAAACAAAAGCTTGCTTCCCGGATGGGTGTACATATAGGAGTATAGCAGACGTAAATTGGCAAACTTCTGCCATTCATCACCGGGCATTTTATTCAAAAGGGATTGTTTACCATATACCACCTCGTCATGGCTTAGCGGAAGCATGAAGTTTTCGGTAAAAGCATAAGTCATACTAAAAGTGATATCGTTCTGATGGTGCTTTCGGTAGATAGGTTCCTTCTTAAAATACTCCAGCGTATCGTGCATCCAACCCATCATCCATTTCATTCCAAAACCGAGTCCACCCAAATAAGTGGGTTTGGAGACCATGGGAAAGGAAGTAGATTCCTCGGCGATGGTTTGAACACCTTGAAAATTGCCATAAATAGCCTCGTTTAGTTCTTTGAAAAAGGAAACGGCATCCAGGTTTTCTCTTCCTCCAAATTCATTTGGTTCCCATTCGCCATCTTCTCTGGAATAGTCCAAATACAGCATGGAAGCCACTGCGTCTACTCGAAGCCCATCTGCATGATAGTGATCCATCCAAAATAGGGCGTTGCTAATTAGAAAAGCCCTTACTTCGTTTCTTCCGTAGTTAAAAATAAGGCTCTTCCAATCGGGGTGGTATCCTTTGCGTTTATCTGGATGCTCATAAAGGTTGGAGCCGTCGAAAAAGCCTAATCCATGGGCATCCTCGGGAAAATGTGACGGAACCCAATCTAGGATCACTCCAATATTATTCCTATGCAATTCGTCCACTAAAAGTTTAAAATCTTCTGGTTTTCCGAAACGCGAAGTCGGTGCAAAATAGCCGGTAAGCTGATACCCCCATGACGGATCATACGGGTATTCCATGATGGGCATAAACTCCACGTGGGTAAAATTCATTTTTTTGACATAGGTGGTCAATTCTTTGGCTAATTCAATATAAGTGAGCGGACGGTTTTCGTTACCATGACGCATCCAGGACGCTAAATGAACTTCGTAGACCGAAAAAGGTTTATCCAAGCGATTGACATCTTTGCGTTTTTTCATCCAGGAGGCGTCTTTCCATTGGTGGGTCGAATCCCAAACGATAGAAGCGGTTCTGGGTGGATGTTCACAACGAGAAGCAAAGGGGTCGGCTTTTTCCGTTTTTATGTCGTTGTGATGAGAATGAATTTTGTATTTGTAGGTAGCGCCCTTCTGTACTCCAGGGATGAAACCTTCCCAAATACCCGATTCATCCCAGCGAATGTTCAATGGGTGCTCGCCTTCGATCCAATAGTTAAAATCTCCAATAACCGAGACGGCTTTTGCCGAAGGTGCCCAAACGGCAAAATAAACCCCCTTAACACCGTTGACCTCTGTCAAATGAGCGCCTAATTTTTCATAAAGGCGGAAGTGTTTTCCCGCCTTAAAAAGCTGGATGTCAAATTCAGTAAACAAACTATGTACAACTACGTTACTCATGGTGTCTTTGTTAGTCTTCATTCATTATTGATGCAATTCCTTCTAAAGGAATAACCGCCCATAAAGGCCTGGCATTCATTTCATAACCAAGCTCATAGACTGCCTTTTCGAGCATGGAATATTTTAACATAAAAATGCGTTCCTGGTTGTATCCAATGTTTATGTTGGCATTTTGAATGCGATGCGTATAGGTCTCTAAAAAGACGCCAATAAAGTAGCGATAGAGCATTTCCCCTGCGTGGAACAATTCATTTTGAGTATAAGGATAGCGATCGTTATTGTTAAAAATGGTGGCGTAAACTGCATAATGAAACGATCTAAAAAGACCGGCGACGTCCTTGATGGGAGGCTGCTTTACCTTGCGATCACGAATCGTACTTTCTGGCTCACCTTCGAAATCCAAAATATAAAAATCCCCTTCTTGCACCAAAATTTGTCCTAAATGATAATCGCCGTGAACTCGAAGTCGTTCTCCTTTTAATTTGGTCCAATCGAAATCTAAAAAGCGTTTTCTTATTTCGTTTTTCTGCTCTAAGAACTGCTTGGCCAGATCTGACGTAAGACCGTCTAATTTGTGCAGATTGTTCTCAACCATGTTCAATCTATTCTGAAACTGATATAACAATCTGTTTTTTAACCAGCACTCGTAGTCCCCGTTGAAGCGTTCAGGTGTAAATGCGGTTTCTTCAAATTCGGAACCGAGTGCAATATGCATTTCGGCAGTTCGTAAGGCCAGTTGCTGTATTTTTTGAAATATGGCTAAACCTGTCCAGTCAATAATCTCGGCAGGAACTTCATGAATAGGTAAACGTTTGAATATTTCAGTGTTAGGTAAGCGCGCAATATTAACTTTCTTCTTCTGAATTGCATCAAAGATAACCTCCAATTTCTTCAGCATATATTCCCAGGCATCTCCCTTGTTAGGCACCAAACCTTGCATTAACGCGATGGTTACGGTGAGGTTGTCACTGTCAATAATATTGAGGCTTCCCTGATAGGGAGGGGTGTTTTGAAACCCCTTTTTATCTGAGAGGAATCGGGACATTTCGTAGTCCGGATTTTTATTGGGATATATTCTTCGGAAGAATTTAATGACTGAACGTTCATTGATTACGATCGAAGTATTACTCTGTTCCAGGCCCATCAAACGAGAGTTCTCGTATATTTTTTCATCAAAGTTTTCTCCTTTGTGGTATTGTACGCGCGTAGTATCATTGGGTTTAGAGTTCACTATGCGCTCAAAGACCAGCTTTCTGAAAGCCTCCAGATTAATGGCATCTATGAGGAAACCTGGTGTTTCGTTTAAACTCAGCTCCAGAATACGATCGTCGTGAGAAAAACTCTCGTCGGTAACAAAGGCAATGGGTATAAAATAATGTTGGAAAAAGGCTTCTTCAAAGTTTACTTCTAAAAGCAACCCGTAGTAAACTTCTTCCTTTTGCTGAATCCTAAAGTATTCGGTAAGTTCTATGTACTTTAATTTGCTGGATTTGCCTCCATACCAGCGTTGTTTCATAATGTATTCTTCCAAAACTTCAGAAAGAAACATTTTTACAAAACTCTTATCTTCCATCAATTGCTCCCAAGTACTGTTGGTCTTGAAGGGCGCATTCATTTTGGTGGTGTCCAATTTTGCCATCTTACTTTTCAATTTTGAATAAATGGAAGGGAAGTGCCGGGTGTAGCTCTACAAAACACCATTCTTTATCCCATAAGTAACTGCTTCCCGTAATAAGGTCGTGCACTTTTACTTGATGTCCTTCAGAAATCCCTAATTCGTTCAAAGGCATCTGAATCCAACCATTTTGTGCATAATGCGGATCCAAATTCACCACGGCAATGATCTCATTTTCGTGGCTTTGGTCGTATTTATAATAGGCCAGTAAATGCTCATTTTCTACCGATAAGAACTTAATTCCATTGGTTTGCTGTAAGGCCTTTTGTTGTTTTCGTATGCGATTGATCTTGGTGATTAATGTGGTGAGCTTATTTTCAATGGTCCAATCCCAATGACGTATTTGAAACTTCTCGCTATCCAAATATTCTTCTTTGCCAGGTAAGGCAGCACCCTGCATATATTCGAAGATGGGGCCGTAAATTCCAGTGTTCGAACTTAAGGTTGCGGCCAAAAAGTACTTCTGAAGATAGACGGTTTCATTTCCACTTTGCAACGCCCATGGATTGATATCGGGTGTATTCGGCCAAAAGTTGGGGCGGAAATACCAGCGTTGATCTGTTTGGGTAAGCTCCTCCACATATTCGATCAGTTCTTGTTTGTTGTTGCGCCAAGTGAAATAAGTATAGGATTGTGTAAATCCTTGTTTAGCTAATTGGTTCATCACTTTGGGTTTGGTGAATGCTTCAGCCAAAAATAAGACCGAAGGATGTTTTTTCTTTACTTTGGCAATGAGCCAGCTCCAAAAATAATAGGGTTTGGTATGAGGATTATCCACCCGAAATACTTCAATTCCGAAGTCTTCGATCCAATAAAGAGCGGCATTTAACATCTCTTGCCAAAGATTTTTCCAGTCGTCGCTTTCAAAATAAATGGGAAGGATATCCTGATACTTTTTTGGAGGGTTTTCAGCATATTGCACGGTCCCATCGGGTCGCCATTTGAACCATTCCGGATGTTCCTGCACCCATGGATGATCTGGAGCGGATTGTAAGGCAAAATCCATCGCAATTTCTATGCCTTGCTCTTTGGCCGATACTACCAGAGATTTGAAATCGGCCTCCGTTCCTAATTCGGGATGTATAGAGGTGTGCCCACCATCTGCCGAACCAATACCCCAACAGGAACCTACGTCTCCGTCCAGGGCTTCAGTAGTATTATTTTTTCCTTTGCGATTAACCGTACCAATAGGGTGAATGGGAGGGAAATACAAAGTATCGAAACCCATTTTAGCAACTCTTGGCAACAACTGTTCACAATCTTTAAAAGTTCCATGACTACCAGCCGTTTGAGACGCAGAGCGGGGAAAGAATTCATACCAAGTGCTAAAGCGTGCCTTTTCTCGATCTACATAAACATCGAGCACGGGACTTTCATTTATTAAGAACTTTTCGGGGTATTTGGTAAATATTTCTTTTAGTTTTTCTGAAGTGGCTGCTGCGATGGCATGTTCGTAATCACTGGCATTTTCAAATTGAGTAGCGAGCTTTTCGAGGTATTCCTTTTCCTTTTTAGTTGCCTTTTTTGTTATTTTCTGAAGATACTCGACGCCTTCGAGCAATTCGGAAGTAACCGTTTGACCGTCTTCGATTTTTCTTCCAATGCCATATTGCCAATTGAGCGCGTAATCTACCCAACCCTGAATTTTATATGAATAAGCACCCTGTTTTTCGACCATGAAAGCGGCCTGCCATTGGTCGTTCGACACTTCGGACATTCTAATTTCTTGCCATTTAGAGGCATTTTCATGCTTATAACAAAGGGACGCGGCAATAAGATCGTGGCCATCGGATAATACGTCTGCGGTCACGGGAATAAATTCATTGACGACGGCTTTTATGGCATGAATTCCGCCATCCAATTGGGGGGAAATATTTTCAATAATAACACGACTTTGATTGTAGTTTTTCATGGCTCATTGGTCTTATGAGAGTTAAAGGTATAAAACGAATCGCTACAAAATTGAAAGCGTAAATAATTTTGGGCACTACAACGTTTTCGGTTGATAAGTATTTAGTTTTCAACTAGAAAAAGGAAGATATTTTGCGAGTTTGATCTAAAAAAAGTTGATGTTTTGCGAATTTTAATAATACCATAAAAAAAATGACTCCTTCGGAAAAGAGCCATTTTTTAAATAAACAATTACTATATGAAATTAATTTTCGTCTTCGCTACTTTCAATAGCTATGATGGATTTTCCATTTGGACTTAAGATCATATTTTCTTTTAGATCTAAATGCCCCGAGGAGTTGATCAACAAAACAGTTGATATTTCACTCGAAGGGTCAAAGTTATTTTCAGCCACCATAAACTCTTTTAAACTTCGGTTACTCGCAAGGTCTAAGGGTAAGGCACCCGAAAGATCATTGTCAAATACATTGAAAACCTCAAGCTTTGTCAAACGCCCTAATTGAGATGGAAGAGCTCCAGTTAGTTGATTACTGCTAAGATGCAGTTGTTTCAAGCTGGTTAGGTTCGTCATGCTCTGAGGAATGGAACCGCTTAGGTTGTTCCCATTGAGAGCAAGTAATTCCAGTTTTTTAAGATCTCCAAATGAAGCAGGAATTGGGCCACTCAATTTGTTAAATGACAATTCCAGTACTTTCAATTCGGAAAGTGCGCTTAGGGATGCCGGCAAGGTGCCGGAAATATTATTAAAGAGCATTCTAATTTCAGTGACATGCCCATTTTCTATTGTTACACCGCCATAGTGAGAAGCATCCTTTGATAAGTCCCACTTCTGGTTCCAGTGATCTCCATGCGTCGCTGCATAAAAATCTTTAAGTGCGGTTGCTTCGCTTTCCGAAATTTGAGCGACTAGCGTAAAGTTACACAGAAGGGCAAAAAGAAGAATTGATAATATTTTCATGATCGTTGAGGTTACGTAATTTCTTACAAATCTTGAGTAAATTAACAATATTCAAGATTAACAACCAAATAAAATCGATGAAATGCACTTATGCGATTGAGAAACTTATGATAATTCTGCAAAAAACGGCCGGTGTACCTCATGGGCTCCATTAAAAACCGTAATGTTTAGCCGATCCCCAAAAAGAAAGCGGCCTTTTTTTGTTTCTTCCTTAAGACGTTCTGGAGTAATATAGGGATCTTCATTCCCGTATAGGAAGGTTACTTTTGCAGTTTGTGGGAGATATTGGAAGTCGGTTTCCCTCAATTCATTAGGGATACCACCACTATGAAGTACCAAGTGGTCGCATACCATTTTACGACTCGCCAACCAGCGAGTGGCAATAGAAACACCTTGCGAATAGCCAACGACGATAAGCCGAGTCATGGAAGTGGGTTTTTCTGCCTTCCAAACGGCATCCACGTACTGAAGAACGTTTTTAGTTTCTTCCACGGTATCCTCTCGTGTTAACCATGATGCTCCAACATGCTTATAGTCGGTCCCTTGATAATATTTTGAAGGTGCTTGTGGGGCAATAACGTAATTTTCCTCAGGATTCAAACTGTTGAAATGCCACATGAAATAGCGGCTTAGATGTCCCATTCCATGAAATACTAACCATATGTTCTTGGTTTTGGAGGAATAATGCCCGAAAGTGGAATAGGTATTTTGGGTGGTATAACTTACTCTTTTTTCTGAATTCATTTTGTCTTGCATTTCGTATTTTTACAAATGTAAGTGAGAAAAAATTCCCGATAAGGATCGAATGTGTTTTTTCACCTTTTTAATAGAAATTATGCCTATGAGTCTAACCAAAGAAATGATACTTCAACAATGCAATGCCGTTTGTAAAAACACCTTAATGGAAACGTTGGATATTGAATTTGTTGACCTGACTGAAGATTCCCTGACTGCAAGAATGCCAGTAACTTCTAAAGTACACCAGCCTGATGGAGTGCTGCATGGAGGAGCCTCGGTTGCCTTGGCTGAAAGTGTTGGCAGTGCAGGAGCCATGGTTTTATTGAAGCGTGATGATGTGAGTATTCGAGGTATTGAAATTGCTGCCAATCATGTGAAGGGAGTTAGGGAAGGATATGTTTATGCCAAGGCCACTGTGCTTCACAAAGGAAGAACTACCCAGTTATGGCAGGTTCGCATTGTTAATGAAGCGAATGAACTGGTTTCTCAGGTAAAGTTTACTACCATTACCTTACCTAAAGCATAAAATGAAAATGAATACTCTCCTTGTTAAAGTTCGAGAACATCATGCTCTTGGTTTACCTTTCGTGCTCTACGGTTTACCGGAAAGCGACGAGATAGTCGCATTGTTTCAGAATGACCAAAGGACATACGCTACCAGGGATTATGCGGAAGATGGGTTCGTTTTGGCTCCATTTGTGTCTGCAGACCCCATTATCATACCCGAAAAGCATAGCGAACGGGTTGTAATCCCTTATTCAGAAAAAATAGAAAGGCAGTCTTTAATTCCCGCTTCGAAAGATAGTAGAGAAAAACAGGATTATCTATCACTGGTGTCCAAAGCGCGAAAGAGTATTTTGGAGGGGACACACTCTAAAATAGTAACATCCCGCCGAAAGTCGGTCGGACTGTCTCACTTTAATTTATCCGAACTTGTTCTCAGATTATTTGGGCTTTACCCCAATGCTTTTAGATATGTTTGGTTTCACCCCCAGAGTGGTTTTTGGTGTGGAGCTACTCCTGAAGTACTGTTGAAAACCCGTGGGAAAGAGTTTAGCACCATGGCTTTAGCAGGAACTAGTCGCTTTTCGGAAGACGAGAAGCCTAGTTGGACCCAAAAAGAGATTGATGAGCAAAAATGGGTGGTTGATGCCATTGCCGATAAGCTACAATCCGCAGCCTCCGTAGTACGAGTTTCCAAGCTTAAGAATCACCGTGCCGGCTCTCTGGTGCATTTGCGAACCGATTTCACTGGGATCTTTAAAAAGAACGGCAACAATTTGACCGCTTTGGTCCATTCACTGCATCCAACTCCTGCTGTTTGTGGTACTCCCGAAAAACGGGCGAAGCAATTTATAATTCAGAATGAAAACTACGACCGAACTTATTATACCGGTTTTTTGGGCCCCATTAAGGCCTTGACTAATGAAGCCACTTTATTTGTGAATTTACGATGCTTACAAATTGTGAACAATGAAGCGAACTTATTCGTAGGAGGAGGAATTACTGCCGATTCTGTTCCCGATGCCGAATGGAAGGAAACCCAAAATAAATTACAGACCATGCTTCAGGTGATCGCTCCAATGCTTTCAAATATCGATTGAGTTTGTACCTTTGCCGCGATGAGATACTCACAAAAAATCCTTTCTCAAACTGTCACTCAATTATGTTCGGCTAAAGGTATTGACCACGTTGTTATTTCCCCAGGCTCTCGGAATGCACCGTTAATCCTTGGCTTTACCGAAGACAAGACCTTTAAGACCTTTAGTATTGTAGATGAACGCTGTGCGGCCTTTTTCGCCTTGGGAATCGCACAACAAAAAATGAAAGCAGTTGCTTTAGTTTGTACTTCAGGTTCGGCATTGCTTAACTATTATCCGGCAGTTGCAGAGGCATTTTATAGCGATATCCCTCTCGTGATTATTTCGGCCGATAGGCCTGCCCATTTAATTGATGTTGGCGACGGGCAAACCATTAGACAAGAGGGAGTTTTTGCCAATCATATTCTATACAACGCTAACTGCAGAGAAGGCGAAGAACAGCAACATTTTAATGAATTAGAGATCAATAAAGCACTCAACACGGCTATAGAAAGAAAAGGCCCTGTTCATTTAAATGTTCCTTTCTCGGAGCCACTTTATGAAACCGTTTCCGAGCCCGGTATAAAGATTAATAATATACCATTTTCGATAACACCGCGGTCTTTTAGTGGGAACACCAGTTCGTTTTTATCACGTTGGAATACTTCGAAACGTAAAATGGTATTAGTAGGTGTGCTTCCGCCTAATAGTTTACAACAGGAATATATCAATAAATTGGGTGAAGACGAGAGTGTTATTGTTTTAACTGAAACAACCTCCAATTTACATCATCCTAATTATTTCCCTGCCATTGATCAATTAATTGCGCCATTAGATGATGAACAATTTAAAGCACTGCAACCGGACTTGCTTCTTACTTTTGGGGGCATGGTGATCTCCAAAAAGATCAAGGCATTTCTTAGGTCTTATGCTCCACAAACACACTATCATATTGACCCAAAAAGAGGAGTGGATACCTATTTTGTATTAAGCCAGCATTTTGAATCAAACATAAATGAATTTTTTAAAACTGAAATATCTGATTTTAAATTAGTTGAAAGTAATTACCGAAATGAATGGTTGAATATTAGAAATAGGCGTTTACAACGGCACACGAACTATGTAAACAGTATACCGTATAGCGATTTTAAAGTCTTTTCAGTACTGTTCAAAAGACTGCCAAAAAATGTTCAATTACAGTTGGCAAATAGTGCTACCGTGAGGTACGCCCAACTGTTCGATTTAAATGAGAGTCTGCGGGTTTTTTGTAACAGAGGCACGAGCGGTATTGACGGCAGTACAAGCACGGCTATTGGAGCTGCGTATGCTTCACCTAAACCCACCGTTTTAATTACCGGCGACCTCAGTTTCTTTTACGACAGTAATGCCCTGTGGAACAAATACATCCCGGACCATTTCAGAATTGTGATCATCAACAATAGCGGAGGGGGCATTTTTAGAATATTGCCAGGAAAGAACGACGGTGATAATTTCTCGACTTATTTTGAAACTAGGCATGATCTTACGGCAGAACAGCTTTCGACTATGTATGGCTTCGAGTATCAGAATGTTGCAAACGAAACTTCTTTACAAACGGCATTGGATTCATTTTTTAACACCTCGGACCAACCGAAAATACTGGAAATATTTACTCCTTCTGAGGTAAACGACCGTATTTTATTGGATTATTTCAAGTTTATAAAGTGATGTGGTTATGCGCACAAAGAGAAAGTAATTTAAAGTCATATTGGCATAACCTTTCCATAGAAGAAGTTGTACCTTTGCCAACATTATGCTGCAATTAGGAAAATTTCAAGAACTTACCATACTTCGAGAGACCGACCCAGGTCTGTTTTTAGGTGATACTGAAGACAACGAAGTACTGCTTCCACATCGTTATAAGCCCGAAAACTACGCCATTGGAGACGCTCTAAACGTTTTTTTATATCTGGACAATGAGGAGCGCCCTATCGCCACAACCGATGAACCGTTAATTAAGCTTAATGAGTTTGCCTATTTACAATGCAGTGCCGTGACAAAACATGGTGCGTTTATGGATTGGGGCCTCCTAAAACAGCTTTTTGTGCCCTTCAAGGAGCAGGCAAGACCCATGAAAAAGGGGAATTGGTATATCGTGCATCTTTACTTGGATGAACTTACCAACAGATTGGTAGGGTCTAGTAAAACCAATAAGTTTTTAAGCAACGAAAAAGTAGAAGTTGTTAAATACGATGAGGTGTCAATTATGGTCACTCATATTACGGAAAGAGGTGCTAATGCGATCATTAATGGAAAGCACAAAGGACTTATTTATTTAGAAGACATTTTTGAAGACATTCGAACCGGTGACAAGCTCAACGCATTTGTAAAAAAGGTGAGGGACGATAATAAAATTGACCTGGTACTTCAGGCCGAGGGTTATAGAAGCATAGAACCCAATGCCAATTATCTCATAGAAGAACTAAAGGCTGCCGGTGGATTTCTTCCTTTCCATGATAAAACAGACCCGGAGACCATTAAAAATGAACTGGGACTTAGTAAAAAGAGTTTTAAGAAAGCAATCGGAAGTCTATATAAGGATAAGCGGATCATGATCAAGCCAGACGGTATCGAACTATTGTAAATTTTGTAGTTTTATAGGAAGCTAACCCACTACCTATGAAACGTATTCCTCTTTTTTATTGCTTATTGCTACTGGTTATAGTAGGTTGTCAGTCTACGGATACTGACCCTCGTATTTCCTTCACCATTACTTTGTCCGATTCTCTGGATATATCAAATGTTGATGGTCGACTATTATTAATGCTTTCCAACGATCACGAAGACGAACCTAGGTTTCAAATCAATGACGGTTTGGATACACAACTTATTTTTGGAAAAAACGTGGAAGGATTGCAGCCCGGTGATCAGGTCACTTTTACGGATAAAGATATGGGATTCCCGATGGAACGGTTGTCCGATGTGCCCGCCGGTGCTTACCGGGCACAGGCCTTATTACATGTGTATGAAACGTTCCATCTTTCTACTGGACATACGGTAAAACTACCGATGGATAATGGCGAAGGCCAACAATGGAATAAGTCTCCGGGAAATATATACAATGACCCTCTTGAAATTTCTTTTTCTTCGGAAACGAGCACTCAAATAGATTTAACGATAGATCAGGTGATTCCGGAGATTGAAGCACCGGTTGATACAGAATGGGTCAAACATATCCGCATGAAATCTGAAAAACTCTCCGAATTCTACGGAAGGGATATGTATCTGGGTGCTCATATTTTATTACCTAAGGGATTTAACGAACATCCTGATGCCCATTACCCGCTTATGGTTTTCCAAGGGCATTTTCCCAGCGATTTTGGAGGTTGGCGAACCACACCTCCGGATAAAGATCTAGAACCTGAATACTCGGACCGATTTGGGGTTGATGGCTACAATATCATACAGCAACAAGAGGCGTTCGATTTTTATAACCGCTGGAATGAACCTGATTTTCCAAGGTTCTTAATTATCGAAATACAGCACCCAACACCTTATTATGATGATAGTTACGCTGTGAATTCTGCTGCGCAAGGACCTTATGGCGACGCCCTTACCTATGAACTTATTCCCTATATCGAATCACAATTTCGTGGAATAGGCGAGGGTTGGGCTCGTTTTTTATATGGTGGCTCCACTGGAGGCTGGGAAGCTTTGGCCGTACAGGTAAAATACCCGGATGAGTATAACGGTTGTTTTGCCGCCTGTCCCGATCCTATAGATTTTCGTGCCTATTGCCTTACTAATATCTATGAAGACGAGAACGCCTACTATTATCCCAGTGGCTTCCATAAATTAGAGGTTCCTGGGCGTAGAGATTATCTTGGGCACGTATCTACCACTTTGAGGCGCTCCAATCATTTGGAGTTGGTTTTGGGGGACAAATCCCGATCTGGGCAGCAATGGGATATTTGGGAAGCTACCTATTCTCCCTTAGGGGAGGATGGATACCCACAACGCATATGGGATAAGTACACGGGAGTAATCAATAGTGAAGTTGCAGACTATTGGAAGGAGAACTACGATCTTCGTCATATTTTAGAACGAGATTGGGCAAAATTAGGACCTAAACTGCAAGGAAAGATCCATATTTATTGTGGTGATATGGACAATTATTACCTAAATAATGCCGTGTATTTGATGGAGGAGTTTTTAGAGAGTACAACTAATCCTTATTACGATGGTGAGGTGGATTATGGGGATCGCGCAGAACATTGTTGGAATGGTGATCAGAAAAATGGAAATCATATTTCGCGACTACGCTACAACAGCATGTATGTGCCAAAAATAATGGAGCGAATAATGGAAAGTGCTCCTGCTGGCGCAGACTTAACCAGTTGGAGGTACGAGTAAAAGGAAATTAATTGTTTAAAATATTAGCAGATCGCGCACAAAAGAATACGCTACGAGCTTCTTTGTAGACCGTGTTTCTAACACCATAATTGGAAGTGCCATCCCTTGAGTTATTTCCATTCACAGAAAATGAAAAACCAAATTCTTTCTGGTTAAGTGACGGAATATTAACGCCAGGCGTTTCCAAAAAAGAACTTTGCTGATCCAAGGCAGTCATCATATCTACGGGTTGGTAGTAATTTTCAACTGTCACTTTGCCATAATCGTAGAAACTCACTTTTTTAAACAGTGTTTTTTCTCCGAAATCCATGTCGAACGAACTTATTTCAGGCAGACTTTCTTCGGTCAAAGTAAAATACCGACTTTCGAAATCGTATTGACCCAAGGCTAATGCCGGTAGCAAAGACAATATGAAAAAAATCCGTTTCATGAATTCAAATATATCAAAATTCGAGCCAGAGTGGAGTGTTCTTCTTATAAATTTAACTTTTTTGAAGTGGCCTTCGGAATAGCCTCTTTATGCACCGTAATACTAATGGCCTTTAAACGCATATAGGCTTCACTAAAATATACATAGCCTCCGTTGGCATTCCTTGAAGCATCAGATCCCCAACTATTCTTAACCTTGTAATATTTTGTGCCATTCTGATCTCTCAAAGTTCCGGTAATATGCATTAAATGGTCATCGGTTGTGGTGAAATTTTCGAATTCTTCCTGACGGTATTGCTGGGTGATCTTCTTTTCAGGATAAATTCCTTGTAACGCCAGTTTATTGTTTGCCGAATTATTCGGAATAACGGCAACCCCATCTTTAGAAGAGAAGGTGCGTTCACTAACGTCACAGTCCAATTCGACGGTATAGCCATTTTCCAGAGCGTTATCGATGGAAGATATCATTTCATCCAAAGGAACATTATAAAATGACCCATAGCTCCAGTTATCAGGTATGTTCAGAATAAATTCAGAATAAAAAGGGGCATGACTAAAGGAGGTAATGGTAACATAGTCTGCCGGTACAATTTTTAAGGCATCTCTAAAAGAGGCTGGCGTATAAGATTTTCCTTCATAGCTAAAGCTTTTTGGGTTTTCTCCAATATAGGTAGTTAGCACAGCATCCACTACACTTCTCCACTTTTTACTCAATTTTCTGCCTGGGTTGTCCACGTAGGTTTTCACCATCGCATTTACGACAGCAACCATTTCGGCATGGTTGTGTTTGGTTTCATCGCCAAATAATCCGCTATAAGCTTCCTGAGGTACCAAACCAAATTCAGCAACAGAATTAATTACATCGTGCGCCAGTCCGCCTTCGCTAAACTGAGCCTTTCCTTGACGCATCACGTAGTTTTCTGCTTTTTTTGGATAGGTATTTCTTACCGTATACATTTCTGAAAGGTCTACTTGCTTTCCCGTTAAGCGGATTACTTCAGATTCTAAAAAAGAGGTGCTCGAAAAGCTCCAGCAGGTTCCCGTTCGACCCTGACTAATAACCGGGGTTGTTTCCAAATCGATCACAGTGGTAAATTGATACGGCGATTGCGCAAATATGGAAGGTGAAATGAATAAAATTCCGAAGAAAAGAAGAAGACGACGCATGTTGTAAAATTTAGGGTTTGAAGTCTTAGGTTCTTACAACGACAACGAACCATAAACGACAAACAATTTATATCTTTGCTAAAATATAAAATATGAGCACACCTAACTGGAAAACCGCCAAAGAATATACCGATATCACCTACAAAAAGAGCAACGGAGTGGCCAGAGTCGCCTTTAATAGACCCGATGTGCGCAACGCCTTCCGTCCTAAAACAACCTCCGAACTCCTCGATGCCTTTCACGACGCACAGGAAGATACCAGTATTGGTGTGGTATTGCTTTCTGCTGAGGGCCCTTCTTCCAAGGACGGTGTATATAGTTTTTGCAGTGGAGGAGATCAAAAAGCCCGCGGGCATCAGGGTTATGTTGGAGAGGATGGATACCACCGATTGAATATTCTGGACCTGCAACGAATGATCCGATTTATGCCGAAAGCGGTTATTTGTGTAGTACCCGGTTGGGCTGTTGGTGGCGGACATAGTCTACATGTGGTGTGTGATATGACGCTGGCCAGTATGGAACACGCTATATTTAAACAGACCGATGCCGATGTAACCAGTTTTGACGGCGGCTACGGAAGTGCATATCTCGCCAAAATGGTAGGGCAGAAGAAGGCCCGTGAGATTTTTTTCCTCGGAAGAAATTACAGTGCGCAGGAAGCCTTTGAGATGGGCATGGTGAATGCGGTAGTGCCTCATGATAAATTAGAACAAACGGCTTACGAATGGGCGCAGGAAGTATTGGCCAAATCGCCGACTTCCATAAAAATGCTGAAGTTTGCCATGAATCTGACCGATGATGGCATGGTAGGACAGCAAGTATTTGCAGGAGAAGCTACCCGACTAGCCTATATGACCGATGAGGCCAAAGAAGGGCGAGATGCCTTTCTGGAGAAACGGAAACCCAACTTTGAAAAAAAGTGGTTGCCTTAAGAACCTTTTAAGTTACATTCCTAAAAGGAGAATTTATTCTTTGACAAGTCGCTTCGTTTGAACACCCAAGTTGGTTGCAACCTCTACGAAATAGATGCCCTCAGTAAATGGCGCAACATTAATGGTCGTTGAGTTTATGTCTTTCAATACCAGCCTTCCAACACTATCATAAATATGGATTGAAATAAGAGTG
The DNA here is from genome assembly GCA_039028295.1 of Bacteroidota bacterium. Lineage (GTDB taxonomy): Bacteria > Bacteroidota > Bacteroidia > Flavobacteriales > Flavobacteriaceae > Aureisphaera. The sequence goes on from JBCCIJ010000001.1 coordinate 132,649, forward strand.
CTATGCTCATTTAATTTGAGCGTCACCATATCTCTTGCTGGGTTAGGTGCCATTGTAAATTGATTCGAACTTTCAAAAGAAGTAAGCCCTAAGTTATTACTTCTTACCACAAAAAGACCGCCATCGCCACCTCGCGAAGAGATCACCAGATTTCCACTTTCAAAATAAGGATATACGCTCCAGGCGCCGTTAAATCCAGAGGCGTTATTGTCTGGATAAACATCGAAATAACCTGTCTCGGTCATGATTCCGCTATCGATCTGGGAAATGTCGATCACCCGAAGGCCAGCGTTATAGTTAGCCAAATAATAGGTGTCCCCTAAAACATATCCATTGTGATCTGAAGCCGCTGTGGGGCCAAAATATACAAAGGACTCGGTAGGGTTATCTAAATCGGTAATGTCGAATACGATGCTTCGGGTATCTACCCCTAAATTCAATTCATCAGACTCATCCCCCATGATAATATATTCATGATCTTCAGTCACCCAACCCTGATGAGCATGTTCGTTCTGACTGTATATAAAACTTGAAACGAACTGCGGACTACCTTTGTCGGTAATATCAATAATGGTAACATTTTGGTCGAACCCGTTATAGCTGAAAAGAATCTCCCGACCGCTATAATCCGTATCAGGTCCGTTGTAAATGATGATCTGGGCATCGTGAGTAAAAACACCATCAACACCGCCTTCATTGATCGGGTTTAAAGGATCTTGAATATTAATAAAATGAACTCCTCCGCCAAAGAGATTGGTTCTCAGGGCATAGGCATAACCCGTATCTTCATTTATGGCCAGATTATGTGCATTCGTAAAATCGGAATACAGGGCGTCAACGGTAAAAGTTTCGGGTGGGTTAGCCACATTACGGAGACGCGTCAGGTCGAAAATTTGCATTCCATGGTTGCCATTATTGTCACTTACCACAAAGGCGAAATTGTTATAGGTTTTTATATCCCTGGCAGTCGCCGAACCGGTTTGAGTGGGTAGCTTCCCCAAATAAATGGGAGCCGTGGGGTCTGTGATATCAATAAAGGCTGTTCCATTGTCCAGGCCAACAATGGCGTATTCTTTTCCATCCTGAGGATCGGTCCAACCCCAAGAATCATTTCCCCCGGAGGCACCCATTTGGGTAGCTGTGATATGGGCTAATAAATCGTATCCATCGCAAGGGTATTGTCCCGCGAATCCATTTTCGCAAGGCGTTTGTGCATAGGCTAATGTGCTAAATACAATAAAGAAATAAGTAATTTTTTTCATAGCTGCTTTTTTTCGAATTTATGGAGGGGATGGCTAAAGATAGTTCATAATCCTTAAACGATACTGTTGCCATTAAGAACAAACAATTTGCAACAAAATGTTTTTCCGTGGAAAAACAGGATATTTTTTTATTCTGAATTATTTTAGAAATACGTCCCGTTTTGTTCTTCGGCTTCGTCTTAAGGGTAAAGAACTAAATTATTCATTTAAAACTAAAACCTATGACAACGCAAGAAGTAGCCAATCGTTATTACGAATTATCCGCTCAGAATAGAGATCTCGAAATAGTAGCCGAGCTGTACGGTGAGAACATAGAATGTATAGAACCTGCTCATGCTCCTATGCAAGGCACCAAAGGAAAGAAAAATGTCACTGAACGATTAGAACAATGGTTTTCGAATGTGAAGGAAGTGCATGACAGCGCCGTTACCGAACCCACGATAATGGGCGATCACTTTTCAGTAGGATTGATGATCGATCTAACTTCGAAAGATGGCAATCGAATGAAGATGGAAGAGATTGGAGTATATCAAGTAGACAACGGCAAGATCGTTAAAGAACAGTATTTTTATTAATTGATTCTTTAAAATTGAAAAGAGAAGGAACACGATCAAGTTCCTTCTCTTTGGTTATTGCTCAAACCATACTATGATAACTAGTAAGCATCGTCATGTACATTCGCCACGGCACGCCCACTAGGATCATTCATATTTTTAAAACTTTCGTCCCATTCTAGCGCAATAGGCGTGCTACAAGCCACCGATGGTACCGAAGGCACACTTAATGCGGCAGTATCACTTGGGAAATGTTCTTCAAAAATGGAGCGATAGTAGAACTCTTCTTTGCTGGTTGGTGTTTGGATGGGGAAACGGTATTTTGCATTAGTCATTTGTTCATCACTAATATCTCTCTCAACCATTTCTTTTAAGGTGTCGATCCAGCTATAGCCCACGCCATCACTAAACTGTTCCTTTTGTCTCCAGGCAACGCTCTCGGGAAGCATGTCTTCAAAAGCTTTGCGTAAAACCCATTTTTCCATGCGTTCACCATTGATCATTTTATCCTGAGGGTTCAATCGCATGGCGACGTCCATAAATTCTTTGTCAAGGAATGGCACCCTTCCTTCAATACCCCAAGAAGCTAATGATTTATTTGCTCGCAGGCAGTCATACATGTGTAGTTTATCCAGTTTGCGCACGTTTTCCTCATGAAAATCTTTGGCCGTTGGGGCTTTGTGGAAGTATAGGTATCCTCCAAAAATCTCGTCAGCTCCTTCTCCGGATAGTACCATTTTGATTCCCATGGCTTTGATCGCTCTTGCCAACAAAAACATAGGAGTAGAGGCTCTAATGGTCGTGATGTCATAGGTTTCCACGTGATAGATCACATCTCTAAGTGCATCAATACCTTCTTGAATAGTGAATTTGATCTCGTGATGCACCGTATCTAAATGATCCGCCACTTTTTGTGCTGCAGCCAAATCGGGCGAACCTTCCAATCCAATGGCAAAGGAGTGCAATTGAGGCCACCAGGCGCCATCTTTATCTCCACTTTCGATCCGCTTGTCGGCGTACTTTTTAGCCAGCGCAGAGGTAATGGACGAATCCAAACCACCGGAAAGTAACACCCCATAAGGGACATCGCTCATTAACTGGCGATGTACTGCCGCATCCAATGCATTTCTTAATTCCTCAATTTTAGTTTCATTGTCTTTTACGGCCTCATATTCCATCCAGTCTCGGGTCCACCAACGCTTTAGTTCTCCATCACTGCTGTGCATATAATGACCCGGAGGAAAGAGTTCGATCTTGGTACAGACGCCCTCCAGTGCCTTTAATTCGGAAGCCACATAGAAAGTTCCGTTTTGATCCCACCCAATATATAGCGGAATGATTCCCATATGGTCGCGTGCGATTAAGTATTCATCTTTTTCGACATCATAAATGGCAAAACCAAAAATTCCGTTTAGGTCGTCGAGGAAATCGGTTCCTTTTTCTTTGTAAAGGGCCAGAATAACTTCACAATCGCTTTTTGTTTGGAAAGCGTAGTCCTGTTTTAATTGGGCCCTTAAGTCCATATGGTTATAGATCTCTCCGTTGGCAGCGAGCACTAAATTTCTGTCTTCTGAAAATAGAGGTTGCTTGCCCGAAGTAGGGTCTACAATGGCAAGGCGTTCGTGTGCCATGATAGCCTTCGGATTATCAAAAATACCACTCCAATCTGGTCCGCGATGCCGAATGCATTTCGCCATGGTTAATAATTGAGGTCGCAGCTGTTGACTGGGTTGTTTTAGATCGAAAGCACATACAATTCCGCACATAATTTTATTTTTAGTTATTCTAGTTCAGTTTATATCATAAAAAAACCCGTCAAGTTAAAAACCTGACGGGTTGTATATCGCGACAAGGTTTCTGTTACGGGTTTCCGTTATTATTATTATTATTATTTAAAACGAATGTGAACATTTTCCTTGTGTTATTTCTTTGGTACCTGTAAATATTCAATAAAATAATTTACCTATCCAAATTTTAACTGAAGAAATTTGAAATAGAGTTTTTTTTTTACAAAATCTTCCTCGAAGAAATGCTATCTCAATTTTGGAAAATCGGTCGGGTTCGCTTCGTGCATCATGTCATACACTTTTTCAAAGACGTCTTCGACAGAAGGCTTTGAAAAATAATCTCCATCCGTTCCGTAGGCAGGTCTGTGAGGTTTTGCTGCTAAGGTCTGTGGCTTGCTGTCTAAATGTTGATACCCATTTTGTTCATCTAAAATATGATTCAAAATATAGGCGGAAGCTCCACCGGGAACGTCCTCATCCACGACCAAGAGGCGATTGGTTTTGGCCACACTTTTCACCAGGTCATTTGAGATATCTAAGGGAAGCAATGATTGCACGTCGATTACCTCGGCATCGATGCCCAACTGTTGTAGTTCTTTAGCCGCTTCTTCAACAATACGAAGGGTGCTTCCGTAAGAAACCAAGGTAATATCGGAGCCTTCTTTAACTGTCTCAACCACTCCAATGGGAGTTCTAATGGCGCTGAGGTTGTTGGGAAGGGTTTCTTTTAAGCGATAACCATTTAAACACTCAACTACTACGGCGGGTTCATCGCTTTCCAACAAGGTGTTGTAGAAACCAGCCGCTTTCGTCATGTTACGAGGTACCAGAATATACATTCCTCTTAAAAGATGAATGAGCCCTCCCATTTGAGAACCACTGTGCCAAATACCCTCTAAACGGTGTCCGCGCGTACGAACGATCAATGGTGCTTTTTGCATTCCATGGGTTCGGTATCGTAATGTCGCCAGATCGTCACTCATAATTTGGAGCGCATATAAAATATAATCGAGGTATTGAATTTCGGCAATCGGTCTTAAACCGCGCATCGCCATACCAATACCTTGCCCTAAAATAGTGGCTTCTCGAATACCGGTATCGCTCACACGCATTTCTCCGTGTTTGTCCTGCAAGCCTTCCAGGCCTTGATTTACATCCCCTATGGTTCCGCTATCTTCCCCGAAGATGAGTGCCTCGGGATGGTTACTAAAAATAGCATCAAAGTTATCTCGAAGCACCACCCGTCCATCGACCAATTCGGCATCGCTATTATAGGTTGGTTTTACTTCGGAAATGTTGGTAGCTTTGGAAGCAATTTCAGAATATAGATGCTCGCTATATTTAGGTTGAATAATATCGAAGTAATTATTTACCCAATCTTGAAGCTGTCTTTTTTCCATACTTGATTCTGAAACTACATATCGCAATGCTTTACGAGCTCCGGCGATGATATCTCTTCGAAGGGGTTCTGTATCAGAAATCAGTTCGGCTCTGATTTTTTCTATAAAAGGTTTGTTCGGACTACTTTCAGCTAAATTATTTAAAAGCGTCGCAGCCTCTGCCTGTTCTTGTTTTTGCGGAGCCAGGTAGGCATTCCAAGCCGCTTTCTTCCCGTCTCTCACTTTCTTTTTAAGATCTGCTTCTATTTCTGAAAGAGTTTCTTCAGAGGCTATTTCAGAAGCGATCATCCAGGCTCTCATTTTAACGATACAGTCATGAGCTCTTTCCCATTCCAACCGTTCCGTACTTTTATAGCGTTCGTGCGAACCACTGGTAGAGTGTCCCTGTGGTTGTGTCAATTCTTGTACATGAATAAGAACCGGTACGTGATGGTCCCGGGCAATTTGGCCAGCATTCTGATATACTTCCATTAGCGACGGGTAGTCCCATCCATTGACGCGGATGATCTCATAACCGTTCTCTTCTTCGTTTCGCTGGAAGCCTTTCAGAATCTCACTAATATTTTCTTTGGTAGTTTGGTGTTTGGCATGCACCGAGATACCGTATTCGTCGTCCCAAATACTCATGACCATAGGTACCTGTAGTACCCCTGCAGCATTGATGGTTTCCCAAAATAGTCCTTCGCTTGTGCTAGCGTTTCCAATGGTTCCCCATGCTACTTCATTTCCTTTTTCGGAAAAGGTGGTATGGTTTTCAAGGCCCTCGACATTTCTAAATACTTTGGAGGCTTGGGCCAATCCCAATAAACGAGGCATTTGACCCGCAGTGGGAGAGATGTCCGCACTGCTATTTTTTTGTGCCATTAGGTTTTTCCAGGTGCCATCCTCATTCAAACTATGAGTTCCGAAATGACCTCCCATTTGGCGGCCTGCACTCATAGGGTCTGCATCGATATCGGTATGGGCGTACAAACCCGCAAAGAATTGCTCGATGGTCAATTTTCCAATGGCCATCATAAAGGTTTGATCACGATAATAACCACCGCCAATCTCCATTTTTAAATGCCTTGGCCCATGCCAATTGAGGCACTTCTTTTCCATCCCCAAAAATTCCGAATTTCGCCTTACCCGTAAGTACCTCTCTGCGGCCCAGCAAACTACACTCACGACTAGTGACTGCAATCTTGTAATCGTTTAAGACTTCTGCTTTGAAATCTTCAAATGATAACTCGCTGTTGGCTTGAGGGTTTGTCTGCATATTGTCGTTTTTAGGCTTTGCAAAAGTAGCAAAAACGACTGGATTTTGCAAGGGAGGAGTTTGTTAAACTATTGCGAATATTTCAGTAAAAGTTACCAAAAAGTAATTTTTGTTGAAAAATTGATAATTATATGTTTATTTCATAAGCAAAAAAGCAAGCTTTTTGAAGCTTATTTCTGTGCCTTTGAAACCTTAGTACGGAAGCGTCTAATAGCTATTCGTCAATTGTTGGTTTCTTTAGTTTGAGGACCAAAGCTTGCATTTCAGACAGTTTCGTTTCCAATTCTTGCAGATTGGCTGATTCCATTCCCGTTGGTGCTTCTTCCAATTCATTGGCCTCATCGCGAGCCTCGTCCATGCCATTCATAATAACTCCAATAAAAAGGTTAAGAATGATCATGGTTCCAAGAAGAACGAACGAAACGAAGAATATTGCCGCTCCAATGGGGCTTGCGCTAGAATTGGTACATAAGTTCATATTACCGTCATAGCCATAATTTTCACATCCGTACATATTAATGTACATCACGTCGGTCCAATCCTCTAGCGTCACTACTCTGAATAATGAAAGCATGGATAGTTGTAAGTTGTCGAAGTGTATAGGGTCGTTGTCCCCAAAGAAAAAGACGGCCGCCACCGCATAAATATAGAACAGAAGTAGTAATAGTATGGAGACATAACCCATGGAAGGAATACTTTTTAAAAGGGCACTTACCAACAACTGTAGTTTGGGCAATGCTTTTACCAACTTCAGAACCCGAAGCAGACGAAGCAAACGTAAGACGGCGACAGAGCTTCCTCCAAAAGGTAGGAAAGCGGCAGCGACAATGATAAAGTCGAAAACATTCCAGCCGTCGTTAAAATAGCGCCAGGGCTTTTTTCCTTCTGCGACCATTTTTATAATTACTTCAGCTACAAAAACCCAGAGGATTATCTTATTGGCAATTTCTAAAATGGTATGATACTTTTCTGAAAACTCGGAGTAGGTAGCAATTCCTACCAATATACCTGCGATAATAATTGCAAACGTGATAAAATTCTGAAACCATTTGGCTTCAGCAATTTTCTTACATAGTTGTACCATGGAGTGTGATTTTAGCGGATTAGTTGGTTAAGTTTTGGATTTTTCAGAAGCTAAAATAGAAGAATTTCAGAATATGTCGTATACGAGTTGACACGTATAATACCAAAATGGTAATGTGCCACTCAAAAAATGGAACGATCTTTAAAGGCTAATTGTCATTGCTTTAGTACCATTCCCGAGTAAACAGCCCCAATAAGGTTCTAAGATCCAAAGTAACAATGAAACGAATTTTTTGATCATAATTGGGAAGGCCTGGTTCCCAACCAAGGTTCGAATAGAGCGGAAAATAAATCTCAAAGTAGTCCACGACTAAATTGGCCCGTATTCCGGTATCCCAAACTCCTTTTACGGCTTTTCCTTTGTTTTTCACAACTCCAATATCCCCATAGGCATAGATCCAATTCCAAATGTTGGTGCTTCCGTTTAAGGTAGCAATGAATTGGTTGGCAAATGGCTGTTCCAGCTGGGATTTAAACCCACCTTCAGCAATGATCAGTTGCTGACTAAATAGCCCACTGTCTTCACTTCTCCCGTAGTAATTATAGTCGAATAGATAATCTGTGGGTCGATCCAACGCGAAGCTAAAGAAATCGCTGTTTTCTCCAGAATCATTAAACAGGAAGGCGCCGGCAAAGAAACGCAGGTTCAATTGTCTATTGCTGTTAAAAAGCTTTCTGTATTCAAATTGGGTAGAGATCTTACTGAACTTTTGGGATATTTGATAGTCAAACAAACCACGGTAATAATTAATAAGGTTCTTATCGGAGTATATATATTGCAGGTTGAATACACTATAATTGGGGTCTTGATCCGGGTCGTTCACGTCAATGTTTCGAAAGATATTTACGTTTCTCAAGTTGATAAATTGTCTTTTATTTTTTCGCAGATCGTCATTATCTCTAAACGCGAAGGTGATAAATGGACTCAACCTTCTATAGAATAAACCCTCATTGTATGAGTAGGTAACACCGGATATTCCGTATCGGGTAGCGTAGTGGTTGTTCTTGTCAATGTCATCGGTAAATGAGATAGAGGCTTTTCCAATAATGGTCTTAGAGTTAAAACCGTACTGAGGCACGATCTTATAACTAAGTCCTCTAGGGAAGAAGGTTTTATTGTAGAGCTTCGGTCCCATACTAAAACCATCGTATAAATTGTATTGAAATTCTGGCATAAAGAACAACTGATTGTATTCAGGGTCTTCTACATCCTTCAGCAATCTAAATTGTACGGGTCTATTCAAAAGACCGTTGAGGTTTTTAGTGTTATTTCGTCTATTTACTTCTGGAATAATGGCTTCATGATTAAGCACTAATTTCTTAACGTTAGCCTTTGGAACCATGACATCGGCAATACTGTCCACAGGATCCACCCACTTTTTAAAAAGCACCTTTTTTTCCTTATTCAGCCCATAAATGGAGACGGGCATCTTATTTCCGCGTTTGCTATAAATGCTTACCAATAGGGAGTCCTCAACTTCTTTCACATTCTTAATTTTGAAATCAAGGGTGGTTCGTTTGACCACATATTCCTCAAAAAACCAATCGAGCGGGAGGTGGGTATTCTGTTCAAGAACCTTCTGAAAGTCATCCGGGGTCGACAATTTCGTTTTGTATATATTGAAATAGTCTCGAATTGCCTTACCCAGTTCCGGTTTACCAATGTAGTCGCTTAGGTATTGAAATCCTTCGCCCGCATAGTAATCACTAGCAATGTTTTTGTTGAATTTAACCAAAGAATCCTTTGGTGTTGATAAGGCCTGATGTAAATTGTTTCGAGCCATATTCATGTAAAGCAGCGGGTATTGGTCGTTAAATTCCAATTCGGAAACATGCGACCATTTAATGATCCAAAAATTACTCACACTACCTAGTAATTTCATTTCCGGATAATAGGCGTCCACATATTCGATCATCAGGTAAATCTGTAAGGCCCCAATGAGCCAGTGGTTTTCTCGCGGATCTATGCCCAAAGAGTTGGTGATGTATTTGCGACTTGCGGTTTTGAGAAGTTCCATGTCGAGCTCAAATCCGTTGGGGAATGGGCTAATGAAATCTGGAAGTTGATTCAAACCATAAACTGGGCAATTTCTGTAATCCGCTTCGGAAATCAGGATCTTGTCATGAGGATAAGCCCCCAGTTTTTCGTGCAAGTAGTGGGTAACTCTATCCGCCAATAACGCTTTCACAGCGTCGGTTACTTTCTTGTCGCTTAAATTGGTCACCACTTCCACCTGATCCGTCAAAACACTGCTAAAAGAAGCTATTCGTTCCAGGTATAAATCGCTTTGCAGGCGCAATATTCCTTCGAGCTTTGCTCGTTTTTTATTCTGAATGGTTTGTTCGTTTACTACATCCAAATCGGTAAAGAGAGAATACTGCTTTGGATAATTGAAAGTAATCTCAAAATTGCTGGGCACTTGAAAATAGTCATCCGTATTTTTATTGCTATATGGATGCCATTCCCCATCGTAGACGGCTGGAGTGATGAGCCAGTGCTTTAGCTTGTAGTTCCGCTCTTTGGTTACTCCAAATCGAGTGAATTTATCTTCAGGCAGTTTCACTTGGTAGGTCAATAGTATCCGTGTACGATCTCCAGAAACCACAGGTTCGGGTAATGTTACTTCAATGATATCTACTTCCGCTCCTCGTTTCCATGCTAGTGGGTTGTTGTTGACGGTCGTAATGTTCTGCACGTCGGTACGCCCGCGATCTTTATCTTTTTCAAAATGAAAACTACTTTTAAAATTCTCGGCAAAGCGCTTGGCTAGGGGAGTGGTCTTGCTAGAGTAACTATTTGCCCAATCGGTCAGGTAAATTACATCCAGAGCATCTTCAGATGTATTATAATATTCAATTTCCTGAGTAATAGTGACCGTGTGATTTGATCCATCGAGAGTTGCGTCTACGGTAATCGTATGTTGCGCTTTCACTGAAAACGAAACCAAACAACACGCTATGAGAACTCGAAGGATTTGCAATTAGGGCTTAAAACTTTTATTAATGGTTCAAGAGACTATTTAAAACACATGAATGTTCTTTTGACCTAGATGTCACCTCAAAGTTTAAGCCATAAAATAGATACAACATTGGCATGCGGGGAAATTTTAGAAATTGGGGCTTAAGTTTTCTTTATCGTAGAAGTCATCCAGAATGGCCAGAACATCATCGGCCGTGTCCACTAGATGAAATAAGTCGAGGTCCTGCGGACTAATATTCTGATGAGCGGCCAACAAAGTGCTTTTTATCCAATCCAGGAGACCACCCCAAAAGTCTACCCCAACCAAGATGATGGGAAATCTGTCAATTTTATGGGTTTGTATGAGGGTCATGGCCTCAAACAATTCGTCCAAGGTCCCAAAACCTCCAGGCATTACTACAAAACCTTGTGAATATTTCACAAACATTACTTTTCTAACAAAGAAATAGTCGAAGTCTAAACTCTTATCACTGTCAATAAATGGGTTGTCGTGCTGTTCGAAAGGTAAATCGATATTTAACCCGACCGACGTTCCTCCCGCAAGATGAGCTCCCTTATTTCCTGCCTCCATAATTCCAGGGCCTCCACCAGTAATTACACCGTAACCATGTTGAGTGATTTTCTCTGCAATACTCACTGCCAATTCATAATACTTGTCATCTGCTGCGGTACGAGCCGAACCAAAAATAGAAACGCAAGGACCAATGTTACTCATTCGTTCAAATCCATTGACAAATTCGCCCATGATCTTGAAGATGGCCCAGGAGTCATTGGTTTTTATTTGATTCCAATTTTTTATATGTCTTTCTTTTCTCATGTATATTCTTTACTAGATATTCTATATATATAACAACTAACTTTACTTTTCCCCACAAAAAAAATTAAAATGCACGCACCATAGGAGATACAGGGTCACTTGCGGCTTCTAATGTAGTTCTTTTTTCAGGAAACGTGCTGTATGACTTTTTTTATGGGTAATGATATCTTCCGGCAGCCCTGAAGTAATGATTTTTCCTCCTTTTTTTCCACCTTCGGGTCCAATATCAATAATATAGTCCACGGTTTTGATTACGTCCAGATTGTGCTCAATAATCAATACGGTATTCCCTTTGTCTACCAATTTATTTAATACTAACAACAACACTCTAATGTCTTCAAAGTGCAAGCCAGTTGTGGGTTCGTCCAGGATGTAAAAGGTGTTTCCTGTATCTCTTTTAGACAATTCGGTGGCGAGCTTAATTCGCTGCGCCTCCCCGCCAGATAAGGTGGTGGATTGCTGCCCTAATGTAATATAACCGAGCCCAACGTCCTGAATGGTCTTCAATTTTCGATTTATCTTCGGAATCAATTCAAAATATTGACAGGCTTCGTTTATGGTCATTTCCAAGACGTCATAGATAGACTTCCCTTTATAACGAATCTCTAGTGTTTCTCGATTGAAACGCTTTCCCTGGCAGGTTTCACATTCCACATAAACATCCGGCAGGAAATTCATTTCGATGACTTTCAATCCACCTCCCTGACACGTCTCGCAGCGCCCACCGGAGACATTAAAACTGAATCGGCCCGGCTTATAACCTCGTATCATTGCTTCGGGAACTTGAGCAAAGAGATTCCTTATTTCAGAAAAAACACCTGTATATGTTGCGGGATTGGATCGAGGGGTTCTTCCAATGGGTGACTGATTGATGTCAATCACCTTATCGATATGTTTGAGTCCACTTATTTTTTTGAACGGCATCGGTTTTTTGACGCCATTAAAGAAGTGAGCATTTAAAATAGGGTAGAGGGTTTCATTGATCAACGTCGATTTTCCACTTCCGGAAACGCCTGTAACTCCTATCATTTGCCCTAATGGGAAGTGAACATCTACATTTTTCAGATTGTTTCCGGTAGCACCGTATAGTGATACTTTCTTGCCATTGCCTTTTCTTCTTTTCTTCGGAATTGAGATTTCTTTGGTTCCGTTCAGGTAGTCTGCCGTGAGCGTATGGTGCTTTAGAATAGCTTTTGGACTCCCTTCTGAAACAATTTCACCGCCGTGTTTCCCTGCTGCGGGCCCAATATCGATGACGTGGTCAGACTTTTCAATCATTTCTTTATCGTGTTCCACCACAATAATGCTATTCCCAATTTCCTTCAGCTTAAGAAGTGAATCAATCAACTTCTCATTGTCACGTTGATGTAAACCTATGCTGGGTTCGTCCAAAATATACAGCACTCCAACTAATTGAGACCCAATCTGTGTTGCCAATCGAATGCGTTGTGCTTCTCCACCTGATAGGGATTTAGAACTACGGTTCAACGATAAATAAGTGAGTCCTACATTCACTAGAAAACTCAATCTGGAGCGTACCTCCTTTACAATTTCAGCTGCAATTTTTAGTTGGGTATCACTGAGTTGTTTGTCGATATGGGCGAACCAATCTGTTAATTCAATGACGTCCATGTTGGCAAGGTCTGCAATATTCTTACCATTGATCTTGAAATTTAATGATTCGGTTCTCAATCGGCTTCCGTGGCACTCACTACAAGTGATTTTGTCCATGTATTCCTTGGCCCATCGCTTCAGGGATTTTGATTCGTTCGCTTCAAAAGTATGTTGTAAAAATGTCGCTATTCCTTCAAAGTCAATTTTATAGCTTCGAGTGATACCCAGTGTTTTTGAGGCCACTTCAAAGGTTGAGTTCCCTCCGTGAAAAATGACTTCTTTGGCTTCTTTTGGAATACTGTCAAACGGGTCGCTTAATTTGAAATCATATTTTTGAGCGATCAATTCCAATTGCTTAAATATCCAGTTGCTTTTCTGAGGTCCCTGGGGAGCTAATGCACCTTGCTTAATTGATAAGGAACCATCAGGTACGATTTTATCCAAATTCACCTTGTACAACTCTCCCAAGCCTTTGCAACTAGGACACATTCCCTTGGGCGAATTAAATGAAAAGTTGTTGGGCTCCGGATTTGGATAGGAAATACCAGAAGTAGGACACATTAACGACCGACTGAAATACCTAACATCGTTGCTTTCATTATCTAAAACCATAAGCACATCATCTCCGTGATACATAGCGGTAAGTATGGTTTCGGTCAATCTCTTGTTATGATCACTTTCTTCGCTAATTTTTAGACGGTCGATCACAATTTCGATGTCGTGCGTTTTATACCGATCGATGCGCATTCCTTTCGCGATCTCTTGTATTTTACCGTCTATTCTAACCTTTAAGAACCCTTGCTTGGCGATTTGTTCGAAGAGCTCCCGGTAGTGTCCTTTTCGCGAACGGACAACGGGAGCAAGGATACTTACTTTTCTCTGATCAAAATCTTTAATGATAAGTTGTTTAATTTGCTCATCGCTATAGCTTATCATCTTTTCACCGGTCTCGTAACTATAGGCATCACTGGCGCGGGCGAAAAGTAAACGTAAAAAATCATAAATTTCGGTAATGGTGCCTACGGTAGAACGTGGGCTACGGCTAGTTGTTTTTTGCTCAATGGCGATTACAGGTGAAAGTCCTTCAATTTTATCGACATCCGGGCGTTCCAAACTGCCCAAAAACTGACGCGCATAAGCGGAGAAAGTTTCGATATAACGTCGTTGCCCTTCTGCATAGATAGTATCGAAGGCCAGGGAGGACTTACCACTGCCCGAAAGCCCCGTAATTACTACCAATTGGTTACGTGGAATTTCGACATCAATGTTCTTCAAATTATGGACACGGGCGCCTAAAACTTCAATTATATCCTCATTTTTTACCATAATTCGCAAAGGTACTTAATTGAATTGAAAATTAATACCGTTGCCTATCTCAAAAGGGAGTTTTTTAGAAGAATTTATGAAAGCATCGGGATCAACTGTTGGCTTCTTTCATGACAAATTGATAAAAGCTGGTGGCAATGAAGAAAATAATGCTAATGACCACCGAATAGCTTATCACAAGTGTAATAACTGGGAGACTGAATAATAGAAACACCAATGGCAATAAAACGCCTGCCAAAGCCAACACCAGAAAGATGCTGTATAGAAACTTAATAATCGTAGGCATTTGCTTATCGGTCCGCCCTTGTACCTGAAAAAGCTTGGGAATTACTTCCTTACTCATGTATTCTCCTAATTTGGCCAAAAATACTTCGTTAAATGAGGAATCCTCGAAGGCCTCACCGTCAATAGCATTGGCTAAGGTCATGATCTTTTCCTGATGACGCTCAAAAACGGAATTATAGTCCAGTGACTCTTTGAAACTTCCAAACTTATAACCAAAATAATACCATAGCCCAGATCCGCACTTATGCTCAAGCCATTTGGATACCATATCTTTATGGTACATTCTAGGATACTTGATGGACTCTGGAATCTGTTTGTCCTTTGGGCTGGTCATCAAAAGGGATTTCATCTCCAGATAGAGGTTCTCTGTGTCCTCATAATGATGGCTCTCTTGTAAAAACTCTATGGCCAATTTGGATTTCCCTTTGTAAAACTCCTTTACCTCGAAAAAGCTAAGACCTGCGAACTCATCATCTATGTACTCTTTGAGTCCGGGAAGCCACATTTTAGAACGCATGAGTAGGTCGATAATCGTACGAAAATTGTGCATTTTCTGAGTGATCTTACTCAAGCTGTCAATGGCGAATGACCTAGTTTTCTTCATATTTATGGCGACCCAAGCTAAATAGATCATGATTATCGCCGCTAAGAATCCACTAAGGCTGATGAAGATAGTTGACAACTCTGTCAAAGTAGTGACAAAGCTAATGTCGTTAGCGATTTTTTTCTGAAGAAAGAAAATTAGGGCAATACAGAGAAACCCACTCAATACAAGAGGTATTAGGGCATATAAATCCTTTACGAAAGATTTATTTCTCATACGGAAACTAAGTGCAATTCAAGAATTTTGGAAATTTTCACACCGTAGAACTACGGAAGCCAATGCAAATTCCCCCAAGAATTAATAATTGCATTTAAGATGATTAATACTAGTTGTATTGCCAAATGTACAGTAAATTCTTACATTTTGTAGTAAAATACTTACAATTCGATGAACAGCAGTAATACCCGATAAACGGCTAGAATCGAGCTCATTTGGTCTAATATCCAACGGCTGTATCATCGCCGCGCCTATCTGCACCACCTTCCAGCTTTCCATCTGGTCTTACGAGAATAGCATCTACCTTGCCTAGGACAGGAGCATTTTTTTCATCGATCACATATCCAAGTTCTTCTAACTTTTGCAAGGTTTCTCGCGAAAATTGATCCGGTTCGAACTGAACTACGTCGGGCAACCATTGATGGTGAAATCGCGGCGCATTTACCGCTTCTTGCATATTCATTTCAAACTCATATACATTGAGGATGGTCTGCAATACAGAAGTGATGATGGTCGATCCTCCCGGAGTACCAAGGCTCATCCAAAATTCTCCATCTTTTTCAACCAGTGTTGGAGTCATAGAACTAAGCATTCTTTTTTGAGGTGCAATAGAATTAGCTTCTCCACCAACGAGGCCATATGCATTGGGTTCGCCTGGCTTGGAGCTAAAATCGTCCATTTCGTTATTCAGAAAAAAACCTAATTCTTTGGCATACAGTTTTGACCCAAAATAGCTATTCAGAGTGGTAGTCGCGGCTATGGCATTCCCAAATTGGTCAACGATGGAGTAGTGGGTAGTTTCCGTGCTTTCATTCTGAAAATATTCAAATCCTTCGATACTTCCATAAGAAATATCGGAAGACGAGGTAGCCTTATCTAAGGTAAAATTACTCATGCGATTAGTGATATAATCTCCAGAAATTAAGGTGTCTATGGGAATGTCAACAAAATCCGGATCGCCTAAAAACTGACTTCTATCCGCATAGGCTCTTCGTTCTGCTTCAGTAATTACTTGTATTGTTTTTGTGCTATTATGACCATATTCGCTTAGGGGAAAGGGTTCCACGGCTTTCATAATTTGTGCTAAACAAATTCCACCACTGGAAGGTGGAGACATTGAAATAATTTTTAAGTCTTTGTAGTTAAAAACAACAGGGTCTCTCAATTCGGCCTCATAGGCATTTAAGTCGGCCAAGGTCATAATACCCCCTTGAGCCGTCATAAATTGAATCAATTTTTCTGCGGTTTCTCCGTTGTAAAATTCCGAACGTCCGTTGGCTGCGATTCTGCGAAAGGTATTGGCTAGGGCTATATTTTTAATCGTGTCACCCGCTTTATAGGTTTTGGTAAATAAGGAAGGTTCACCGTTAATTTCTTCTATAATGGGAGCAAATTGATTGAGGTTTGCCGCTTGAATTTCGGTAACAACAAACCCATTGGTCGCCAAAGCAATAACGGGTTCTAATAGTTCATTCATGGGCAACGACCCTAATTTTTTGTGAACGGCAAAAACACCTGCGATCGTACCTGGAACGCCTACAGACAAACTACCGATCTTGCTCTTGGCTTTTATATAATTACCTGTGGAGTCCAAATACATATTCCTGGAGGCCTCCATTGGTGCTTTTTCACGATAATCGAAGGCACCTAATTCTCCGTACGCGGTCCGATATACTACAAACCCACCGCCACCAATATTACCCGCAATTGGGTAAACAACGGCCAAAGCCAATTCGGTTGCCACCATCGCATCGAAGGCGTTACCTCCTTTTTTAAGAATCGCTACGCCAATTTTTGACGCTTCTTCTCGCGCCGAAACCACCATGGCGTTTTCGGTAATGAGTCCAACTTCCGGTACCTTTTCTAAGAGTGGTTTGGTTTCACTTTTACAGGCCAGGAACAAGAGTAGTAGGGGAATTAGTTTCCATTTCATAATTGAGCAAGTTTGTCGTTTGAGTAGGTGATTAATTCAGCAAAAAAGGAAGTGAACTCTTCTTCGAATTCAGCATAAAATTCTTCCAGTTCTAGCACGGCGAAATTCATTTTTGAAATGCCTTTGGTCCGGACGTTCATTTGGTCTAAAATTTTACTGATCCCTTGTACCGTTGCATAGCTTAATAACCAGTTGTCGCTTATCATATAGGGCATCATTCGCTGTATTCGGGAGGGTAGCACCTGATAGTTATTTCTAAGCATTTGATAAAAGTTATCGACATAAATATCCAAAGGAGTTTCATGATATGCTTTCCAGTTCTTGGCCAGAAAATGATCGTATAGTATATCCACAATTACACCACTGTAATGTCCATAGTTTTCATGCAGTCGTTTGGTACTTTTCCTTACCGTAGTATGGCTGTCTGTATAGGAATCGATAGCGCGATGCAAGAGGATTCCCTTTTGAATGGAGAGGGGGTATTTTTGGTATCGCTTTCCTTTGATACCATCCGCAATAAAATTGCCGATAGTGACACCTTCGTCTTCACCAGAAAGGTAGATGTGTGCGAGAAAATTCATTCCGTACAATTTACGAATTTGGAGACAAAAATGAACTTTTAAAAAGTATCTTTGCGTAAAATTATTTTAGCATGACTTTGATCAAATCTATTTCTGGAATTCGTGGTACCATTGGGGGTTCTCAAGGAGATAATCTTACACCGTTAGATGCGGTTAAATACGCGGCGGCCTACGGAAGTTGGGTGAAAACACAGCGAAATAAGGAAAACTACCGAGTGGTGGTAGGGCGCGATGCCAGAATTTCAGGGCCTATGATGCAACAATTGGTGATGAACACCTTGATTGGTTTAGGGATTGATGTAATAGATTTGGGGCTGTCTACCACTCCTACAGTGGAGGTGGCAGTCACCATGGAACATGCAGATGGTGGAATTATCCTTACCGCCAGCCATAACCCGAAGCAATGGAATGCTCTAAAACTTCTCAACAAAAGAGGAGAATTTTTGGACGCCGCCGCAGGACAGGAAATCCTTGATTTGGCAGAAGCGGGTTCCATTTCTTTTGCCGAAGTAGATGATTTAGGAACTATCCACAGAAATGATGCGTATATAGATATGCATATCGATGAAATATTGAATTTGGAGCTGGTACATACTGAATTGATCAAAAAGGCTGGATTTAAAGTCGTTGTGGACGGTGTGAACTCGACCGGTGGAATTGCAGTACCATTACTCTTAGAGGCATTAGGTGTGCGTCCAGTGAAGTTGTTTTGTACTCCCAATGGTGAGTTTCCGCACAACCCAGAACCTTTAAAAGAACATTTAACCGATTTGATGGAAGCGGTAGTCAGCGAAAGAGCAGATTTTGGGCTGGTAGTGGATCCCGACGTGGATCGCTTGGCTTTTGTTGATGAAAAAGGAGAAATGTTTGGAGAAGAATATACTTTGGTAGCCGTAGCCGATTATATTTTGAAGCATAACCCAGGGAATACGGTTTCCAATATGTCTTCCTCAAGAGCCTTGCGCGATGTCACCGAAAAACACGGAGGTGTTTATACCGCCAGCGCAGTAGGCGAGGTAAATGTGGTAGTACAAATGAAGGAAAATAACGCTGTCATAGGAGGAGAAGGAAATGGGGGGATCATTTATCCTGAATTACACTACGGAAGGGATAGTCTTGTTGGAATAGCACTTTTCCTGAGTCATCTGGCAGAGAAGAATGTATCCGTAAGTGCTCTTAGAGCTAGCTATCCTTCTTATTTTATGAGTAAAAAGAAGATTCAGCTTACTCCTGAATTGGATGTAGACGCCATCTTAAGATCTTTCGAAACAACGTATGCTTCCGAAGAAATAAAAACCATAGACGGTGTTAAAATAGACTTTGCGGAAAATTGGGTGCATCTGCGCAAATCGAATACTGAACCCATTATTAGAATTTATACCGAAGCGAAGTCACAGCAGGAGGCTGATGCTTTGGCGGATCGATTTATAGCCGAAATAGAAGCCGTTGCCGGTAGCTAATTTATTGATGTTCTGGTGGTACCTTGTCTCGGTATTTCCAGCGCTTATGTGTCCATAGATAGTAGGCGGGCTCCTCTATTATTTGCTCTTCAACCAACTTTATAAACTGGTCGGTAATCTCATAATCCGGATGTTCTTTTGGTTGCAGCGTTATGGTCTTAAAGGTCGCTTCATAGTGCCCGCGTTTTACTTTTTTCACTGCCAGGAAAACCACCGCCATATCTAGTTTTTTAGCCAACATTTCGGCTCCGGTAATTACGGGTACTTTAATACCCAAAAAATCCTGCCAGTGATTGGCTTTCCAATGTTTAGCCGATTGATCTGAAGCAAAGGCGTTAATGGTCAATTCGCCTCTAATTTGAGCAGCTCCTAATTTATGTATGGTTTCCTTAGTTGTAATAAGGTGAGTGTCGTATTTGGCTCGTATGCGTTTGATCAGGCGGTCAAAATATTTGTTTTCAATACGTTTGTATACTACATATCCATTATGGTTTATGTACTTCTGAAGTATGAAGGCCCATTCCCAACTGGCGTAATGCCCCAGCATTAAAATAATACTTCTATTCTGTTTTTCAATATTGTGAATTTCTTCAATATTGGTGAAAATAAATCGTCTTTTTAGTTCGGCTTCTGAAATGGATAGCGATTTAACGGATTCTACAACCATATCACATAAGTGGTGATAAAACTTGCGAGTAATGGTCTTTATTTCTTTGTCCGATTTTTCTGGAAATACCAGCTTCAAATTATCCTTAACTACTTTCTTTCGATAGCCAATGACGTGATAAATTAATGCAAATACCAGATCCGAAACAAAATATAACACCGCCATTGGAAGAATGGAAAGGAACCAAATAATAGGATAGACTAAAATATAAACTAGGCGTTGCATAGGTAAAGTTAGCGCAAAACTAACTATTTTTGATAAGTACGACCTATTCGGAAGGAAGTATTCAACAAAAAAAATGAAACCGTTAAAACTTCAGGTTCTTAGGATCAGGAGTTGAGGTGAAATCAGAAATAAAATTTAAGCTTTAATGCAACATATCCATCCTGCAACTATTGCCATTATTTTAGTGAATGTATTATTTTCTTTAAAGGGCTTTAACGATTTTTCATTTTTTGAAAAGTTTAAGTTTAATATAGCTGGGATTCGTCGGGGAGAGCAAATTAGAATGTTTACCTCTGGATTTTTGCATGTAGACTATTCTCATCTGCTTTTTAACATGTTGACGCTCTATTTTTTTGCGGATGTGGTGATTTTTGAAGTGGGCGTTTCAAAGTTCATTCTCATTTATTTGTTAAGTTTGATTGTAGGAAATCTATTGTCACTTTATTTTCATAAGGATGAGTACCACTACAGTGCCGTCGGGGCCAGTGGGGCTGTAATGGGAATTATCTATTCGGCCATTCTTTTGGGACCTATTACGAATACGATTTATTTTATGCCTGCCTGGTTGTTTGGATTACTTTATTTAATGTATTCCATTTACGGCATGCAAAAACGACTTGGAAATATTGGACACGATGCTCATTTTGGAGGGGCTATCGCGGGCTATTTGATCACCATAGCCTTTAAACCGGAGCTCATTGATGAGAAATTATGGTTGATCGGAGTTTTAGCAATTCCAATTTTGGTATTATTTGTGTTATACAAATTGGGTAAAATTTAATTTTTATTGAAATGAAAAAAATAGCTTTATTATTAATGGTAGTAGCATCAAGTAGTATGACAGCACAATCACAATTAAATCCTTCTGTAGAAGTAACTGGTGAAGGCATCGTAATGATAGTTCCAGATCAGGTATCCATTAGCGTTAGGGTTGAAAATACAGGGTCGAACCCCAAAGAACTCAAACAAAGAAATGATAGAACCATAGCTGAGGTTCTCGAGTTCGTTAAAGGAATGGGTATCAAAAATAAGTATGTTCAAACCGATTTTGTTCGATTGAGCAAAAATTATGAATACAACACCAAGACCTACAATTATGTGGCAAATCAATCTTTGACCATAAAATTGATGGACCTAAAGAAATACGAACCTCTTATGAATGGTTTGTTAGAAACGGGAATTAATCGCATTGATGGTCTAAGTTTTTCTTCTTCTGAAATGGAATCTTTGAAGTCGCAAGCAAGAAAAAAGGCGATTGAAAACGCTAAAATGAAAGCAGAGGAGTATGCTTCGGTTCTGGGCCAAAGTATAGGGAAGGCCACTCAGATTAGTGAATTTCAAAAAATAAATACGCCCGGTCCCTTATTAAGAAGTGCCATGGCAATGGATAGCGAAAGCAGTAAACAAACCTTAGCGCCTGGTGAGATGCAGGTAAGTGTTAAAGTGAATGTAAGTTTTGTGCTTAATTAGTCTAGCAGGGAGGCAATCCTTGCCTCCAATGCTGGTCCACGTAGGTTTTTATCGATAATATTTCCCTGCTCATCCAGTAAAAATGTAGCCGGTATGCTTCTAACGCTGTATTGTTTTGCGATAGGGTCTTGCCAAAATTTAAGATTAGACACATGGTGCCAGTCCATCTGGTCATCTTTTATAGCCTTTAACCAACGTTCCTTTTGACCCGCTTTGTCTAGCGAAACACTAATAATATTAAGTCCCTTTTCATGGTATTTGTTGTATACTCTAACCACATTAGGGTTTTCCATGCGACAAGGACGACACCAGGAAGCCCAAAAGTCGATAATGGTATATTTTCCCATAGCATCCTTCAACGAAAGTGTATTTCCGTCGGGATCAGGTGCGGCAAACTGTGGCGCTAATCCACCTATTTCAGCTCTTTTGTTTGCTTCCATGACCATTTTCAGATCGGATACAAGATTATGTGATGCTAATTTAGGTCCAAGGCCGTCGATAATGTTATTAACTTCTGCAGTGGTTAATTCTTTCTTTTGGTATAACTCCGAAGCGAGCATTAGCCCAAAAATTGAATTGCCATTTTCCTTAACAAAGTCTCTCTTAAAAGCGCGTTCCTTCGACGCCAACGCAATATTTTCCTGTCTTAGTTCATTCACGAGGATACCATCTTGTTCGGCTTGTGCGGTCTTATAGGCTTGATTGGTCGCAAGTCTTTTCTTCAGCATTTTCGACATCTCTTTATTGTAGGCAACGTATAATTCGTTTTGTTTACCTCCGGTTACAAAAGAAGAGGTAATACTGTCTTTGTAAATATTTGCCCTAAGATCCTCATTTTCCGTAAAGAACATGATGTTTGGCGAATTACCAATTTTTAGTAAATGAAGTGCAGTTACGTCAGATTTGGCATACGACGCCGAAAATTTACCGTTAGTAATGATAAGGGTATCCTTAATACTGGACTGGTTATTGTCGTCAATCTCAAATAAAAGGACTTCCGTTCCATCTGTATAACCAAGTGCATTCCCGTCCAACTTATAGGTGTCGGAGTCTGAACTATTACAAGAAATAAATAAAACTGTAATAAAAAGGTAAGTTAAGCGTCTCATATTATAGTAATTTTGCTGTCACAAAAATAGCAGTATTTTATTCTGAAAAAAAATTAGGTCGTCTCAAAATATTGTTAATTACACGGTAAGCAAACCAATCCTTATAAATTATTGTTAAATTTACTGGTTAAATGACTGAAAACGAAACCAAAATGAAACATCCTGTTTTTCCATTAGATATTGAGATAGGTTTTAAAAAACTCTTTGAAACCTATCGGACAAAACTCGATTCAAAAAGCGAGGTTGTGAAGGCTCGTGCGAAAGAGGTTTTGAAAGTAGCAGACGAATTTCCCATCCTTACGGAAGGTATGACTACGGAAAAAGAATTGAAAGCGCATCAGGCTCAGATCGACTTTATTATGGAAGATCTTTTTGCTGAAGTGCTTGAGATGAATGAGATAAAAATGGCTACGATACCGTTTCAGGAACTTATTTTCAAGTCCAGTCAGCGTTATAAGAACATAATAGAAGTAGCAGGGGCCGATTACAAATTGTCCCTGACCGATTTCAATGAAGATCAACTCTATATCATGGGCTGTAGCATAGTTTTGGGCAGTTATTATGGTTATCGGTTAGACTTCAGACGTCCATTTTACTATGACATACCGGATGCCAGAGGGATCATGCGCCACTATCGAGTATTGTACAATGGTGATTTTATGACCGTAGAAAAAGGACCAAACGCCATAGAGATTACCAAGGAGGATGTAGCAGTATTATTAGACAATTTTGACAATGTGGCTCTTTGGAAAGAGAAGTTTCCTCCTAATAGCTGGAGATCGAATGGTTTTGTGATTGCCAATATGTATGATGCAACGATCGATGTTGCTTTGTCAAACTTCAAGGCCAATTTACTTCAGAAGGATACCAAGGATAAGAATTTCATTACGCAGTTTGAAGTTATAGTTCAAGCTGTATTTAACTTGCACGAAATTAAAGTAGGTTTCTCCATTTTTAATGAAGAGGACAATACCTTTGAAAGGCCTCCGGCAATTATGGATATAAATAGCTATCTACTCAAAAATGAACAATCGGAAGCCTGTGAGACTGCTCTTTGTAGTCATTCATACAGTCATCTTTTCGAGCTAAATAAATCTTTCTGTATTTCCGATGTCGAAGCCAATTACAAAAAGTATCCGGACAATATAGTTTTTAGAAAACTGCACGAACAAAAGGTGGGAAGTGCCATTATTACACCCATTTCCAGTGGAGATGTGGTGCATGGTGTGCTTGAAATTGTGTCTCCAAATGCGCAAGAGCTGAATTCGATCAATGCCAATAAGTTGGAAGATATTTTACCCTTTTTGGCGGATTCGGTGGAGCGCTCGAAGGAAAAGACTGAGAATGAAATTGAATTACTTATTCAGCAGGAATGTACTTCTATTCATTCAAGCGTTCACTGGAAGTTTAAGCGAGAGGCGCATCGCGTTATCAAAGCACAATTGAATGGCGAGGAAGCGGCGTTCAACGAGATTGTATTCGAGAATGTTTATCCGTTGTTTGGACAAATAGATATCAAAGGTTCTTCTCACGCTCGAAATGTGGCTACCAAGGATGATCTAATTCTTCAACTAAAACATGTGAAGGAGATTATCGATCGAATATTTAAAATAGAACCCCTTCCAATTTATGAACAGATAAATTTCAGAATAGAAAATTTTCTAAAAGATTTGGAAGAGCACCTGCAAGTGGATAGCGAAAGAAGGGTTCTTAATTTTCTTCGGAATGAAATAGTACCGCTCTACGATCATCTTAGTAGCAAAAATGATAAACTAAAAGCACTTATAGACAAGTATTATGAGCTTTTGGACAAAGATAAAGGGTTTATTTATAAGCACCGTAGGGATTATGATGAATCGGTGATGCTTATCAATAAGACGATGGCAGGCATTCTGGATAAAAAGCAGGAGGGCGCACAGGCTATGTATCCACACTATTACGAACGATTTAAAACGGATGGGGTAGAGCATAATCTTTACATAGGAGAGTCCATAACGAAAGACGAGAGTTTCAACAAAATTTACTTGTACAATTTGCGTCTATGGCAATTACAGGCCATGTGTGAAATGGAAAATAGCTTTTACCAATTGAAGGAGAAGTTGTTAATGCCTTTGGATGT
Organism: Bacteroidota bacterium; assembly: GCA_039028295.1. Classification (GTDB taxonomy): domain Bacteria; phylum Bacteroidota; class Bacteroidia; order Flavobacteriales; family Flavobacteriaceae; genus Aureisphaera. The sequence goes on from JBCCIJ010000001.1 coordinate 157,399, forward strand.
GGCTTCCATGATCTTAGCTTTTAATAGCTCCTTATCGTTGCGGTTTAGAATGGATGAAAAGCGTTTTGACGTGGACGGAACTTATAATGCTCGTTATGAGGTGGTGAAAAAGCGCGTAGACAAAGCGAATATTAAAGGGACCAATGAGCGCATTACGCAACCAGGAAAAATTTCCATTGTTTATTCTCAAAAAAGTGATGAACTGGAGTATTTGAAATACATAAAATTCCTTCAGTCTAAAAAACAATTAGGAAACAAAATTGAAATACTCGAACTTCAGGATTTACAGGGCGTGACAGGCTTAAAAGCCATTCGGGTCAATGTACTTTACAATCGAGGTGAGAAAGACAAAGACTATTACACCTATGAAGACCTAATGAGTGCCATTCGGGACTAACTAGGCGTGGTTTATGGCTCCACTCGCTAGAAAGGAAATAGCAAAGGCCGCTACTGAAATAAGAATACCAATGATGAAAATGGTATAAGTAGTTCGTAAGATTTTGTATTTCTTATTTAGAACAAGCCCTAGAAAATAGAGATCCTTCGTAAGGGAAGAATAAATGTATTCCTTGTCGTTGAGCATTTCATTCATAGCCCAATCAAATTCATTCAAGCTCATTTGGTGAAAATTTCCGAAGAACAACAAATTAACTTTTTTATTCATAACATCTTCCTTGGTGAACTTTCCTATCGTTACATTGGGTCTGGTGGCCAATACTGACAACACCATAGAAATAAGGGTAAATACTAGGAATATCACGGTAGGCGCAATTAAATAGGTGTTAGAAGCATTGTCTAGCTTCGGAATTAAATTGGATAGCGCAATGGATAAGATAATGGCATTTACTGAAAGTAAGATATTGGCTTTGGTATCGGCTATGTCACTAAGTTTGATATGATTCTTAAGTGTTACCCTAAAGACACTTTGAATGGCTTTTTCCGGATCTTGACTTTTTAGTTTCTCCTTTAACTTCTTGTCTTTTTTCTTTTGATTTTGTTCTAATTTTGCCAACTCCGCTTTCATAAGCTTGATGTTTTCTACTTTTTTTGGCGTCCAGTGCTCCTTCGCATAGGCCGTATAAAAAGTGTGTTTGTTTTCCAGTAGTTCTATGTTTCCCAACAACCATTTACGCTTGCTATTGTTCTCTCTACCTTGTATTTTCCATTCCTTACGCAATAGTTCACTGGCCTCTTGAAAATAATCTTTAGCAAAATGGGAAGCATCGGCATCTCTTATAATTCGCTCCAATTTGTTGGTCGGCTCCGAATCGAAGACGGTAGCCATAATACAGGCCGAAACCTTTTCAATAGTGGCCTTGTCAACTTGCTTACTACTAAGGAACTCCTTGGCGATAGCAACCCCTTTCTCTTCGTGATTGTCGCAACCTTTCACATAGCCAACATCATGCAAGAGTGTCGCTAAAAGTAAGATTTTGGCATCTTCTTCGGAAATCGAATTATTTGCAATGATTTCTTTTGTACTTTTAAATACTCTTTGGGTATGGGTGAGATTGTGATACAGAAAATTGCTTGGCAGCTCTTCGGTTAGCAGCTTTTCAACAAAGTTGTAGGTTTCATCAATCAGTTGTGACATGCCTCGTTATATTAGATTACCAAATTACTAAATTTTAGCATTAGTCAATAGATATGAAGAAACTTTACATTTTACTTACACTGGGAACGCTAATTTTGATTTCAAGTTGTGCTACCTATACGGCAAAGTATAGCGACGATTATGTTCAAAATGACACTTCTACTTCTAATAAGGAGATAGAAAAAACCTTTTATCTAATAGGAGATGCAGGTAAGGCAGGTAGCAATGAATCTAACGCGTTAAAAGCCTTCGAAGACCATGTAAATGGAAAAGAGACCAAAGGAGATTATCTGATTTTTCTCGGAGACAATATTTACGAGAAGGGACTGCCAAATAAGAAACATCCCGAAAGAGCCACTGCCGAAGCTCAAATTAATGCCCAGATCAATGTAGCAAAATCATTTAAGGGAGAGACGGTTTTTATTCCAGGAAATCATGATTGGTATTCGGGTATTGGTGGTTTGAAAAATCAAGAAGAGTATGTCGAAAAGGCGTTGGGTAAAAATACTTTTCTACCTGAAAAAGGTTGCCCCATTGAGAAAACCGATATTACCGATAATATTGTACTTCTAACTATTGACACCCAATGGTATCTCAGCAAATGGGACGAACACCCCACAATAAATGACAATTGTGAAATTAAAACTCGCAATGATTTTATTTTAGAATTGGAAGGAGAGCTTAAGAAGAATAACGAAAAGACCATTCTTCTGGCCATGCACCATCCTGCCTATACTTATGGACCACATGGCGGAGGCTTTAGCGCCGATAAACACCTATTTCCCTTTCAGAGTAAAATACCACTTCCCGGAATTGCCACGCTCGTCACGCAGCTTCGTTCGCAGGGTGGTGTTTCCCCTCAAGATCGATACAACAAGCGTTACAATGAGCTTATGAACCGCTTGATCACCTTAGCCAGAGGGAATGATCGATTAATATTAGCTTCCGGTCATGAACACTCTTTGCAATACAGTGAAGCCAATGGAGTGAAACAAATTGTATCGGGATCAGGTTCAAAGAAATCGGCGGCAAGTTTAGGGAAGCACGCCAAATTTGTCTACGGAAATGAGGGGTTTGCTGTACTGGAAGTCTATAAGGACGGTTCGTCAAGTGTGAACTATTATGGCGCTGAAACTGGTAAAGCCAGCCTTATTTTTTCTTCTGAAGTACATCCAGCGAGCACTTCTTATGATGTTTCTAATTTACCCAATTCATTCGAACCAAACACGAATGCTTCAGCTTATACGAAAGAATCAACAGAAAAAGGAACGAGTTACCAATGGTTTTGGGGAGATCACTATCGATACGCCTATGGAACCGATATCAACGTGCCGGTAGCAACTTTAGATACCCTTATGGGTGGTTTTTCAATTGAAAGAAAAGGGGGAGGACACCAAACTCGATCTCTGAGATTGAAAGACAAGTATGGACGCAATTTTGCATTGCGCGGTGTTAAGAAAAGTGCGACCCAGTATTTGCAAACCGTTTTATTTCCAGATACCTATGTCGAAAAAGATTTTGAAGAAACGGCCACCGAGGACATTATTCTGGATTTCTATACCGCAAGTCATCCTTATGCCTCCTTTGTTGTGGCACCTATGGCCGATGCAGTTTCGGTCTATCATACCAACCCTAAGCTTATATATGTTCCAAAGCATAAGGCTTTAGGGAAGTATAATGCCGATTTCGGAAATGAACTCTATGTTATAGAAGAACGCCCCGATGATGGTTTTCTGGACGTAGCGTCCTTTGGAAAGCCAGATGCCATCGAAAGCACGAGTGACCTAATGAAAAACCTTAGAAAGGATGAAAAATACCAAATGGATGAAGAAGCTTTTATCAGAGCTCGACTGTTTGATATGGTATTAGGAGATTGGGACCGCCATCAAGACCAGTGGCGCTGGTCTCGTTTTGATGTCTCTGATGATCAGAAGATGTACCGACCCATCCCCAGAGATCGAGATCAGGTTTTTTCATTTTATGACGGAGCTTTGTTGGATATTGTTCGGGTGCTAATTCCAAGCGCAAAACAACTTCAGAAATATGGAAATGAGATAAAAGATATAAAATGGTTGAATGCTGCAGGAATCAAATTGGACAGGGCTTTTGTACAGAATGCGTCCAGAGAAGAATGGCTAAAACAAGCAACCTTTATTAAGGAAAACCTTACCGATAATATCATTGATCAGGCCTTTTTAAACTTACCAAAGGAAGTGCAAGACAACACTTCGGAAGAAATTAAAGCCAAGCTGAGATCACGCAGGGATATGATGGTTGAAGTGGCAGGCCGCTACTATGATTATCTTTCAAGATTGGTCGTGATTACCGGAACCGATAAGGACGATCACTTTGAAATCACTCGTGGTAATGGTTCTACCAAAATTGCAGTATCACGAATTAAAAATGGAGAGAAAATGACTCCTTATAAAGAGCGGGTAATTTACTCTAGTGAGACCAAAGAAGTTTGGGTTTATGGACTCGATGATGATGATCAGTTTGTGGTGAATGGTAAAGGAACTAACCCCGTGTTCGTTCGCATTATTGGAGGACAAAACAACGATGTATATAACTTCGAGAACGGACGTGCTGTTAAGGTACACGACCATAAAAGCAAACCCAATACCATCGTTAACAAAAGAGGAGCGGCTATTCGATTATCAGATAGCTATGAAATCAATAATTACGATTCACAGAAATTAATTAGCCGCCAAAATTCTATCATTCCCTCTATTGGCGCTAACCCGGATGATGGATTAAGGATTGGAATTCAGGATACCTATATGGTAAAAGGTTTTAAAACCAATCCTTTCCATCAAAAACATATCCTTAAAGCTGGTTACTTTTTTGCCACACAGGGATTCGATCTTGAATACACGGGCGAGATTGCCAATATAATAGGGAAGTGGAATTTTCTGGTGAATGGAAGGTACACCAGCGAAAACTTTACTCGAAATTTCTTTGGCTTCGGAAACGAGACCGAGAATAATGAAGATAACGAACCACTGGAACTGGATTTTAATCGAGTGAAGACCTCTATCAAATCGGGTAAGATTGGAATTGTGAAAAATGGAGAATACGGAAGTAGAATTGCCATTACTGCTGGTGTTGAGAGTGTTGAGGTGGAAAATACCATGGACCGTTTTATCTCACAAATTTTTGCCGATTTCCCGGAGACCTTTGAGAACAATACCTTTGTTAATGCTGAAGTAGATTACAGCTATTCCAATTTTGACAATCCAGCCAATCCAACGCGTGGGACTATCTTTAAGTTAGTCAGTGGCGTGCGCACTAATGCCGATGATACCGAACGGACCTATGGATATGTTCATCCCATGTTGAAATTCTATAACGCCATTACTAAGGATCGAAAGCTGGTGCTTAAAACCATGGCCGAAGGACAGTTCAATATTGGCGATGAGTTCGAGTTTTATCAGGCTGCGGTCGTAGGTGCCGGAAATGGATTACGCGGGTACCGAACGCAACGTTTTAGTGGTGAAAGTGCGCTGGCCTTTGGTGCTGACCTGCGTTATAGTTTCCCTCAATTTAAAACAGGAATCCTGCCCATACAATTAGGTATATTTGGTGGATACGACGCAGGTAGAGTTTGGTTGGATGGTGAGAGTTCGAATACATGGCATAGCAACGCAGGTGGTGGTTTTTGGATCAATGCAGTAGACACGCTCTCAGGCCAACTGGGGGTATTTAGTGGCGACGACGGTATACGAATTGCCTTTGGATTTGGAGTGAGTCTTTAAAGGACATGGCAGTTGCTATTCCTCAAGGGTTAATGAATATAAATTTCCACCTTCTCCACGGGATCGCTCGTCTGCGATGTATAACTCATTTTCAGAGACAAAGCAAATACTCTCTTTTTGAGAGCGGTGCCCCAATTTTATCTTCTGAACTTCGCCTGACATGAAATCGTCCTCCGTATAATCACTGAAAATCCAAACCTTATTGTAGGACAAAAGAGCTATTTTACCTGTGGGTTCATGAATTGCGGCACCCGTAATTTCACAATCACTTTGGTCTTCACAGGTTTTGAAACTTCCGATGTGCTTCGCTACAAAATCTCCTTCTTTAGCGGGAACCTTGTAAATTTTCGTCTTACCATCATATTTTTTGGCTCTGTTCCGAGTGAAAAGGTAAAAGTGATCTTCTAAGAATATAAAGGCTTCAACATCAAAGGAAACATTTTTTTTCTTCGGAGGAAACTTCACCTGGTCTTCAAAATGGAATGTAGTAACCGAGGGTTCCATACGTCGTTTCTCGATATTACCTGGCTGCCTTATGGCATAAATGGCCAAATCGGTTCGATTACTCACATTATTGCCGAAATTGCCAACATATAAAATGCCGCTCGGACTGATGGCCAAATCTTCCCAGTCAATATTAGGGGCATTTAGCAGCCGGAGCGTCTGCACTATTTTTTTTCGTTTCAAACTGTACCCGTATACTTCGGGTGGATTTCGCGAATCGTTGATGGTCCAAATGATCTCTTGATTAGGAAATTTCTCAATACCGCTCACCTCATTAATAGAGCCTGGTAGATCGGCAATAAGTTTTAGTTTTCCGTAGTCCTGACAGCTCGCCGTAAAGACTGAAAATAATATAAGTAGGGTAAGATTTTTCATTGTTATAAAGGTACTATTTATTCTGAAACGTTAAGTTATAGCCATAAATTTTAAAGCTATTTTCGCATATACTCTTTGGTAATACTATGTACTAAAAACTATGCCAAAGAAATCGTAGATTCTTTCTATTTATTGTACATTTGCGCACTTAATTGAACCCCTATGATAACTTATTTGAAAACGTCCATACAGGCTGCCATTGCTGGCGGTAAAGCAATTATGGAAGTCTATGCAACCGAATTCGAAGTAGAAATTAAAGGCGATAACTCGCCTTTGACCGTGGCAGACCAAAACGCAAACACGATCATCAACACTTTTTTGGTGCCTACAGAGATTCCCATTATAAGTGAAGAAAATAAGCAGACAGATTATAAAGATCGGAGTCATTGGAGTAGATGTTGGATCGTGGATCCTTTGGACGGAACCAAAGAATTTGTAAAACGAAATGGCGAGTTTACGGTTAATATTGCGTTGGTCGAGAATGGAACTCCCATTTTAGGAGTTATTTATGTACCAGTATCAAAAACCCTTTACTTTACAGGTGAAGGTGCGGACAAATCGTTCAAAATAGTTTTGGATGATGCGGACACTTCCGTGGAAAATATTTTAATGAATGCTTCTGAAATCAATCCAGCAGACGAGAGTGAACCGGTTAAAGTAGTGGGAAGTCGTTCGCATTTGAATGATGACACCAAGGCATTTATTTCAGAAATAGAAAGAAACAAATCGGTTGAGATCGTTTCCAAAGGAAGTTCTTTAAAGTTTTGCCTTGTAGCGGAAGGAAATGCCCACATCTACCCTCGATTTGCTCCTACCATGGAATGGGATACCGCAGCCGGACATGCCATTTGCACAGCAGTGGGAGTACAAGTGATCGATCAGAATACGCAGGGACCACTTCAGTATAATAAAGAAAATTTACTGAACCCCTATTTTTTAGTGACTCGATAATATGACTCAATACCAACAGGAATCGCATATTCGAAGTATCCTCAAAGGAATCTCTTGGCGCGTTATTGCGACAATGGATACCATTTTGGTGGCGCTTTTAATTACTTGCTTGTTTGGTCAATGTAGCATTGAAGATGCTTTAAAAATTGGAGCTGCTGAGTTTCTTATTAAATTTTTGGTGTATTACGGGCATGAGCGTGTCTGGCAAAAATATAGAAAAGGCCCCGTTACAAAGAAGCGAACCGTATACAAATCTATTTCCTGGAGATTGGTGGCTACTTCAATGACATTTGTGATTTCGGGAGCCGTTTTAGAAAGTTTTAACGAAGTGGCCCTTTTTATAGCTTTAACCGAGTTAATTACTAAATTTGCACTTTATTATTTCCATGAGCGTTTATGGTTGCGATTACCCTTAGGAAAGATTCGTAATTACGTGTATAAGAAAATATTAAAACGATAATGCAGGAAAATATTATTCCACATAATTTTGCCATAGGTAGGGCCGAACGCAAAGCCATTAAAAACCATAATTCATTCTTATTGTGGTTTACGGGATTGTCGGGTTCTGGCAAGTCTACTATTGCAAATGCCGTGGAAAAGACCTTAGTTGAGAAAGGAGTTCACACCTATACTCTGGATGGCGACAACGTTCGCAAGGGGCTCAACAGCAATCTTACTTTTTCACCCGTAGACAGAACAGAAAATATTCGTCGTATTGCAGAAGTGGCCCATTTGATGGTAGATGCTGGACTGGTGGTATTAGCGGCATTTGTTTCTCCTTATAAAAGGGATAGGGAAGGGATTAAAGAAATTGTAGGTACCAATAATTACATTGAAATATTTGTAAACACTCCTGTTGAAGAGTGTGAGCGTCGAGATGTAAAAGGACTATACGCGAAGGCAAGAGCAGGAGAGATTCAAAACTTCACTGGAGTTAATGCTCCCTATGAGGAACCTTCAGAACCCAACATTGAGATTGACACCACAAAACTATCCGTAGACGAGGCAGTTACGGTGATTATAAAACATATTGAAAATAAATTAGGTTAGCACCATGAGTAAATACTATTTAAATTATTTGGATGAATTGGAGTCGGAAGCCATCTACATTTTGCGAGAGGTATGGGCACAATTTGAAAATCCCGTTATTCTTTTCTCAGGAGGAAAGGATTCCATTTTGGTAACTCATTTGGCAAAGAAGGCTTTCTATCCTTCGAAAATACCATTCCCGCTTATGCATGTTGATACGGGGCACAATTTTCCGGAAACCATTCAATTTCGTGATGATCTAATCGCCGATTTGGGTGCACAATTGATCGTTGGTTCGGTGCAGGAATCTATTGATACGGGAAGGGTAGCAGAAGAAAAAGGTAAGAATGCCACTCGAAATGCATTACAAATTACCACCCTGTTAGACGCTATTGAAAGCAATAATGTTGACTGCGCCATTGGAGGTGGAAGACGAGACGAAGAAAAGGCAAGAGCCAAGGAACGTTTCTTTTCCCATAGAGATGATTTCGGGCAATGGGACCCTAAAAATCAGCGTCCGGAACTTTGGAACATATTAAATGGAAAACACTTCGAAGGCGAGCACTTTAGAGCCTTTCCTATTAGTAACTGGACCGAAATGGACGTTTGGAACTACATTCTTCGTGAAAACATTAGCATTCCAAGCCTGTACTTAGCCCACGAGCGTGACGTGGTTTGGAGAAGTAATTCATGGATACCCGTTTCTGAACACTTGAAATTGGAAGAAGGTGAAAAAATCGAATCCAAGAAAATACGATTTAGAACTTTGGGCGACATTACGATCACGGGAGGCTTAGAAAGTGATGCCGATAGCCTGGAGAAAATAGTAGCAGAAGTAGCAGCAATGAAACAAACCGAACGTGGAAACCGAACTGATGATAAGCGTAGTGAATCTGCCATGGAAGACCGTAAACGACAAGGTTATTTCTAGGCAACAATTACTTAATAAATAAAAAATTTAGTACAAAACGATGGCAATAGATAACAATCAATTATTACGTTTTACCACAGCTGGAAGTGTTGATGACGGAAAGAGCACGCTTATTGGCCGATTACTATACGATTCAAAAGCAATTTTCGAGGATCAGTTGGAAGCAGTAGAGTCTACCAGTAAAAGAAAAGGACATGAAGGAGTGGATTTAGCGCTTTTTACAGACGGTCTTAGAGATGAAAGAGAGCAAGGGATCACTATTGATGTAGCTTACAGATATTTTACCACGCCCAAACGTAAGTTCATTATAGCCGATACCCCTGGACATATTCAATATACCCGAAATATGGTGACTGGTGCTTCAACTGCCAATGCCGCCCTAATTTTAGTGGATGCCCGTCATGGAGTGATCGAACAAACCAAACGACACGCTTTTATTGCTTCCCTATTGCAAATCCCACACATTATTGTTTGTGTGAACAAAATGGATCTGGTGGATTATTCTGAATCCATCTATAACGATATCATTGCCCAGTTTGAAGAGTTTTCTTCGAAATTGTATACCAAGGATGTTCGTTTTCTACCCATTAGTGCACTTGATGGTGATAATGTGGTCAACCGATCCGAAAACATGACCTGGTTTAATGGAGCGCCGCTATTGCATACCTTAGAGCATATGCACATTAGTAGTGACATCAATAAAATAGATGCTCGTTTTCCAGTGCAAACGGTTTTGCGTCCGCAAAGTAAAGAGTTTATAGACTACCGGGGTTATGCCGGTAGAGTTGCCAGCGGAATCTTTAGACCTGGCGATAAAGTTGAAGTATTGCCTTCTGGTTTTACTTCTACCATCAAATCTATTGATACTATTGAAGGTCCTTTACTCGAAGCATATGCGCCTATGTCTGCCGCTATAACCTTGGAAGATGATATTGATATAAGCAGAGGCGATATGATCGTAAAGGCGAACAACAAACCTACGTCTACTCAAGAATTCGATGCGATGCTGTGTTGGCTAACAAAGGATGCCGCTCGTCCAAGGGCTAAATACACCATTTTACATACTTCAAATGAACAGAAAGCGATGATCAAGGAGGTATTGTATAAAATTGACATCAACAGTTATAATCGAGATGAAGAGAACAAGGAGTTGCACATGAATGACATCGCACGTATTAAAGTTCGAACCACGCGTCCACTGATGGTCGATGAATATCGTGACAATCGAATAACAGGAAGCTTTGTTTTAATTGATGACAGCACCCATGAAACCGTTGCTGCCGGGATGATCCTATAGCGGCAATAGGTATTGTAGCCAAATAATAAAATTTGAAAATATCCAATTTCTTTAATAGCAAGCAAATTCGCGTCGCCGTTGCTGGTAGCTTGGGGATTAAATTTTTGAGTGCCTTATTTGCTTTTTTGAATGGTCTCCTTTTGGCGAGATACCTTTCGGTAGAAAGTTTTGGAACCTATGTGCTGGCATTTACTACGGTAACTATTGTAAGTATTCCCGTTTCTCTTGGGCTGCCCAATATGATCGTGCGCTATGTTTCTAAGTACGAAATATCTCAAAATTTGCCAGCCTTAAAAGGTCTTTTGATACGTTCCAATTTGTTGGTGTTGTTGACTAGTATCCTTGCTGGTGTTATTGCCTTTCTGCTTTATTTAATTTGGTGGAAACAGTATAGCCCCGAGGTCGTTGAGACCTTTTGGATCAGTTTTTTACTGTTGCCATTATTGGTCTTCGGATCACTACGCTCTTCGGCTTTAATGGGACTTAAGTATATGATATTAGGTCAGTTGCCGGATACTTTTATACGCAATGGCCTGTTGTTCATAGGAATTGTAATTATGATTATCGCTGAGGTAGAGTTAACACCTCAAGCCGCTATGTATATTCATGTAATTGCTGAGGCCATAGCCTTTATAGTGGGGTACTTTTTTCTGAATTCAAAATTGCTTCGAAAAATAAGAACGGTCAAACCTGTATATCATAACAAGTTATGGCTTAAAGAGGCAACTCCTTTTGGAATCAGTAGCGGTGTTCAGATTTTAAAGTCGAAGTTAGTCAATTATGTTTTGGTTTTTTTTGGAAGTTTGGAGGCGGTCGCTTTATTCGATGTTGCCATGCGAGGCGCGACATTGGTTTCATTCACTTTGGACGCCTTAAACAAGGCCATTTCACCTTACTTATCATCTGCCTTTGAGAATAACAACAAAGAAACGCTACAGCGCATTGTGACTAAGACTACTCGTATTGTATTTGTTTTTGCGCTTCCTGTCGCTTTGGTCTTTATTGTAGGCGGCAGATCATTGCTGAGCTTTCTATTTGGGGCCGAATATCAAGATGCCTACGTTCCTTTGGTGATATTATGTGGCGCCCAATTAATAAATGCAATGGCAGGTGCGGCGGGTGCGGTACTAAATATGACGGGTCACCAAAGTTATTTATCGATCAATCAAATTCAAATGATGCTTATAAACGCAGTTTTAAGTATACCTTTGGTTTTATATTTTGACATTGTGGGCGCCGCTATTGCCTTTGCTTCGGTACTGGTATTGCAAAACATCCTTCTGATTTCGTATATAAAAAGAAAGCTCAACGTGAACACAACCATATTTAAATGAAAATCATTTACATAGCTGGTGACGGACGGTCCGGATCAACGATACTCGATTCAATTTTGAGTAATGCGGACGGAACTTTGTCCGTTGGAGAATGCTATCGTTTTTGGAAGCGCTTTTATGAGGCGGATACCTTATGTGGTTGTGGAGATCCAATTGAAACGTGTACCCTATGGCATCAGGTAGATCTTGTTCTTAAGAGGGACATCCCTGGATACGATCCTAAAGAGATGTGGCAGAAGATCACCTATTTGTTGAAATTCAAACAAATTCCGCAAATTGAAGAAATACTGAGCGAACCTGGTTGGCAAACCTTTAAAAATGCGGTCATTCTTTTTTATCAAACCATTGTGGAACATTCTGGAAAAAGTGTACTCATTGACAGCTCTAAAAGCCCGGGATGGCTTAATGTGATTAGAGCACTTAAATTTTGCGATCTTAGGATAATTCATTTGGAAAGGAGTCTTCCGGCAGTGGCAAACAGTTGGAAGAAACAAGTGGCATTGCCGGAATACTATGATAAAGAAGTAATGATGCCTATCAAATCTAACGGACTTATTGTTAAAACCTGGCTGAAGATCAAATTGCTACTACGCCGATTGCGCAATGAAGATAATTACCTATTTTTACGATATTCAGATTTCATTGCCCATCCGAAAGAAAAACTAGAGGCAATTGTTGCGTTTAGTGCAATAAGTCTTTCGGCGAATGAATATTATGTAAAACCTAACCATAGCATTGGAGGAAACCCTATGAGAACCAATACTAGATCAATTGCTATATACACATCTGAGAGCTCCCCCAAGAACCTTTCTTTGTTGGAACGATTCTGTTTTTCAGTAATTGATAAAATCAGCAGATTATTTTTATGAAGAAAATAAGGGAAAAGTACCAACCAGAAGCCGCCGTTCTATCCCAACTCAAGGCATCCAGAGAGGCCGTATATCCCGATGAGGAGTATTTAAAAGAATGGTATGATAATTATTCCAGAAACCATTTAAACCGGCTTTCCTTCGATTTACAATATTTAAAGAATGAATTCCCGCAACCTGAGCAAATACAGGTACTGGAGCTAGGTTCAACACCTCCGGTTCTTACGAGTGCAATAAAAAATGAGGGATATTCAATAACCGGGCTGGATGTGGATCCGAGTCGTTTTCAAGGTTGTATTGATGCGAATGATATTTATATTGTAAAAGGAATGATAAGCACCACGAAATTGCCTTTCGAAGATGGCGTTTTTGATGCTATTATTATGAACGAGGTCTTTGAGCATCTTAACACGAATTTGATATTCGTTATTTCTGAAATTGTTCGAATCATGAAACCAGGTGGAAAGCTATTTATCTCTACTCCGAATTTGAAATCAATGGTCGGAATTCGAAATTTTCTACTGAGAGGGAAATCGTATAGCTGCTGCGGAGAATTGTATGAAGAATACGAGAAGATTGAAAAGTATGGGCATATGGGACATGTCAGAGAATATACACCCACCGAAGTGATTTTATTCCTCGAGAAATTCAATTTAAAAGTTGAAAAATTAATCTATAGGGGTAAGTTTCCTCTAAAATATAGAATGGTCGAATTGCTCTTCCCAAGCCTGCGACCATTTTTTAGCGTTATTGCTACGAAGTCCTAAAATTAAAGCCAGTGATTTCAGTTGTTGTTCCTTTGTTTAATAAAGAAGAATTCATTGCCGATACGCTGGAATCGATATTGGAGCAAACCCATACGGCTTTCGAGCTCATTATTGTAAATGACGGTAGCACTGACAATTCTTTGAGAATTTTGCAAACTTTCAAGGATGAGCGCATACAAATACTTACTATCGAAAATAGTGGTGTTTCAGTGGCTCGCAATACCGGAATTGAAGCGGCAAGATATCCATGGATTGCCTTATTAGACGCAGATGATCGTTGGGCTCCCGAGTTCTTGGAGCACATGATATCAGCCACTCAAGATTTTCCGGAAGAAAAGATATTTGCCGCTGGTCGTAGTCGTGTTTTCGAGGGAAGCACAGAAAGGTACGAACATGAATTTTTGCCAGCAGATGGAGCTACTGAAAAGCTTAATTACTTCAAAGTAATAAGTAAATACCTGCCCTTGATAAATTCGTCCAATGTGATAATCAAAAAAGAACTTTTTGCTTCCAAAGGGATGTTTAAACCTGGACAAAAAAAGCATGAGGATCACGATATGTGGCTCCGACTGTGCATAAATGAATCTGTGATTTTTGTGAACAAGCCAGTGTCTTTCTACCTTAAAGTACAGACCAGCACGGCTTCTTCGGCATATTACCAACCACAGGATTTTTGTGTTTATTTGAATACCTTATTGGCGGTGAATTCAAAATTATCGAAGCAAGAGCAGCAATGGTTTAAGAGTTACTACAATCGCTTTGTTTTGATTAGTTACTTTCAGAATTATAAGCGGTATAGCAAAAATGAGGATCGAGAAGTATTTGAATTGGCTAAACAGCTGGTGACGGGAAAGTTTTTAACACTATTGAAACTTTTAAAAGCACTACCTTTCAAAAATACCTATGCTATTTTTAAAATGTTGAAAGGCTAATATGAAAACGACGAAGGCAAACTTGTTTGTAGTTGGAGCCATGAAGGCGGGAACAACTTCTTTTATGGAGACCTTAGCCCGTCATCCCAATATTTATGTATCTCCAGTTAAAGAACCTAACTACTTCGTAGATGAGCTCCCTGACCTGCTGTATGAACCATCGCGTTTCTTTAAGCTGGATAACTATTTTCAAAGGGATTTCCCAAAACCACTGCACATTGCGAATGTGCAAAAGAAAGAGCATTACGAGCAACTATTTAGCCCCAATAATGGAGAGAAATACTTGGCTGAGGGAAGCACAATGTATTTACATGCAACCGAATCTGCGCAAAAGATCCATCAGTATAATCCAGAAGCGAGGATTATTATTCTCACCAGAGAACCCGTTTCGCGTGCCTATTCTCATTATAAAATGCTAACTGGTCTGAGTAGGGAAACCAGAAGTTTTCAAGAAGTAATTGAAGCCGAATTGAAAGAGCGTAAAGATAGTACATTACCTTGGTATAGCTATATTGAGATGAGTTGTTATACCCAGTCTGTTCAACGTTACAAGGGGCTTTTTGAACATGTTCTTGTACTCTCCTTTGAACAACTCCTGAACGACAAGGATTTAACTTTGAATAGGGTGGCTGGCTTTCTTGACATTGACAAATTTAAGAACGTCGAAGTGGCACATACGAACAAAACTCGCAGTTTACGATTTAAGTGGTTGTTTTTTTTACTGAAGAAAATAGGGCTTAAGGACGTATTTTCGGCTATTTTTGGAAGTAAGTTTAAACGCAAGTTGTTCAATATGGCAAGTAGCTCTCAATCCAAGCCAATGGATATTTCTGAAGAAACACTTCAGGAACTTACAACATTGTTTCAAAAGGAATCTCAAGAATGACGTTACTTGATATTTGTATAACGGCCATTGTTTTTCTGATTGGATATAATCTGAAAAATTTTTCCAAAGGTGCTTCAAAGCCTGAAAAGAAAATACTTAATCAGCTCTTCTTTTTTCATTTTGGTATTGCCATTATATTCCATTTTTACATCTCAAGTTTTGGAGGAGACGCCGTACATTATTGGGATGCCCCTAAAGAAATGTCTCTGGAGGCCATCATGAATGTGGT
Organism: Bacteroidota bacterium; assembly: GCA_039028295.1. Taxonomy (GTDB): domain Bacteria; phylum Bacteroidota; class Bacteroidia; order Flavobacteriales; family Flavobacteriaceae; genus Aureisphaera. The sequence continues at coordinate 172,852 of JBCCIJ010000001.1, forward strand.
CAACAGAGGATCTGCCACTGGCCTGATGTACTTAATTAATTACATCCCGTCTCATCTGTTACAGCTTTCATTTTTTACCGGAAACATGATGTACGCCCTTCTGGGATACCTTGGATTCGTCTATATTTTGAGAACCACGAAATACATCTTTGGAGACTTCACCGAACTTGCGGAACTCAAACTATTTGGGATTCCAATTTTTCCTTGGATATGGTTTCTTCCAAACTTTCATTTTTGGTCTTCTGGAATAGGGAAGGACGCGATTTTATTTTTTAGCATTGCCTTGTTTGTTTATTGCCTTCAGAATTTACGAAAGCGATGGCTGTTATTATTGATTAGTATTGTTGTTTCGTTGGCTATTAGACCGCATATTATGTTGTTCTTATTGGCCTGTTTTGGAATAGGATTTACCATGGATGGAAGTTTAAAAGCCTATCAGAAACTGTTTGTATTTGCTGTTTTTATTGTCGGGTTTCTCTCTATCTTTAACTACGTATTGGAGTTCATACAATTAGAAAGCCTGGAAGCCACAGCTATAGATGAATATACCTCGACCAGATCATCTAACCTAAATAAATCCAGAACGGGTTCTGGAGTGGATATTACGAATTATTCTTTCCCTTTAAAGGCATTCACCTTTTTGTATAGACCACTGTTTTTCGATATCAATGGAATTTTAGCCGTGGTAGCTTCTATTGAAAATTTTATACTGCTTTGCTTTTCGGGCCTTATATTTTTTAAAAAACCGTATTGGGCATTTAAAAAGTCTACCTTTTTGATTAAAGGCATACTGCTGTATTTTTTACTTGGAACTGTTGCCTTTAGCCTTATCCTTGGAAATTTGGGGATTATGTTAAGACAAAAGAATATGCTCATGCCCTGGCTCATTATTTTTGGATTATGGACCTTTTATAGCTTTAGTAAAAACAAACGCGCCATTTATGCGAATCCTACAGGTAATAAATAGTCTTGGCACAGGCGGGGCAGAAAAGCTTCTCCTGGATGCAATTCCGAAATACATTGAGACGGGTGTATCTATGGAACTGCTGCTGTTGGACGGAAGGGATCATCCTTTTCTTGCAGCGCTAAAAAAAAGCCAATGCAAAATACATGTATTGTCCAAGGGCTCCGTATATAATCCGCTGCATATCTTTAAGATAATTCCTTTTTTAAAACAATTCGACCTAGTACATGTACATCTATTTCCTGCGCTATACTGGGTTGCTTTATCCAAGTTTATATCCTTTTCAAAAACGCCTTTGGTCTTTACAGAACATAACACTTCCAACAGACGCCGAGGATGGTTGTTTAAAGCGATAGACCGATTTATGTATGGCAGATATAGTCGTATTGTAACCATTACTTCGGAAGTAGGAACCCTATTAAAAAAGCAGATTGGTGATAAAAAGGAAAGGTTTAAGCTCATTCATAATGGAGTGGCACTGGATACTATTGAGAAGGCAGTTGCTGCCAACTTTTTAGATTTTTCGATTTCGGAAGAAGAGAAGATATTGATTCAAGTGTCTAGCTTTACAGAACAGAAGGATCAGGAAACACTTATTAAGTCTTTGTTACTTATTGAACAACCTTGTCAACTACTTTTAGTAGGCACTGGACCTCGTCTGGAATTATGCAAACAACAGGTTAAAGCACTTCACTTAGAACAACGGGTGCAATTTTTAGGGACTCGAATGGACGTTCCGCAACTTCTAAAAATGGCAGATGTAGTAGTTCTTTCTTCGCATTACGAAGGACTTTCACTTTCGAGCATTGAGGGATTGGCAAGCGGAAGTCCATTTGTGGCCTCTCGTGTTCCCGGTTTGACCGAAGTGGTAGAAGGAGCAGGGGTCCTTTTTTCGGTCGGAGACGAAAAATCTCTGGCAGCGGCAATCAATTCACTGTTCGAATCTACCACTTATTATAACGAAGTTACCACCCTTTGTCTGAAAAGAGCCGGAAGATACAACATAGATAAAATGATACAAGAACATTTAGCACTCTATACCCAATTATGCAAAAACCAAAACTAGTGCGTGTCACAACAATACCTTTGTCTTTGGAGAAATTACTCGAGGGGCAGTTGGGCTTTATGAAAGATCATTTTGAGGTAACTGCCGTTTCTTCGGAACACGACAGACTTAAGATCTTTGGTGAACATGAAGGAGTGGCTGTATTTTATCTCCCCATGACCCGAAAGATTACTCCTTTAAAAGATATGACGGCGGTTTGGAGGTTGTATCGTTTTCTAAAAAAAGAACGGCCTAAAATAGTTCATACACATACACCTAAAGCTGGCATAGTTGGAATGTTTGCAGCTTATTTGGCCAAAGTGCCTAACAGATTGCATACGGTAGCAGGTTTACCACTAATGGAAGCTTCCGGAATCAAGCGACGTATTTTGAATTTAGTTGAAAAGTGGACCTATCGATTTGCAACAAAAGTATACCCCAATTCTAACGGCCTGTTTAATTTTATTGTTGAAGAGAAGTTTACCAAACCTTCCAAGCTTCGTATGATTGGGAATGGTAGCTCCAATGGTATCGACACCCAATATTTTTCAGCTTCACATTTTTCTGAAGATCAATTGCTGGCGAAACGATCTGTGCTAGGAATTCCTTCAAAAGACTTTGTTTTTGTCTTTGTAGGTCGAATTGTGAAGGACAAGGGGATCGATGAACTGGTTAGTGCTTTCAAGAAATTGTTTGTGAAACATCCCGATTGTACACTGCTATTAGTTGGGCCGAATGAAGATGACCTCGACCCGGTAGCTCCAATGACCGCCAAAGAGATATTGGAACATCCAAAAATTGTTACCACCGGATTTCAAAAAGATGTTCGAGTTTATTTCGGCTTAAGTGATGCCTTGACTTTTCCAAGCTACAGAGAAGGATTTCCTAATGTGGTCATGCAAGCTGGTGCGATGGGATTACCTTCAATTGTTTCTAACATTAATGGGTGTAATGAGATTATCGAAGACGGGGTTAATGGGCTCATAGTCCCGGTAAAGAATGTAGAAGAGCTTTACAATGCCATGCATCAACTTATTGAAGATGTTGAATTATTAAATAGAACGTCGGAGGTAAGTCGGTCGAAAATCGAATCCCGTTTTGGACGTTCAGAAATATGGCAGGCAATGTTAGCAGAATACCAAAGTTTGTAACGATTATCTTTAGTACTTTTGCTGGGTGTATATCAATTTCGTTAAACCTATACTGGACTTTTTCACAGCGCTGTTGGCGTTTATGGCGCTATTCCCCATCTTTCTGGTTGTCGCTGTATTATTGAGTGTACATTTAAAAGGGAGCCCATTTTTTCTTCAGAAAAGACCCGGAAAAAACGAACGAATTTTTACTATCCTAAAGTTTAAAACCATGAACGAGGCAAGGGATTCTTCGGGAAATTTACTTTCCGATTCCGAGCGCCTAACTGCTATTGGTAAGTTTATTAGGTCTACTTCTATCGATGAAATACCTCAATTGCTCAATGTCATTAAAGGAGATATGAGTATTGTTGGACCTCGTCCCTTATTACCCGGGTACCTAAAGTTGTATAATACTTTTCAAAAAAAGAGACACAATGTAAGGCCTGGAATTACAGGTTGGGCACAAGTTAATGGGCGAAATGCAATCTCGTGGGAAGAAAAATTTGAATTGGACGTATACTATGTACAAAATATTACTTTTGTATTGGATGTGAAAGTCCTGTTCAAAACTCTAGGAAAAGTGTTTCTTAGAGAGGGTATTAGTAATCAAACTTCTGTAACTACAGAGGCATTTAAGGGAAATAAAAGTCAATGAAAGAAATTATTTTGTACGGAGCCGGAGGGCATTGTTTCGCGACCGTTGAGCTCATTAATGGCTCAGGTCATGCAAAAGCGATCGTTATCTACGACGATGTTCCTTCAAGGGAAGAGATCTTAGGGGTGCCGGTACAAAAATTTAATGAAACTTTAGTTGCCCCAGATGATGCGGTGTGTATTGCTATTGGCGATAATGAAATTCGCAAAGAAATTTCGGCAACACTAAAAGCTAACTTTCCAAGTTTTATTCATCTAAGCGCAACGGTTTATCCTTCTGTTAATGTGGGCAAAGGGTGTCAGATTTTACCTGGTGTGGTACTTGATGGAGCTGTTAGTGTTGGCGATTTTTGTATCATCAATAATAATGCAACGGTCTCCCACAATACTGAAATTGGTGACTTTTGCCATATCGCTATCAACGCGGCCATTGCTGGAGGAGTGACCATAGGAGAGGGGGCTTTAATTGGTGCCGGTAGTATTGTTCTTCCAGGAATTAACATTGGAAAATGGGCTGTTGTAGGGGCAGGAGCGGTCATTACGAAAGACGTTCCAGACCATGCTGTAATCTATGGAAACCCTTCAAAAATAATTAGATATAATAAACGATAATGAATTCTAGAATCTATTTGTCCTCTCCTCATATGGGAGGTACAGAACAGAGGTATGTAAATGAAGCCTTTGATACCAATTGGATCGCCCCTTTGGGTCCCAATGTTGAGGGATTTGAACAAGCTTTGCAAGATTATTTGGGTGGAAACCACCATGTAGCTGCTTTAAGTTCAGGGACGGCGGCATTACACTTGGCGCTTATCCATTTGGGAGTCACACAAGGCGATGAGGTCATTTGTCAAACAATGACCTTTTCTGCGTCAGCCAATCCCATCGTTTATCAGGGAGCTACTCCTGTTTTTGTAGATAGTGAAGCTGATACCTGGAATATGTGCCCGGTTCACATGGAGTCGGCTATTCAGGACCGAATTATAAAAGGCAAAAAACCCAAAGCTATCGTGGCCGTTCATTTATATGGTATGCCATTTAAGGTAGATGAGATTCTTGCCGTGGCAAAAAAATATGAAATCCCTCTGATCGAGGACAGCGCCGAAGCTCTGGGCAGTACTTATAAAGGAATACCCTGTGGCACCTTTGGCGATATTGCCATACTCTCTTTCAATGGAAATAAAATCATTACTACTTCGGGTGGAGGTGCATTAGTCACAAAAAGTGAAGAAATAAAGGCGAAGACCGTTTTCCTGGCCACGCAGGCTAGAGACAATGCCCCACATTATGAACACTCTGAGATTGGTTATAATTACCGAATGAGCAATATTTGCGCCGGAATTGGTCGAGGACAAATGGAAGTTTTGGATGCGCATGTGGCTTTGAGGCGCGCTAATCAAAAATTTTATACAGATCTTTTTGCAACAAATAAGGGGGTAACGGTTTTCAGCGAAATGAACAGTTCGTTGTTTTCCAATCATTGGTTGAGTTGTGTTACGTTGAATTCGGACGCTGGATATTCTGCAGAAGCGCTAAGATTGGCTCTTTCAGAGGATAACATTGAATCTCGACCACTTTGGAAGCCGATGCATTTGCAGCCCGTTTTTTCAGATATGCCTTATTATGGTGGAAATGTTTCGGAAAAGCTGTTCACTAATGGTCTGTGTCTTCCTTCCGGATCCAATTTATCTTCGGAACAAAAGAAACGTATTCGCGCAGTAATTGAGAATATAGTTTAGATAATAACTATATTTGTATACCCCTACCCCCAGAACGTGAAAAAAACTGAACATATCTTTGGACAGCTGTATAGTGGCGATAACAAGTTGAGCCTACTTGATCAACGATACTTGCCCAGATGGATTGTCGCTTTAATAGACACCTTGCTGGTGGTAGCTTCCATTGTTTTGGTTTATTTTATCCTACTGGGAACTCCCATCACGTTTCATGATGTAATTTCGATTCCTCAGCAAGGAATGGTTGTTACCGCAATAAGTATTTTCTTCTTTTTTGTTTTTAAAACCTATTCTGGTATTATCAGACACTCGACTTTTACCGATATTCGAAAATTAGCTTTTGCTATGATTTCTTCGGCCGGAAGTCTGTATGTTTTTAATATTATCTATGAAAGCATAACCGATCAGAAAATTTTCCTCAGCACCTTTATTTTTATTTTTATGTTGCTGTCGTTTTCAATGATGTTGGTTTTTAGAATTGCTGTTAAGGAGAGCTATCTATTTTTAAAAAGAACAGCAGCAGGAAGCGATAAAAAAAGAGTAGCCATTGTAGGGGTTGATGATAGCACTATTTCATTGGGACGAGCCATTACCACCGAATCTAATTTACCCTATACACTAATTGGGTTTCTGACCAAAAGTATGGTGTCTAAACGGTATGAGATCTTGGGAAAACCTGTCATTCCTGTCAAAGGCGATTTGGCTACCTCCTTATTGGCCTACGATATTGAGGCGGTTATTCTTGTAAGCGATTCTCTAAATGGAACACTAAAAAATGAAATTGTTGAGGAATGTATGGCGCATCAAATCGAAGTGTTGAACGTTCCCAATATGGAATCGTGGAATACCAAGGACGATATCAAAAATCAAATTAAGCCTATTCAAATTGAAGACCTTTTAGAACGAGAACCCATCGTTATTGATGATGAAATGATCCAAAAAGACCTGAATGGCAAGACCATTTTGGTTACTGGCGGAGCAGGTTCTATAGGTAGTGAGATCGTGCGACAAATTGCTGGATTTCAACCGAAACTGGTGGTTATTTTGGACCAGGCGGAATCTGCCTTACACGAACTTGAACTTTATTTATTACAGAACAAACCCAATTTGAATTTTATTACTGAATTGGCAGATATCAGTAATATGTATCGGATGGAGTTGATGTTCAAGAAATATGATTTTGATCTTATCTATCACGCCGCGGCTTATAAACATGTTCCTTTAATTGAAAGGAATCCGCATGAAGCTATTTATGTAAACATTCTGGGAACGGTTAACGTGGCCATCTTGTCGATCACTTACGACATTGATAAATTTGTAATGGTATCGACAGACAAAGCGGTGAACCCTACCAATGTAATGGGTGCCTCTAAACGGGCCGCCGAAATGTACGTACAATCACTTCAAAATGAAAAAGGAGTCTATACCCGTTTTATTACCACTCGTTTTGGAAATGTTTTAGGATCAAGTGGATCTGTAATTCCACACTTTAGAAAACAGATTACTCAAGGAGGACCAGTTACGGTAACTCATAAGGAGATTATCCGATATTTTATGACCATTCCTGAGGCTTGCCAGTTGGTTTTACAGGCGGGTACTATGGGCAAGGGAGGGGAGATCTATGTCTTCGATATGGGGAAACCCGTTAGAATATTGGATTTGGCAGAACGTATGATTCGCCTCTCGGGCTTAGAGCCCTACAAAGATATTGATATTAAAATTTCAGGCTTGCGGCCCGGTGAAAAGCTGTATGAAGAATTATTAAACGATTCGTCTACAACCTTGCCCACCCACCACTCTAAAATTATGATATCGAAAGTGCCTACAGGGGACTTTTTACAGATCAAAACGCAAATAAAGACCATCATAAAGACCGCCACACGACATAAGGACAAAAAGGTGGTGCAATTACTAAAGGAACTGGTTCCAGAATTTATAAGCGAAAACTCCGAATTTGAGGAGTTGGATACTAAACCGAAACCTAAAACTGGACTAGAAACCACATAATTGAACTTGTGATCATGGTTTTTGGAGAAATCCTATATTTGCATTGATATAAGCACCCTATGAAGAACTTTTTCATTCTCTTTTCTCTAGTCATTCTAGCAACCTCTTGTGCCACAAAAAAGGAAATCATTTATTTTCAAGATGCCGAAGCGCTTAACGATAAGTTAAGCGAACAAAATTTTGAGCCCATTATTGAGAGCAACGATATTCTTTACGTAGCCATTTCGTCCATGGATGAGGCCGTGCTTGCTCCCTTCAAAAGAAATACAGGCTTGGAAGGGAATATTACCAATTCAAATGCTGGTTTGCAAGGTTATTTAGTAAACGTAGATGGTGCCATTAATTTTCCGGTTATTGGCGATGTGAACGTTGCTGGAAAAACAAGGGGACAGGTGGAAATACAGTTGAAATCGCTGCTTTCGGAATACATAACGGATGTAGTTGTGGATGTACGCATTATGAATTTTAAAGTTACAGTTTTAGGTGAAGTGAATGTTCCTGGGGTATATACTATAGCAGATGAACGCGTTACCTTACCGCAGGCACTAGGTCTGGCCGGAGATCTTTCCGAAGATGGAAAGAGAGACAATATCATGGTTATTCGGGAAGTGGACGGCAAGCAACAGGTGGCCCGAGTCGATCTTACTAAAACCGATCTCTTTTCGAGTCCGTATTATTTTCTAAAACAGAATGATGTGATTTACGTAGAACCGTCATTAAAAGGAGTGAAAAAATCAGGCTTTATTCCCGATGTTCCGGCACTACTGTCCTTGTTCACCATTGTATTAAGTAGTGTCATATTATTGACCAGATAATTTCTTTCCTATGAGCAATTCCCATACGCAGCAGCAAGAAAATGAGCAGTCGCTAAGAGAAATAGTGGATCAATACACCAGGTTTTGGTTTTTGTTCATTTTGGGAGTGATATTGGCTGTCGTTGGCGCCTTTGTATATCTACGGTACACCACGAGTTTTTATATGAGCAGTGCCACAGTCATCATAAAAGATGAAAAGAGTGGTGGAGGGGCAACTGAGCTGGCTGCGTTTTCGGATCTGGGAGGATTCTTGAATCGGTATGGAAGTAATAAAATTGAAAATGAACTAGCGGTTTTTCGATCCAAGCGAATTATTCGAAATGCGGTGGAGGCGTTAAACCTTAACATAACCTATGAGAATCTGGGAACCATTAAAACTTCCGAATTATATTCTTATAAACCTTTTATAGTACAATACCTTTCTTTTAACGACAGTACGCAGCGTAAGAACGCGCCACGACTTAATTTTGAAGTGTTATCTGGAACTCAATACCATGTGGAGAATGAGGCAAAAACCATTGATGGCACCTATAATTTTGGAGAGGAAGTGGAACTTTCCTTTGGTAAAATTACCGTTTTACCCGTTTTAGATAATGCTAAAATGTTTGAGAATTTTATAGGAAAGAAGGTAATGGTGACTTACCGGGACATTGATGCCCTGGCCTTTGCCTACCAAAAACGAATTCAAGTCTCCAATGAAATAAAAAATAGTAACGTAGTTCAACTGCGCTTGCTCTCTCCAGTACGTGCCAAGGCAGAAGATTTTATCAATGAACTTATCTTTCAGTATAACGAAGACGCCAAAGAGGATAGAAGCCAGGTTGCAAAAAAGACGTCCGATTTTATTGATACCCGGCTCGAGATAATTACTAGAGAATTAGATTCAGTAGAGCGCAATAAAGAGCAGTTCAAAAGCAGCAACCGCCTTACCAATATCGAAGCCGAAGCGCAGCTTATTTTGGAGAATGCGAGTGAATTTGAGAAAAGACAGTTCGATGTTAACACGCAATTAGAATTGGCCAATACTATGATCGATTACATGGAACAAGCTACAAATAATGACTTGTTGCCATCCAATATCGGCCTGGAAGGAGATCAGGTGACGCAGGACGTAAATAATTATAATGCGCTTATCCTTCAACGTAATAAACTCCTGAAAACGTCTACTGCTAAAAATCCGGTTGTTATTAATGTGAACAATCAGATAGATGGTATTCGAAACAACATTCTAAGTAGCTTAAAAAACACGACCAATACATTAAAAATTAGCCTTCGCGATCTAAACTTCAGAGAGGCATCTCTTAATTCGAAGTTGTCCAGAGTTCCGGCAAAAGAAAAGATATTTAGAGGTATTGAGCGCCAACAAACTATTAAGGAACAACTTTATCTATTCTTATTACAGCAAAGGGAAGAAGCTTCCATTTCATTGGCGGTGACTGCTTCCAAAGCTAAGGTAGTGGACAATGCATTTAGTAGCAACGCTCCTGTATCTCCCAACAGACTCTTAATTTATTTGGGGGCGATCTTAGCCGGGCTATTGGTGCCTTTCTTATTCATCTATTTACGCTCTCTATTGAATAATAAAGTGAACAATCGCCACGATGTGGAAAAAGCTTTGCGTAATACAAGCCTCATTGGTGAAATTCCAAAACTCAAGAAAGGTGAGGAGGAATTAATACAGTCCAATGACCGTAGTATTTTGGCAGAATCCTTTCGAATATTAAGAACCAATCTCCAATATCTATTCATTAATAAACTGAAGAACACGCATACGGCCAATACTGTTTTTGTTTCTTCAACCATTAAAGGAGAAGGAAAGACCTTTATTGCTTTTAACTTGGCGCTTACCCTGGCTCAGACCGGGAAAAAGGTTGCTTTGGTTGGAGCTGATATTAGAAATCCTCAATTGCAGCGATACTTACCTAAAGAATCTCAATCTAGAAAGGGTTTAACCGAATATATTATTGACCACTCTCTTTCGGTCTCCGATTTGGCTGCTCAAAGCAGGTATAATGAGAACCTGTGTATAGTACTTTCCGGTATTATACCTCCCAACCCGGCAGAATTACTTATGGAACCACGAACCAAGGATTTCTTTGATGAAATTAGGGATATGTACGATTATGTTGTGGTAGATACGGCACCTTCCATGTTGGTAACCGATACGATTATTATTAACAAACTTGCGGACGTAACACTTTACGTTATTAGGGCCAATTATACGGAGAAGAGATTACTAGAGTTCCCAAGCGACGCGATCGAAGACGGAAGACTGGTTAATGTAGCCACCGTCTTAAACAACGTTTCGTTGAACAATTTTGGTTACGGGAACAAATATGGTTACAGCTATTCGGATGAGAGTAAAACTTTTTGGCAGCGCCTGTTTCGGTCCTAATTTTGAAAACTATCCCCAATGAAAAAGTATATTCTAAGTTTAAGTTGTTGTTTTTTCATCTTTTTAAAGACAGATGCGCAGACCGCCATCAATTGGAAAGGAAAACTATCGGCCAGCGGTTTATTTTCTTCGGAAGAAATTAATCCTTTTTGGACCTATGCTAATAGTGATGGTCAATTTGGTGCGGCCAGTCAATTTTCCGGACTGGGAGAAGTGAGTGGACTTTATGCGCTAAGTGACAATGCCTCATTAGAAGGTGGAGCCGCATTCTTCTACAGAGATGAAGTAACCGACGAATTCCAGAGAAGAGATCTATATCTTCAATTTAAAAATAAATGGCTAAAAGCAACCGTAGGAGCAAAGCGTGCAGATATACAAGCGCAAGGCCTTTCGGCTACAAATAAGAATTTTTTAGTTTCCAATAACGCGCGACCTCTCGGTGGGCTTCTTTTGGAGGCCAACGATCCCTTAAAATTGAATGAAACATTTAGTTTGGATTGGGGCATCGCACATTATCAGCTAAACGATGACCGGTTCGTGAACGATGTAAGAGTCCATTATAAAAGGCTAGGGGTGATAGCTCAGTTCAATGAAAATAATAAACTAACGGCCCAGATTCAGCATTATGCACAATGGGGAGGAACCTCTCCCGTATTCGGCAATCTACCGAACGACTTTAGTGCTTTTGTGGACGTTTTTTTTGCGAAAAGTGCGCCGGAAATAAATGTGGAAGGTGAAATACAAAATGCCGTGGGAAATCATTTGGGAACCTATTTACTCGACTATGAGTTCCTGACCGCTATAGGCGATTTCTCGATCTATCATGAACATCCCTTTGAGGATGGCTCAGGAACGGGGCTGGCCAACTTTCCCGATGGTGTATGGGGCGTGCATTTTAAGCCCGGACAGCAGAAGATTTTTACAGGTATTTTATATGAATACATCGATACGACGGACCAAAGCGCATCCGATGTGAGTGGGGTGGATAATTATTTCAGGAATAATGTTTACCGAAGCGGTTGGAGTTATGACGGTAATATTATAGGAATGCCGTTTATATTGATCGACAACTCCATCATAGTGAACGAGCAAAATTCTCCTATCATTAGCAACAGAGAGCAAGTACATCATTTTGCCTTTATGGGGACCGTGGGAAAAGTGGACTGGGTGTTTAAGAGCACCTTAGTTTCACACCTGGGTTCTTTTGTAACCCCTTTTGAGCCAAGCCTTGATGTTTGGCACAACTATGCTTCTTTTACCTATGCGACAGACAATTTTGGAACATTTATGCTCATGGGCGGATTGGACAGTGGAGAACTAATTGAAACTACTTTTGGTGGCGCGGTGACCTATAGTTATTCTTTTGACTAGTTAAATGAGGCTAAAAGTATCTAATGAAAAAAAGTTAGGATTAATTTATAATCAATAAATCGCTTTTTAACTACGATACTCTCTCTATTTATAAATGGAGAGATTTTTTTTTGAATTTCGATGTATTTTAACCTTATAAAAAAGCAAGCTGCCTATTTTTACAAGGTCTATCTATTGATTCATAAATGAACACAAACAACATATTCTATTCAAAGCCTATTAGAACTTTAATGTTCTTATCTTTTCTGTTGCATATTGGCGCTGGTCTAAATGCGCAAAGCGAACCGGCGAAATCTGAACTGGATTCGATTAAAGTCAAGGAACTACATGACTGTATAAAAAAGAGCACCCATTATGCGGTACTGAAACTTTTTGACAGCGCCCAGATATATACAAAACGAGCGGATATCATTGCTAAGGAAATTAAAGACGTCAACTTAAGTGGTCTTGTGAACTATAACAATGCAAAGATCAATTATTGGTATGCCAATCCGAGTAGGGCTAAAGATATCCTGCAAGATAATTTGGATGCCACCCAACTTCATGATAGTATTCAACTTAAAACCCATGTGATCTATAGCGAGATATCGCAGTACGAGCGTAATTTCAAAAGCGCATTGGAACATCTTATTTCGGCCGAAGGTGTTGTTCTAGGTGATGATGACCTGACATTGCGAGATAGTCTTTCTCTAGGGCTAATCTATTTAAAAATAGGACGCTTACATTATAATTTCGAAAATTTGAACAATGCAAAGCAGTACTATGAAAAGGCGCTTTTGTATTGCAGCGATTCAAATTATAAAACAACCATACTTCATTATTTGTCCGAGTTGTATAATGCCGAGGAACAACTTGAGAACGCCATTGCCTATTCTTTAAGGTCGCTGGAATTTGCCAAAAAGAAGGAGCAAAAGGTGTTTTTACCTACTAATTATGCCACTATTGGAGAATATTATTTGAAAGACAAAAAGGCCGATAGCGCCATCTATTATGCCAGAATGGGATTAAAGAATAATGAGGATTGTCAATTGGATTGGCTGTCGCATATTGTTGGAGGAGGGTACAAATTGAAAGGAAACCATCAAGAAGCTTTACGGCATTTGAACCTTGCTTTAAGTCAAACCACCAACGAAGACCGAACACTAGCCATATTAAAAGATCTAAAGGACACTTACACAAAACTTCGAGACTATAAAAATGCCATAACTCATGGAGATGCTTATTTAAAATTGAAGAATACCATCGATGAGCGAAAAGTTCGGCAAGAGATTTTAGAAATTACAGAACGGTATGAGTCGGATAAAAAAGAGCTTGAAATTGAAATGCTCAATGCTGAAAATGAGCACAGTAGCTTTGTAATTCAGAAGCAGAATTTACAACTGTGGCTCGTTAGTTTGTCGCTGGTGCTTCTTCTCTTAATTTTAGGTTTAATTCTTTATTACTACCAAAGACAGAAACGGCAAAGACAAATTCTATACGCCAAAAATGTACAGTTGGCGGGACGTCTGAAGGAAAACATGGAACGTTCTAATCCTATAAAGAATGGTGTTAAGGTTAAAAACACTGCTTCCACCTTGGATAAAACAACAACCAATGCCATTAAAGGTGCTATCAGCGATCTAATTTCAACAGAGTTTTATTTGGACCCCGATCTTACGCTGTCCAAAATGGCTAAAGAAATAGATACCAATACCAGTTATTTATCTAAAGTGATCAACGAACATTATGAAATATCGTTTACGAATTTCATCAATGAGCTACGTATTTCATATACGCTTAAAAGCCTTGAAACCGTGCCCGAATTTAGTAAATACACCGTAGATCATATTGCTGAAAAGTCTGGTTTTGCTTCAAGTTCAGCCTTTTATAAAGCATTTAAAAAATATACTGGACTAACTCCTTCCTATTACATAAAAAAAAGGCTAGAACAGCAAACTATAACTACCTAAACGTCGGCAAGCATTAAATTTATTCCGATTTATAAATCGTCAGAGACTTTCTTTCTAATTGCAGTACTTTAGATATCAGTTTACTACGAATATATATCAATAAACGCACGCTTTATAGCATACTTACTACCCGGAGCATAGTTTATGATAACTTAAAGTCTACGTTTAACCCTAAAATTTCAACAAATGAAACAATTTTTACTCTTACTTTTTGTTGCGACAGGCCTTAATGCCCAAACCGTTAGCACTTATTTATCCGACCCGGCAGCGGATGTGGATGATGATATGGAGTTTGACAGCAGTGGTAATTTGTATGGGTCCAATTTTGCCGGAGATGCCGTTTATAAAATAGACCCTAGTGGCGTTGCTACGGTGTTTGTGGATGGTTTGGCCAATCCCAATGGTATTGCTGTAGATTCGGCAGATAATATTTTTATTGTGGACTACGGCTCAGGAGTAATCAATAAATATAATAGTGCAGGAGCCTTATTGGAAGCCTTTGCGGTTGGAAGTTTTCCCTCGGGTCTTGAAAAATCACCTAGTAGCGACGATATGTATTTTACACTAGTGTCTAATAATAGTGTTAATATTCTATCTCCCGATGGCACGATTACCGAATTGTTTGCGGGTGCTCCTTTAGATGTTCCTGTTGGTCTCGCCTTCGATGACGAGGAGAACTTATATGTTGGAAATTATATTGGAGGAGATATTCATAGGGTAAGTTTGAATAACGCCACCTATTTGGCGAATGTACCAACCGATGGCGGCGGTAGCAGTCCATTTTTGGCCTTTATTGCCTATGGAAATGGAAAACTTTGGGGTTCTATTTACGGTTCACATAAAATTTATGAGGTAGGAACAGAAACTACCGATGATGTGTCTCTATTTGCCGGAAGTTCACAAGGGAATGATGATGGCCCCATTGCTAGTGCTACTTTCAATAATCCTGCGGGAATTGTGTTCAACCCGGCTCAAAATGCCATGTATATCTCAGAATTTAGTGGGGAAGGAAATGTGAGACGCATAGACGATATGCCACTCGCTATAGATGACCTGAATTTGAAGCTAGATTTTGTGATTAGCCCAAACCCTTCATCCGATTTTATATCGATTCAAATACCATCCAACACAGGGCCCGAAATTAGCCAACTCGATGTCTTTGATGTAAATGGCGCTTTGGCCGCAACCAAAGATGTTCAAGGATATCAGGCCAGATTACAGATTGCTAATCTTCCTTCGGGAATGTACTTTGTAAAGACTACGACCTCGGATGGAAACAGTGGTTATCGTTCATTTATTCGAAAATAAATACGATGACATAAAGTAAAAGCCCTTTGAATAATTCAAAGGGCTTTTTATTTCATCTCAATTGAATAGAATGTCCTTGACAGGAAACTGATCTACAATTTGCTAAACTATTGTTTTAATATTTTAACGGTAACCCTATCGTTTAGAGTCACAAAATACATGCCTTTGGAAAAGGAAGCGATGGACAACTCTTTGGTTTGCGCATTCATGTTTTCTTCGGAATAGATACGTTTTCCACTCACGTCATAGATAACCACACTAGAAATAGCTACTTCTTGCGATCGAATTGCTATAAAATCTGAAGCAGGGTTAGGCGCCACTGAAAATCCATCAGCCTCCACCGAATCTACCGAAAGCTCTCCGTCTTTCACTAAAAAGAAACCGCCATTATCTGAATAATTACTCACTACAATATTACCACTTTCAAAAAACGGATAGACACCCCATGCTCCTGGGTCTCCTACAAAGGCACTGGCGTTATTGTCCGCTGGCCAGGTATCGAAATACCCTATTTCAGTGATGTTCTCATTGGCAATATCCGAAACATCATAAACCCTAAGCCCTCCACGATAATTAGACAAATAGGCAAGGTCACCTTTCACGAATACATTGTGATCTGAGGCCGGTGTAGTTCCGAAGAAATCATAATGAAATTGAGGGTTATCCAAGTCCTCAAAATCGAAGATGATCAAGCGAGTATTGAAACCAAAATCTACTTCGTCAGCTTCGTCAGTTGCAATAAAATAACGCTGGTCTTCAGTGAACCATCCCTGGTGGGTGTAACCAACATTGGAATAGGATATGGTTGAAATCCCTACCGGATTTGATTTATCCGTAACATCTACAATAACTACTTCATTAGCATTACTTCCAATGAATATCTCGCGTCCTGTATAATCCGTATCCGGACCATTATAAGTTACAATTTGCGCATCGTGGCAATAACCGTCATCGCCATAGCCTCCCGCTGCTACTGGATTTAAAGGATCATTAATATCTACAAAATGGCCCCCGCCACCAAAAGTATTGTCTCCAAGACTATAAGCGAAACCGGTATCTTCATTAATAGCAATATCATGAGAATTGCTAAATCCATTATAATGTGCATCCTCCGTAAAGGTTTCTGGAGGGTTGGCTACGTTGCGCAATCGCGTAAGGTCAAATACCTGCATACCATGACCGCTGGCTTCAGCCACAATAAATACGTAATTATTGAATGTTTTCATATCCCGCCATTCGCTATTGTCGGTGTGGGTGGGCAATTTACCTAAGTATACGGGATTGTTAGGATCCGAAACGTCAATAAATGCCGTTCCATTGTTAAGCCCCATGATGGCATATTCCTTCCCATCCTGTGGATCGGTCCAACCCCATGAGTCGTTCCCCGAACTGGCACTCATTTCAGTTAGGGTCACCTGAGATTGAAGGTCAAAGCGATCGCAGGGAAAACTTCCTGACATTCCGCTGTCACATGGAGTTTGACCAAAGCCTATTCCAGCACTCAAAAGCATAATAGGTAAAATAATTTTTTTCATAATGCAGTTCTTTTTTAATTATTTGTTATATCGGGATTCAATTTAGGGCTAACTATCTTAAGTTGTATCAATATTAACATGTTTTTTTAAAGTAGTTGTCGGCATTTATATATGGAGGAGTTTATCTAAATGGTGTTCATTAATTAAGGCTATCTGTTGTTAACGGACTTCACATAATTCTAGTACCTTTGGCTTTATATGAGTTTACTGGTCCAAATTTCTATAGCTCCCCACAAACAAAAGGATGAAAATTATATTTTGGACTTGGCCTTTGAAAAGGTAAGGTTGCGAAGGAATGATATTAAAGATTGGCGCATACGCAAACGTTCGATCGACGCAAGACGTGCTCCGGTAAAACTAAATTTACAGATTGAATTTTGGCTAAAGGGTGAAGAAAAATCTGCCATCACCCCGTATCAGTCAAAAGACGTTTCCGAAGCAAAAAAAATTGCTATCATTGGAGCCGGGCCAGCAGGACTTTATGCGGCTTTGCGTGCCGTGGAGGCTGGAATAAAACCTGTTGTTTTTGAACGAGGAAAGGATGTAAGAGCTCGGAGAAGGGATTTGGCACGCATCAATAAAGAACAGATCGTAAACCCAGAATCCAATTATTGTTTTGGAGAAGGTGGTGCCGGAACCTATTCGGATGGAAAGTTATACACGCGGTCCAAAAAACGAGGTAATGTATTAAAAGCGCTGGAATGGTTTGTTCATTTTGGAGCCGATCCGGATATTTTGGTCGACGCACATCCCCATATTGGGACCAATAAACTACCAAAAATTATCACCTCCATGCGAGAGGAAATTTTGCAGGCCGGGGGAGAAGTTCATTTCAACACAAAGCTCACTGACATTTCATTGAAGGACGGAAGGGTGGAAGCCATTCAGGTAAATAATAAGGAATGGTACACTTTCGATGAGGTGATATTGGCAACAGGGCATTCGGCGCGAGATATTTTTTATTTGTTGCATGAAAAGCGAATTAAAATTGAAGCTAAACCTTTTGCCATTGGAGTTCGCATTGAACACCAACAAGAGCTAATTGATGCCATTCAGTATCACGGCGATTCAGACAATCCTTATTTGCCACCAGCCAGTTATGCTTTGGTAGAGCAAGTAGATGGGATGGGAGTGTATTCATTTTGCATGTGTCCTGGAGGAATTATTGCCCCATGCGCCACCGCGCAAGACGAGGTGGTGACCAATGGTTGGAGCCCAAGCAAACGAAATAATCCTTATGCCAATTCGGGAATAGTGGTGAGCGTAGCCCCGGAAGATCTCCCCGATTACCAACCAGATGACCCCTTTATTTGCCTTAATTTTCAAAAGCAAGTGGAGCATGCCTGCTGGAAAACTGCAGGAAAAACACAGCAGGTTCCGGCTCAACGTATGATCGACTTTGTGGAAGGCAAGGTGTCTGTTGATTTTCCGAAAACGTCGTATCAACCGGGCATTATTTCGGTAGATTTAAATACTGTATTGCCACCAATGATCAGTACTCGTTTGCGCAAGGCATTTATCAGTTTTGGAAAAAAAATGAAGGGTTATTATACCAATAAGGCTATTCTTCACGCACCAGAGAGCAGGACATCTTCCCCCATATCCATTCCGAGAGATGCAAAAACCCTGGAACATGTTGAGATTCAGGGCTTGTACCCTTGCGGAGAAGGTGCGGGCTATGCAGGAGGAATTATATCTGCCGCCATCGACGGAATAAATTGCGTCGATGCTATAGCAAACAAATATTCAGCATAAAAAAATCTTAAACCCATTCTTTGTGACAATTGGAACGAATTGACTTCTTCCTTGCTTAGTGACCGTACCGGGACATTATAATGTCGATACCCTTCCCGTTCTCTTGTCCCTCTTTTTGAAAAGTGCTGGAATTTGGTTGTAGTCCAAAAAGTATTGAATTTTGAAAGAGAAGGTATGCGTAATGGGCTGTTGAAATAAAGTATCTATACTATCAAAATAAGAATCCTGAGCGGCGGTATCAAAATTGAATAACTGATTTCGATAGAGTGCTGTAATAAAACTACCTGGTGCAAATTGCCACGAATAACTTAAATCGAAGTTCCAGGTGCTAAAATTGATGTTTGGATCGTTGGGCACGTTCGTTGTTGTATATCCCGTAGTATTGGTCACACTTCCGTCTTCTTCTAGGGAAAATAATTGATCGTCGTAGATCACCGTGGCCCAAAAATTTCTAAGACTTAAGGCTATGGTATTATTAGGATTAAAATTGAAATTTGCATTGATACGTTGTTCAATTTCTTCTCTTCTACGATCTCCAAAAATCACGTCATCATCCACTTGTGTGGTGTAGCCGCGATCACCAATATAATAGTCTCTATTAAAAGAATAAGACATTGAGAATTTATCATTGAGTCTAAATCTAGGTCTTACACCAAACCAATAGTTGGCATAATCTCGATCTTTATCTAAAAAGGTTTCAAACCCCATGTAGCAATTCATTGAAAATCGTTTGTTGCCATTGGAATCGAACCAAGCATTGGTATTGACACCATTTTTGGTCACAAAGAAACTTCCCTCCCTTCTAGGTTCGAAATAGTCGTATTGTTTTCCAGGTCGCAGGTTCAAATTGGTACCCATACTGTGTAACTTTTTAGTCGTTCCATTAAAATTACCGCCAAAACCAAAGCCGGTAAAGGTACTTGGACTAGCTAGATTGGTGTAATTTATATAGGTATTAATAAAGTATCGGTTCCAATTTTCAGTAGGTTCGAAGATGCGGTAGTTGGCATCTACTCCAAAGTTGTTAAAGTTGTTTCTGAATTGTAATCCAAGATCGTTAATGTCATATTTGGTGTCTGCATAGCGATGATCAAAACTGTATCTAAATTTGCCATGGGCCTTCCGAATAAAAAAGAAACTGCTGTAACCGGTAGCTGTTTCACCATTTTCATAAACATTACTCATTTTTACATCTCCACGAATATTATAAGTGTTGCGTTTGTTCATGATATTAGCAATCAAGCCCGTAACGTTGGCATCCCTGAATGAACCTGTTCTGAACGTATTCGTATTAATGATTCCTACGGAAGAATTACCATTAAATTGCTGGTCGACCACCAGAATATTATAATTGGTAAAAGGCTCCACCTCCTGTTTGCGAGTTTCACCGGTAACGGTATTTTGTATCGTGGCGCTTGCACTTTCTGTGATCGAATTAAAAACTCCAATTCCAAGCCCATTTTTAGTACGCCCCGATACCTTTATTGCATTAAGGACCTTTACCGTCTCTGGTGAATCAATTACCTCTTCATTTTCTCCAGGCGTCGCTTGAGTGCTGGGCGCGTTTCCAATTCTACGAGAAAAGAATAAATTTCCTTTATTGAAAAGATCCACTCCCTCGGTAAAAAATTGGCGTTGTTCTGAAAAGGTCTGTTCGAACGGACCCAGGTTCAATGAAACATTATCAAAGGCAGCCTGACTGAAATCGGGTATTAAAGTAGCGTCCAAGGTGAAATTCTCCGTAATTCCATATTTTACGTCGAGTCCGGCATTAAAACTAGAATCGTGCTCACCGTCAAAACTCTGCTGCACGGTCGAAACAAAAGGGTAAAAAGCCAGTCGCACTGGGGGTTCGAGGTTTTCTAATCCTTTTATTTCGCCATGATACAAACCAATATTTCCTTTCGTAATATCTATGGGGTTCCAGGTATATTGGGATTCATCTCTTCGGAAGCGTCTATGAAACTGAACCCCCCAGGTTTCAAGATTGTTATTGTCAAACCGCAGGCATCTATAAGGAATTTTAAGCTCCACGGTCCAACCGTCATCGTTAATTTTTACAGCACTACTCCAAACGGCGTTCCATCCAAAATCTTCCCCAATATTGGGATTTGCAATAGCATCGGCTTGGGTTCCTGAGGCAAACACGAAGAACTCGGTATCATTTTGAGCATCATTATTGGGGTTTACAACAAAACCAAAAAAATCGGACTGCCCAAAATTATCACGACTCGAAAGTTGTTTGGAAATGAGAGATGGATCATCATATAGATAGGCGGCTACGTAAATAGCTTGATCGTCATAGGTCATTTTTACAATGGTCTTATTCGCCTCTGTGTCTTTTACGCCCGCGGTGGGTCTAAACTGAGTGAAATCCTTTATCTCTTGGGCGGTTGACCAGATGGGTTCGTCGAATACTCCATCAATTTTTGGGGCTGATTCTGTTCGAGTAATTTGAAACGATTTCTTTTCTTGGGCTGAAAGTTTACATAATAAAAGAAGTGCAATGATTAATGATAAATTGGTTTTCATTGATTGATGTTTGATTGATGTGATGACGTAGTAAAGACTGCATAAATATGCATTCGTTACATGTTCTTGAAATTAAATTGGACCAAAGATCATACCGAGATCAAAGAATCTGAGTATTTAGTGCAACAGTTTGTAACGAAAGCACTTTAAATTCGTCTTAAACTCTGAATTGACCCTAAAGTTATTATTTAATGTTTTTTTATGACCAGAAATAGGGTTTCAGTTCATTTAGAGCCGTAGCTTTGCATTTTATAAACGTGAACCAATGTTAGCAGATATTTTTATAACCATTTTATGGAGTATTTCTCCCTTTGGCGAGGCCAAAGTGGGGATTCCGTTTGGGCTGCTCAACGATCTCAATATTTATTTGGTTTTTGTGGTGGCCTTTGGAGCCAATGTGCTTGTTTTTCCCATCATGATGTTTTTTTTGGACAAAGTCAACCATTATTTACTACGCTGGAATTGGTACAAAAAGGCTGCTCTTTGGGTAGCGCGAAGAGCAAAAACGGGTTCAGGCGATAAAATTCAAAAATATGGGTTTTGGGGCCTTATCTTTTTCGTAATGATTCCACTTCCCGGAACCGGTGTTTATGCGGGGTCTATCGCCACCTACTTATTTAAAATTGAGCGCAAAAAAGCATTTGCTGCCAATGTTATTGGTATTTTCTTTTCTTCAGTTATCGTTTGGGTGACTACCTTGATATCTATTCAAGGGGTTGGGTAGATTTTTTTATACGTATAAAGTCAGTGCACATCTGCCTATTCCTAATTTCATTTTGAATTGTTAATTTCTTTATCTTCAAAATAATCCATAGCCTGTTTTTTTTTACTATTTTTTGTAAGGAATTTTAGCCTTATTAAAAAGCAAATAATCAATTGGAACTTTAATCGGTCTCTTGTGGATTATTAGAGCTATTTATTCATACAAACTTAACTTTATAGTGAATTTCAATTCATTACTCCCCAGTAGTTTGTCCCCAGTTAAACTAATCTAAAACGAACACTAAATGAAACACACTTACCCATCTAAAAAACTACTGTTATCCACATTTTTACTATTATTTTTTGGCCTTGGATACAGTCTGGCAAACAATGCCAATGCGGCCCATTTGACGTCAACAATTGACAATATGTGCGCCACCAATGTTATTATTAACGAACTGGATGCCGATACCGCCGGAACCGACACCATGGAATTCGTCGAATTATATGACGGTGGAGTGGGAAATATGGCTTTGGATGGCCTGGTTCTCGTTTTTTACAACGGCTCCAATAACCTAAGTTACGCCGCTTACGATTTGGACGGCCAAACTACTAATGCCGAGGGCTATTTTGTAATAGGAAATGCAGCAGTGCCCAATGTATCTATTGTCATTCCAAGTAACGGACTTCAAAATGGAGCGGACGCGGTGGCTTTATATACGGCCGATGGATCCGATTTCCCAAATGGTTCGGCGGTTTCGCTGACCAATTTGGAGGATGCCATGGTCTACGACACTAACGATAGTGACGACCCCGATTTATTAGTGTTGCTCAATGCTGGACAAGAACAAGTAAATGAAGGAGGTGCAGGTGATAAAGACGGTCATTCCTCGCAAAGGATCCCAAATGGCAGTGGAGGCGCAAGAAATACGGCTACCTATGCTCAACTGGCGCCAAGCCCGGGGGTAGCTAACTTTGACCCTTCAGCGACACCTGTATTTATTATCAACGAATTGGACGCAGATACGGCCGGAACCGATACTATGGAATTTGTAGAGATATATGATGGAGGTGTCGGAAACAGTGCCATGGACGGTCTCGTTTTGGTTTTCTACAATGGGTCCAACAATTTAAGCTACAGTGCTTTCGATCTGGACGGACAATCCACTAATGCCGAAGGGTATTTTGTTATTGGAAATGCCGCGGTGCCCAATGTCGATATTGTAATTCCCAGCAATGGTTTACAGAACGGGGCAGACGCAGTGGCCCTTTATACAGGAGATGGGACAGATTTTCCGAATGGCTCGGCGGTAACAACCGCCAATTTGGAGGACGCTCTCGTCTATGACACCAACGATAGCGACGATCCCGAGCTATTAGTATTACTGAATGCGGGGCAAGAGCAGGTAAATGAAGGCGCAGCCGGCGATAAAGATGCTCACTCTTCCCAACGTATCCCGAACGGAGATGGAGGAGCAAGAAATACCGATACTTATGCTCAGTTAGAGCCAACACCCGGAGCCGCAAATATGGCACCGGCTCCAGTAGCAGAAGTTATTATCAACGAATTAGATGCGGATACCCCGGGAACCGACACTATGGAATTTGTAGAACTCTACGACGGCGGTGTTGGAAATACGGCTTTGGATGGAAAAGTATTGGTTTTCTATAACGGCTCTAATAATTTGAGCTATGCCGCCTACGATTTGGACGGTCAAACTACCAATGCACAGGGTTATTTCGTGATTGGAAATGCAGCTGTACCTAATGTCTCTCTTACCTTTTCAAGTAATGGATTACAGAATGGAGCTGACGCTGTGGGATTATATAGTGGCGATGCTTCCGACTTTCCAAGTGGATCGGCGGTGACTACTACTAATTTAGAAGATGCCATTGTTTACGATACGAACGATAGCGACGATCCCGACCTATTAGTATTGCTGAATGCTGGAGAACCTCAGGTAAATGAGGGTGATGAAGGAGATAAAGATGCCCACTCGTTACAGCGCTTTGCGAATGGCACAGGGGGAGCAAGAAATACGTCTACTTACGTGGCAGCTGTACCAACCCCGGGCGCTTCTAATACCAACGCTACGGTGCCTATTAACTTGATCATAAATGAACTGGATGCCGATACGGCTGGAACCGATACTTTAGAATTTATAGAACTTTATGACGGAGGAGTGGGTAATACTTCTTTATCAGGATTTGCGATCGTACTTTACAACGGAAACGGCGATACCAGTTATAATGCCTTCGATTTGGACGGATTTACAACCAATGCCGAAGGATACTTCGTTATGGGTAATGCAGCTGTTGCCAATGTCGATGTGGTCGTACCCAGCAATACGTTCCAAAACGGTGCAGATGCAGCAGCGTTGTACCAAGCAGATGCCACAAGTTTCCCCAACGGAACTGCGGTGACCACTACAGGACTCGTAGATGCCTTGGTTTATGACACTTCCGATGCCGATGATGCAGGTCTACTTGTTTTGCTGAATGCTGGACAGGCGCAGATCGACGAGGGAGGCATGGGCAATAAAGATGGCGATTCGAATCAGCGTATTCCCAATGGTGCTGGAGGAGCCAGAAATACGGCTACCTATACACAAGACACGCCTACACCGGGAACGGAAAACGGAGCTGTTGTGCCACCACCTCCGCCAATTTCTATTTTGGAAGCAAGAAACGCCGCCATAAGCGAAGTAGTTACCGTAAGTGGAGTATTAACGGTTTCGGATCAGTTTTCTGGTTCTGCTTACTTACAGGATAGCACAGCAGGAATTGCCATTTTTGATGAAATGGTACATGGTGACGGCCTATTTGCGATTGGTGATTCAATTACTGTGACCGGAACTCGAAGCGCATTTAACGATCAAGTTCAGCTCAATGCGATTGCCGCTGTAGAAAATAATGGCCTCCCTAATGTTCCCATCACACCTTTGACGATTACTTTAGCTGAATTGGCCAGTCATCCGGCAGAGTTGGTTCGAATTGTAGATCCTTCGTTCCCAACTCCCGGAGATATTCTCTTTGGAAATTCGAATTATATATTGACCGATTCCAGCGGTCCGGGAGAAATTAGAATTGATAACGATGTAGCCGAAATCGTTGGTCTCGGACAACCGGAAACCTGCTCTGAATTAATTGGTGTGGTAGGTAGATTTTTCGAGATCTATCAATTACTTCCAAGAAGTGCTGCCGATATGTCCTGCGCAGGCCCTTACGAGCCACCAGTGCCTCCGGTGGAAGTTCCGAAGGAGCAAACTCTGGATGTGGTCACCTGGAACATCGAATGGTTTGGAGATGAGTCCAACTCACCGCCAGCAGGGGACCCCAATTCGGATGCTATTCAAAAAGAAGCGGCTATGGACATTATCATTGCTCTAAATGCGGATATCTATGCTGTGCAAGAGATCTCCGACGATGCCTTATTTGCGCAAATGGTAAGTGAAATCCCTGGTTATGCCTTTATTTTATCGGATGCGGTTTCAAGACCAAACGATCCGGGAGTGAAACAAAAAATAGGATTTATTTACAACACCACGACCGTAACCAATGTATCGACCAAGGTGCTGTTGGAAAGCATTCACCCTTTATATAACGGAGGAGACGACTCGGCCTTAGTGGGCTATCCAAGTACAACCGATCGCTTCTACGCCAGCGGCCGACTCCCATTCCTTCTCACCGCGGATGTGGTAATCGGTGGCGAAACCGAACCCTATAACGTTGTCGCCCTGCACGCTAGAGCTAACGGAAGCACAGGAGCTCAGGAGCGTTACGATATGCGTAAGTATGACGTAGAGGTATTAAAGGATTCTCTCGACGCCACCTATCCTAATGCGAATTTGATTCTGTTAGGAGATTATAATGACGACGTGGACGAAACGGTGGCCGATGTTCCTACCACAGTTACGACCTATGAAGAATATTCAGATGATACCATCAATTATACCATTGTATCCCGCGCCCTCAGTGATGCCGGTTTTAGATCTTTTGTCTTTAGAGAAAACATGATCGATCACATTGCGATTACCGATGAGTTGGACGATAACTATATTGACCAAACGGTGCGTGTGCATTATGAGTTTTATGATAATATGTATACGGAAACGGCTTCGGATCATTTCCCGGTCTCAGCCAGCTTGCAGTTAAAGGCCTTCCAATTGGTAGATGCCTCTGCAACGGATGTAACCTGTAACGGAGGTTCAGATGGAACAGCGACCATTTCGGTGTCAGGTGGAATTACGCCGTATACCTATTTGTGGAGCGACGGACAAACCACAGCTACGGCTACAGGTTTAAGCGCAGGTATTTACGAAGTCACAGCTACAGATGCCTTGGGAGCCACCCAAATGGAAATGGTACTCGTAGAAGAGCCCGATCCTATTGAGTTTGTGGCTTCAGAAGATACCACGGTATTCTTTGGCTATGGCCCGGAAGAATGTACCACCTTGGAGGTGAGTGGCGTGATAGGAGGAACCGCTCCTTACACCTATATCTGGAATACAGGTGAAACCACAGCTTCTATTGAAGTCTGTCCAGAGACGACTGCCACCTACACCGTGACTATTACCGATGCCAATGGCTGTACCGCTACTGCCGATATCAACGTAGAAGTGATCGACGTGGTTTGTGGCAACCCCAACCGACCTAAAGTGGAAGTATGCCTTAACGGACGTACGATCTGTATAGCGCCACAAGCCGTACCCGCCTTGTTGAATTTGGGAGCCACCTTAGGTTCTTGCGAGGAGTCTGATAAGGTATTTGTGACTAATGTTCGGGTAGTACCAAACCCGGTAGGCCCACAGTTAAATGTTCGATTAACCACTAACATTGAAGGCTTAGTGGACTTTAAACTCTATGACTTTCATGGAAACGTAGTCTTTGAGGCCCAGGAAAACCTTCCCGCCGGGCAGCAGACGGTTAGTTACGATGTAAGTCATTTAAACCGTGGTTTCTATTTCCTAAAGATCATTGTAGATGGACAAGTACAGCGTGTACGCATCTTGTTCAAGCGGTAATCTGAAATAATCAATATTGAATACCCTCTTCTCCGCCAACTTTGGTAGGGAAGGGGTTTCTTTTTAGAATTGGCTATATTTGGCTGAATATCCGCGCGTATTAGTAAACAAAGTTATTCTTACCCTTGCTTAGTTGTTGGATATACTTGATTGAATTGAGCATTTACGAGTTGCATGTCATTTCACCAAAAAATAAAATTGGAAGAAAAAATCAAAATAAGACCTCTTAAATTATCAGATAAAGCCGAATTGGCAAAACTTGCAAATAATAAAAAAGTTTGGGATAATTTAAGAGATTATATTCCATTTCCTTATAAGGAAAGCGATGCCGAATTTTTCATAAACCAAACGAAAAAAGAAGTTCCCAAACAAACTTTCGGAATAGAATACAAAGACAAACTTTCTGGTGTAATTGGACTAGTAATGCAAAAGGACGTATATCGAAAATCTGCTGAAATCGGATATTGGATTGGAGAACCATTCTGGGGAAATGGAATCGCCACTAAAGCTGTAGAATTGATTACTAACTATGGATTTGACGAGCTCGATTTGAATCGGATTTACTCTGGTGTTTTTGAATATAATATGGCATCTATGAAAGTGCTTGAGAATAATGGATATGAAAGGGAAGGAATATTCAAAAATGCAATTTTAAAAAATAATAAAGTCTGCGATGAGCATAGGTTTTATAAGTTGAATGAAAAATAAAAACGACATACGACAATGTAAAATGCCAATCACTGCGGAATCGACGGAGAAGATTAAAAGACGAAAAATAATATGCAGTTAATAAATAATTTGAAATTGATCCAATGAGCTCAACTGAAGTAAAAGGACTATCACAGAACTCCCAGAAATTACGCTGGATAAAAAGAATCATCACGCTGTTACTGGGTATAACCATTTGGCACCTCCCCATTCCTTGGGATCTGTCACCGGATGCCTGGCACTTGTTTGCCATTTTTATTACAGCCATCATTGGGGTTTTATTAGATGCCATGTCTATTTTTCTTGCGTCTGTTCTCGCATTGGTTGCCGCGGTCCTGTTAAGAGTTCTTACTCCTGAACAAGCTTTTTCAGGATTCTCTGAGAGTTTTATACTACTCATTTTAGCTGCTTTTTTGGTTGCAAAAGGAGTCATTAAGTCAGGGTTGGGAAGACGAATTGCCTTTTTACTAATTCGCCGATTCGGAACGTCTACCTTAAGTTTGGGTTATTGCATTGTGGCCACAGATGCTCTTCTTGGACCTACCATCCCAAGTAATACGGCAAGATCAGGAATTCTTTATCCCATTGTCCATGCATTATCCTTAGATACGGGATCCCAACCGACACCGGAAGGCAGAAATAAAACGGGAAGCTATCTTATGATGACCGCCATTTCCGGATTCACGATCAGTTCAGCATTATGGTTTACTGGGATGGCTGCCAACCCGGTAGGTGCGGGAATTGCTGCTCAATTTGGAGTAAATATGAATTTTGGAAATTGGATCTTTGTGGCTTCTGTCCCTTGTTTAATTGCCCTAATGGCAATACCTTATGTGTTGTATAAACTCTTTCCGCCAGAAATTAAACACACTCCGGAAGCTCCCGAGATGGCTAAAAATGCACTGCATGAAATGGGCCCTATGAGCAAACAAGAATGGATTATGGGCATTACATTTTTTGGAATGATCCTCCTTTGGGCCTTTTCCTCCGTTTTGGACATCAATTTAGCCATTGTTGCTTTTCTCGGGTTATCGATTCTCATGTTGACCAATGTCTATACGCTTAAAGATATTCGAAAAGGTACCGGAGATGCCCTCGAAACCTATGTATGGTTTGCTATTTTATACATGATGAGTTCTGCATTGAATGAATTGGGTTTTATGAAAACCTTAGGGGCGCAATTTGCGGTCTACATAGGCGATTATAATTGGGTCACTGTATATATCTTCTTAACCGTCTTATATGTTGGGATTCACTACCTTTTTGTGAGTCAAACAGCACAATTACTCGCTTTGTATGCTGTTTTTTTACAAGTGGGTGTCAATGCTCAAGTACCCGCTGCACTCATGGCTTTTATGTTATCTTTCGCCACTAATTATTTTGCAGTCATTACTCCGCAAGCCTCGAGTTCTAATGTTTTATATGCTGGAAGTGGTTATTTATCATCGAAAGATATATATAAACAGGGCGCCATCATTACCGTTTTAAATACGATCATCTTCCTTTTGGCAACACCTTGGATTTTATGGTCATCATCCTTATAGCGGAATTGCGAATAAAAATTAATCAAGATGCTCCAGTAGTTTCACTTTATAGCCTTGCTCTTCTAAATATTTTTTTACTGGGTATACATGCATAAATCCATAAAAGACAGCAACTCTTTTCGCGTCTTTTGACTCAATAACTTCGATGATGTTATCTCCAATTAAACGATTTCTTTTATACCATATATCTGAATATTCTTTAAAATTTTCATTGTTCAAATCATCAAAAATATGTGCTTGACCATAATCTGATTTTTTCAAAAAGGATACTGAATTCACAAACTCCAATGCATTACATTCTGGTAACTTAGCTGTATATTCATCACTAAACTCCTTCCAAAAGGAATCGTATTTTTTCCTTGCCGCAGTATCCTTTATTTCTTTTGACCATTTACTATAAGCTTCACTCTGCATAGCATACGTAGTTTTATTATCTGTAGGCGCTATATAGGAAATACCTAGATGATGCACCAAAGGAAAAATTAGATTGAAAAACTCGCTATCCTTTCTATGCCTAACGATACGTTTATGTCTTTTTTGAAAAAAGGAATCAAAATCCTTAAGTGTATCTAGGGATGTAATATAATCTTCGGATTTACTATGAATTAAATAACTTTGATAATCCCTATTTCCCATATCTGCATGGAGGTAATAATATTTCCATAAGGTTAAATGTGTTTCCATATTTACTTCTGCCAGTGGTATCTCGCCGTATTTTTTTGTGGTATCTTCTGAAGATGATTTTTGTTTATCCCATACTAATTTCAATGAATCTAATTTTGTATTCCAATTTTTTCCTAAAGTGAAGATGTGGCTGGAAGAATCGAGAGGTTTATTATACTCCACAGCGATTTGGTCGGGCCTATAATTTAGGATTTTATGATACGTACTTTTCCAATTGCATTTCAAACTATCCGCTATTTTATGAAAAGTACCTACCAATAAGATTTCAGGTTCAATTTCCTTAGGCTTACTGCAACTAATAATTACTAGCATTAAAATTAAAATGACACCTAATGGATTTCTAACACAAAGTTTGAACGTTTTCATGGGATCTTCTTTTATGCTATTCTAATTAAGGACAATAGTTTTTGTCAATTGTTACGTTATACAAGATTCTGGCTAGCCCAAGTCAAAGTGGGTGTATAGTTTTAAGCAAAACATGGGTAACCTAACGCGCCAGAGCTTCACAAATGTGTATAGCCAGACTTGCCTATTTCTGAAAACCCCTTAGGATTTTCTTTTGTAGCTGAAGTGGTTCAAATAAACAGTTCAATCATATCCTGTTTTAAAAGACGATTTTTCAGACTTATTCGTTATTTTTAAAGGCAAACGATTAAACGAACATAAACCCCAGTTGCTTTGAAGATTAAAAAATTCTGGAAACGAATTTTATTAGCACTCGTCTTGGTTCCAATTTTAGTAGGAGGAGGGCTCATTCTATATGTGCAGAGCAATCAATCTGAAATTATCAAAGAGGAGATTGCCAAACTCAACGAGGAACATGAAGGTCTTATTCTTGTAGGTGATAGTGAATTATCGCTCTTTGGGAACTTTCCCTACATTTCCATAAAGGTGTATGGTGTACAAATTTTTGAAACCAAAGAGGATGATGCCCCCATCATTATGGATGTTAAGGATATATACGTTGGCTTTGATTTTTGGGATATTGTAAATAAAAATTACGATATACAGTCCTTAGTGATCGAAGAGGGAGTATTTAATATGGTGATCCATGAAAACAATACGACCAATATTCAAAACGCCTTGGCTAATACCTCAGAAACAGAGGCACCTACCACCAACATTCATCTTAAAAAAGTTGAGTTCAAGAACCTGGACATCCACACTTTAGATGAAGCGACCAACACGGATGTTGAAAAATTTGTCTTTGAAGGTACTGGTGGTTTTAGCCAAAAAGATCAAATCATCGCCGGGCATATTGATGCCGAATTGGAACTGAATGTGATCAAAGATGGAGATACCACCTTTATCCATAAAAAACATTTTGAAATTCACACCGACCTTGTATTTAATGAAGACACGGGTATGCTAGACATTGCACCCTCAGGCATTGTCATGGAAAATGGCGATTTTGAATTGGAAGGCTCGATAGACACCAAAAACGATGTAGATCTCGACCTGTCCATCAAAGGAACAAAACCCAATTTCGATATGTTGATCGCCTTTGCACCCACAGATGTGATCCCTGTTTTGGAGAAATATAGAAATGCGGGTGAGATCTACTTTAATGCCAGTATTAAAGGTCCGGCTAACAAAGGCAATCGACCTTTTATCAATGCAAATTTTGGAGCGGGTAAAGCCTTTTTAGAAAATACGGAACGGGAGAAGAAGATAGATAATATGGGTTTCAACGGGCATTTTACAAATGGGGAAAATAGAGATGCAAGCACCATGGAATTTTCGCTCACCGACATGTACGCATCTTTGGAAAAGGGAGTGTTTGAAGGCTCTGTTTTTGTAAAGAATTTCGAATCCCCAGAAGTGGATATGCGAATAAACTCGAACTTCAACTTAGATTTTATTGCCGACTTTTTTGAACTGGAACGAGTAGAAGATGCCTCTGGTCAAGTTTCTCTGAAAATGAATTTTCATGATATTATTGATATCGACCATCCGGAAAGAGCATTGGAAAAACTGAATCAAGCCTACTTTACAGAGTTAATCGTAAAGGACCTGAGCTTTACCTCGGAAGAGCTTCCCGCTCCTTTGGAAAGTTTGAATCTGCATTTATTGATGAATGGAAAGGAAGCCAAGCTAAATCAGTTTGAATTATTAATGGGAGATTCGGATGTTACGGTCAGCGGTTTTATTTCGGACCTACCGTCCATTGTACATCATACCAACATTCCTGTAGTAGCTCATTTAGATATAGCTTCGAACTACCTGGATATGGCCCAACTAACAGGTTATTCGGCATTAGACTCTATCCCGACTGGTTTCAATGAACAGATAAAAGATCTAAGCCTAGGGCTTTCTTTTAAAGCTTCTGCAAAAGATTTTACAGAATCTGAGTATTTACCGAAAGGGGAGTTTTTTATAGATAGTTTATATGCCGATTTAAAGCATTATCCGCATCAACTGCATGATTTTCATGCCGATATACTCATCGATGACCAGGATTTGAAAATTGTTGATTTTACAGGCTATATTGATGATAGTGATTTTCACTTTGACGGGCTCATACATGATTATGCCTTTTGGATGCAACCTGAACTCAACGGTGATGTAGATTTGGATATCAACCTTACGGCCGAAATGTTACGACTGGAAGATGTCTTTTCATATAAGGGTGAAAATTATGTTCCAGAGGAGTACAGACATGAGGAATTTGACGATTTGGCACTGCATTTCACCTCGAGTATGCATTACAAGGATTCTGCCTTGCATTCTATTGATCTGGCCTTGGATAAGTTAAATACAAAAATGAAAGTTCATCCGCTGCGCTTTCATGATTTTAGAGGGAATATTCATTACGAAGATGACCACATTGTCATTAAAGACTTTCATGGAGAAATTGGAACAACCAATTTTAATTTTGATCTAAACTATTATCTCGGAGATGATCCGCAAATAAGGATAAGAGATAATTATCTTTCAGTAAGGGCCAATTACATTGACTATGACGCACTTTTCAATTTTGATGAAGAACTCTCAGAAACAATGGCTGTAGCAGATTCAGAAATGGGGGACGTAAAAGTGCATGCCGATGCCTTCAATTTATATGAGCTGCCCTTTACAAATATGCAATTTAAGGCCGATATCGAACACTTTATTTACCATAGAATAGATCTTCAGAACATCAAAGCAGATTTTAGAACGACTCCCAATCACTACATTTATATAGATACGTTACAAATGAATGCTGCAGGAGGGAATATTCGGTTAAGTGGATATTTTAATGGTAGCGATCCCAAACATATCTATATGCAGCCCGATTTGGTGATGAATAACGTTGATTTGGATAAATTACTGTTCAAGTTTGAAAACTTTGGACAAGATCATCTCGTTTCAGAAAATTTACAAGGGGAACTCACGGCTAGAATTAAGGGTAAAATTAGAGTGTATCCAGATATGGTGCCCGATTTGGACCAGTCTAATATAGAAATGGATGTGAAAGTATTAAATGGAAGATTAAAAGATTACGATCCAATGTTGGCACTTTCCGATTATATGGAAGACAAAAACCTGCGAAATATTCGGTTTGATACTTTGGAAAATAGATTGGATATTAGAAAGGGCGAGATTACTATTCCCTCCATGACCATCGAATCTACCTTGGGCCATATGGAATTGTCCGGAACGCATGATAGTGATCAAAATATCGATTATTATTTACGTATTCCCTGGAAAACGGTTCGAAAAGCGGCTTGGCGCAAATTATTCGGAAGTAAAAAAGATACTGTAATTAATAAGGAACAAGAAGATGAGATCGTTGAGGTGGATCCAGGCAAAAAAATTAAGTATCTCAATCTGAAAATTAAAGGTAGGACCGATGATTATAAGGTTTCGCTGGGTAAGAAAAAGCAAAAATAGCACCCCATCGTTAATACTTTACAAACTTGTGAACTTTTATTTTCAGTGACCAGAAATACTATGGCTCGAAACTTCTCTATTTGCTTAACAATTCTAACTGCCATGTTTTTTAGTGCATGTTCTTCCAACGACCCGTCACTTACCCTTGAAATCCCTGAGGAAGGGCTTGAGGTAGTTCAGCAAATTCCCGTTGATTCGGTTGGAAGGGAACAAAATGCCCTTTATTTGGCTCCAAGAGAGATCAAAAAAGAAGAGTTTAATACACCCGCACTTCAAACCTATATAGATTATATGTACGATATAATGTTGAAAAAAGCAGGTGTCGGAATTGCATCCAATCAACTTGGAAAGCGTTTACAAATATTTATGATTGAAGCAAAGGCCAGCAACCCAAGATATAAGGTTTTGGGGCCTGTCCAAAAACAAATATTCATTAATCCTGTGATTACTAAAGCCTCTAAAAACCGTAAGAATTTTTGGCATGGATGTTTAAGCGCTCATGGGGCCAATAGAGGCAACGTAGCTACCTATGAGTGGATCGAGTATTCATGCTTAAATGAGAAAGGCGAAGTTCGTGAGGGTAGATTGGACGGTTTTGCTGCTGTCATATTTCAACATGAATTTAGACATATGCTCAATGGAACTTATTTAGATCATGCAAATCATTTTTTGCCCAAAGCAGAGTTGGAGAAAAAAATAGAAGAAGGGGAGCTTCCATTTTTTGATAATGCCCATGATACGCTGCCATTGCTTATCGAAAAGTATACGATAGGCGAGACGCTTAATGAATATCATGCCCGTAAGAGTTAAAAGAGAATCTCTAAACCTTAAAAGTTCTCTCGAAAATTGAAAATGAAACTTCGCAGTTTCGTTATGTTCCTCAAAAAAGAAGCTAGGAGTTCCATAAGAAACGGATATCTATAATTTCCTAATGTATGTTCATTAACGGTGAACATTTATTGCGTGCTATTCATGGCATTTTTCCTTACCATTCAAAAAGTTAAATAAATGCCGCGCCTTACATTTTTACTTACCTTAGTTTATCTAAGCAGCCCAACATGGGCTTAAATACAATTCAGAATGAAAAAAATAGGTTTTACTACATTATTACTCCTGGTTAGTATGGGTCTTTTTGCCCAGAGATCAACCGATTTAAAATCGATTAAGCCTACCATTAAGGAGTTACCTTCCGTGCAATTGGAGGTGCCTAAAGGGTTGCATTTTTCTCAAAAGCCCCTGGGAGCTATTTCATCTCAATCGCTTACGGATCCTTATAAAAAGATTTATGAACGAGTGAACACCGATTTGGAGCTACGTATTTTCAAAGGAGATTGTAATTGCCCCATGCCCATATTTGTTCCCGATGCTTCTAGCAAATTTCTTCTGAAGATTTATGAACCACAATCCGGTAATGGTTAATCGTCCAGAGTTTCTTGACTTTATATTATAGCACTATTGATTAGAACAAAAACCATTTTTTAGCTCTGAAGGAAAAATTTGTTAACTTTATGGTACCCAAACTATTAATCCGGGTCTCTATTGATTATAACGGTAAAGTAACAAGACGGATCTATCATAGTGCCTGTGATTATTTAAAATTTTGACCTATGAAAAATCTACTTATCATCTCTTGTTTTTTAGTTATGAGCTCCTGTTTTGCCCAATCGGGTAAAAAAGTAACCACCTTGAATTATGCGAACAATGAAATTGAAGTTCCCAATAATTGTGTGGCCCAATCGGAATTTGAACTTTCCAATTGTGATGGGTTCTCCGTGCAATGGGAGCATTTACCTAACGCTAACTTCAAGTCGGCTTCCAGACAGTGGTTAAGAAAATTCAGTCAGGGAGTTGACTCCAGCACCCCTATCGAAGTGACTTCCTACGGAGCGGTGCTAAAAGGATATATGTTCCGATATAAAAACCCGGGAAGCGATAACCGAATGGTGGTGTATGGAATCATCAATGAACAACCCTTGATGTTAAGCATAGCTTCTAAAGATGAACTGATCGCCTTTGCCGGTTCAAATGAGTTTTTGAAAAATTTGATTACCATTCCGAAGTAATATGAGCTTTAATGCTTCCTTGGTTAATCACTCAATACTAGCTTGGGAGTGACGGAAGGCTTTGATGGATCCGGCAATGGCAGACCATGATCAATTTTTTTAAAGATCATACCTTCCAGTAACATTTTAAAATGAAACCCGTCTTTATACGAAAATAGCTTAATGGCCATTTTGTTTTTAGTAACTCCTCTTAATTCAATACCATCAAAATGAAAAATTTCGTTCTACTCTCGGCATTTTTACTTATTTCTGTTCCTATGACTCTAGCCCAAGATGATTCCGGGTTGCTAGTGATAAAGGAATACTTATATGATTTAGAGAACGAGTTAAAGATTTATGGGGTATTGCCATCTGATCATGATCCTCAAAAGGAATATCCCGCTATTGTAATTTTTCATGGAGGAGGCTGGG
Organism: Bacteroidota bacterium; assembly: GCA_039028295.1. Taxonomy (GTDB): domain Bacteria; phylum Bacteroidota; class Bacteroidia; order Flavobacteriales; family Flavobacteriaceae; genus Aureisphaera. Next base: position 209,060 of record JBCCIJ010000001.1, read on the forward strand.
CCATTGGTGAAGCTTCCTGGGGCTTTAATAATGCTAGACATTATGCAGATAAGGGTATTGTAGCGTTTTCGGTTCAATATAGGCTTCAAGATCTGGAGAATGGAATTACCCCCTACGAGTCGGTGCTTGACGCTCAGACGGCTATTAGATGGGTGAGGGAAAATGCCGGTAAGTTTTCAATTGACCAAAATAAAATAGCCGCTTACGGATGGTCTGCCGGAGCACATCTCGCGGCCTGCGCAGCAATCTTTGAAAATTTAGACAGCCCGAACGAAAAAATATCAAGTGCTCCTAACTTGTTGGCATTAAAGTCTCCAGCACTTTCATTACTGTCCTATTCAAATTTTCAAAAAAGACTGCTTGATAAAATTGACGTTGAAAACTTATCCCCGGCAGAGCATGTTTCCGAGACTACGCCCCCCACAATTATTGTGATTGGAAGAACAGATACTGTAACGCCATTGGCGGGTTCTGAACTATTTCAAAATAGCATGATCGGATTTGGAAATGATTCTGAATTACATATTTATGATGGAGTAGGACATCTGTTTACTCCTGCATCCGAACCAGATGATGGTTGGCCGAACCCTGATAAGGAGGTTTACGCTAAAGCTCAACAGGAAATCGACGCCTTTTTAGAAAAACATGGCTATATCGTAAAATGAATTTCAGGTAGAGGTGCATATCAAAAACGACGGCACTTAACAGTACAGATTAGACAGAGTTTCGATTGAAAAAATGTTACCTTAAATAATACTTTGTTCCATTTGTTTTCGTTTTAGATGGTAGTCTGATATGTTAATTGTCAGACAGATAGCCTCCAAAAATTATAACAACCTACTTAAAATTAAAAAATGAGAAACTTCCCCAGTAATTCTCGAGTTTTCCCCTCGTTCGTCCTATGCTGTTGTCTATTTTTAATATGGTCTTGCTCAAAAGAATCTGAGCCAATTCATGGACCCATGATTGATCTTGGAATTGACAATACCGAGATGCAATCAAGATTGACCACTTCGCTTGTAGGGCAATGGCCTGACGGTGAAGATAATCCGTATAATTTATGTAACGATGGAGTCATGCAATTGATGACCGATGATCCTTATTGTGGTTATGTAGATATAGGCGAATATGCTACCAATCGAATTAACGAATTTCGATCCCTCCACGGATTGCCTCCGTTTGTAAGAGCCATAGAATATGAACTATGTGCTGCTAGGGAAGCACGGCTTGCCCTCGAACATGGAACCGTACATTGGAGCGACGATTGCGGTTGGGTAGCTCAAGGAGCGGCCGGAGGAGGCCGAGGTGGAGACGACTCTGAAGGTTCTGTTGAAAAATCGGTCTGGTGGGTTCCAAAGCTTTTTTACGAAGAAGGTACTGAAGGCGGGCATTATCGAGCCATGATGACAGAAAGAAGTAGAGGCGTTACCGCAGGGTACTATGCCATAGATCGAGATCACCATGTAATCGTTATAAACTATTATGACGAATTGTAAGGACCGTTTTGCCTCTTTTGATGGACAATTTAGGAGGGTATGTTGGCTAATACTCGAGTATTCTCATCGACTGAATTCTAACTTCAGATAAGGGGCGATATTTATCTCCAACTTGCACGGTTGCGATGGAATCAATCACCTCAAGCCCTTTCACCACTTCTCCAAAAACCGTATAGCTTTGATCCAAATGTGGTGTACCACCTATAGATTTATAAACACTTCGATGCGACTCCGGAATGGTATAGCGTTCAAAATTATCATAGGCTTCAATCAAACCGTCAAGGCTGTCCTTGTATAAGGTATTAAGGTTCTCCTCGCTAATTTCCAAAGCCTTATCGATTCGGTCCAAAATTGAGCTGTAGGCAGGGTCATTTCTCATATAATGTTCGGCTAAAAACGTATTGATCCTTGTTTCTGCGATACTTAGGAGACTGTCATTGTATATTTTGCCTTGCACCAGATAAAATTGAATTCCATCCGATGCACGATCAAGCCTTTGATCCCTTGCCGAAGCTAACACTCCTTTTTTATGAAACAGCGTAGTGTCAATTTCAGCCTTTACGGTGTATGACAAACCACCACCACCTATAGTGTCCTGAGCTTGGGCATACTTGCTTTTCGGATCCCCGGCTTGTATCACAAAATTTTGGATAACCCGATGGAATAATAGGCTGTCATAGGCCTTTTCATCGACCAGTTTGATAAAGTTGTCTCGATGGAGGGGCGTTTTGTTATAAAGCTCCATGACGATAGTGCCATAGCTGGTAACCATCTCGATGGCTTTTCTCTTTTCGACTACGGTTTTCGATGCACTTGTTTTCTTTTCACAGCCCGCAAAAACAAGGATCGCTGTCGTAACACATATAATTTTGAGAACTGCTTTCATTCTTTAAATTTCTGAACGTTCAATCCCACACGGTTCAAGATGGCTAATTCGCTAATTTTCGTCCCGTTGTTTCTCTTCCCCCTTGAAGCAAAGTTAAACTTACCACCTGTCCCTCAGCATTTGTATTAAAGGTTAATTGAGCTTCTACCACTTTTAAGTAGCATACTTTTTCGGATATTGGATAAATTTCAAATTCGCCCTGACCCGTTGCCTGGGCCTTTAATTGACTTCCTTCTTTAAGAATGGTAATCTTGAATTCAGGAGCTAATTCGTAGGTGCCAACATAGCTTTCTAGCACACTTTCTTTAACAGTGATCTCTTTGAATAGCCCCTCTGTTTTTACTCCTAAATTTTTCTGTACCGACATCGAGAAGGAGTTTAGGACAGCGCAGGGACTAATCAAAGATAATCAAATTTTCTGCTCCGGTTTTCTACCATTGAAGGTGAGTGGTTAAGCTCTCTTCTTCATTGGTTATGACCAAAAATTATTTGCCCGAGCAATGGTAGCAAACTCCATGGCTACGGTTTGTCCAATGGCAATTAACATGGCCGCGTCATTAGCATATACAGGCCGTAATTTATCCCTTATCTCTGCATCGGGTTGCGTTATTTTAATGGTTAATCTTGCTATTTTTACCGCTAGCGCCCGTCCTTCTTCTGGTGTGTTGGTGATTAGAGAATTTCCTGGAATTAATTGTGTTTGATCCGACATGATCTTGTTTTTAAATTGAAGCACAAAGCTATGGCCCGCAATTATTAAAAACAGTGACAAAGGTTACATTAGAGCACTTTTATTTTTCGTCCCTCTTGTTTAACGATATTTTTTAAGCTTAATTTTTTCATTAATCGGGTGATCACTTCTCTGGATGTTCCTAGATCGTTGGCAATATCTTGATGAGATATCTCCAAAAGGTTTGCCTCCTTGCGTTGCGAATTGGTTTTCAAATAATCTATTAATCTATCTTCCAAATTGTAATAAATTATTTGCTTGGTGGTGCTGAGTAGTTCATTATAGTGTTTCCGATAGTTGTTTAGAATAATAACATTTAATGATGGAAATTTGTTTATCCAAAGGTTTACTCTTTCCATTGGAAGTAGTAATAACTGACTGTCAGACTCCGCAATTGCTGAAAACTCGGCGGGTTCAGTATTAAAGGTATGAGCAAAACTATAGATACAAGATTCTCCCGATTGAATATAGTACAATAGAAATTGTAGCGCATCCTCATTGCTAAAAACCTTGACCGTTCCCGTTTGAATAATGGGTAAAAACTTGACATATTGCCCTTGTTTGATAATATATTCTTGAGCAGCATAAGATTTTAAAAAAGAATATCTTTCTATTTCCGCAAGGAGTTCCTTTTCAAGATTTGGATAGCATTCGATTAAAAAATCAATTTTCATATTTTTCGAATTAAGAGCAGGTTTTTACAGAAAATTTAGGGCTACTCCAACCGTTATTTCGTCTTTTCAAAGTTAATTCTTTTGACCCAACTTTTAATCCTAGGATGCTCCAAGGGGTCCGGTTGCTGGTATTTATTACCTAATATCATTAAAACCCGTTACGTTTTACTTTAGAATGATTACTTTTTTTCAACTACTTGTATAGTCCATTCTCCCATTGCTTATAAGTTGCAATTTGAAAGCGATTGATTTGTGAGATAAACACAAAACTTTAAAACTGAAATAGGTTCTAAAACGATGGTTGTTCATTACTTCATGTCAAAATCAATCCCTTGAAGTAAAAAATCGATCATGCCTTCTATGTCTAGGATTATCCAAATGATTGGAATTAAGAAAAACAAGTAAAGTACGTAGGTAGTCACTCCACCGATTTTTTTTCTGAATATTTGTATGACTAAGAATAATAAAAAATAATATAGAAAAAGAAAACCAAATGCAACACTAAATAAGGGCATAAAACCACCTAACAAAAGTGTGACAATAATTAAGAGGGCTAGCAGTATGAGAACTACAATGGACGCTATTTTTAGTTTTTTCATTTTACTTTTTTTACTTCCCAATACAGAAATTAGCAAATATATTTCCCAGCAGGTCATTATTGGTGATTTCACCCGTAATCTCACCAAAGTAATACAATGCCTGTCGTATATCAATAGCCATTAGATCGCCGCTTATACCATGGTCTATACCCTCCTGAACTTTTAGAATCTCTTCTAAAGCCTTTAAAAGGGCGTCGTAATGACGCGAATTAGTTACTATGGTCTCATTATTCCGAAGGGCTCCGGTATTGACAAAATCGAGTAGTGTAGTCTTTAGTTGATCCACACCCTGACCCGTTTTCGCACTAATGGAGATGAGGTTTGGAATATTGGATTGGAGGTAGTCTTTTTGTTCTTCGTTTACATTGTCCGTCTTATTGGCTATAACGACCAATTGCTTTTGCGGAAAGCGATTCTTAATTTTTTCGATCTCTTGTTTGAGATCTTCTAAGGCTTCACTGCTCGCCGCATACTGTTTGCTGTCTACTAAGAAAACGACCACCTGAGCGGCTTCCATTTTTTCAAAAGTCTTTTTAATTCCCAGACCTTCAATAGTATCGGTCGTTTCCCGAATGCCAGCCGTATCTATAAACCGAAAACCGATCCCGCCTATACTAATTTCATCTTCAATAGTATCGCGAGTGGTTCCTGCGATATCACTCACAATGGCCCGTTCTTCATTTAATAACGCATTTAATAAAGTAGATTTCCCAACGTTGGGCTCTCCAACAATAGCAACAGGAATCCCGTTTTTTAGAACATTTCCTGTGGCGAAGGAGTCGATAAGACGTTTTAAGACCAACGTAATTCGTGAGATCAATTCTTGAAAAGCACTTCGATCTGCAAATTCTAGATCTTCTTCAGCAAAGTCTAGTTCGAGTTCGATGAGGGAAGCAAAATTGAGCAGCTCTTCGCGCAGTAGTTTTATTTCTGAAGAGAAACCGCCTCGCATTTGCTGGATCGCCAACTGATGACTTGCGGCACTATCACTGGCAATAAGATCGGCAACGGCTTCCGCCTGACTTAAATCCATCTTACCGTTTAAGAACGCTCTTAGGGTAAATTCTCCAGCTTGGGCCATGCGACATCCATTCCGAAGACATAATTGAATAATTTCTTGTTGAATATAATTACTCCCATGACATGAAAACTCAACCACATCTTCTCCGGTATAACTGTTGGGATTCTTAAAGATGGTAGCCAGTACTTCATCTACTACTCGTTCTCCATCTGTGATATGCCCCAAATGAACCGTATGTGTTTTTTGCTCCTTCAATACCTTCTTTGAAACCGAAGAGAACAATTCCGAAGCAATAGAAATAGCCGCTGTACCAGAAAGTCGGATAACAGCAATAGCGCCAGCTCCTGCGGGGGTTGCCAATGCTACTATGGTGTCGTTGTGTGTCATGAGGCGCAAAGGTACAAATTTAAGTTTCTTGAAAATAGAAGCCCTATTTGGAATAGAATAAGCTGAAAGATCTTTGTAACATTTCTAATCAATTGCAGACCAATAAAGAGCAATCACAAAAAATATCGATCAAAAATGGAAGTTATCAATCGTACATCAAAAAGGACCGACACCTCCTTGTTAGTTCTTACACAATTATCTCAATTACTTACCTACATTACAGGTTTTGGAGGGCTAATAGTTCCTTTAATTCTTTGGCTTACGCAGCGAGATCAGGTGGAAGGAATGAACGAACATGGTAAGAGTATTGTCAATTTTCAAATTACCTTATTGCTTATCGCTATCTTAAGTATTCCGGCGATCTTGTTATTCGGTTTGGGAATTTTAAGTCTCATTTATGTGGGCATTATAGGATTTATATTACCTATTGTAAATGCTATTAAGGCAAGCAATGGTGAACCACCTAGCTATTTTTCTACCATTCGTTTTATAAAATAATTAGAAGGTAACACGACCATTCATAATAAAGTTTGCGGGGCGTCATTTTGGCGCTCCGTTTTTTTTATGCTGAATTAAAAGATCATCAGATCCTGATCCAGATTGATTCGGTTAATGACCGTTTGAATTTTTTGTCGCATTCGGTTGAAGAATTGAGAGCGATCCTTTTCCCCTGAATTGATCAAAAGCTTCGAATTTTTCATCTGCTTTTTGAAAAAACTGTGCATTTCCTCGCAGGTGGGAGGGTGTGAAATTCGGAAATAGGAAAGCACTGTAAAGGGAGTGAAAAATAACTTGTGGTGCTGGGTTTTTACCATGACGGTATTACTCATGGTTAACAAATCACTTTTGTAAAGGTCGTAGGAGGCATTGTTCTTAGAGTTGGTAATGACCTGTTTTATGGCCTGCTCTTCCACATGGTCCACTACTTTTTTCAAGTCTTCACACACCTGCAATGCCATAGTCTTGGAAAGAAGATTAGAATCGAAATAATATAGAATTTGCTGAAGGGTGCCGTTCACGGTATTGTCATTCCAAAACTCTACAACATTGATATAGCTGTACATTTGGGACAACTCCAGAGCACTGTTGAGCAAAGAGGAAGGAATAACATTTAAAAAGGCTTCGAAAGTCATTCGTTCCATAGCACCGTCCTCGTTCAAGAATTTCAACCAAACATAGAATTTGTACTTGGTTAAAATAGAATTGGTAAGTGTATAAAAAATAGGAATATCCTTAGCCGAATAAATAATGGATGCACTTTTCAATTTGGTCAGTGGTTCAATACTTTTATAGGAATTCGTAAAATAATTCTCCAGATCGGCCGCCGAGCGAATGGGATTTGACTTTTCCGCCATAATCGTATTTTGATCTCCTACTTCATATAATTTGTTGAGCGATATTTTATAATGTTTGGCCAGGGTTATACCGTCTTCAAGGGACAAACTGGTCCTACTATTGATGCGGCGATAGGCGGCATCGTAACTAATATTTAGAACCGCTGCAACGTCATCAATTATGGAATGATTCTCGGGGATGCGGGCCTGAATTTGCCGAATAAATTGTTCTTGCATTTTATAAGGAATAAACTTGATAGTTTTAGATAATTGTAAAATTTACAAAATAATTGGAAAATGATACATGGTTTTCTGTTATTTATCGTTAATATATCCAATTAACTGGGTTCTATGAATCCTTAAATATAAATAATGAAAAAGCCGCTATTGGTAATTTTGTTTGGGATCTACGACTGAAGTGCCAATTACTTCGGAAGAATACGTAGAAAAAAAATCCACTGCGAGAGTGGATTTTTTATAACACTGTGAGGTTTAATTTCCTCAAATAAATAATCGAATGTCTAATTATTCAACATTACGGGCATTACGAGCATGGTCACATGCTCTCCTTCATCCGTTCCGTCCACAGGAGTTAAAATCCCGGCACGGTTGGGAAGTGACATTTCTAACGATACTTGATCGCTAGTAAGATTGTTTAGCATTTCTGTTAGGAAACGAGAGTTAAAACCAATTTGCAGATCATCTCCCTGATAATCACAGGTAAGTCGCTCATCTGCCTTATTGCTGTAGTCAATATCCTCGGCAGATACGTTCAACTCTGCACCAGCAATTTTCAAACGAATTTGATGTGTGGTTTTATTACTAAAAATACTTACTCTTCGCACCGAATTCAGAAATTGATTTCTATCGATGGTGAGCATATTTGGGTTTTCTTTCGGAATAACGGCTTCGTAATTGGGGTATTTCCCATCAATGAGGCGACAGATCATTTCAGTATCATTGAAAATAAACTTTGCGTTGCTCTCATTGTATTCTATGGTTACATCTTCTTCGCTTCCGGCCAAAATACCTTTAATCAAATTTAGAGGTTTCTTTGGCATAATGAATTCGGCCGATTGAGAAGCTTTTACGTCGCTACGGGTATACTTTACCAATTTGTGCGCATCGGTTGCTACAAAGGTTAGGTCGTCCTTAGTGAACTGAAAAAACACTCCGCTCATTACCGGTCGTAGATCGTCATTTCCTGTAGCAAATATGGTTTTGCTAATTGCTGTGGCCAAAATATCTCCTTGCACCACCGTGGTACTTGGATCGCTCAATTCTATAGTATTGGGGAACTCCTCGCCATTGGCATAAGCGAGTGCATATTTTCCATGGTTAGAGCTAATTTCGATGGTACTATTGTCTTCTACGGAAAAAGTCAATGGTTGCTCCGGAAAAGTTTTTAGCGTGTCCAATAATAGTCTCGCAGGGATACAGACGCTTCCTTTTTCGTTACTTTCAACTTCCAATTTTGAAGCAATGGTCGTTTCCAGATCGGATGCGGAAACAGTTAATGAGTTGCCATCCACTTCGAAAAGAAAATTATCTAGAATGGGTAGCGTGTTATTATTATTTATGATGCCCCCAAGCACCTGTAATTGTTTTAGTAAATATGAACTGGATACGATGAATTTCATTGATATCTTTTTTTCTAATTTGGTCCTTTCGGTTCACTACAAATATATCCCAAAACCCTTGGTTGTTAAAACAAACTTATCAACATTTTAGTAGCTAAATTAGGCCCGAGTTCGAGCGTATTTCCTTTTTCTCAAATACTGAAATAGAATCCCGAAAAGTACCAATAAACCAAGTGGTAACACCAGATTGAGGATTTGCCATTGCGTTCTTTTTTCTGTTGTGCGTTGGGGATCTAGAAATGGCACGGCAATTTCCTTCGTACGAATGTTTATAAGTCCGCTATCGTCCAATAGATAATTGACGGTGTTGAGTAAAAATTCTTTATTTCCGTAAAACGAATTGGTCCACTTATCAAAACCCAGTTCAAGCGGTCTGCCACGGTCCAACTGATTTTTAATGACGTCGCCATCACTTATCACCACCATTTTATTGGGAGGACTTTTTATTCTATCCTTGGCAATTTTAAAGGGCTTGATCCTATTCTCAAAAGCGGATGGAAATTCGCCTTCTACGAGTACAGCAATTGGGATTTGTCCAGCGTTAAATTCACTAGGGTTTGGTCCTTCATTTACCACTTTAATGTTCTTCGGAATTTCAACATCAATATTTATTTCCGCAGGCAATCCCATAATCTTGCTATAGGGTGAAGTGCTTTGCAGTACCGTCTTTTTTAAAGCATTGGGTAGCGTATCTATGGTACTCACATAATCAAATTTTACGGCTTCAATATTGGTTACGATAGGGTGATCATTGAACTTGGTGGAAAGTGGGCTATAAAGCCAGGGATAGCGCTGGTACTGTGCATCTCGTTCGTTCCCGGTGGCCAATACAATGAAAGCCGAAGGCACGGCCTTTACCAAATTTGGATTGACCCGTAACCCATATTTGAAAAACAGATCGTTCAACCCTAAATCTTGTCCAAATACAAAGGTGTTTCCGCTCACTGTGTCGAGCCGTTGTGTGGTGGCATCTACCATCCAAAGTGAAGCTCCACCGTTCATGGTATATTGGTCCAGCACATAGGTTTCGGCTTCGTTAAATGCCTGCTGAGGTTGCGCTACGATCAGTAAGTCATACCCCTTAATAGCTTTTAAGGTTCCCTGCGGATTGCTTGCTACCGAATCCATAGTGAATTGTCCAATGAAATAATATTCTCGCAGGGTTGTAATGAAATCGGCCAGATAGCGGTCTTCCATTTCAGCATTTCCCTTCAAAACACCCACCTTACGTTTTTTAGGCTGAGAAAGTTTGCTAAAACCATCGGCGAAAGCGTATTCCAAATTCTGAATAGAGCTATTGACACGTTCTTCCGAAGTAGCTCCCAATATATTCTTGAGTAAAGGAATGGACACCGTTTTGGAATTGAAATACCCAATAGCCCATGGAAACACAGTTTCGGTACTTATTTTACCATTTTCCCTGATCTCAACCTGCGCTCCTTTAAGACCAAGAGCGGCCATTTGTTGTTGTATGGCAGTTCGATTTTCATCATCGGAGGCATCTATGAATTTGTATTCTATTTGATGGTTTGAATTGGCAAACTCGGCTAATAATTGCTCCGTTTCAACCTTCAGTCGCTTAAATTCAGGAGGCAAATTACCGTCTAAAAAAACTTCAATCAACAAAGGGGAATCTATCGGATCAATTACCTCCTTTGCAGCATCGGACAAGGTATAGCGACCATCCTGCGTAAGATCAAAACGCTTATAAACTAGGGTACTAAGCCAATTTACAGCAATCACACCAATGATGGCAAAAATAAGGAGTTGTATGTTTTTCTTGTTTTTCAACTCGATTCCTCTTTTAATTTTAAATAAGTGAATACCAAAAAAAGAGTGGTCAAACTTAAAAAGTAAACGAGATCGCGGGTGTCAATAACACCACGAGCAACGCTATTAAAATGCGCTTTCATCCCGAAGAAGCCGAGATCCAATGAAGATGAAACCGAAGAAAGTCCTTCAAATCCAAAATAGAACACAAAACATATAAACACAGCAATAATAAAGGCTACGATCTGGTTTTTTGAAAGTGTTGATGCAAAAATACCCATAGATGTATAGGCCATCGCCAAAAATAACAGTCCAATATAGGATCCTAGTGTACTGCCTAGATCCCAATTGCCGCTTGGATTTCCGAGGTCAGAAATTGTCATTACATAGAGGAGGGTAGGTACAAGAGCAATTAAAATAAGGAGCAATGCACCAAAATACTTACCTAAGACAATACTGCGTAGTCCAATGGGTTTAGTTAATAATAGTTCCAGAGTGCCCATCTTCTTTTCATCACTAAAAGCACGCATACTTACGGCAGGAATTAGAAACAATAATACCCATGGAGCCAGTTGGAAAAAGGCCGACAAATCAGCAAAACCCGCATCAAACACATTGTATTCTCCACTAAAAACCCAAAGAAAGAGCCCATTAATGACCAGGAAAATAGCAATGACCAGATACCCAATGGGACTGGCAAAAAAACTGTTTATTTCTTTTTTAATGATTGCTACCAAGGTATTCTTTTTGTTTTTCTTAGCTATATTTCATTAACTTCATTATGCCACGCTTACGATAGGGTCTACGCTCCAGGCTAGCGCTTTAGAACGAAACATAGGCTTAGTTGTTGTCCAAACCCCTTTAAAAAGTTCACTACGACGATAATTTTCCAAATCGGTTTCTGAGGACCATTTGCTATGGGTGAAAAATATACAGTCGTCTGCTTTATCCCTCCACAGCTCCAGGAAAAGACAGCCAGGAAAATTTCTGATCCGGTCTTTGACCATTTCAAAATTATTCAAAAAAGCAGCTGTGTGCTCTTTTTCAAATTCCATTTTTACAACTCTTGTGAACACTTTGTATATTTTTAATTCAAATTATTGAAAATTGATTGTGACCGTATCCCAGTATTCTAATCCGAAAAGGGTAGAAGCGCTTCCCACCGTTTTTGGGTTACTTTTATAAATGGCCAACTCCAAATAATTGGACGAGTTCCATAACGCCAATTTCTTTCCATCTTCTTCGCGTCTTTCAGCGGGTATTTCAAAATTAATCGCATCACTATAATTGGAATGTACCTTAGAAAAATTGGCAGTTCGCGCGGTGATCCTAAATTCACGTCCTTTGCCTACTTTGTCAAAGATGTCCTTGGTGATATTAATGACCACATTTCCATAATTATCTATGTAAATAACGTTTCCAAGAATCTGGTTACCCTCAGCGTTCATTACTGGTTTTATGCCGGTAATTTGCTTGATTTCTGAAATAGCCTTTCCAATCACTTCCAAATTTCCACCACGAGCGATATGACAAGCTACCTTCACAAACACATCCAAGACCGGAAAATTAGTTTCTACCCGATCGTGAATATTGATTTCAACAATTTTTTCAGGTTTTATTTCTGAAGCCAGAAGGGAAATGATTCCATTGTTAGCGCACAGGAAATAATGCCCGTCCAAAAACACGGCTATATGTCGATTTTCAGGATTCAATTCGCTGTCAATTCCAATAATGTGAATGGTGCCGGGAGGGAAGCTGCGATATGCATTTTGAATGATATAGGCCGCCTCAGTAATATGAAAAGGAGAAATAGAATGAGAGATATCAACAATTTTTATATCATGGAGCTCACTATAAATTGCCCCTTTCACCGCACCAACATAGTGATCTTTCTCTCCAAAATCTGTAGTCAATGTGACAATTGGCATGCTTTAATTGTTGATATTTTGTTTAAATAACTACTGCGAAAATACGGTACTTTTGTGACTAGAAAAACTATATTTACCTTAGTTTTTTAACAATATAAACCGAGCCGCTTTTGAACGAACTTATTATAGAACTTACCGAAATTAGTCCACGCGAATTTTTTGGATTACAAAACTCTAATATAGATTTACTTAAGAAATATTTTCCCAAACTTAAAATTGTTGCCCGCGGAAGCAAGATCAAGGCTTACGGAGATGAAGAGGTGCTCGAGGAGTTCGACAGGCGTCTTACCATGCTTCTGGACCATTTTGCCAAATACAACACGCTGGATGAAAATAGTATCGAACGGGTGTTGCAGAGTGAAAGCTCGGCCGACTATGAAACGCCAGTGAAAAGTGGTGAAGTTTTAGTCCATGGTGTAAGTGGCAAATTGATCAAAGCTCAAACTGCAAATCAGCGTAAACTGGTGAGCTTGATGGAGAAAAACGATATGATTTTTGCAGTAGGACCTGCAGGAACTGGTAAAACCTACACAGGGGTGGCTTTAGCAGTAAAAGCCCTTAAAGAAAAACAGGTTAAACGCATCATTTTAACTCGCCCTGCCGTGGAAGCAGGAGAGAATCTTGGTTTTTTACCCGGCGATCTAAAGGAGAAACTCGATCCGTATATGCAACCGCTGTACGATGCCCTGCGCGATATGATTCCAAGTGAAAAGTTGGATACTTTTATAGAGAAAGGAGTGATACAAATTGCGCCGCTGGCCTTTATGAGAGGACGAACGCTGGATAATGCTTTTGTAATTTTGGATGAGGCCCAAAACACGACCCACGCTCAAATGAAAATGTTTTTAACACGGATGGGTAAAAGTGCTAAGTTCATGATCACCGGAGATCCTGGGCAGATAGACCTTCCCAGAAGGGTGATTTCAGGCCTGAAGGAAGCATTACTGGTTTTAAAAGATATAAATGGAGTAGGTATGGTGTATTTGGATGACAAAGATGTAATTCGTCATAAATTGGTGAAAAAAGTGATTGCCGCCTATAAAAACATAGAAAACGTAGATTAAAAATGAGTAATACCATAATCGCTACCGATTTCAATTTCCCGGGTCAAAAAGCGGTGTATCACGGAAAAGTACGCGAAGTATACACCTTGAAGAATGACCAATTATTAATGGTAGCCACTGATCGATTAAGTGCTTTCGATGTTGTGATGCCCAAGGGAATTCCATACAAAGGACAAATATTGAATCAAATTGCTACCAAAATGATGCGGGATACCGAAGATTTGGTGCCCAACTGGCTCACAGCCACGCCAGATCCTAATGTGGCTATTGGAGAAGCTTGTGAGCCCTATAAGGTTGAAATGGTCATTCGAGGCTACATGAGTGGTCATGCTGCACGCGAATATAAGGCGGGAAAACGAATTCTTTGTGGTGTTGCCATGCCGGAAGGAATGCGCGAAAACGATAAATTTCCGGAGCCCATAATTACGCCAGCCACCAAGGCCGAAATGGGGGATCACGATGAGGATATTTCAAGAGAAGACATTTTAAAGCGTGGTATCGTTTCCGAAGAAGACTACCTTCAACTGGAAGAATATACAAGAAAACTGTTCCAGCGCGGCACCCAAATTGCCAGCGATCGTGGCCTCATTTTGGTAGATACTAAGTATGAATTCGGAAAAACAAAGGACGGGAAAATTGTGTTGATCGATGAAATTCATACGCCTGATTCCTCGCGCTATTTTTATGCTGAAGGATATTCAGAAAGACAGGAAAGGGGAGAGGTTCAGAAACAACTTTCTAAAGAGTTTGTACGTCAGTGGCTTATCTCTAATGGTTTTCAAGGCCTGGAAGGACAGGAAGTGCCCTTTATGAGCGATGATTACATAACCACGGTTTCTGAACGTTATATTGAATTGTACGAAAACATCACTGGAGAAACTTTTGTAAAAGCCGATGTGTCTAATATTCAGAAAAGAATAGAAGAGAATGTACTGGAGTATCTTCAGCAATAAAAATTAGCGTTCTCTAGACCTAAAACTATACACATAGGCTAAACTGAACTCAGTAAAATCGGCCTGCCCTAAATTGGTATTAATGTGAAAAGCTGCGTAGACGTTATGTTTCGGTACTCTTCTAGTTCCAAGGAGGTAGTACTTCAACCCTAATCTACTGGAAATTAACTTCTTTTTCTTGTATTTTGAATCCAGTTCACCTAACACCCAGTTGGGAGGAATCTCCCGCGGTGTATTGTCCCAACCTTCGTTCATTTGCCAATCTATTTGGTAGGCCGGTTTGTGAAGATTGGCTCCTAAATAGGCTTCTATTCCAACATGATTCAATAATACTTCTCCCGTGATAAAAAGACCGTGGGCACTACCGTTGTAAAACGGACTGTCTTTTAGTCTGGCCAGTTCCTGACCTTCTTGAACCAATGACTCGTTGTTTTTAATATAATCGTGATAGTGCTCGTAGTATCGGTAAAAGAAACCAACTCCAAGTTTAAACGTATGATTGAATACCTTTCCGTATTCACCAGCCAGCGTATAAACACCTTTACTTTCATTAAACACTTCGGCTTCACCCAAGACATTGATTCCATATCCGGTGCGTAAAGAAGCGTAATCGTAAACGGTTTTCTTAAATTCTGGTTTCACAAAGCTGTCTTTCGCCAATTGTATCTTGACTGGGTTTTTTATGTCGGCAGAAACACTAAACAGAAACGAATTCAATCCTTGATTAGGGAGACGTGTATGGCCATTGGAATGATGATAATATCCAATACCGGCGCGCCAATCCATTTTTTGCGATGAAAGAAATTGATAGTGCATAAAAAGACGAAAGGACCAGGCCAAGTCTGTCGTGATGCCTTTATTATTGGGATTGGTTATAGGATCGAAAATTTTATTGAAATAAGATAAACCCATTCCAGACTGCACCTTAAATCGTTTACTTCTAAAGGCATTAAATTCTATAAAAGGCATTACGGTCAGGCTTATACCCAAACTGTCCAAGTTCCCGTAATCTGCAATGCCCAAACTAATCCCTGTTTTAGGTCCTTTGAGTCGTTGAGCCCATTCTTGCGTATTGTAGTCCTGTTCCCAACCAAAGTTAATAATGGCCCCGGATTGTAAGCCGTGCTCCACAAAATTCTCATTTGCTTCAGCGGTAATTCCTAATAATAATTCAGGAGTAAAAACAATGACGCTTTTTTGCTCAGAATCCGTGTTTTGAGCAAAGTTAGAAAGGAATACGAATAAGAAGAAATAGGTTAGTAGTTGCTTCATTATGAATACAAATAAAACCATTTGATTCGAATTTCAAAATTTAATTTACTTTAGAGTTCTCTAATGACCGCTTTTGAAAACACTAGAAAACCTTATTTCTGAATTGTCCGGCCTCGCTTGGGGTCTTCCTTTATTGATTCTTTTAATTGGTGGCGGATTGTACTTACTCTTCCGAATTCGATTTTTGCCATTTCGCTATTTATTTCACGCCATTGCCGTCTTAAGGGGTAAATATGATGACGATAAGGACGAAGGCGAATTGAGTCATTTCCAGGCGCTAACAACGGCCTTGTCTGCAACCGTTGGAATGGGAAACGTTGCCGGAGTAGCAGTAGCCATAACTTTGGGTGGCCCGGGCGCCGTGTTTTGGATGTGGGTGAGCGCCGTTATAGGAATGTCGACCAAATACTTTACAGCGACCCTTGCCATATTATTCAGAGGAAAAGACAGTGAAGGGAAGGTGCAAGGTGGCCCTATGTACTTTATCATGGAGGGGCTTGGGAAAAACTGGAAACCGCTGGCTGTATTTTTTAGCATATCCGGCCTCATTGGGGCATTACCGGTTTTTAATGTAAATCAGCTCACGCAGGCCATTAATGACATATTATTGAAGCCTAACGGATGGTATGCTGAATTTCAAAGCGATTTAACCATTGGGATTATTTTGGCGGCCATTGCTTCGGTGGTGATTTTGGGTGGACTCTCTCGCATAAGTAAGACAGCTGAAAGATTGGTTCCGTCTATGGTGGGTCTATACTTTATTTTGGTAGTGGTGGTTTTAGGATTGTATATAGACGTCGTACCTTATTATTTTAAACTCATATTTACCGATGCATTTTCAGCCTCTTTTTTTGAAGGAGATGCATTTTTGGGTGGCGTTATTGGAGGACTTATCCTTTTGGGAATTAAGCGTGGTGCTTTCTCCAATGAGGCAGGTATTGGTACCGCCCCTATGGCTCATGGAGCGGCTAAAACAAATGAACCTGTACGCGAAGGACTTGTAGCCATGCTTGGCCCCGCTATAGATACTTTAATTGTGTGCACACTAACTGCGTTGGCAATTTTAGTCACCGGCGTATGGGAGACGACAGGTTCTAATGGCGTCACTTTGACTGCCACCGCTTTCGATACTGCTTTACCTTCCTATGGAAAGTATGGTTTAATGTTGTGTATTGCTGTATTTAGTATTTCATCGCTCTTTTCGTATTCCTACTATGGAACAAAATGTATGTCGTTTCTTTTTGGGGCAAAGCATAAAGGCATCTACAATTACTTTTATATTGCGAGTATAATTTTGGGAGCAACAGCCTCTTTGGATATGATCATCAACCTAATTGATTCATTCTTTGCTTTTATGGCAATTCCCACTATGACGGCCACTATTTTGCTGGCGCCAAGGGTGGTCAAGGAATCTAAAGTTTACTTTGAAAAATTGAAAAGACACAAAAAAAGCCACCTTTAAAGGAGGCTTTGATGTTTTAAAATGTGGAGTTAGTTTTTAGTTCACGACTAATCGTTCCACTTTGCTATCTCCTGCTTCGGTGGTAAGCTCAATAAGGTACAAGCCCGAATTCAACGCCGAAACGTCCATCGTTTCATTGTGAACAACACGTCCGTAATCGGTTACGATGTTTCCCAATAGATCATAAACTTTTACGGTTAGAGCGTCTAGGCCAGATGATGCTAACTGTACCCGATCTTTCACTGGATTAGGCCATACTGTAGCTGCGGCAAAATTGATTTCTTCCGTGCTCAAAATTAAGTCACAGGTGGCAGGTGTATAAGGAGTATAGCTTCCAAAGTCCCAAAATTGATCGAACTGCAAGCAGTAAAAGAAAACTTTATCAAAATTCTGAATATCGGTAGTTGGAGGAATATCTATGGTAAACGACTTGGCCCCATTCTGATTCATTGTTGCACTACCCACTAAGCCAAATTCAAGGTTTTCTAAAGCAGAGATTGGGGTATTGGTTAATTGAATATCCGTAAGTCCGTTCGAATTCACCAAAAAGGCTCTAATATCGGGTCCGGCAGCTGTCATAAAATCGGCACCAAGATCCAAAGTAATGGTATCGTCGCCGTTCAAAGTTAACTCGACCGTTCCTGTAACATTATACATGGGGATGACCGTATTATTTCCAAAGTCGGTTACTGCTTCGAGACATTGGGAAATAGAAAATTGGGTAATAAAAAGTAAGACGAAGAGAGCGGTAATTTTTTTCATAGCATATATTTTTTTTAAGAATTGAGTTGAAGAATTTTATCTTCTTGTGGAGGTAGGTCGTTGGCAAACCATAAACATTTCAGTTGAACGTAAAATTGTGGGCATTTGGATCTTTACCGAAGTTAAGAATTAAGGAGTCTTTTTAGCAGTTGCGCTATGGTGAGGTTTGCAATAAGCCGTTGAGCTGCGCAGTGAACTTCTTAGCTCCGTCGGGGTTCAAATGACTCTGATTCCAATAATCCTTTACGTTAAATAGAGTGGTGTTGTCTTCCATATCAAGCAATCGACAGTTGGGGTATTTTAAAAGGACATCAGACAGTACACTATCTCTTCTTCTCAAAATGTTCGTATTTCTTTTGGAATGGTAGGTTTTATACATCGGAACTTTTGCAATGATAACCCTATAATTTTTCTCGGCAAGAAAATCTAACATTTCATAAAATAGTGCCGTATTTGTCTTGAAGATGAAAGGATTAGGTTCCGTATTTATTTTGAAATTAGGCACTTGCGCAATGCGCTTTTCATTATAGTTTAGATTCTTAAACTGACCTTCATAATTTTTAGTGTTAAAACCGAAATAGTTGTAGGCAACCTGCGCTTTCTTTTGAATAAAATGTGCGTCGATGCGTTCCGAAAAAAAACGCGGATTTGAAACGTAAAGCAAGCGATCTTTGAAATACGTTTTCCGCTCAAAAGCGTTGACCCCATAATATTTTAAATACAGTGTGTTTTTCCAAAAATCCTTTCCGTTGTGAGGTAATTCAAAATGGCTGTAGGAGACTTCCAACACTACAGTTTTTAGTTTCGGAAGACTTTCATGAATGCCCTTCAGTAATTTAAAATCGGTATCGTGGTGTTGATCTCCTGAGGCTAAATTTAGCGTAGGGGAATTAAGCCATTCCGGGTTAACAGCCCCTTGCATTTGAGAGGAACCTAAGACTAGGGTTTCAAATTTCTCCTGCTCCTTTTGTAGGTAGGCTTCATTTGCTTTGAACGTCGAAGGTAAGCGGGCACTAAAATATTCCATTGTCAAGTAGCCCGATACCACTGGGATGAAAAACAAAAGGCAATATGTGAGGAACTTACGTTGCATTCAAAATTGAAAATAAATAAAAGCCTCTTTGGGCTCGGCATATCTGATGATGAAAAAGATAAGTGCATAGTAAACCATCCAGCGTATAGGTCGACTCACTTTTAGTTCTAACTTTTCCAATGGAAAATCAAAGCGACGGGTAGCTACTTCAGCAACAATGACGAATGCCAAATAAAACAACTTATAACCTATTAAGGTGGTAAGCGCACCGTCCATGGTGAAACTAACTATTCGTTTCAGGAGTAAAGAAGCTTGCTCCAAATCTGTTGCTCTAAACAATAGAGCGGACAAAGTAAAAATGATAAAACCATAAATGGATGCCAGTATCCATGGAATGGTCTGCAATTTTTGCCGTAGTGTTTTCTTATTTCTAAATATAGGAATGCGCTCCAGGCTAAGTATAACGGCGTTTAGAGCACCAAAAATAATGAAGGTCCAATTGGCTCCATGCCATAGTCCCACTAAGGTAAAAGTGAGCAGTAGGGCCATGATTTTTTTTGTTCGGGAAATTCCTTTCCCCGATTTCACGATCGGGATGTATACATAGTCCGTAAACCAACGGGTGAGTGTGATATGCCAGCGTTGCCAAAATTCGGATACACTTCTCGAAAAATAGGGTAGATTAAAGTTCTTACTTAATTTGAAACCAAAGAGCTTTGCGGTACCGATGGCGATATCGGTATAACCTGAAAAATCACAGTATACCTGAAAACAAAAAAGAAAAGAGGCAAAAACCAAAGTAATACTGTTATAGGCCTCGGGGTTGTCAAAGGCCATTGTTACAGCAATACCAAGCTTTTCCGCAACAATAATCTTTTTAAATATTCCCCATAAAATTTGCCGTAATCCGCTCTTGGTATTTTCTAGGTCGAAACGACGACGGTTTTCGAATTGCGGTAAAAGGTGTTTGGCTTTTTCGATCGGCCCGGCTACCAGTTGAGGAAAGAAACTTACGAAACAGAAGAATTCCAAAAGATTATGAGTGGGTTTTATTTTCTTCTGAAAAACATCAATACTATAGCTCATGGTCTGGAAGGTATAGAAGCTAAGTCCGAGAGGGATTGCAACGTTCCAGAAGGTATAGCCCGAACTGATTTCCATTCCGAAGAGGGTTTCAAAACTATCGATGAAAAAATTGAAGTATTTAAAGGTAAATAGCACTCCTAAATTCCAGAGAATACTCAACCACAAATAGAGTTTGCCAGTGCTAGATTTTTCAGAATTACCGATGCCCCGTCCTGCTATAAAATCGACAAGGGAGCTAAGCACCAGCAGACCTAAAAATCGCCAGTCCCAAAGCCCATAGAAGGCATAGCTAGCGATAAGAATGAGGACATTCTGAGCCTTTCTACGCTGGGTTCCAATGGCCCAATACGCCAGATAGACGATCACCAAAAAGAAGCCAAAATCGAAAGAGTTGAAGAGCACCTGTTCAGATATTTGATGCTAAAGATAAAAAAAGGCGGCTATTGAAAACTATTTAGGAGCTAATTGTGGAGATAGTTTTGGTACTTCTTCTATTGTCGTGCGCTCGACTATGAATAAATAAAGGTTGTTGCTCGCATGCAACAACCTTTACCAAATAAGTTGTTCACTTATTTAAGTGAAATACGGACTTCCCCATACTCAAAATTACTTCGATCTACTTCGTAAACACCTTCCGGGATAGTAATACCAGCGGCACCTAACTTAGCGGATATGTCGGCTCCTAATTGTTCATCTCTGTCGATTACAAGATTACTCTCTTCCAGGTCTCTTGAGAAGACCATGTGCAGTACCTCGCCTTCCATGCGGAATACAATAAGACCGTTATCCGGATCCGTGTTTCCTTCCATTAATTGATTCATGCGAAAACGAACCTC
The DNA here is from genome assembly GCA_039028295.1 of Bacteroidota bacterium. Lineage (GTDB taxonomy): Bacteria > Bacteroidota > Bacteroidia > Flavobacteriales > Flavobacteriaceae > Aureisphaera. The sequence continues at coordinate 229,993 of JBCCIJ010000001.1, forward strand.
TTCTACATAAATATTAGGGTCTCCCTGACTTAAGCCATAGTCCCAAATGTCTCCATATTCACTTCGAAAACATATACCGGGTCCGGAGGCACATTCCGCTCGACTAAATCGCCAATCCATAACATATTCCCAGGGGGAGTAGTAGATATAGCGGTTCGTATCCTGAACCTCTAGCGTTAAGTCGGCGGACTCTGGAAGCGCCGATTCTTCCTTATTACATGCAACAATGATGGTAAAAACGAATAATGAACCTACCAATAATTTTAAATAAGACTTCATAGTTTTAAATTTTAATTAATAAAAAATACACGAAGTATCCGTTACTAATTCTGCTTTATGTTGAGCCTTTAGTAAAAGACCTTCTATATGAAGAGGAGAATAGAGGAGATTGTTACCCAAACGAGTTCAGCAAACCCATGACTATTGGATTTTAGAGGCCGATGGATTGGAAACTGTTGGGATCATAGCAATGCTTTTAAAGAAACCACAAAAAAACCACCAGCATGCTGGTGGCTTTTTTATAATTGAAATCGAATTCATTCAAAATAACTAAAAGTCTCGCCGTCCTTAATTTTAAGCAATGACTCATAAATTAATTTAATTACATTTTCTACATCATCCCGATGTACCATTTCTACTGTAGTGTGCATGTAACGCAGTGGAAGGGAGATCAATGCACTGGCAACACCCATCCCGCTGTAGGCAAAAGCATCGGTGTCGGTACCAGTGGCACGGGAAAGGGCCGCTCTTTGAAAAGGGATCTTCTTTTCTTCAGCCGTATCGGTAATAAGGTCGCGCAATTTTTGTTGAACTGCCGGGGCATAGGCAACAACAGGACCCGCCCCAATTTTGGCGTACCCTTGTTTTTTCTTGTCAATCATTGGCGTTGTTGTATCGTGGGTTACGTCCGTCACAATAGCCACGTTGGGTTGAATTCGTTCTGCAATCATCTGAGCACCCCTCAGACCAATTTCTTCTTGTACCGAATTCGTGATGTATAACCCGAAAGGAAGCTCATTTCCATTTTCATGAAGCAGTCGAGCGACTTCGGCGATCATAAAGCCACCCATACGATTATCTAAAGCACGGCAAACAAATTTATCTTTGTTCAGTACATGAAACTCATCTGGATAGGTGATCACGCAGCCAACGTGAACCCCCATTTTTTCAACTTCTTTTTTGTCTTTTGCACCTATATCAATAAATATATTTTCCGGTTTGGGTGGTTCCTCTTTTGCTCTACTTCTCGTATGGATAGCAGGCCAACCAAAGACTCCTTTTACAATTCCTTTTTTAGTATGGATGTTGACGACCTTGGAAGGCGCAATTTGGTGGTCACTTCCTCCGTTTCTTATGACATAGATAAGCCCGTTGTCTGCAATGTAATTGACGTACCAAGAAATTTCATCGGCATGTCCCTCAATGACCACTTTGTATTTTGCTTTTGGATTGATAACGGCAACAGCTGTTCCATAGGTGTCGGTGATAAATTCATCGACATAGGGTTTTAAATACTCCATCCACAGTTTTTGTCCGTCCCATTCGTAACCGGTAGGGGCTGCATTGTTAAGGTATTTTTCTAAAAAATTGATTGATTTTTTTGGTAAGATAGATTTTGCCATTTCATATATATATTGAGAAAACCAAAATTAGTAATTTATTAATAAGAACCCCTTTCCAAATTTTATATTTTTGGAACGATTTTAGAGTAGATCACATAAACAGAATAATGGCGCATTTAAAGTACATCATAATTTTGAGTTCGTTACTCACTTGTACTATTGTATTGGGGCAGGATACCTATCCATTGCAGGAGATCAAAAACGATAGCACGCAGTCTTTCTATTATATTATAGAAGGCGATACTATTCCACGAGAGTTCATCGATCTGGATGAGGTTGTTTTGTTGAATAAGCTAGAGTTTAATTCGAAGCAAGATCGTCGTCGTTATCTTATTTTGAGGCGAAAGACTCGAAAGGTGTATCCTTATGCCAAACTCGCTTCCGAGCGACTCACCACCATGACGGAACGATTAAAAACTATTGAAAGAAAACGAGATCGCAGAAAGTACACAAAACGAATTCAGAAATACATAGAAGAAGAATTTTCAGAAAAATTAAAGAAGTTAACACGGACCGAAGGACAAATATTGGTCAAATTAATACATCGGCAAACGGGTCGTACTGCTTTCAATTTGGTCAAGGAATTACGTACCGGTTGGCGTGCGTTCTGGTATAATACTACGGCCAATCTCTTCGACATTTCTATAAAGGAAGAATACAGACCCTTTCAAGTAAAAGAAGACTACTTAATTGAAGATATTTTGGAACGCTCTTTTCAGTCCAATTTGCTGGAGCGTCAAAAACCGGCCTTTACGATCGATTATTTTGAGCTTACCGCACATTGGAATAAATCTTTACCCCAGAAATAAGGATGCAATATTTGTGAGTCTCCCTTGAATGCCGTATATTGAAGGTTCGCTCTTTTTTTTAAATTTCTAATTCATATGGTGGTGTTTCTTCCTCTAAAAAGAGAAGGCGTAAAACGATCTAAGTGATATACAATGAGTTATCGCTATGGTCGACGAAAAGCGCATGAGGAACACCGGGCTATCCGCTATATCTCTCCCTAGCCCAAAGGCGTAGGAGAGGATGCCGCTGCTATCCCTAACACATTTTTTTATGCTCTAATGAACGGCTTATCAGTCCTTTATATTTGTGCAATAAAAAAGATTAAAAAAAGTTTGAATTTGTTTTGGTGGAATAAAAAAAGGGATTGTATATTTGCACCCGCAAAACGGATGAGTGAATACAAAACACGAGTTTCTGAGTAGCGATATTATTTAAGTACATAAGTTATTTGACATATTGAAATTGACAGCGTATATGGTTTATCATTTTATGGTAGGTCATTATACAGAGAACTAAACTAAGTAAGACATTTTGAGATTCTTTTGAGGACTTTATTGTTGTATTAATATTATTTAAGATTATACGATGAAGAGTTTGATCCTGGCTCAGGATGAACGCTAGCGGCAGGCCTAACACATGCAAGTCGAGGGGTAACATTGGTGCTTGCACCAGATGACGACCGGCGCACGGGTGCGTAACGCGTATACAATCTACCTTGTACTGAGGGATAGCCCAGAGAAATTTGGATTAATACCTCATAGTATGTAGAAGTGGCATCACTTTTACATTAAAGGTTACGGTACAAGATGAGTATGCGTCCTATTAGTTAGTTGGTGTGGTAACGGCACACCAAGACTACGATAGGTAGGGGCCCTGAGAGGGGGATCCCCCACACTGGTACTGAGACACGGACCAGACTCCTACGGGAGGCAGCAGTGAGGAATATTGGACAATGGAGGCAACTCTGATCCAGCCATGCCGCGTGCAGGAAGACTGCCCTATGGGTTGTAAACTGCTTTTGTACGGGAAGAAACCCAGATACGTGTATCTGGCTGACGGTACCGTAAGAATAAGCATCGGCTAACTCCGTGCCAGCAGCCGCGGTAATACGGAGGATCCAAGCGTTATCCGGAATCATTGGGTTTAAAGGGTCCGTAGGCTGGCAATTAAGTCAGAGGTGAAAGTTTGCGGCTCAACCGTAAAATTGCCTTTGAAACTGGTTGTCTTGAATTATTGTGAAGTGGTTAGAATATGTAGTGTAGCGGTGAAATGCATAGATATTACATAGAATACCAATTGCGAAGGCAGATCACTAACAATATATTGACGCTGATGGACGAAAGCGTGGGGAGCGAACAGGATTAGATACC
>JBCCIJ010000002.1:0-212913 GCA_039028295.1 Bacteroidota bacterium
CCTTGGATTGATGGCTCTTAATTCCAAGCGCTTTTAAACGAGGACATGCTAAGCCCAGGCTGGTTTCAATAAATGAATGCCCATATCATTTAATAATGACCCTAGTGGTTATCGCGTAAAGTAAGTTTAACTCCTAATTTTTTAGATAATGAAAGAACTCACGAAAACAGAAGCAATTATAATTGTCGGTGGGGCAAACCCATGGGTTGATGGCTCATAGACACGGATCCCCAGACTTAATTGGTAAACGAGACCAACGTTCATGCGTTGGCCTCGTTTGGTTTTTCTAACAAGGTCTATTCGATGTTAATCTTTTAAAACCCCTAAAACAGCAAAAGAGAACTAAGTCTTGGCGAAGTTTCCACATTATACCCAACAGGACTACAAAGATTGTGGTCCGACTTGTTTGAAGATAATCGCCAAATATTACAACAAGGTGATTTCCCTGGACAAACTTCGCGCATTAAGCGAAACCACCCGAATAGGAAGTAGTTTGCTGGGCTTAAGCGAGGCGGCCGAGAAAATAGGATTTCACTCCATTGGAGCCAAGGGTACTTTGAACAATTTGCTGGAAGTGAATTTGCCTTGCATTCTACACTGGAACAAGAACCATTTTGTAGTTCTTTACCGCATAAGGCAGACAACTTCAGTTTTAGGAAGATTAGGAAGAAAAGAATCTCCATACACATTTTATATTTCGGACCCCGCCCATGGACATTTAAAATACAGCCAGGAAGAATTGATAAATCACTGGATTGGTAATAATGCCAATCCGGAAACCGATGAAGGAATTGTATTGCTTCTGGAACCCCGCCCAAAACTTTATAACCTTAATTCTGAAGTTATGGAGTCGAGTTCAAGTTTTTCTTTTTTATCCAGATATGTAGTTCGGTACAAACAATATCTGTGGCAACTTCTCATAGGTTTAGTTGCCATTAGCCTACTTCAACTTGTTTTCCCTTTTTTGACACAAAGTATTATAGATATTGGAATAAAAAATCAAGACCTTCATTTTATCTATTTGGTGTTATTTGCTCAATTGGCCATCTTCATGGGTAGAACCGCCATTGAGGTGGTTAGAAGCTGGATCCTATTACATTTAAGCACCCGTATAAATATTTCATTGGTGTCAGACTTTTTTATCAAGCTAATGAACTTGCCCATTGGCTATTTCGATACAAGGCTGACCGGGGATATTTTACAGCGAATTAGTGACCATAAACGGATAGAACTTATTCTTACTACCTCTTCGCTTAATGTACTTTTTTCATTAATCAATTTCGTCGTATTCAGTCTGGTACTGGCCTATTACGATCTAAAGATCTTTGGCGTATTTATGGTAGGCAGCATACTGTATTTTCTATGGATTTCCGTTTTTTTAAAAAGGAGGAGGGATCTGGATTACAAAAACTTCTCTCAACTAAGTCAGGAGCAAAGTAAGGTCATTGAGCTTATCAATGGAATGCAAGATATTAAGCTTCACAATGCTGAAAAGCAAAAGCGATGGGGTTGGGAGTTTTTACAAGCTCGACTTTTCAATCTTTCCATTAAAGGTCTTTCGTTGGAACAATATCAGACGGTGGGCTCGGGGTTCATTAACGAGCTAAAGAACATTTTAATTACCATTCTTTCTGCAAAATTAGTGATAGATGGAGAAATCACCTTGGGAATGATGCTAGCCATAGCCTATATTGTTGGACAACTTAACTCACCCATAGCGCAGCTTATTGATTTTGTTCGTGAGGTTCAGGACGCAAAGATCTCGTTAGAGCGACTTTCAGAAATTCATGACATGGAAGACGAAGAGCCTTTAGCAGATGAAAAAATCTCGATCATCCCAAACGAATCCGGTTTTCAACTAAAAAATATCTCATTTCGATATAAAGGTTCAGATCAATCTATTCTAAATGGCTTGAGCCTTCACATACCAGCAAACAAAATTACAGCTATTGTTGGCGTAAGTGGGAGTGGCAAAACAACTTTAATTAAACTTTTACTCAAGTTTTACGATCCTATTGAGGGGCAAATAAATTTGGGGAATTACAACCTAAAGAATCTCTCTCAAAGGGTGTGGCGTGATGAGTGCGGTGTTGTATTACAAGAGGGTTTTATTTTTAGTGATACCATTGCGAATAACATCGCCATTGGAGAGAATTATGTGGATAAAAAGAAACTGGCTCATGCCATAGATATAGCAAACATTAGAGAGTTTATAGAAATGCTACCCTTATCATACAACACAAAAATAGGTAGAGAGGGGATGGGCTTAAGTACGGGTCAAAAACAGCGCTTACTAATTGCCAGAGCGGTATATAAGAACCCAAATTATTTGTTCTTTGATGAGGCAACAAGTGCGCTTGATGCGAACAATGAGAAAGTAATCATGGATAAACTAAATACTTTTTTTCAGAATAAAACGGTTTTGATAGTTGCACACAGATTGAGTACCGTTCGCAATGCCCATCAAATAGTAGTTCTGGATCAAGGTAAAATAGTGGAAGTTGGCAGTCATGACGCTCTGGCTCGTCGAAAGGGACACTATTATAACCTGGTAAAGAATCAGTTAGAATTAGGGAAGTAAAATTAAGTATGGCTAAGAAGTTGGAAGATATCGAGCTAAGAAGTGAAGAAGTTCAGGAAATACTTACGAAAGTACCGCATTGGATGATTCGCTGGGGTAATGTGTTATTTCTTTTACTGATTTTTGTATTACTGCTGATTTCCTGGTTCATACAGTATCCCGATATTATTTCTTCCGAAGCCGTTATAACTACTCAAATCCCTCCGCAAAAAGTATATGCAAAGCTTACAAGAGAAATTGACACAGTATTAGTCGCCAATAATGATCGGGTAGAAGCTGGTCAACCATTGGCAATACTTGAAAATACAGGAAATTACAACGATATCTATTATTTGAAATCCATTGTTGATACCACAAGATTAACTGCATCCTCATTCTATTTTCCCTTGGACAGCCTAAGCGCATTATTTCTTGGAGATATCGAAGATGAGTTCGCAATTTTTGAGAATAGTTACTGGCAGTATAAATTGAATAAGGAGTTGAGACCTTTTTCCAATGAAACAAGAGCAAGTAAATTAACTATTTCCGAATTGAACAATAGAATGCTCGGTTTAGAAACTCAAAAGGAATTAAGCCTATCTGAGCTTGAGTTTACCAAGAACGATTTGGCCAGAAACGAATTGTTGCACGAAAAAGGGGTTATTGCAACCACTGTCTTTGAAAATAAGCAAATTGAGTATTTAAGGGCAGAAAGAGCTGTTAAGAATATGAATGTTGCCATCTCCCAATTGAGAGAAGCAATAAATAATGCCAATGCGGCTTCCAGAGGAGTGACGATCGATCAAGCCCGGGAGGAAGTAAGGTTAAGAAAAAATTTGATTCAGTCACTTACACAATTGAAGACAAGCATTAAAGATTGGGAAATGCAGTATGTGTTAAGTTCGAACCGTAGTGGGAAGGTCTCTTTTCTTAAGATTTGGACAAAAAATCAATCTGTTAACATGGGGGACCTCATTTTCACTATTATTCCCAGCGCTAATTCCAATTACGTCGCGAAGCTTAAAACTCCAACGCAGAATTCGGGTAAAATAAAACTTGGACAAAGGGTCCATATAAAGCTGGAAAATTATCCAGAAACAGAATTTGGAGTCCTAAAAGGAATGGTTCAAAATATCTCTTCAATCCCCAACGAAGAAGGCTTGTATCTTTTGGACGCTGTTTTACCTCAAAGATTGATAACCTCATACCAAAAAGAATTGGAGTTTAAACATGAGATGCGCGGTAAGGCAGAAATTATTACTGAGGACCTACGTTTGATAGAACGCTTCTTTTATCAATTTAAGGACATTTTTGTGAGATAGAAAGGCACCTTTACCTTTTACTGGGAATTCGAATAAAGGTTTTAACGCCTTCTTCCTCTTCTTTATGATAGCTGTCCATTTCGAAAACAAAATCTCCATCGTATAAGGTATCCAATCTGGAAATTACGTTGCTGATTCCCGTGCCAAAGACGATCTCGTCCTTTTTAAATGAAGCTCCGTCATTGGTAATAGTAATTTCCAAGTGTTTAGCGGTAGTCTTGGCAACGATCGATATATTCAAATGATCCCTTTGATAAGAAAAACCATGTTTAATGGAATTCTCCACAATGGGTTGCAAGATCAATGGAGGGACCTTTTGATTCAATGATTCTTGACCCACCACGAGTTTGAAATTCAATTTTTCGTCAAAACGCATTTTCTCGATACCCAGATATTTACGAATAATCCCAAGCTCCTGAGACAACGGTATGAGCTTAGTGTCTTTAAGAGTTAATGTCTGTCGGAGCATTTCACTAAGATCCGCAATGGCGTTTTGGGATTTTTCGGTGCTAACATCAATCAATGAGGATATATCATTTAAGGCATTAAACAAGAAATGCGGCTGCAGTTGGTATAATAGAGAGTTGACCTTTGAATCTAAAAGCTGGGTTTTTAAATTAGATTCCCTCAGCTCAAAGTCCTTCTGACTTTTAAAGAAATAATAGGCATTCACAATAGCGATCATTGAGAAATAAAGGAAGAAATTAAAATCGGCACCATTTAAAGCGTGTATGTATATATAATTCCAGCTAAAAGGTATTTCAGATTCAAACAGCCAATTATATAAAATCACCTGAGAAAATACGGAGTGAAATGCGAGCCCTACCCCTAAGATTAAATGGAGCAAAAAGCGATGCCAACCCTTAACTATTCCCTTTAGAAACAAAAAACGAACAAAGATAATGGCTGCCATAATAAAAATAAATTTGGCCACATACACAACCAATATCCCCAGTAATACGTGCTTTGATTCATATTCCTCATACAAAACTCCCTCCCATTTTTGCAACATTTTACTAGCGGTAGTGATAAGAAAAGAGATAAAACAAAATAACAGCAGGTAGTGTATTAGTTTTCTATCGAGTATTTTTTCACCAGCAATTTTCATCGTATCCCCATTTTTTCTAGAAAACTTGATTTATAGTGTTTGGTAACCGTAAATGAACTTCCATCATTCATAATAAAGCTGAAATCTCTCATCCCTTTGCTCACCAATTCCCGTATATGATCTTTGGAAATAATGGCGGATCTGTTGATCCTTGAAAACTTGAAGATTTGCTGTCTAGCTATGGCTTCGTTGTTCACTACTAACTTTCTTACATTTTTAGAAATTGAATTCACTTCATTGAAATTACACTCCGGATGAGATCCCTCTCCGTACAATGTTAGTAAAATGTACTTCAATGTAAAAAAAAATGATTGGAAACCACTCGAATTAAGGTATAAGGTAGCCCATTTGTCCAACGAAGGCTTTGTCTGCTTCCTTATATTTAGAATCCTGAAAATATAATTTGCGACCTAATACATTCATATCACCATTCTTCCACCTCATATCATTTAAACGTAATCTGGTTTTCTTTTTTAGGAAATAAGGCGGTACCCGTTAAACACTTAAATGTATCCATACAAGAACCTAAGAAAGGGTAAAACAAGCTCCTTCAGCCATTCTATTGCCGTACCACAACTCTTCTCATTCTATATTGGCATCTGGTTTTTAGCTGTTTATGCGACATAACAGGCCATCGAACGATCTTTAGGGGACCATTGTCATATCAAAAATATTGACGTGTGTATCAAAACTGTAATGCCTTATATCAAAAAAGCAATTAATAGTCATAAAGCGTATAACTTAAATCTTGTTAAACAATATTAAATATTATGAAAACACAAGAAAAAGTAAATTTCAAAACAAAAACGAACTTCAGAGAACGAAATACTGAGATGCTCGTTTTAGACTCTAAATCCAAGAAAAGTATAATAGGAGGCACCCGCCGTCTATGGTTTCCTTGATAGAAGGTTATTTTAGAACAGACAAAAGCGAACTGAGAGGTTCGCTTTTTTTTAATTAGAAAAACACTTTTTATGAAACTACTACAAAAATCCTTGGAGCTTATAGAAAACCAATGGAAATCTGTTCATTATAAAACAGAGTTTTTAGCTGATATTGGAATTCGGATCATGAATGAATTTAAATTTCACAAAGCCCTACCCAAAATAATAGACTTAAACCTTCGGAGTCATGGAGCTGGATTGCCTGCCCATGGTGCCGATAATATTATTACGCTGGCCGAAACTCCATCTTTGTTGATGTATCTCCATTTTTGGGTAGACGGTATTGCTACTCCCCATCATCATTGCTGGGATGGGTTTTTTATGAATTTAAAAGGATCGGTAATTCATTCCATCTATCAATATGAGGAACACGAAAATTTAGGGCCTAATGTGACCTTTGGAAACCTGATTACCGCGAAAACGGAAATTCTTAATGCCGGAGACTTAGTTCCTGTGTACCCTGGAAAAACTTATATACATGGGCTATGGCATATTGATTACTATTGCCTAAGCTTAAGCGTGCGGGCTAAAACAAAAAAGTTTAGCCCAAGGGAGCTAACACTCGATTATTCCAAATCCTCTGGTATTGCCATTGATTTCACAGTAGAAAGACCGGATATTATTCAATTGATGAAGTGGCTTGGAATGCATTATGAGATTGATAGAAAAACCTATTACCAGATTATTGATGACATCATAGTGTCTGAAGATGCAACAACTGTTTTCTTAATTCTTAATAATCTAGTGAGAACTTTTAATGATTTAGATATCATGGACCATGTTAGTGAGCAAGATTATAATATTGACGCCACTCTATCAGAACATTATAAAAACTTCCTGAAGAGTTTGGTAAAAGATGAAATCTTTACTGGCATTAGGCTCAATGTAGAGGACTTCGAACTTAGGGGGTTATATGGGGCTTTATATCTTTCCAAAGGCAAAGAGGATTTTTTTAAAATTCTGGCCCAACTTTTCCCCAAAACATCTGGTATAAAAAAAGCGGAAGAATTGCTCTACCAGGCCACGTTGACACCTATTTTACAGGAAAGTCGCCCTATTTTAAAAGATGCTTTTCGAACCTATTTAATATGCATCTTATCGAATCATACCCATAGTGAGGGTATTCAGGGAATCAAGACCGAAGAAAAACTTTCAGAACGAGAAACAGAGCAGTTGCTATATACCGTTAATAGTCTTTACGAATCTATCATTTTCAGGCCGCTTTTTCATCCTAATTGACCCCATGGTTGAAGAGCCTTTGAGTGAAGGTATGGCGTGCTTTTGGATTTCTTATTGTATAACGGCCGATAGCATTGAATTTCTATCCTGTATTTCTTCATCGTATCCCCATTTTTTCTAGAAAACTTGATTTATAGTGTTTGGTAACCGTAAATGAACTTCCATCATTCATAATAACGCTGAAATCTCCCATCCCTTCGCTCACCAATTCCCGTATATGATCTTTGGAAATAATGGTGGATCTGTTGATCCTTGAAAACTTTTCTGGGTCTAGTTTTAAGATAAGTTCGGTCATAGAAATTCGGTAGAGGTGCTTTTTTTTGTCCACCGTAAAAATTTCAACATAATAAGCAGACGACCTTATATACTTCATCTGTGAAGTTTTTATGAAATAGTACCTTTTATTAAGCTTGAGTACCAATTGATCCAGGTATTTAGGGCTACTATCTGTCTCCCATTTTTCAGCTAGAAAAATGTCCATCAAATGGGACACTTTATCCTGAAAAGACCTTCGTTTGGTCAATTCTAATTGCTCGATCCCACGGCTTAAGGCTTTAAAGAAACGTTCCTTCTTATAAGGTTTTAAGAGGAAGTCTATGGCCCGTAATTCGAAGGCCTTAATGGCGAAGGTGTCAAAGGCAGTTACAAAGATGACCACTGGAATTTTTTCTGGAGGAACTTCACGCAATACTTCAAAGCCCGTCATATCGGTCATTTTAATATCCAAAAAAACAAGATCTGGATTCTCAACGTTCAATGCTATAACGCTTTCCTTTCCGGTAGTAGCCTCTATCACAGTGGAAGTAACGTCACTTTCGGTTAAAAACTTGACGATTCGCTTTCTGGCCAGGGCCTCATCGTCCGCGACCAGAATCTTTACATTCTTAGGAATTGAATTCACTTAATTGAAATTATGCAACTAACGAAGTTATACGTATTACAATGTTAGTAAAATGTAATTTAATGTATTAAAAAATGATTAGAAACCACGGAATTAAGGTATAAGATAACTCATTTGCTCAACGAAGGTTCTGTCTTCTCCCTGAAATTCAGAATATAAAAAGATCATTCGCTGTGTAACTTTTCATATCATATTTCTTTTGCCTTATATCATTTAAACCTTAATTGATTTCCTTTTTCAGGAAATTGGATTATCCAATAGGTGTATAAATTCAATTACAATGAAAAGAAAAACACGATTTAGTGCATTATTAATTAGTAAGAACGAATTTAATATGAATAAGGTTAAGGAATGGAGTTGGTATTGTTCGAAATTATTGATAGCACTTTGGTTCTTTTTCGTTTCCTGCGAGAATAAGAATTCGAACTCGCAAATGGGCGTTTCGGGCAATTATGACTACGAAATAGTTGATAATGCTCCTTTCAACTTGAAAATTCACACCTTGGAGAATGGACTCAAACTATATATGGTTCCTACCACCGATGCACCAAGAATACGAACTTCCATTGTGGTAAAGTCTGGAAGTAAGCAAGATCCAGATGATGCTACGGGATTGGCTCATTATCTGGAACACCTACTATTTAAGGGCACAGACCGACTGGGTACATTGGATTTTGAAAGAGAGGGCCCCATTCTTAAGCAAATTGACACGTTATTTGAGCGGCATAGAAACACAGAGGATCCAGCTAAAAAAAAACAAATATATGCTACCATAGATAGCCTGTCCTACGAGGCTTCAAAGTTTGCACTTTCGGGAGAGTTCACAAATACAATGAAGGGAATTGGGATTTCCTTTCTTAACGCGTTTACCACTCTCAATCGAACGGGTTATATTGGTGACATCCCATCAAATCAATTAGAGAAGTGGATTTCTCTTGAGGCAGAAAGGTTTAGAAACCCACAATTCAGAACCTTTCATACCGAATTGGAAACCGTGTATGAAGAAATGAACTCCATAGTGGATGATGGCTGGAGATTTACACTTTTCGAATTACTTGAAACCCTTTTACCGGAAGGCGAAAATGGATACAAAAAACCAATTGGCTCGATCGAGCATTTAAAGAATCCCTCCCTCCATGAGATTAAAAATTATTACGAAACCTACTATGTGCCTAACAACATGGCTATTATTCTTGTAGGTGACTTTAATCCAGACGTGGTGGTAGCGTTGGTTGAGGAACAATTTGGGGGTATGAAAGAAAAAGAATTACCAGAAGAGGGGCTGCCCTTAATGACTCCCATCACTGGTCCCAAAGAAAAAACCATTACCGCCCCAGGGCCCGAATTGTTCATCATGGGATATAGAATGGCCGGTTATTCTGCTGAAGAAGCCCTTATGATGGAGTTTGTAGAAATGATGCTAATGAATGGACAAGCAGGTCTATTCGATTTAAACATTAATAAAGCACAGAAGGCACAGGAGCTATTTACTTTCCCTGAATGGTACAAGGATTATTCGGTTCATGTGATATCGGCTACGCCTAAAGAAGGACAGAGTATGGAAGAATTGAAGGATTTAGTCATTCAGGAAATAGATCGATTAAAAACAGGGGATTTTCCAAATTGGTTATTAGGTGCGGTGACCAATGATCTTAAGAACAGATATATGGAACTGTTGGACTCCAATAACGGTATAACCTCTATACTTTTGGATGGGTATTCTTTTGACAAACCCTTGGATCAGGTTTTTTCAAAAATGGAAAAATTTGAAAAAATCACAAAGGAAGACATTGTGCGATTCGCTAAAGAAAACTACAAGGACAACTACGCGGTTATCTATAAAAAAGAAGGAGTCAATGAGCAACTGGAAAAGATAAGTAAGCCTTCCATAACCCCATTAAACACGGACAATGAGGATAAGAAATCCGCCTTTAGAGAGAAAATTGAAAGTATGGAAACTCGTTCTATCGAACCCGTTTTGATCGATTTTGAAAAGGACATTTTAAAAACCAAGCTTCGAAACGGTACGGTGGTAAATATGGTCAAGAATGAAAGTAACGAGCTATTCAATCTTAAAATTGTATTCAATTTGGGAGCAAAGGATAAGGTTTTAGGACTGGCAACAGAATATCTAAAATTTGCCGGGACTCGAAACTATACTGCCGCCGAATTGAAATCTGAATTTTATAAAATTGGCTGCACATTTTCCTTGTATACCGATAGTTACAGCACTAGCATATATTTGAACGGACTCGCAGAGAATTTACAGAAAGCCATAGTGTTATTAGATCAGGTACTATCAAATTTAGAGCCAGACGAAGAGATACTTGAATCTGTTCGCCAACAGAAACTCAAATCGACGACAGATCAAAAGAAATCGAAAAATTCGATCACTCAGAAGGCCAAGCTCTATGCCATCTACGGTCCTGAAAAGGCCTTCCAAAATAAGATGTCCGAGAAGGAATTGATTCAAACAGAAGCGCATCAGTTGGTTGACAAGATCAAGAATTTAAGGAACTACAGCCATGATATATACTTCTATGGGCCCAATACAGAGGAAGATGTTAGGGCAATTTTGAATGAGAATTTTGAATTTGATGCTGAATTAATTCCAACAGAGAAAAAGTCTACGCGCTTTCATAAAGATTATGAGACCAATCAAATTTTTGTGTTAGATTATCCAGATGCTCAACAAGTGGACCTTGTTTTTCATTCGAAATTAAAAAAGTACGATCCCTATTATGTATCCATGGCATGGCTGTTCGAGTCGTACTTCAACAACCTTATATTTGACGAATTACGAGAAAACCGTGCCTTGGTATATTCTGCTTATAATATTCTGAATTTTCCTTACTACGCCGATGGAAACTATGATCTAACAGTGACGGTAGAGACTCAGGCCGATAAATATGTGGAAGCCATTGAGGCGTCTTATGATCTGTTGCGAAATATGCCCTTTAACGAGTCGAAATACCAAACTGCGAGGGAGCAACTCATGAAGAATTGGCGATCCCAAAGGGTGATTAAGAATGGGATATTATCGTCCTATGAAAGATCACGAAATAGGGGAGTTAATTACGATCTCAGAAGGGGTTATTTTGAAATATTTCCAGGAATCACCACTGAAGATTTTTTGAACTATTATACGGAATGGATAAAGGATAATTATTTTAAGCTGGTAGTTGTTGGCAATATAAAAGAAATGGATATGGAGGCTTTGAAAAAATACGGGCCGGTTACAATTTTAGAGCTCGATGATGTTTTCCTGGAGTAATCTAACGCTTTACCATTTATCCAATAGTTAGGCACAAGTAAAATTAAATAAAATGGAAAGAAGAAAGTTTATAAAATATTCACTCTCAGCGGGTGTTTTAATGAGCATGAGTCCGTTAGTTTCCTGTACCTCAGAAAAGAAATTGAAAATACTTGTTCTGGGAGGCACCTATTTTGTGGGGCCATCTATCGTCAATGCTGCATTGCGAAATAATCATTCCGTTACTTTGTTCAATAGGGGGATCACGAACCCGACATTGTTTCCAGACCTACGACTGATCAAAGGAGATAGGGAACAAGGGGCAGAAGCCTATAAACCTCTACAGGAAGAGCAATGGGATGTTGTCATTGATGTCTGGCCACAAAAATCAAAGTTGGTAGATAAAGCCACAACTGCCCTGAAGAACAATGCCAAGCACTACATTTTTATTTCAAGCATAGCAGTGTACAATAATTTTGAACAGGTTGGGATAGATGAGGGTTACAACTTAGTCAGCCTTGAATTGGACAAAAATGAATGGGGCTACCCCGAAGAGAAATTGGCCTCAGAGCAATTTGTTAGGGAGCGATTTAGTGGCAATCATACCATATTGAGGGGAGGGCCAATAAAAGGTTGGAGAGACCCTGCTGTGGATATTCATTATTGGTGTATTAAATTAAATCGTGATGAAGCCATTATTGCTCCTGGTTCGGGCTTAGACCATCTGCAGTTTATTGATGTCAAGGATATTGGACGGTTTGCAATAATGGCTGCAGAAAGCAAATTTATGGGAGTTTATAATTGTACTGGGCCTAAGAAAAAGCCACTATTATGGAAGGATTTCTTAGAAGGAGCAAAAAAGCAATTCAATTCTAAAACAAAACTAATTTGGGCAAGTGAAGATTTCTTGACCTCAAATAATGTGTCATCTTTCAGTGATTTACCACTGTGGACACCATTAACGGAAGATGCATTTATGCAGATAAGTAATGAGAAACTTCTTCAGACTGGGTTTGAGTTTACGTCTATCGAAAAGACTTTGGAGGATTGTATGAAATGGTTTGAACGTGATATGGATAAAAATATAAAGTTTGGGACCGATGAAATTGAAATCGGTTTAGAAAGGGATAAAGAACTAAAGCTGATTGAACAACTAAGAGGGTGAATGGAGAGACCAAAGATTATTGAATGGCATAATAAACCAGTGCCTAACAACGCATAAAACGTCCATGACTAACAAAAGTTGGTCACGGCGTTTATGCAAGACCGGTGAAACAAGTTATTAATTCAAATTTTTGAAAAATGAAAAAGATGCTATGTATTGTCTGTGTTTACATTTATATATGTTTTAACAACACTGGAGACCTTTCACTTTGGGCACAAAGCCTGGTAACCCATAATGACGTAAGTGAAGAATGGGATTTTGAAGAAGCCAGGCAGTTTGATTTTTGGATTGGAGAATGGGATGTAAATGTCAGAACTATACGACCCGATAATACCTGGGCAGACTGGAAGAGGTCGAAAGCAAATATCTACAGCATACTTGATGGGCGAGCTATATTGGAGCTTTGGGAAGATCAGCACAACGGTGCTCCAATGAGCGTGATCATAGGATATAGTTTGCGCTACTATGACAGTCAATCTGGAAAATGGATATTATGGTTGAATTGGCCTAGTGTCAATACCTCTGGAAGCTCCTCTTTGACGGGAAAATTTAGACACAATCGAGGCGAATTTTTTGGAAGAAGGCCTTTGAATGATAGCATTTCTTTGCTTTCGAGGTATACATTTTCCGACATCTCTCCAACCTCGTTGAGATGGGATGATGCTTTTTCAAAAGATGGGGGTAAAACCTGGACGAACTCTTGGATCATGGAATTCAGTAGAATAGCGGAAAAACCAGAAGAACCTAAAGGAAATACATTGCATACCTATAGGAATGGGAACCGATGTACAAATGATGAGTTTATTCAACTGAAAAAACTGATTGGGAATTGGTCTGGAACCGTAAAAAGGAAGAACGAGAACTGGAAGGAAGAAGAAATTTATATAGAAAATTATCAGGTGCTTGGAGGATGTAGTGTTATGAGTTTTTTGGAGATAAAAAAAGAGAAGCAGGAATCGTTTAAAGAATTCGGGTTGTTTACCTTCAATACTTTTGCCAAGATGTATGAGGTGGGAATATTGGATAATAGTCCTTCAAGTAGCTATCATGCTTCCTATGGAAATTTTACCAACGAGCAACTCCAATTAAGCCGAACAAATCAGGAAGATGGTAGTATTGAAGAAACTCATGTCCTGATTTTCGAAAGTGGAGACACCTTAAAAATGGAAAAGTGGATTTATGAAGGTGATCAAAAGGTGAAAGTTCTTGAAGCCACTCTGGCTCTCAATTGATAACGATGAAAGGTCTTGTTCAAAGCGATTTTAAAACGGCATAAGAAATTTTAGATCGAAATATTTTATTCTGCCAAACAAGCCGTTAGTGTTAATTAAAAACGAAACATTATGAGAGAACGTTTACGACAAAAAATAGTGATCCTAATTTTGACCTTAGTTGTTTTTAGTTGCAAACAGAAAAGCGTTTCTCCTGAAATTGAAACTTACTTAATATCGGCAATTGATTCGATTCAAAACAACGCACTTATGAGTCCAAATGTAGATTGGGAAATAGTTAAAAGAGAAACTCTTGAAAAAGCTGAAGGATTAGAAACTACTGAACAAACCTATACACTACTCAAATCTATTCTTGAAAAGCTAGATGATAATCATAGTTTTCTTCAAAAAAACAGCAAAAACATAAGTTACCCAAACAACAAAGAAAAAATAGAACCTTCACCCTATGGTTCAAGGATGAAAATTGAGCATGGATTACACCAAAAAGATGGTAAAACGTTTGCGAGAATTTTCGTGCCGCAAGGGATGAGAGGAAATAAATTTGCTCAAGATTTACAAGACAGAATTTTTGAGATGCAATCAAATAATCCATGTGGTTGGATTGTTGATCTAAGGGGTAATGGAGGAGGCAATATGTGGCCCATGTTAGCTGGAATAGGTCCTCTTGTTGGATCCAATCCGCTTGGAGGTTCTGAAGATGGTCGAGGGCAAAAGGACTTTTACAAATATGAGAAAGGAAAAGCAATTTATGTTGGTATTGGTGGTAAAGAAGAGTCTTGGGCACAGGCAGAAGAAAAAGTTGAACGCTTGAGCGATGATATTCCAGTTGCATTCCTAATTGATCGAGGAACCGCTAGTTCGGGTGAAGCCTTAGCGGTTATTTTTAAAGGTAGAAAAAACTCAAAATCATTTGGAGAAAAAACCCATGGTGCTTCGACTTCCACAAGAGGTATAAAGCTCACCGATAGTCTTAATTTAGTAATAGCAGTCTCAACCTTTCAAGATCGAGATGGAAACCTTTATCTGGATGGAGTTAATCCAGATATGAAAATTCCGGTAGGAAAAGAAATGCTTTTGCCCGAAAACGATCCCCTTATCGAGAATGCGTTAAATTGGCTTTATGAAAATTGTCATGAAAATAACTAACACCAACGGTTTAGTGTATGAGTTGTATCGGATTTATACTGACCTTAAATTTATAAAATCAATTTTCGTTTAAACACTTAAAACGCTATTGCTTATACACATTGTAGGCAAACGTTCTATAGTTTCACATTAACTGTTTTGTTGAAACAATCTTGAATTCTGAAAATGCTCTAGTAAATATTAAATATTTTCCGTCATTCGTTATTGCTGGAAAGTTCTCAGTTTCTTTTGAGTTTATTTTGTCACTCAGCTTTTTTGGAATAGTCCAATTTCCATTCCTGAGATAAGAAATGTACAAATCAATTGAATTTACACCTCCATTTTTGCTGCCAATACAAGCAATAATGTAGTCCTCGTTAGGTGAAATACAAAATTCATAAACTTTCCAATCTTCGATTTTTCTCCAATTATTTACTGGTTCGAACAATTCAGGTTCTACATATTTATTATCTCTAAATTCCATTTTGTACGAAATAGTCTTACTCCAATCCGGTAAGTCCGAAGTGAAAAATATGGTTCCATTATTTGTTATGCATGGTTGCGAGTTATAATTGTAGATTAGATTTTCGTAACCTAGTTCTTTTGGGTTTGTATTCTTATTATCTGTTAATTCAATTTCCCAAAAATTATGATTTGGATTCTCTGTAGTGTCGTTTTTTGTTCTCCTATTTGAAATAAAAATTAATTTATTCTTTTTTGGGACTTTAATTTGATATGTATAAGAGTTCTCTTTATTGAAATATGTCATTGTTTTTGGCTCTTCCCATTTTCCATTTACAAAGCTTGATTCATATGGGATATATTTTTCTATTCCAGGTGCAACTTTTCTAAAGAAATAAAATGTATTGTAGTCATCTGAAAATGAACCTTTGAACGTGTTTTCTTTTATCCATAATTCAGGTGCGAAATCGGATATCGAATCAAAATTTTCGAACTGTGAGAGCCCGTTTATTTCCTCTTTATCGGAACATTCGGTAAACAAAAGGATTAGTAATAAAGAAAAAAATGTTTTTGCTTTTCTCATTGTACTCATTTAATGGTTGCCAACAATGGCTATCAGTAATTACTTGTTCTAGCCAGCCTACTTCTGAAAATCCGTGTAGAAATGTTTCAGAATCAAGTATTAACTAGAACGAAGTCTCGAATTTTTTGTTATTCGCCACAGCCAGAGAAAAAAGAGTCCGTTCAAGAGAATTCCGAGATAACCCACCTCTGGTCCAAATAAAGCAGTATTTGTAACTCCTAACAGTCCCACATTTTCTCCAAATCCAAATAACATATATGCCAGTGTATTCCAGACGGCATGGCAAACGGAGGCAACTATAATGGATCCTGATGCCCAACGTAAAGTACCCCAAATTAAACCAATAAAGAGGCCATTTATTAGATAGATAGGAATCTGTGAAAATGGCAGTTTGTACGAAGATTCGGCTGTAACAGCAGATATGTGCCAAATAACAAATAGAATACTTGTTACCCATAATGCCTTTTCAGCGCTAAAGCCTGCTTTTCTGAAGGCTCCCCAAAGCCATCCTCTAAAGAACCCCTCTTCGGTTAAAAGTACAACAAGAGGGCCCAGGGTTACCCCTACGATCAAATTCAAAGTAACTGCACTTTCATCAAATTCTCCAATAGAGAGATCACCTGCAAGATATGCAATAAGTGCAGTTGCGCTAAGAACTATAAGAGGATACAGAAGGGCTAAAATATAGAACTTAAGTCGGCCAAAGACCAATCCCATTTCTTTTTTGGTTTGCCTTTGGATGAACCAAAAAATCAGGGTAATTGCCAACAGAGGATATGCACTTAAGAATGTATATCCGGTAAAATCCATTGTGATCGAAATCGCAACAGCTAAGAGAAATGCAATTATTGGAATGGTTTTTGCCTGCATAATAGTTGGGTTTAATTTTGAGACGATGAGCCTATGTTTAGGATGCCATTAGAGTATTTCTCAAATGATAGTCCTTAACGCCGATGCGGGTATCGACGGGAATAATAGGGTCAACTAGGATTTTCATTTATCCATAAAAATTCACAAAACAAGTAAACGAGTTCGATAACTTAATATCGGACTCGCTTACTAAACAAAGATTTAGTTCTTACTTAACCAGTCCATAGGTAGGCCCCACCGACTATAGTAGCAGCTTCTGAATTTGAAATTTCCTGCATAGTTATAATATTAATGGTTAATAATGTTGTTTGAATCTACCAGCAGCTTCAAAGTCAAATCAAAAAAAGCGAATACTCCATTTTGCGAATCATGCTCAAAATAAGAGATTTCCTAAACGAAGTGATTGCTGGTAGTTCAATCATGTGTTTAACAAAGGAAGAAGATAGTCATAACGAGGCTTTTCTCTATAAAAATGAAATGAACAACACATTTATTGATATGAACAAGGAGTTTTCATGAAATTCTCTAGTTTGATTTTTACCGAGAGCGCATTTGTTCAATTGGTGTTAGCAATTATACAGGGATAAAATGATGAGACTAAATAGAAAGGATTGCGGCTTTGGTCAATTCCATCATTACCTTACCAGTGGGGTCATTGGTAAAGTCCCAACGCATGGTTACGTTTGGTTCACTATTCTTTAAATCCATGAAATCCTGGGTAAGATAGGCGACCAATCTATGGTATTCGTCCATGGAATAGCTACCCTCGTTTTTCATGTCTTTTGCAAGGTAGAATTGACTTTCTAACTGTAGTTGTCTTTTAAACGGATTGTCATATACTTCATGTCTCATGTCACAAACGTATTGCGGTTCGACAAGAGTATATTCAAGTTGTGTGCCAAAGTTTAAACGAGCCACTTTTAAAGCTTTTTAATAAACTTCTCACCCATATCAAAAAACGTCATAAAACAAATAGCCAACCTACTTCCGTTAATCGGTTTTATGGCTCCTACTGTTAGTTTTATGCCAAACAGCAACCTTTCTATTTCGATGCAATGAGCACTGATATAGCACTAGAAAATTTGAGTTTTATTAGATATTTACTCCTGATTTATAAATTCGAAGTCTAAATTTATAAATATCGAGGATGGACGCTTGAAAGAGGTCGGTTAATCAACTAATTTGTAGTTAGTTAATCAATAAAAGTAAATACAAATGAAAAAAATTACACTTTATTCAGCCTTTATATTGAGCCTTTCGGTTTGTATGAACGTCGCTTCGCAAAAATCTGATCAGCCCAGCGGGTACGATTTAGTAGAACCTAACATTACGCAAAATGTTGTTTCCCTCGGTAATGAAATTTTGGATCCTGTTGGTGGAGGTCCCTTCTATGACAATGGACCCTGGTTTAATGTTGAGGGAAATCCCAATTTGAGCATTGTTGAAAACCTAACCCTGGGAACGATAACTAGGGGGTTTAATGCTTCTGAGACTTTCCGTGTGGTCGATGAAGCAACACTAACATCTGGTTGGGAGGTTACTTCGATTCGCTTCTTCGTATATCAAACGGGCGCCCCGACGAATCCTTCGCCAATTCAGGAAGGCTTTTTGCAAATTTGGGATGATGATCCATCAAATGGTGGCTCAGTTATCTGGGGTGATACTTCCACCAATCTTCTTGATGCCACGCAATGGAGCGAAACTTATCGTGTTTTGGAAGATGAACAGACAGATACTAACAGAGCCATTATGGAAGTTGATTTTCTAACTCCCGATCTTCAATTAGCGCCTGGAACTTATTGGTTGGATTGGTCTTTTATAGGAGACGCTGCTTTTGGCACATGTTGGCAACCTACAATCGCAATCCTAGGTACTGCCAGTACCGGAAACGCATTGCAGTTTGACGGCTTAAACAACATCTGGTTTTTAGCTGCAGATGGTAGTTCAGGAGACCTCCTTGGGTTTCCTTTCCAAATGTTTGGAGAATTATTGGGTGTTGACGACAACCCACTTGAAAGAGTGTCCTTGTTCCCAAATCCTGCCGATAAAGAAGTGACTCTAAGCAATCCTTCAAATATTGGTTTGGAACGCTTGCTGGTTTTCGACGTTATGGGCAAGCAGGTTCTTGATATGAACGTTAGCGACATAACATCTCAAATAACCATAGATGTATCCGGATTGAAGAGCGGAATTTACATGGTACAGATTCAATCCGCTAACGGAAGCACTACAAAGAGAATGGTTAAGAGGTAAAGGCCAAGTTTCTTTTTGTAAGTGCTGCAATCTCAAGGAACATTCTTAAAGCCCGTGTTCCAAGAACAGATGTGATAATTTAAAACAGAAAACCCGATCTAAAAATAGACCGGGTTTTATTTTCTGCTTCCCCTATTAGTTCATTATGGAGCCGTAATTCGCTCATTTATAAATATATAATCAATAAAACACCTCTAAGTTCATGGTAGCCATAAACCGTTCACCAGTTATTATCTCAATTTCAACATTCTTTTTTAGCTTCTTTACCCAACTGATCTTTCGCATATTTATTATGGTAGACCTGTTGATTTTTACAAAATATTCGGGAAGCTGATTCAAGAGCGCTTTCATTTGGATTCTTACCAATTTTGAGGCGTCTTTATCGTAAAAATGGCAATAATAGGTATCTGCTTTTATATAGATAATTTTTTCCAAATCTAGTCTATGAGTTTTCGTTCCTTCTTTAAGTTGAATAACCTGGTGCTCACCCGAAATACTCAAGCTGTTTAAAAGTTCCTTAATAGATGGTTGTGTTTTGCTAAAATAGGCTTCCACTGCCTTTGTGAGGGCTCTTTTAAAACGTTCTTGCTTAAAAGGCTTTAATAGATAATCAATTGCGTTTGCCTCAAAGGCATTAATGGCGTATTGGTCGTATGCCGTAATAAAAACTACAAATCCATTAAACTCTGGGGATATAGCTTCTAGCACTTCGAAACCGGTCATATCTTTTAAATGAATATCTAGTAATACAAGATTAGGACGGTGCTTTTTGATAAGGAAAATAGCTTCAGTGCCATTTTCAGCTTCCGCTAAAAGATCAAAGGAAGTATCTTTGGCCAAAAGTTTTTTAATTCGGCGTCGAGAGGGAGCTTCGTCTTCAACAATTATGACTTTAATTTGTTTCATTGTATTATGCGTATAGTCGCCACAACCATTTCGTTTTGTTGCTCCAAGCTAAAGGTATATCCGTCCCTATATGTATTGTTCAAGCGCTTTTTAATATTTTCTAACCCAATACCTTCACAAAATTTAGTTAATGGTTTGCCATTATTTGAAATGGCAATATGTAATTGATTATTAGAAACATTGCCTAATATACGAAGTGTTATTAGATGCAAATTCTTTGTAAAACCATGTTTAATTGCATTTTCTACGATGGGTTGCAGTATAAAGGGTAATATATAGCATTTTCTTGCTTCCTCAGACACCTGAGTCTCTATAATTAACTGATGTTCAAACCTTCGTTTTTCAATTTTCCAATATAATTCCAGTAATTCTAATTCCTGATCCAAGGTGATTTCTCTTAGATAGTTGGTCCGTAGTGACCTTCTCAATAAGGCACTTACATCGGCGATCATGTCCTGGGCAACTACTCTTTCATCATCTATCATAGACGAAATACTATTGAGTGCGTTAAATAGAAAGTGTGGTTGTAATTGATTCTTGAGAACATTCAACTTTGTTTTGGACAAAATCTCTTGAAGTTTTCGTTCATTTTCAACTGCTTCCAGACGGGCTCTCATGTAATCAATTGAAATGAGAACAGTAATAAATAAAAGACAATACATAATGGAATGGTGATATGTTGCCAATATTTCCTCTAAAAATGACTGAAAGAAATTTTCGATAAGGTTTAACCGTGTGGAGATTGAAATTAAATAGAAAATAAAATTAGAAATGGCTGAATAAAGAGACCCGAAAAAGATAGCTGCAAAAGAGAATCCTGTAATTTTAACAAAGGTATTTTGGCGTTTAATAATATTGTATAAGGGTATTACAAAAAAAAGCGCCAGAAACCATCCCACGAGCAGACGTACAAATGGACCATAAATTACTTGATGAATATCGAACAGTTCTGTTCTAAAAACTTCGGCTGTGATTGCCTGAAATGCATATAGGGTCATAATTATGAGCCATATAGTCATTAATAAAGCTATCTGAATCTTATGTTTTATTGTAAAAAACATCCCCCTAAAATACGACTATTCTTTAAGCAGTTCCCAAAAGAAACGTTGTAAATGACATCAATTTCGAGCATTCATTCAATTGTTTTCCGGGATTGGTTTCAAAAAATTGAGTATTGGTTTCAAAATAAAAAATACATCATTTCACCCTGTTAAATTTGTATTGTAATCAATATGTAATAATGATGAAGTATCGCAAAAAAAAAGTAGCCATCATAACAGGCTTAAGCTTGTTTGTTTTCATACTCGTATCCTTCACCCTGTTCAAGTCAAACAAGAAAATCACCCTCTCCGACGTTGACGCTATCATTTCTCCTTATGTTGAATCGGGTGATTTTTCGGGCATTGTTTATGTCAAACATGAAGGCCAAGTAGTTGGACAAAAAAGCTATGGATATGCAAATGAAGCAACAAAGGAACCTATCGATAGTCAAACAATTTTCAAGATAGGTTCTCTAAGCAAACAGTTTACGGCAGCAGCAATTCTACTTCTGGAGCAGCAAGGAAAATTAAAAACCACGGATTTGCTTTCTAAATATGTCCATAATTTCCCGGAGTTAAGCCAGGTCAACTTGCATCATCTTTTGTCTCATGGATCCGGAATCTATGATATCAACACCGTCAAGAACTACAGCGATCTAATGATTCGAGGAGCCACCCTCGATGAAGCACTTAATAGAATTAAAGATAAGCCCGCCCTATTCAAACCGGGGAAACGATATAGTTATTCAAATTCCAATTACTTGTTACTGGCTAAGGTAATTGAGCAGGTTTCCGGATTATCCTATTCTGAATTTATGGTTCACTATATTTTCGAGCCTTCGGGTATGCTTAATACACAAGTAGCAAACACAAATGATCAAATCCCTAACGCGGCAATTGGATACAGTCCGGGATCTGTTGGATTTATAAGGACTCCTTATGAGAACCTAGAAGTAAAAACTGGCGCGGGAAGCGTTGTGTCCAACATTGACGATATGGTAAAGTGGCATCAGATATTGCAATCTGAAGATCTTCTCACTAAAAGCAGTAAGAAGAAACTTTTCAACAAGCAGAATGGCGACTATGGATATGGTTGGAATATTGTTAAAGTTCCTTTTTTTATGCATATAGCGACGCATGATGGAAGAGTCCCAGGGTTCACAAGTGTTTTCGTTCATGGAGTGAATAAAGATCTCTGTTTGATTATTCTTGCCAATCGAGAAACCGCTGCAACGGTTTCAATTCGAAATAGAATCCAGGATCTTTCACGAAAAGGAAAATATGACCCTATATTTTTATCAAAATATGCTAACATCTTGCCTCAAAACCCCTCAGAATATGCTGGTGTCTATACTGATGAGGCCGGAGAAAGTTTTCGCATTGTAGTGCAGGATGGAGGCATTTCTTTTCAATGGCATTATGACTCATATCCACAATTTTTACAAAAGGCGCCAGAAAAAGATCTTTTCATTATGCGTAACCGCGGCAACTACTGTCAATTTGAGCGTGATGATTCTGGGAAAGTTGATGGGATGTCCATGGGCTCATGGAAGGTTAAAAAAATAAGATAATGACCCTTTAAACATTTGCAACGGTAATTTTATTGACCTTAGCCTCATCAATCACAAATTGCCTATTTCCCAGATAAGAAATAAGCCCGCAAGTGCTCGATCAATTTTATTGCTTCCAAGTAGACTAATCCAGTAACACAAATTTCCTATGGCAATCAAAAAGTAGATTATTGTTCGATATTTTCTGAAAAACTCATTTTTGCGAGAAAGTTATCGAACCGTTTTTTTGAACGACCTGGCTTCCCCAATCCTTAGTAAACAGATAGGTTTCTGAAGGCTGAAAATAGAAGCACCCCGCCAAAATGGCTAGGTGTTTAATAACGCGCCTCTTCTTAGTTCTATATCGAACTGTAACTTTCTTATTTACAAATATATAATGAATTTATGGACCCCTTCTTGGGCTCGAACCATCTATGTGCTTGTAGGGTTTTTCTTGTTCGTATACTTTTTCGAATTACAAGTTTTTTAAATAATGAAGCATAAATTTTTATCATGTTTGTTCACTAGAATATTCATTATTTTCACACGAAATAAGGAGTCTGAGAGTCCCATTAGACTTATTATTAAAAAAGCAATATATGGTGTGAAAAGAGTCGCCCAATGATAGTACAGCCCTTTTTCTAATATACCTATAGATCTAAGTAATTCCCAACACTTCAAAAATCCATTTTTTATTTCCTGCAGTTAAAGAGGCATGTTGCTCATTTTTCTCGGGAATATATATGCCTTTAAAAGGACCGGGTTGTTCGGGGTCTATCGTCTGATACAAATCTTTGCTCTCAATTCCTACGGAGCTCGTAGCAGGGATGAAACAAGTATTTGTAAAAGGCATTTCATCTACATTTAAGGCATTTCCTAATTGAGAGATAAAATCATAATACCCACCAGGGCAAGAATCGTAGGGTAAGGTTTTTTTAATTACCATATCCCTCCTAAAAAATCCTGCTAATGATAATCCGAGAATATTTTGACCTTTTTGACTGTTCTCGGGAAAGTCTGGACACGCCATGAGTCGAAATACGTTTAATGCACATTGATGTCCCTTTAATAGCATCCCTCCAGGTTTTAGTGTCTCACTGGAACTGTTACTTTGTCCCTGTGCTAATCTACTTCCACTAGAAACAGCATAGGTCTCTAAATCTTTGGGATATTGTTTCCAACCTTTCCAGGTCTCTAGAAGTATCTCACGTTCTTTATGATGCCCTGGTGCATTGAGGTGCTGTTCTGGCCATCCTCCGACCAGCTGTTGTACTAGCATTTGACTGGCAGCTGGAGAATTAATAACTTTCAGTCCCTCGCGGGCAGCATCGCCATGAGAAGTTTTAACAAAATACGCAATATAGCCTATGGCATATTGAAGCGCAATAGGCATCACTGCGCCTTCATGAGGAGTATCCAAGGTTATAATTTTAGCTAGATGATGCTCACCAAATAGGGCCTTACCTTCATTTTCCATGTATAGTGCTGTCCATCTAGCAATAAGGCCGCCCATGCTCCCAGTTACTATAGTCCCTTTTTCAGAATTTGGAAATTCTCTTCTTAATTTTTGAATTAGCGTAGCAGCCAAAAAACCATTATTTTGAATATAATCTCTGGAATTGTTCCAGTCTAATGTTACAATATCATGACCATTATCTAGTGCAACTTTCAAAAAACGATCATATTGAGTCGCAAATAATTCCAAGCCGTTACGTTCCATTAGGTCAAAAGGGGAATTAAAAGTAGATGTGCCTTTAACACCTGTATCGAAACCTGTCCAGAAAAAAAGTGGTTTTACCAATCCTCTCGATTTGTCAGAATAATAAATGCGCACTTTACCTGCCGCATCCTTGACCTTATAATGGTATCTGGCAGCTAAGAAATACTCTTGATCCGGTTTTGGTAAATTAATGTAAAGCACGTCTAAGGTAGAAGTATACTCAAAAATGGTATCATCGCAATTAGTCTTAACACGGATGGTTTTTTCTCCTGTTGAAGTATAGCTAACCTTTACTTTTTCATTACTCTGAATTGTTCTTACTCCTTTACCATCATCAGGGTCAAAGTCTATTTTAAGGGGCTTATCCCTGTTATAAAAGTTAAATTCTTCGCTGAAATTAAAGACTGCTTCTGCGCCATCGGGAATGTTTGTTGAAAGAGGTGCTGCTATAAAAACAGTCTCTTTTTGTAATTTAGAAGCATCAACCGCTTCGTTAATATTTGGGCTTTCTCCTTTCTGAAAATCCAATGATAATTGCCTTCTGGGACCATTCTTAAATCGATGAAAATCTGCAAGTATACTAACCATTTGGACCGTATTATCTTCTTGATTTGACCTAGCTTTTTCACGCATTTCTGAAAACGTAAGTAAATTAAACTGGTCATTGACCATTCCAAATTTTAATTCAGAAATGCATTGACCTATTTGTGCATAGGTGAGTATACTATCCTTGGTTTTGTCTAATGGATTGTAGATAGGCAAGGACAAAATACCACTGGGGACAGTTGTTTCATCCAAATTTCGGATCTGTGTTTTTAGTGTGTCATAATGAGGAAAAGGGCTTTCTTTAGAATGTTCCATTTTTTATAGTGTTAATTAGCGATGTTCTTATCTTCTCATTTTGTTATACAATTTCACCTCAAGCCCATCGGATGCTTTCGAAAGCTCCTCAGCATTATTAGAAATCGTCTTTTCATCTCCAGGAAATAAAATGTCTTCTATCATTTGCGCTCTGTAAAACTATTTTGCAACAACGAGAACACCTTATTTTTTGATACGCCCTGGTTACGTTATAGGTACGTAATAGATACGTAGTGCTAATGTCACTGTATTTTTAGAAGTATAATACCTATTAAGAAGCTACCTTAGCATAATGAGAATTTGTCTACCGATATTGTTCCTTTTATTCCTATCAAACCCGGGGTTCTGTAAACTCTATGGACAATCTTCTTCTTCAATTTATGATGTTATAGAAACCATAGAGTCCTTTGAGGAGAATTCAGAAGAACGCTTATCGTATGTAGCAAATATTAACCATATCTATTTGGAGCGACACTCTTCCTTATTATTTCCGTATATCAAGAAAGAGTTTGACCATCTCAGCACAAATGCTTCTACAAACATTAAATTCAAAATTTATAGCTTGCTAGAAGCAAATTATTATTTTTTCAGTCAGTTCGAAAAGGCAGCTGCAATCGCATATGAGTTACTAAGAATAGCAAAACACAGTAAAGACTCTTTACATTTCTATTACGCATATTCAGCTATTTCTGCAAACGAAGATGAACTAGGAAGTAAGTACACGGCAATTGATTATCTTCTAAAAGCCCATAAGTATGCTCGATGCAATAACAATGCACTAGCGAATTCAAATATCGAATTGGGCAAATCATTTTCAAATATTGACAAGTTTGATATGGCTCAATCTTATCTTCTCGAAGGGATCAATATTTCATTAACAAATAAGAATGAACTTCAACTAAGTTATGGTTATTCCTCGATGGCCCAATTTCTTTACGAAACCCGAAACTATGATCAGGCGCTTATTTACTGTGCAAAGGTCGATTCTCTTGGGCAAAAAAATAAACTCTTACGAACTTCAAATGACATTTTGGATATTCATGTTACCTCAGGATTGATTTATTCAGAAAAAAAGAACTTTCTGACGGCCAATATACATTTCGATAAGGCTCAATCCATTGCAGAAACAGCAGGTGATTTATCAGAACTTAGTTTTATATATAAATCGAGGTCATTATTAGAAGAATCTCAAGGAAAATTTAGAGAAAGTTTGTTTTATCACAAAAACTATAGCTTGCTAAATGATTCTATATTCACAACCGAAGCAAGCATACAACTGAATGCCTTGAAAATTGCATCTGAAATTGATAAGAAAAACCTAGAAATTGATATTGCAAAAAAAAATGAAGAATTCTCTAAAAGACAATTTCGATATATTTTAATTATCTCTGTGGTACTAATACTATCGTTAATAATATTAATATTCTTCATAAAATCTAAACTGCACGTTTCAGTAATAAATGAAAAGTTAACACGCCAAAAAAATACTATCCATCAAATTGAAATTGAAAACCTTGAATCTAAAGTTGAGCTAAAGAATAAAGAACTTGCAGATTTATTCTTACATCAATTTGAAAAAGCAGAATTACTTACGAACGTAATTCAAAATATAGACAAGTCTAATTCTAAGCTGAAGACAGAATTGCAGGAGCAATTAAATAGAAACGATGACTGGGCAAATTTTAAGTTTCACTTTGACAAAGTACATGAAGGTTTTTTCAAAAAGCTAAGCGATCTTTCCAATGATTTTACGCCAAAAGATATTCGATACTGTGCTTATATTAGGATGAACCTTACTTCTAAAGAAATTGCTATCATGCTGGGAATTTCCTATAGAACGGTTCAAGGAATACGTGGTAGAGTTAGAAAAAAAATTAAATTAGAACCAAAGCAAGACCTCGTTTTATTCTTAATGAATTTGTAGCATTGTAATTGATCTGCAAGATGAATTATTTGCTCATGAGCTCAAAAGCAAATTCCAAACCCAACCGAGGGTTATTAGAAGGATAATGAGAAACTCCGGATTCTCCCCTTGGATTCCCTTTAGTAGGTTCAAGGCCAGAATTTCGATAAATTCACTTTAATGCTTCTCCTCAAAGCCTTCTAACAAAAAAAGCCGCCTACTTTCGTAGATGGCTTCGTCGCTTTTGCTCCTCTTTTTGGGCTCGAACCATCTGTATTTATGTGTCTTCAGTTTCGAATTTCGAATTACCCAGTATTGAAAATTCAGCATTTCGTAAGCCCTCTGTTTTCAGTAATTCCCGGTTATTTCATCTTTCTAACATCGACTCCATTTTCGTTTTTCATCTGATATAAGGAGCCCAACTAATTCATATTCAACAAGATCCCTTAAATGAGACTCTTTATTATAAAATGATCGGGTAGACAGGAGGGGTTTTAATTCAAAGATATGATTTTCCCTAAACTTGTTGAAACGAATGCGACAGAACCCTACCTTATATACTTACAATTATTTTTACTTAAAGAAAAAGATTTGGTCCCTGTATTATCTAAAGTCTTCTGTTTTGAAAAATCAATGTTGAATAAATTCAAAACAGAAATGTTTTTTCGGAAAAGATTTGTGGTTGTGGACTCAATCTCCGAGCTTTTATTGGTTGTAAGTAGTTCTTTAAAGTTATTCTTATAATACTCAACAACTTCCTGCTTAGGAAGATCGTAGCCATTAATACCAACAGATATGACAGCATAGCACTTTTCTTTTCTCTTCAATTTGTCCAATGAATCGATGTCAAAGCCGTTATATGACCCATGGTGTGGTACTTGGAACAACTTAGCTTTGACCAAGTCATCACCAAATCTATTGAATACATGTATTTTGTTCTCCGTGGTAATGTCAGAAGTAAATACAGCTAAAGTCTCATTCTTATGTTTAAGTACTAAGAAACTACTCAACATATTTGCATTGGGATTTTGAGTGGTATGATCGTCTACTAATCTAGACTTTAACTTTTTAGATGTATCATCTAAAATAGTATCAATAAAGGTTGATGTAGCTTCAATACTATTTGGGCTGAGGAACTCAATAACTAGTGAATTATTTAACCTATGAAAGCTTTTCTCTTTTAGTGCATGTATTACTGACTCATTTGCTTCTTTTCGTCTGGCAATTTCTTTTAAAAGAGATGCAAGGTCTTTTCTATGGACATTATCATAAACAAGACTATTCAAAAAATCATCTTGACTCAAATTGTGTTTATTTAAAAGCTTTTTTGAGAACAAAAATGTCAACCAAATCTCTTTCACTTTGATATTATTAACTTGAAAATAATTAAGCATTTCGAGTACACCAGAATAATGATCATAATGTGGATGTGTCACTAAAACAAAATCAACACAAGTGATATCATTCCCTTTGAACCAGTACTTGGATTTTGAAAAATTTCCACAGTCTATTACACCAAACCCTTTAGTACGGTCTTCTTTAGTCCAATTGAGGACAATACAATCCCCTTGACCAACATCAACAAAACTAATATTTACATAATTTCTATTTCTCAAAGCGGTTGGATATCATCAAAAGAATCTTGAAGATTTTTATCCCATAGTGATATTGATCTTGGTGATGATTCAATTTTTCCAGTATCTTGGAATTTTATATTTATTGAACCGTCATCAATTATAGTTTGTGATATATTGAAGATTTGATTAGTTACAAGCTTATTAATGTCATATCTGAACAAGTTTGAAGAAAAACTCTGAATTACAGTATCGTCTGGGTTTTCAGGATTTTTTATTCTCATTTCTATCATGTTACTTTGTTTATTAACATTATATACTGTAGCCTCAAAAATCAGTTTAAAATTCTCATCTCGAGTTGTATTAATAGGTTCAATTATTTTTTTGGGCTCTGGCATTAACGCAAGATTTTGTAAATTACTATCCTTATAAGATAACGAATTTTCTTCAGTAAATAGTTCACTAAGTCCTAGAAATTCATCTTCATTAGGAGTTAAACTATCCTTAATCCTTCTTAAAGTTAGGTTAAAATCTTGCTTGTTTGAGTATCCAATATTTTTGTATTCAAATAGCAACTTGATATCTGGATCTGGATGAGCAGTAAATAAAATCAATATAATCGTATCATCCTTATATTCTTTTCTCAAGTCCACTAGAAAGGATTCTCCTTTCACACATCTCATATTTTTATCACAAAAAATGATGCAGTTTCTTTTTAAATTAGCATCAATTACTGTTCTGACTTGATCAATCTCAGAGTCCTTTAAAAAGTATTTCTTACCAATAAAACAACCATCCCAATACTGGTTCAACTGTTTTTCATACTTATTCAGTTGACTTTGACGGTTATCTATGTAAATAAATACAAAGTTTTCAAATGATGTGTTTACTAACGGTCTTTCTATGGTTAAATCTCCTGTCATTTCTTTTTCTTGTTTTTTACTTCTACATACAAAAAGTGCAAAATAAATTTAGTCCCATTGGAGAAGCCTTTCATATGCGGTGCAATAATTGGAGATTCAAAAGAAATTAATCCGCCCATTTCCTTTACTACAATATTTTTTGCTTCTGTTAAACCATAACCTTTGAGATTATATGAGACTCCTTTAGTGCTAAATTTTTTGTCAAAAATATTAGGTGCATCTTTTTTAGAAATTCCATGTCCATTATCTTCAATTTCAGCTACTACTAAATTTCTTTCGAAGCCATTTTTATCTTGTTGCCTTGTAAGCTTAGTTTTTACAAATATTTTTCCTTCTCCATTTGGAAAAGCTTCAAATGAATTTTTAAATAGATTAAGAAACACTTGGGCTAATCTAGTTTCTAAACCACGAATAGTGCAGTTTTTACCATACTCAAATAAAAAATCGACAGATTCGTTATATTTTAAATCCGTGTCCTTTATAGCAAATTTTGCTCTTTTAAAATCCTGATATGCAGACTCTATGACATTATTAATGTTAAATACTTTCTTCTTTTGTTTTAGTCGCTCTAACTTTTGAGGATCAATATCTATCGAATCGAATATTTCTGATAGATCTTGTTTTAGTTCTCCAACCTCATCATTTAATAAATTATCGTCAGTACGATTTACATACTTATCATATGAGGAGGAATAAATGGCAGCTAGTCTATTGATATCAAAATCAATTTTTTCAGCTTCAGACTGAGTACTCTTATTTAGTTTAAATTTTTCTTGATTATGGGTTAATTTTTCTAGTTTATCTTCTAAAGATAAAACCACAGGTCCAAGTTCATGAAATAATAAGCCTATGATGCTCGATAGTTGTTCTGCAAAAACTCCTTTTTCCACCTTTGCTTTCGATATCTCTATGTGCATTAAAAAGAACCCTACAACCATCGATAATTTTGCAAAGCTGCCTCCTATATGCCCTACTTTAAGTGCTGAAATTTCATTTATTATAGAAGAATTTATTATAGGTATAAGCGAAATAACATGTATGGCTAAGTATATTATAATCCCTACGTGGGGGAAAATTAAAACTTTTGAAATTTTCCCCTTAAAATCTTTCTTTTTCCTTAGTTTTAGAATAAAAGCAAGAAGCATACTAACAGCAAATACGGATAAGAGAATAAGTAAAGTTTCAGAAACTTCAGAAGTTAAAAAAGTAAGACTAAATGCAATTATTAAAAAGAACACCCAAACAATGAAATGATAAGCAAATCTACTTTTGCCTTTGATGTTTACAAATTTACTATTAACACTAGCAAAATAAAATGAACTTAAAAGATTCAAGAAAATTACTATAACTGGGATTATAACAACTAAATCTGTGTACATATAAGCCAAACGATACCCCAAATAACAAGTATTGATTGAGAAAGCGAATGTTAAAGCCAAGAAACTCTCATACTTGAAATACTTATAGAC
Source organism: Bacteroidota bacterium (assembly GCA_039028295.1). Classification (GTDB taxonomy): domain Bacteria; phylum Bacteroidota; class Bacteroidia; order Flavobacteriales; family Flavobacteriaceae; genus Aureisphaera. Next base: position 30,964 of record JBCCIJ010000002.1, read on the forward strand.
TTGATAACATTGAAATAACAATAAAAAAGAAAATGCAAAATTTATTGCAATTGCTATAACCATTAACTGAGTATATTAGATTCGTGATTCTCTCATTAATTAGCTCCAAATTTTGAAGCTAAAACAGTAGATTTTCAAATATATTATTAAATTGCCAATCATCATTACGGTTCCCCATAACCAAAGGAGAATAAATAAATAATCCCCAATGAATATAGAGGGTATTTCAATTATTAATACTAGAATATAATTATGGGGAGAGAATCAAATATAGTAATTTTTTTTTAACTCAAAGATTTACAGCAACTTCCCCCAATTTTCTTTTAACCCCTATCTAGAAACAAATTCTCTCTCTACACCAAATCATGCGTACTCCTCAAAAATTGATCGGGATACATCATATTCCCGTGAAATTTACACGATGCTTTTGAAATAGAACTATCCCTTATAAGGCAATTGCTTAAATATCAAACAGTAACATAACGCTAATTGATTTAGCTTGTCTATATTAATAGTAAGCAATAAAAAGAAGTGGCTTATATGATACCGCTACTAAACATATTGCAAATAAAAATCCCGGCCAACATGACCGCGAGTCCAATATGACTCCTCTTCTTGGGCTCGAACCAACCCCGATAACTATCGGGGCTCTGATTAACTGTTTTACTGGTATTTAGCCAGTAGTTTTTGTATGATTTCTGGGTATTTCTTCAAATTTTCAATATACGTTTTGCTCTTCATTCTTTTAATGTGCCTTTCAATGGCAAGAGCCTGTAGTTTGTTAGAGCATTCAATTTTGAAGAAAAGAACCCAATCCTTGGCTTTGGCGGTGAATTTATGTGGTAATGAGTTTTCATGAAATTTCAACCTCTGATTTAGGTTTGAAGTTTCACCAACATAAAACCTGTTGAGTTTGTTTGAACGTAATATGTAAACAAAATGAGTCATAAAAAAATCCCCAGTGATTAACCGGGGATTTTCGCTCCTCTTCTTGGGCTCGAACCAAGGACCCTCTGATTAACAGTCAGATGCTCTAACCAACTGAGCTAAAGAGGAAGGTATTTTTCCTTTTAAGCGGACGCAAATATAATTATTTTTATCTCCTGCGAAAAAGAAATATTAATTTTTTTACTACTTTATGAAATGCCTGTAAATATCATTTCCAAAAGCAAATACAAATAAGCAGATAAGTAAGATAAATCCAACTACCTGGGCGTATTCCATAAACTTGTCTCCAGGCTTTTTACCAGCGATCATTTCATAAATTAAAAACATGGCATGACCACCATCCAAAGCAGGAATCGGTAAAAGGTTAAGCACCCCTAACATGATCGATAAAAAGGCCGTGATTCTCCAAAAAATCTCCCAGTCCCATGTGGTTGGGAATATTTTTGCAATAGATATAAAACTACCTAGACCCTTATAAGCGCCTGTGTTGGGGTTGGCGATTAACTTTAATTGTCTTCCGAAGGACTTGAACTGTCCCACAAACTTTCGTGACCCTGCTCCAAAGGATTCCCCAAATGAATATTCCTTAACCGAATGCTCAAAGAAACCTAACTTACCCAGGTCTTCAAGACTCGCTCCACCAACGATCAACCCTAATTTACCTTTATCGCTAGTGATAATATCTAAGGTTTGCATGTTCCCATCGCGCAAAACGGAGGCCTTCAAAGTGTCACTCTTATGAGCATCCAAATAAGCTGTAATTTGATCGTGGTATCTATACCCCTGGTTGTCAACATCTACTATAATATCATTAACCAATAAGCCAGAGTTGGCATTGGCCGAAGTATCCGGAATTTCAGAGATCACAAAGGCACGTCGTAAGGAAACCGGACGAATAGAATCGTTAGCATCTACTAATTGTCCCACGAAATCGACCGGAATATCCAGGCTCAATGCTTTCCCATCCCGCAAAACATCCACTTGTTCGGCCATAAATACGTTTTGAATGGCGTCCTGGAATTTTTCATATTTCTCGCCATCGATGGCAACAATTTGATCTCCTGTTCGCAATCCGGTTTTTTCGGACATAAAATCACTCACCATCAATGCATCACCGGCGTTTTCAGTAGTAAAAACCTGCTCACCCCAGGTAAACATCATAGCCACATAGATCAACCAGGCCAAAACAAAATTTACGATTACACCACCCAACATCACGATAAGGCGTTGCCATGCCGGTTTACTTCTAAACTCCCAAGGCTGGGGGGGAAGTGCCATTTGCTCCTTGTCCATGCTCTCATCGATCATTCCCGATATTTTAACATAACCTCCCAAAGGAAGCCATCCAATACCGTAGACGGTGTCACCTATTTTCTTTTTAATAAGGGCAAACTTTACATCGAAGAAAAGAAAGAACTTCTCAACGCGCATTTTAAAGATACGAGCCGGAACAAAATGTCCTGCTTCATGTAATATAATCAAGAGGGAAAGGCTCAATAAAAATTGGGCCACTATAATAAAAATTTCAGATGCACTCATAATCGTAAAGGTCCATTTTTGGATCGCACAAAAGTAATCGTTTATACGGTGTTAAAAAAATTAATAGCGTTGTAGCCATTAGTATTAGAAAAGTTTTAACGGTTACAACAGGGACATTCTTTTTTTAGGTAGTAATTTTGCATAAATTTTTCGCCCTTATGCTTCAGTTTTTTGCCAAGTATAAATTCTTCGGAATTGTCCTCGCCATACTGTCTGTAATTATCATTTTCAGCATCTATTCGGTGCTGAAACCTACACCGAGATTGAAAATTTATCAGCCGGCCGATTTTAACGCCGAAGTAGTAGATACCTCTCTTCAACATGTAAAAAAATACCACAAAATTGCTAATTTCAATCTCACCAATCAGAACGGGATTACGGTGACCCAAGAAGACTACAAGGACAAGATCTATGTAGCTGATTTCTTTTTTACTACCTGTCAGACCATTTGCCCGATCATGACCGATAACATGGTGCATATTCAAAATAAGTTGAAAGATGATGCCAATGTACTATTGCTATCACACTCGGTCACCCCTGAGATAGATAGTGTTGAGCGGTTAAAACGTTATGCCCTGGAGAAAGGGGTGAACGATGCCAAATGGAACCTGGTAACAGGGGACCGAAAGCAAATCTATACGTTGGCTCGTAAGTCTTACCTTGCCGTAAAAGACTATCCCGATATTGAAGAATATGGGATGATACACACCGAAAACTTTGTGCTCATTGATACTAAGAAACGCATTCGTGGAATTTATGACGGAACCAATTTAGAAGCCATTGAAAGTCTTTTAAAGGATATTGAAATTCTTAAGAAAGAAGAGTAATGGCTTTCCTACTAATTAAGGAATAGCGAAATGGACCCTTTCCAAAATATAGCCTGTCAAAAGGTGGCTGAACCTCAAATGAATAAAGATTATTGAGGAATCAAAAAACCTTTTCTCAGCTCAACATTTTCACCTACATTTGCATTGCTTAAAATCAATCTAAATAAGGATAGTGCCTACGATAGCCGATTTAAATAAAGGACAACGAGCCACCATTAAAGAGTTTTCGGTCGATTTAGTACCGCTGAAGCTCTTGGAGATGGGTTGTCTTCCAGGAAATGAGGTGTCTTTAGTACAAACAGCTCCTTTTCGTGATCCGTTGTATTTAAACATTAACGGGAGTCATTTGGCCATTCGAAAGGCAACTGCAGCACAGATTGAAATAGAATTGATCTCCTAATTTATGGCTAAACAGCTCAATGTCGCCCTTATTGGAAACCCAAACACTGGAAAAACTTCAGTCTTTAACCGTTTAACTGGACTCAATCAAAAAGTAGGAAACTATCCCGGAATAACCGTTGAGCGAAAAGAAGGAATCTGTAGATTGGATAGGAATGTAAAAGCACATATTCTTGATCTGCCCGGCACCTATAGTTTGAATGCCTCTTCCTTTGATGAAAACGTAGTAATAGAAGTTTTACTGAATAAAAATGACAAGGATTTTCCCGATGTGGCGGTCGTCATTTGTGACGTTGAAAACCTAAAACGAAACTTATTACTGTTCACCCAGATCAAGGACCTTGGTATTCCTACCATTCTGGCCATTAATATGTCGGATAGAATGAAGCGCAAAGCCATTTCACTCGATGTGCCGGAGTTGGAAAAGCGATTAGAGACCAAAGTAGCACTCATTAGTTCTCGAAACAATGATGGTTTTGACGAGTTGAAGGAACTCATCACCAACTACAAACAAATTTCTACCAAGCCTTGTTTAGACGCATCGGTTATCGCTCCGGAGTATTTTGACCGATTGAAAAGAACTTTCCCAAATCAGGATTTATACAAACTTTGGTTGGTGATTACTCAAGATGTGAATTTTGGGAAATTAGAACGAAAAGATTTTAAAGGAAACACTTCTTTTGAAACGGAGTCCAAGAGCAATTTGAAACGACTTCAGCAAAAGGAAACCATAAAAAGATACCAGTTTATCAACGAAACCTTAAAGGAAACATTAGATGTTGACACAACAAATGCCAAGGATTTTAGAAGTCAGTTGGATAGGGTCTTAACACATAAAGTGTGGGGATATGCCATTTTCTTCGGAATTCTACTACTGATTTTCCAAGCCATTTTCGACTGGAGCAGTTACCCGATGGACTTCATTGATAGTACCTTTGCTTCCCTAAGCGAATGGCTTAAAAATTCATTGCCCGAAGGAGATTTTACCAATCTAATTGCCGAAGGAATTGTGCCGGGACTTGGTGGTATCGTGATTTTTATTCCACAGATTGCCTTTCTATTTCTCTTCATTTCAATTTTGGAGGAGAGTGGATACATGAGTAGGGTTGTTTTCCTTATGGATCGCGTCATGCGTCGTTTTGGGCTGAGCGGGAAAAGCGTTGTGCCCTTAATCTCAGGAACAGCCTGTGCCATTCCTGCCATCATGGCCACAAGAAACATTGAAAACTGGAAGGAACGTCTCATTACCATTTTAGTAACACCATTTACCACTTGTTCCGCCCGATTGCCGGTCTATCTCATAATTATCTCTCTCGTAATTCCTGAAGGTCGTGTGCTTGGGGTTTTCACCTATCAGGCGCTCACTTTAATGTTTTTATATCTATTAGGTTTTGGAGCTGCTATCTTTTCAGCTTATGTATTGGATAGAATTCTGAAAATACGTTCTAAGACATTCTTTGTGGTCGAAATGCCGAATTACAAATTGCCAATGCCGAAAAATGTCTTCATCACCGTGGTGGAGAAGACAAAATCGTTTGTTTTGGGAGCAGGAAAAATAATTTTAGCTATATCTATTATACTTTGGGTGTTAGCTTCCTATGGTCCTGGCCACTTTAATAATGCCGAAGAAATTGTACGAGATGCCGCTATGGGTATGAATACGCCGGAAGAAGAAATAGAAACCCAAATTGCTGCTTTTAAACTCGAGAAATCCTATATCGGAATTATTGGAAAAGCCATAGAACCGGCGGTAGAGCCTCTAGGATATGATTGGAAAATTGGAATTGCTATCGTAAGTTCTTTTGCGGCCAGAGAGGTGTTCGTTGGAACTTTAGCCACGATCTATAGTGTGGGTAGCGAGGAAGAGGAGACCATTAAAAATAGAATGGGTGCCGAAATTAACCCGGCAACAGGAGGCCCCAGATTTAATTTTGCCAGCGGAATCTCGCTCTTGCTTTTTTATGCCTTTGCTATGCAATGTATGAGTACATTAGCAGTGGTTCGTAGAGAAACCAACAGTTGGAAATGGCCCATGTGGCAATTGGCGGTAATGACCGTTATAGCCTATGTTGTTGCCTTAGGGGCATATCAAGTATTAAATTAACTATCTTTATAGTATGCAGACTATTTTTGTAATTATTACATTTTGTATCGCAGCGGGCTTTCTGCTAAAAAAGTTCGTTTGGAATCCTATTTTTGAAACCAGACAACGATCTTTGGGAACTTTGGATGGTGATAAAACCAAATGTGGAAAAAAAGACTGCGGCTGCCACTAGTTATAATTTCTCCTTCACTACAGATAAGATATATTTTTTATTTTCGGGGTTTTTGGTATCCGGATAGGGCGCGAGACCCATGGCCTTCAGAACATAATTTTCTGCTATAAACAATACATTCTTATCCTTTTTTGCAACGATCAAATCTAAACTTTCTTCCGGTAAATCAGGACCTGAGACCATTACTCTAACTCTGGCTTGTCCGGCCCAAACGCATTGTACATTCAAAGGACATCTCGAATCTTCAAGCACTTCTTTAAATTGAATTTTGACTCCGTCATTGGAGACCGTAGTGCCAAGTCCAATTTTAAAGGCAATTTGAGGCGTTTGAACAACTTCGGTTTGTGTAAAACCTAAAGTGGTAATGAATAAAAGTAGAAGAAGACTGAAATTTTTCATAAAATGGACCTATGGACCAAAGGTATTGGAAAAAGTATGCCAAATTTAGCCTCTGAATAGAAAAAAATCGTCCTTCATATGCTCGATCTTTTCATCTTTATTGGTCATAATATATTCTAAGGCCAGGTCGGTAAACTCTTTTCCCTTGTCGGTGAGCGAGACAACATCATTAGTAATGGAGATCATATTGTTCTTTTCAGCGAGGTCCAGTACCGTTTTGGATCGCACCTTTTGCCAGTTGATATGCTCGTTTAAATGATTGATATGTCTTTCACTTTCTTCGGAATGATTTGTTAGGTGAAGTAAAAAGGTAATCAGAGAAACTTCAGTGCGTTGCTGTCTTTGACGATATAAAACCGACAATAATCCCTTCCGAGGGGCGAACAAATAAACGAGAAGGAATAAGACGCCTAAAACAGTAGTTATAGACCCTGAAATAGAAGCGTCCAAAAAATGCGCTAGCCAATACCCAACAATGGCAGATAGCACACCAAATCCAACGGAAATGAGCATCATTTTTCTCAAATCGGACGTCAGTAAATAGGCAATGGCGGCCGGAGCGATCATAAGGGCAACGACCAGAATAGCACCTACGGCATCAAAGGCTCCCACCACGGTTACCGAAGAAACAGACATTAAACCATAGTGCATTACGATGGGGGAGATACCTAGTGCCGAAGACAATCCAACGTCAAAGGTGCTCACTTTTAGTTCCTTAAAGAAGAGAAAGAGAAGCATAAGTGTAATGACTAAAATGCTCCCCATAATCCATAGAGATTTGGGGCCTAAATCTATTCCAGACCATAGCAATCTGTCAAAAGGTGCGAAGGCAAGTTCTCCCAATAAAACGGCGTCTACATCCAGGTGTACATCGTTGGCGTTTTTTGCAATAAGAATTACGCCAATACTAAACAGCGCAGGAAAAACCAGACCAATGGCCGTATCTTCTTTCACAAGCCCCGTTTTTTGGATGGCTTCCACCAAAATAACGGTGATGACACCGGTAATGGCGGCCAAAAGGATGAGCAAAGGCGAGTTGAGGTCCTGAGTAATAAAGAACCCAATAACGATCCCAGGTAAAATGGAATGGCTGATGGCATCACTAATTAACGCCATCTTCCGAAGCACTAAAAACACTCCTGGAATTGCGCAGGCTACGGCCACTACAATAGCGATAAGTTGTATTTCTATTTGCGGGCTAGTCATCCTGTTCTTGTTGATTGTATAAATTCTTTGCTTTTTTATAGCCAACTGCCGTCATGGCCCATTGCTGTCCCGAAAGCGTGATCCAATTTTTCTCTTCTAATTTTTGAAGCGTTTTGCGCGTAAACCCTTGAAAGTTGTTCAAAATTTTAATGGCGTGTGGATGTGAGATATTTTCATGTGTTTGTGCAATCCCATACATAAACTGAAGTGTCTTTTGCAATTCCAAATCACGACGATTTTTACGAAACCTAATTTCTCGAAACAACAGACCGCGTCCCGGAGAGAAAATAAAGGAAAATAGAACAAATACCGCTGCAACCAATACAATAACCGGTCCGGTAGATAAATTATTCTGGCTTGCACTAATTGCGGTGCCAAAAACACCGGAAAAAGCTCCAAAAATCGCCGCTAAAACGATCATCGTGCTCAATCTATTGGTCCATTGTCTGGCTGCCGCAGCTGGGGCTAATAACATAGCGCTCATTAAAACTACCCCTACCGTTTGAAGCCCTAAAACAATCGCCAGAACAATAAAAAAGGTGATTAATATGTCTATAAATCTAGTATTGAATCCTAAGGTTTTGGTGTAATCGGCATCGAATAATAGGATTTTAAATTCCTTCCAGAACAGGAGTAAAATGAATAGACATATTCCGGTGACTATCATCATCAAAAAAACGTCTTTTTCCAGGAGAGTTGCGGCCTGTCCAAATAAGTATTTGTCGAGGCCCGCTTGATTGGCATTCGGTTGTTTTTGTATGAATGTAAGCAGCAACATTCCGAAGCCAAAAAACAAAGAAAGGATTAGTCCGAGTGCAGTGTCGGTCTTTAAGTGGGTCTTTGTAATGATGCCCCTGATCCAAAAGGTTCCGATGAGACCGCTAACCAAAGCGCCAATTAACAAAATGTTCGAATCTTTCGCGCCGGTAATGAGAAAAGCCAATGCGATGCCAGGAAGTGCCGCGTGAGAAATGGCATCACCCAATAAGCTTTGCTTTCGCAATACGGCAAAGCTACCTAGCATGCCACAGATAGCCCCCAAAACGGCAGTCCCCAAGGTAATTGTCCTTAGGGTGTAGTCTGTAAATAAAAGTTCAAAATATTCGTAAATATTCATTCGCTATTTATTAATGGCTACCTTGTAATTAATTCCGTAGGTTTTGGTCAAATTCACGTCATTGAAAATTTCCTTGACCGGCCCTGTAGCTATTTTCTTTACGTTCAGGAAAGTAACCCAATCAAAATATTCTGGAACCGTTTGCAAATCGTGATGCACTACAATGAGGGTTTTGCCCGCCTTTCTCAATTCTTTTAAAATATTAATAATGGCAATTTCCGTGGAAGCATCCACTCCTTGAAATGGCTCATCCATAAAGTAAATGGACGCGTTTTGAACCAGGGCTCGAGCCAGAAAGATACGTTGCTGCTGCCCTCCACTTAATTGACTAATCTGCCTGTTTTTAAAAGCCAGCATCCCAACCTTTTCCAGAGCTTCTAAGGCCGCTTTTTTTTCTTTTTGGCCAGGCCGCTTTATCCAGCCCAAACTACCATAGGTGCCCATCATAATAACGTCGAGCGCTGTGGTGGGAAAGTCCCAATCAACGCTGCCTTTTTGCGGTACATAGGCTACCAGCTTGCGCTGCTGGTCGTAGGGTTTTCCATAAATAGAAACACTTCCGGCTATGGGTTTAATGATCCCTAGGATGGATTTAATTAAAGTAGATTTTCCTGCTCCATTAGGTCCTACAATAGCCATCAAAACACCTTCGGGAATAACGAGATCGATGTCCCATAGGACTGGCTTATAGTTGTAAGCGACAGTGAGGTCATCTACTTGTATGGCTACATTGTTCTTCATGTAAATAGGTCTCTAGTTAGCCCCTTATATTTATTTTAATTCGTTAACGATGGTATTTACGTTATATCGAAACATTCCAAGGTAAGTTCCTTCTACCGTACCAGGATCTCCTAGGGCGTCGCTGTATAAGGAACCTCCTATTACAACGTCATGTCCCTTCGATTTTACCGCTTCTTGTAGCGCTTCAATGGTCCGTCTGGGAACTGAACTTTCTACAAAAATGGCCTTTACGTTATTATCAATAATGAAACTGGAAAGACGCTGCACATCTTGTACCCCTGCTTCCGTGGCTGTGGAGAGTCCTTGCAAACCAACTACTTCAAAACCATAAGCTTTACCGAAGTAATTAAAGGCATCATGAGCCGTCACTAAAATTCGTTTTTCCGAAGGGAGCGTATTTATGGTGGCTCTTATTTCATTCTGCAGTACATCTAATTTGGCGTTGTATTTTTTTTCATTTTCAGCGTAATGAACTGCGTTTGTTGGATCATTTTCGGACAGCACTTTGGCCACTTTGGCTCCAAATAATTTAAAATATTCTATGTCGAACCAAACATGAGGATCATAGTTGGAAGCAAAATACTCGGATCCGATCAAAGTACTTGCGTCCAAGGCGTCTGCCAGGCCAACCTGAATTTTGTTGGAACGCTCCATTTTTTCAAAAACTTCGACCAATTTGCCTTCTAAATGAAGCCCGTTGTAAAATATGATATCCGCGTTATACAGTTTGGAAACATCTCCTTCGCTGGCTTTGTAGAGATGTGGATCGACTCCAGCACCCATAAGCCCGTTAATGTCTATATGATCTCCACCTATGTTTTTCACCAGGTCAGTGATCATGGTCGTGGTGGTCACAACGTTGAGTTTGTCTGTTTTTTTGGAAGCGTCTTTGCATCCAATAAAACCAATTGCCAGTAATAAAATGAGTATATATTTCATAGTTAATTTTTCAAAATTCGGTAACTAAAGCCAGCCGCAACCAGCAAATCTTGTCCTTCGGTAATGCTACTTCCCACGGTTGCATCCAATTGGAAATTTGGGGACACTAAATAGGTGAGTCCGGCATCCCAAAAGTGGTTGGCGCTGCTATTTTCAGGCAAATCACCATACACTTCGGCATACGCACCTAAGCGATCCGTAATGCTATAGCCATAGACCAATGTATATACATAGGCCACCTCAGGAGAGTCGTCTCCCCATTGGGCGCCAATATTATAGGCAAGGCCCGATTTTGGTGAGAGGGTGTGATCAAAGGAGAAGCGAAGATCTGCACCCGTAGTCTCTGGTTTGTAATCGTTGCCTGCAGTCAAAGGAAGATATAAATGCCCTAAAAGGCCAATGGTTGGTAACCAGCCGTCTTCTTCGGTGATATTCACTTTCACACCTGCCAGCAGTGGCGAAAATCCACTGGTAACATCCATTAACTTTACATTGTTTACAGTGGTTTGTCCTTCTTCAAAATTCCATCCGAGACGCAGTTCCAAATTGTCCAGGATTCCATATCGCAGTAAAGTCGTGTTATAACCTAAGACCTCGTGTTTGATTTTGTCGCCGTCGATGGTTTCTTCGAATGAAGTGTAAAACCCGCCAGTTTCAATTTGGATAGTCCCGACAGAAACCGTATTTGGAGACTCCGTGGCGTCTGGCCGATCTGTAATGAGATCTGAGACTGGGGCTGTATTCTGGTCTTCGTCTTGTGCCAGTAAAGACAAATTGCTTCCGAAGAAAATAAGTAAAAAATAAAAGTATGCGTTTTTCATGTTAGTTGGTTTGAATGTATAAGTTTTCTGCTGTTTTTTTTGAAATAAAAAATTGATCTCTACCTACTTGAATAATCATAGAACCATCAAAAAACTCCTTCCCAAGAACGTTGATCTTGGTCCCTATGGTGATGTTTCTTTTATCCAAATACTGAAGAAACTCACTCCCTGTTTCTTTTACCCCTACGCAAACCCCACGTTGCTTTTTCTCCAATTCGGACAATAGTTTTTTCTCGGTGGGCTTTATATTTCCATATTGATCTGGGATAGGGTCGCCATGAGGATCAAAATCTGGATTTCCCAGATATTTGTCCAAACGCATAATAAGTTCTTCGGAATGAATGTGTTCTAGCTGTTCGGCAATTTCGTGTACCTCATCCCAATGGAATTTTAGCTTATCTACTAGGAAAACCTCCCATAATCGGTGCTTTCGGATGACTCCTGCAGCAATTTTCTTCCCATTTTTGGTCAGGGTCGTACCCTTATATTTTTTATAGGAAAGCATCTTTTTCTCTGCTAATTTTTGTACCATATCCGTTACGGAAGAGGGTTTAGTTTCCATGCGTTCGGCAATGGCATTGGTGCTTACACCACCTTTGGATTCTTGCTCCAAATGGTAGATGTTCTTTAGATAATTTTCTTCGGCTAATGAATACATGTGACAAAAGTAAAGATATTTTTGGACATATAGTATTTTTATTTTTAGCCTAATCTAAAAATTAAACAATATGTACCAAATTTATGGTGATTTTGGCAGTCATTAAACTGAATAAATACCATAAAAAGGAGCCCATATAGTATGGAAACCCCGTAGCGGTTGTATAAGGAATATTTTAAGGTCTAGCGGCCAGGTTTAAGAACGGTGGTTCTCACTTTATTTAAAGGACATTATGATTATTGTGCCTTTAGAATATGTTGCCACTCCATATCAGCCTTTTTTTGCAATGTCTCGGCGCCTTCTTCGTTCCATTTTTCCAATGTGTTTACGCCCCAACTGTTGTAGAATAGGTAAAGTTTGCCATCGGTAATGGTATAGGTTTTTGGGTTCACGCTCACCTTTTCTCCACTTTTGGCGATTGCATAGGCGCAAAATCCGCCATATTGCGGAACGTACATTGATGGGTTTTTCTGAAAAGTTTTCAAATTGGCAGCACTATGAAACTTATAATTCACTCCATCGTGCGTAGTGCTAAACTTCTTGTCACCCTTTTGAACATCATTTTGAAAGTAGGCAACAACATCGTAGCCCTCGGCTGCGTAACCTCCTTTAAGGTTAATATGGTCTTGCGCAATTGCTACCGAGTTAAATAATAATAGAACGGAAAAAATTAGCATATGTCTCATGGGGCCTTTAGTAGTTTGAAATTTCATTTCCTTACGTTACGGGTGAAAAGAAATGCTTAAAACTAAAAGCTACTGCAAGGCGCTGCCTAAAATCCTCTTTCTTTTTGCAATTGCTCGTAGGCCTGTTGAACCTTGTTGAACTTTTGTTCAGCCCCTTTTCGATACACTTCGTCCATGTGCTGCAGTTTGTCGGGATGATACTTTTTTACCATTTCTCGATAGGCTTTCTTTATTTCTGAAGGCGTTGCCGTTCGGTCTATTTCCAGAATTTTGTAGGCACTATCCGGATTTTTAAAGAACATGGCCTTGATACTTTCAAGATCTCGGGATTGTATTCCCATATAGGAAGCAATCCTATGGATCTCTTGAACTTCAGGAGGGGAGACGTGACCGTCTGCATTGGCAATACTGAATAGAAAATGAATCACCTGCAAACGAGATTCGTACCGCATTCTTTGACGCAATGAGGAGGCGATCTTTTGGGCAGAAACCTCTTTTTTCTTAATGATCTCATTAAAGACACGAAAGGTGGCGTTGGCGCGTTCTTTTCCGTAGGACTGTACAAAATATTGGCGGACGTAATCCAGCTCACTTTGGTTTACTTTGCCATCGGCTTTGATAACCAGGGAGGCTAGCGAGAGCAGATTCAATTCGAAGTCGGCAGGAGAGACCTGATCTCTGGGTTGCTGGAAGATACTTCTTCGGGTAGTTTTCTTTTTCCCCGAATTCATATTGTCGAAAATGCTTCCCAATAAAAAACCAATAATGGCTCCGGGAAACCTAAAAAATGAAAACCCTAATAAGGCAGTAAGCCATCGAATCATAACAACAAATTAGTGAATTTTGGCACAAATATAAGTCTTTTCGGAAGGGGTTAATTGATATTTGGCACAAGGAAAAGTATATATTTTTCACATATTCCTAACTTTTATCCTGTAAAGACTACCAATATTATTAGTTATCTTTGCATTCCAATTGTTACACATTTTAAAGAAGAGAATTATGTACCCAGCAGAATTAGTAAAACCCATGCGAGAAGACCTTACGAGTATAGGTTTTGGCGAATTGTATACAGCGGCAGAAGTTGATGCTGCTTTGGCGAAAAAAGGAACAACTTTGGTTGTTGTAAATTCAGTTTGCGGTTGTGCGGCAGCCAATGCGCGTCCTGGAGCAAGAATGTCATTGCAAAATGCAAAAACCCCAGATCATTTAGTAACGGTATTCGCTGGTGTGGATCGTGAGGCAGTGGACCAGGCACGTGCGCAAATGATACCCTTTCCACCAAGCTCACCTTCTATGGCTTTGTTTAAGGACGGTGAATTAGTGCATATGTTAGAGCGCCATCACATTGAAGGTCGTGCCGCCGAGATGATCTCTGAAAACTTGAAAAGCGCTTACGACGAGTTCTGTTAAGACGACCTCAGGAGTTATAAAATTGTAACCGTTCTTTATTCATTTAAGGAACGGTTTTTTATTTTTGAATTATGAAGCAATTTCTGCATGTTTTAAGTTATCCTTTTTCGGTAATTTTTTACATCTTTTTTGGACTGATACTGCTAGTATTTGATCCTATTCAAAGAGTTTGTTTGGGTCTTTTTGGTTATCAGGTACACAAGAAGAGCGTTGATCTTTTCAATGGGTTATTAAATTTAAGCTTGTTAGGTGTTGGGAGTACTATTCAATTTAAAATATCAGAAAGGCTACCCCAAAAAGCTCCAGTTATCATCGTTTCAAACCATCAGAGTTTATGGGATATACCACCATTAATTTGGTTTTTACGAAGATTGCACCCTAAATTTATTTCCAAAAAAGAACTAGGAAAGGGGATGCCCTCCGTCTCGTACAATCTCAAATATGGCGGTTCGGTGTTGATCGATCGAAAAGACCCTCAACAAGCAACGGAGGAAATTGCTAAAATTGCAAGGTATATTTCTCAACACAAAAGAGCGGTAGTAATATTTCCTGAAGGTACCCGAAGCCGAACGGGAATTCCGAAAAACTTCCATAGGAAAGGACTTCATACCTTATTTGAAAATGCACCAGATGCCTATGTCTTGCCCGTGAGCATTAACAATTCATGGAAATTACAGCGTTTTGGCATGTTTCCGATTCCGTTATTTACCCGAATTCAGTTTTTAGTTCACCCAGCTTTAAAGGTGGCCAACTTCAATTCCGAAGCATTAATTAATAAGATAGAAACTCAAATCAAGGACCACATTGCCAGCTAGTTAAACCACTCGTTATGGTTTGTCCTTTTGAACCATGGCCAGATCCTTTTCATTTATCGGATAAGAACTCTCCACCTTAAAACCCACACAGACCGTTTTTTGAATCATCCAATAAGGGTAATCTTTCTCCCGAATGAACGACATGCCACCATAAGCACTGGCTGACAGGGAAAAGTAGATACGTGGACCAAAAGCTTCAACCAGTTCAATGCTAATAAGGACGTCGTTGTCCACTTTTATATGGTATGCGTCTAATGAAATATATTCCATCCCTTTTTTCTTTGTGATGGTGTGAATGATATCTTTTCCGGTCATTTCGACCGTGGGTTCTCCTCCTTCAAAGTCATATATTTTTATTCGAATGCGCAGACTATCTGATGCATTCTGAAGAATATTAAAGTGAAGACCATGGAGTTTGGTTTTTTCTTTTTTGATCTGAATAACGGAGGCAATTTCCCCACCAATAGCCTCCTTGCCTTCCCAGTATCCCATGCTGGCAGCGGTAAAGGCGGTGTGTCCAATGGTCTTTTTTTTCCTTGGCGTGCTTTTTAGGACTACCTCGGTCAGGTCTAATACTGAAGGGGTTAATGCAATGGTTACCGGATCTGTGGAAAGACGTTTGAGCTGATCAAAGGTGATACGACGTGTTTCATAGCCCAAAAAGGAAATTTGCAATACATCATGGGGACCAATTCTATCCGTTTCGTAGGAAATGATGAAATGGCCGGATGTTGTGGTCGTCGTACCAATATCTTTATTTAGAAAACCAATATTGACAAATTCAAGAGGTAGTTTTGTGTTGCTATCGATAATCTTAGCGGCAATCACACGAGTTTCTTGCGAGAGACAAAAGGAAGAAATAAAAAATAACAGAATGGAAATAGCGTTTCTCATACTTTAATTAGTTTAAAAGAATAAATACTAGTATTGGAGAGACACTATACTTTAAATGTACTATAATTTCCTTTACAAAGAAGAGTATGGGAGGTCTTTATTCGTAAATGAAAGGAAAAAAAAGGGCCATCAAATTAACTGACGGCCCATGGATATTTTTATGATTAATGGGTTAATTAAAGAAACTATCTAAGATGATTTTTTCGTCAATTTTATCAAGAGCGATCAATACGCTTTTCTTTTCTTCAGAAGGAAATCCATAGTTCTTATAAAAGGTGTAGCGTAAATAAGTGCGTCCGGCCGAATTTTCCGTTTTGTTGTTCTTAATGTTCACCAACCATTCGCCATTAGGGGCGGTGTCTATTTCAAATTCGCGCATCGAAAACCCATCTTCCAACTCACTTTCAATAAAATTGCTACTATTAAAGACCGAGTGGTTCCATTCAAAATTATTTTTTTCGGGGCCAACAAATTGCACTTCAAAATCACTCATAGGATCCGTCCATTCAATAACTAATCGTGTTTTCGGAACTGTGTTGGCCACCAGGAAGTCATTGGGGATTCCTTTTAAATTAATCTTCCTTTTTTTCTGAATTAGGAAATGCTTGAATTCGGTAACGATGGATTTTTTTAACTCAGAAAAATCGACATTCGGAATTGTATTGTTAATCATTTGAATGTAGAGGGTTTTCGCTAATTCATACTCACCGGTCTGAGCATAAATAAGTGCTAAATCTCGATAGGATTGTGCGTGGTCTGGTTGTAATTCAATGATCTTTTCGTACACAAACTTGGCATGATTGGGCAAATCACTTTCTTCCAATTGAAAAGCAATGGACCTTAAAATCTTAGGATTGGCATTGCCGCGTGAAAATATCTCTGATAATATTTTATAGGAATACAGTGCGTCCCATTTCTGAAAATATTCGGAACAGTCCATTAAAAAATACAGGCTTGTATTTTTTCGTTCGTTATAGAGCTTTTTGTATAAACTTTTTGCCTGTTCAAAATTGGTGGCGGTATTCAGTACGTTTATATAATCTGGTGTTGTAGCAGAGAAATAGGTGTCTGCCAACCGAGGATTATCTGAGTAACTTTTTTCTTGTTCTTTTAGTTGCTGATCCTCATTCAATTCATCTTCCTTTTGTGCGGCGGCCAATTTCGTTTCAATTAGAATAACTCCACCGGCACCTAAACTTCCATATCGCACGGTAGAGGCGAGCGATTTTAAGAGGGTTATACTGGCAATATTCCTTGGGTCTAATGTATTCACAATGTTTTGTGCCACTGGAACACCATCAAGGACAATCAATACAGGGGAAGGATTTATGCTTCTCGCTCTACGTAATCCAAACCCAAAATTAGTCCCACTACCCGTGGTATACAATTCTGGAATTTTTCTAAAGACGGTGGTAAGATCAAGATCAATATCGTTGATGAGGTGTGTCACCGATCGCGATTCATATCCAAGACTATTGCGTCTTTTTTTACCAAAGGCGGTGTTTTTAAATTTCTCCTCTTCCTTTCTTAAAAGTATGACCTCATCCAAGAGGTCCACATCGGTCTTTAAAACAACTTGAAGGCTCGCATCGTTGGTGATGGTAACTTCACTGGTCTTCTTAAATAACGCTGAGAATTTTAGAACATCACCAGGTGATGCTTCAATTAAAAAGGTACCGTCATCTTTGGTTTGCGCTTCGGTTAAACTGTTCAGTTTAGAGATGGAAGCTTTTGAGACCGGTTTGTTATCTTGATCCAAGACTACTCCCGAAATATTGAAGTAAATTGCAGATTCTGGTGCTTGTGCAAGCACGGTCGAGCTACCAATAAAAAGAGTCAATGCTAGTAGCCAAATTTTTTGTAAATGTTTCATAAGCAATGATTTATTCCTTCCAAAATACGTATAAAACGGGGTATTAAAAAATTGAAAAACCGAAAATTGGCTTAAAAAAACGTTAATTTTTGGTTTTGTCGGATCATTTCGGGGAATTCAGATTTATTAATTACCGCTGTTCAGAAAGCTGTCTAACGTTACCTTATTCTGAAATTGGTCCAACTGTACTGTTTTAATTGTTTTAGTTTCTTCAGGAAGTTCATAATTTTGGTACAACGTATATTTCAATACTACAGGGATCTTTTTTTCATCAATACCTTCGTATTTAATGTTGACGAGCCATCGTCCTTTGGTATCATCATCAATGATAAACTCCTTCATTGAGATTCCGTCATCTAACTCTTGCTTCAATAGCTCTTTATTGTTGAAATAGGTATGAGAGAAGTTATAGAATTTGTTTTCAGGATTTACAAATTGAACGTCGAACTCGGTTCCTGGGGTACTCCATTCCAATACCAATCGAATGTCACGTTTAAAATCTAAAGACAACATTTCATTGGGAAGTCCTGTAAAGTCAATTTGAGATTTATGATTTTTTATAAGGTGCTGAAATTCAGTAAGCAAAATATCCTGGAATTGAATAAAATCAACGTGAGGAATGGTATTATATATCATCTGCTTATACAAACTAGCCGCGTCGGCGTAGTTCTCATTTAGTACATACATCTGGGCTAAATCCCGATAACTTTGAGCCGAATCTGGATCTAACTCCAAAATTTGTTCATAAATAGCCTGTGCTTCTTTGTATTGTTCAAATTTTTCCAACTGATAGGCCAATACTTTTAGGGCTTTGGTGTTGGTAGGAGCAATGGACAAAATGTTGGACCGAACCGCTTCAGCAAAATCTGAATCCCATTTTTCGAAATAATTGGCGGCCAAAATATGAAAAGACACAGAGTTTTTGTGTTGTTTTAGGGCCTTGAAGTACTGGTTCTTTGCTACTTCAAAAGAAGTGGAAGCTTCCAATTGTCCCAAATAATCGGGATTTTTCAAGGAGGTCGTGGCCTGTTCCAAAGTCATTACATTTTCATTGTACTCATTACCCTTGGCAAGTGCTGAAGCTTCAATTTCTTCCTCTTCCTCTTGCAAGTGATTCTTTGTATATCCCTTGGTTTCTATCACAATAGCACCATAAGCGGCAGCTCGGCCATATTTAACAGTGCTTAATGCTGTGGATAACAATAAGATGCGTTCTATTTGTTGCGGATTGACCACAGGCACTCGCGTACCTGGGATGTTTTGGTCGTATACAATATCGTCCACGACAACAGCGGCATAAGTAGTTAATAGAATTGAAGCATATTTAAATTTTCTAAATCGATACTTGGTAGTCCCAAAGTCATCCAGTCTAACCGCATCTATCCCACGGCCCCAATTAAGAACTTGACCTAAGTCTGTAAACGAAGGATTAATATCTTCACTAGTAATGGTTTGTTCCATGGAGAAGCCTATAGCATCGGGATTCCTTTTCCCAAAGGGTGTTACTACTAAGGGTTTTTCTTCCTTTCTATTTTCTATAAGAACCTCTTGTAATAATTCTCGATTAACCTTCATTGGGATATGCACTTTTCTGAAGGACCCTAACTCTACCTTCTCATCATACATTCCAAGTGCTTCAATTTCAAGAATATCACCTGCTTTGGCTTCAATTTTATAACTTCCATTGCTTTTGGTTACCACTTCTTCCAACTGGTTTTGAACCCGAATGGTCGCCCCGTCAACAGGTATGGAATCATTACGATAAACCACACCGTAGTAGTAATCGTCTATCGCAGTTTCTTTTGCTTCGTACGTAGCCATATCGCTAATATCGTAGGTGAGGAAATATAACGCCGTTTTTTGGCTTAACCGTGTTAGATCGATGTATGCCGCGCCAGAATTGATACTCAAATCCTGCAATTCTTTATGATCTGCTTTTTGAATGCTGTTAATTACGAAAGTAGGGACCTCAATCTTTGAGTCAAGCGCACCATAAAATGAGTTCCCGTCCGAAAAGACCAATACTGATGCAGCCTTATCATTATTTTCTTGTAGCAGAGGAGCATAATTTGAGGCTCCGTGATACTGGCTGTCTTCCAAATAGGTAAACAGCTCATTACAACGACCTTTAAAGCATGGAAACGTTTTAGACTCATATATTTTGTTGTCAAATTTTGAAACCTTTACTTCAACATTATCTAAACTTGAGATATATTTTTTTAGCAGTTTTAATTCCTCTTTTTTGTTTCTATTCTGAAGGTTTAAGGAGGTGTCCCACAATAGCGTAATTGCTTCAGGTTTTGGACGTGTTTTAATTTCTTTATCACTTCCCTTGGCGGGATAAGAACTTTCCAAACTGAATCCAATACCAACTTCCTTATATATTTTCCAGTGATCCTGACTAATCCCTCGTGTAAAGGATTGACCTCCATAAGCACTTGCAGAGATCGCAAAATAGATGGCAGTACCATATATTTCAATTAACTCGATACTAACCGCAATATCATCGTTCACCGAAATGCGATACGGTTTAAGATCGATGGTTTCCAATCCTTTTTTCCTAGTGATGGTATGAAAAATGTTTTGTGTTAACAGATTTTTTCCGGGAACACCTCGTTTAAAGTCATAGACGTTGACACGCACTTTAATACTATCCGACATGTTTTCTATAACATTGAATTTGAGGTTGAGAATCCGGGTGTTCTTTTTTCGAACCCGAATGGCAGATGCAATTTCCCCTCCTAAAGCCTCCGCATTTCTCCAATACCCCATATTAAAAGCCGTCACATTAGGATGCCCCAGTATCTTTTTTTCTCGCGGAATACCTTTCACAATGACTTGCTCAAGATCATAATTTTTAGGTGTTAAGGAGATCGTCACTTTGTAGGAGGTTAAAGCATTCAGATCCTTTGCTTTCAACTCCTTGCTTTCATATCCAATCGATGATATTTGTAAAATATCGCTAGGCTTAACCACACTTTTCTTAAAAACTAGACTGAAGTTACCTAAGGCATTGCTAACGGTCCCAATACCTTTCCCAACAAACCCTATATTGACGGATTCGACAGGTTCTTGGGTTTCATTATTGACGATGGTAGCCGCTATTACTTGAACATCTTGTCCGAAACAGATAAAAGGAACAAATAAAAGGAGTATGATAAAAAAATGTCTCATATTGATGGTTTTAAATCAGTGTCTTTTCAAATAAAGTCCTGCTATTTAAAAGTATCGCTTTTATAAATAGGGTATAACAGTGATTTGTCTTAATTAATAAACGAAGCTAAATTGAAACCACTAATTCACGAATGAATCTAAGGTGACTTTGTTTTCAAATTGATCCAATTGAATGGTTTTTATAGTTTTAGTTTCTTGAGGTAGCCCATAATTTTGATATAGCGTGTATTTCATTACTACGGGAATTGGTTTTTCATCCACGCCTTCATACTTTATATTCACAAGCCATCTGCCGGATGTATCATCATCAATAATAAACTCCTTCATTGAGATTCCGTCCTCTAATTCTTGCTTCAATAACTCTTTATTGTTGAAATAGGTATGGGAAAAATTATAGAATTTGTTCTCAGGATTGACAAATTGCACGTCGAACTCGGCTCCTGGGGTGCTCCATTCCAATACCAATCGAATGTCACGTTTGAAATCTAAGGACAACATTTCATTGGGGAATCCTTTAAAATCAATTTGAGACTTGTGGTTTTTTATGAGATGCTGAAATTCAGTGAGTAAAACATCCTGGAATTGAATAAAATCAACATGAGGAATGGTATTGTATATCATCTGCTTGTACAAACTTGCCGCATCGGCGTAGTTCTCATTTAGGATATACATCTGGGCTAAATCCCTATAATTTTGAGCTGAGTCTGGATCTAACTCTAAAATTTGTTCATAAATAGCCTTTGCTTCTTTGTATTGTTCAAATTTTTCCAACTGATAGGCCAATACTTTTAGGGCCTTGGTATTAGTAGGAGCAACGGACAGAATGTTGGAGCGAACCACTTGGGCAAAACCTGAATCCCATTTTTCGAAATAATTGGCAGCAATAATATGAAATGCAATGGAGTTTTTATTTGGTTTTAAGTTTGTGAAATAAACCCTTTTTGCAGCTTCAAAAGTAGTAGTAGCTTCCAGTTGTTCCAAATAATCGGGATTACTCAAGGTGGTGGAGGCTTGTTCCAAGGTCATTACATTTTCGTTGTATTCATTGCCCGCTATAAGTGCCGAAGGTTTCGTTTCTTCATCGTAATCCTCCAAGTGATTTTTTGTATAATCCTTAGTTTCAATCACAATTGCGCCAAAAGCGGCGGCAGATCCATATCTAACCGTACTTAATGCAGTAGACAATAGTAGGATTCGTTCCACCTGCTGAGGGCTTATAATAGGGACTCGGGTTCCTGGGATATTTTGATCATACACAATCCCATCTACGATTACGGCCGCAAAAGAAGTACGGCCAAAAGAAGCAAATCTAAATTTGGCAAAGCGATATTTAACACCACCAAAGGCATCTATTCCAACGACATCCAACCCAACACTTAAGTTCAGAACCTGATTCAATTCTGTAAAGGAAGGATTAATGTCTTCGCTAGTGATGGTTTTCTCCATTGAATAACCAATGCCATCGGGATTCCTTTTTCCAAAGGGCGTCAGTACTAAGGCTTTTTCCTCCTTTCTATTTTCTATAAGAACCTCTTGTAGTAATTCTCGGTTCACTTTCATGGGGATATGCACTTTTCTGAAGGACCCTAACTCTACCTTCTCATCATACATTCCAAGTGCTTCAATTTCAAGAATATCACCTGCTTTGGCTTCAATTTTATAACTTCCATTGCTTTTAGTAACGACTTCATCTAATTGATTTTGAACACGGATGGTAGCTCCATCAACAGGGATGGAATCTGAATGAAACACCACGCCATAGTAATAATCGTCTATGGGTGTTGTTTTATCCTCATAGGTGGCCGTATCGTTAATTTCATAAGTAAGAAAATCTAACGCAATCTTCTGCGTTAAACGTGTTAGATCGAGATAAGCGGCACCGGAATTATTGCTCAGGTCTTGCAGGTCCCTATGATCCGCGTTTTGAAGGCTATTAATAACATAGATAGGAACGTTGACCTTGGAGTTTAGAGCGCCATAAAATGAGTTCCCATCCGAAAAAACTAAAACGGTTCCAGCTTCGTCTAAATTTTCTTGAAGCAAAGGTACATAGTTTGATGCCCCATGATACTGACTGTTTTCCAAATAGGTTAACAGTTCAGGACACTTGCCCCTATAGCATGAAAATGTTCTAGTGTCATAGATCTTATTGTCAAATTTGGAGGCCTTCACTTCAACATTATCAAGGCTGGAGATATATTTTTTCAGTAGTTTTAATTCTTCTTTTTTGTTTCTATTCTGAAGATTTAAAGAAGTATCCCACAATAATGAAATCAATTCTGGTTTGGAGCGTGCCTTAATCGCCATGTCAGTTCCTTTGGCCGGATACGAACTATCTAAGCTAAAACCCATACCAACCTTCTTATAAATTTTCCAATCGTCTTGACTTATTTCGCGCGTAAAGGATTCCCCTCCATAAGCGCTCGCCGAGATGGCAAAATATATGGCTGTACCGTAAATTTCTATCAACTCTATGCTAACGGCAACGTCATCATTCACGAGGATTTTATAGGGCTTCAAATCAATTGTTTCCAACCCTTTTTTCTTTGTTATGGTATGAAAAATGTTTTGTGTCAGCAGGTTTTTCCCTGGAATACCACGCTTATAGTCATAGACATTAATGCGAACTTTAATACTGTCCGACATGTTTTCAATAATATTGAATTTCAAGTTCAGAAGGCGCGTATTTTTTTTACGCACACGAATGGCAGACGCGATTTCTCCCCCTAAGGCTTCCGCATTACGCCAGTAACCCATTTCGGAAGCCGTAATGTTAGGATGTCCTAAGGTCTTTTTTTCACGTTGTACGCTCTTCACAACAACTTGCTCAAGATCATAATTTTTAGGTGTTAATTGGATGATGACTTTGTAGGAGGTGAGCCTGTTAAGTTCACTAAGCTTAAGTTTTTTGGTTTCGTACCCGATGGAAGAAATTTGCAGAATATCTGTTGGAGAAACGGCAGCTAATTTAAACACCAGGCTGAAATTTCCGGTCCCATTGCTAACGGTTCCAATTCCTTTCCCAACAAATCCAATATTTACGGATTCAACAGGTTCATTGGTGTTGGCATTAACAACAGTGGCGGCAATAACTTGAACCTCTTGCCCTAAAAGAATAAAAGGTACCAATAAAAGGAGTGTTGTGAAAAGTTGTCTCATGTAGATGGTTTTAAATAGGTGTTATTTCGCAGAGAAAATCTTACTATCTAAAGTTACCCAATTTATTGGGGTATTGAGACAATGCTAGGTCTTAATTCATAAACTAAGGTAAATTAAGAGATTAAAAATGTGGATCTTAACAGAGCTATAGGAATTAATTTACAAAAGAATCCAAAGTCAATTTATCTTGAAATAGATCAAGTTGTATGGTTTTAATTTCACGAGTTTCATTGGGCTTTCCATAGTTCTTGTACAAAGTGTATTTCAAAATGAGCGGGATATTTCCGTTGTTTTGACCATTATATCGAATGTTGAGCAGCCACTTTCCTTTTTCACCATCGTCGATAATAAATTCCTTCATATGAAAGCCCTCATCAATTTCACTTTGCAACAATTCTTTGTTACTGAATGCAGTATGTGAGAAATTAAAGAATTTTTCTTCAGGGCTTACGGTTTGTACATCAAATTCGGTAGCAGGAAGATTCCATTCCAGAACTACTCGGATGTCTTTTTTAAACTCTAAGGACAAAAGTTCATTGGGTAATCCCTTATAATTTATTTGCGATTTGTGATTTTTAATGAGGTGTCTAAATTCATTGAATACAATTTCTTGAATGGGAGCAAAATCCACCTTTGGAATGGTGTTATAAACCATTTGTCTATACAACGTAGCGGCAAGCTCATATTCTTTGGTTTGCGCATAGATAAGTGCCAGATCTCTATAAGACTGCGCATCCTGAGGCCTTAAATTTACCAGTTGTTCATAGATGTATTTTGCTTTTTCAAATTCCCCTTTTTCCTCATATGCATAGGCCAAAACTTTCAATGCCTTGGCATTTCTGGGAGCGACAGCCGCAATATTGGACAAAATATCGTTAGAAAAGGAAGAATTCCATCGCTCAAAATAGGGGGCAACTTCAAGGTAATAAGCGATGTTGTTTCGCTCGTACTTGAGTTGTTTGTAATACAGCTTTTTTGCCTGCTCAAAAGAAGTGCTTTTTTCCAGTGCCAATAAGTAGTTGGATTTTGGGATGGTGGCGCTTACAACTTCCAGTGTGGGTAATGTTTCTGTATATTCATTACCCTTAACCAGTGCTCGGTTCTCTTTTACAGCTGCTTCCGCTTCCTTGGCGTTGCTTGTTTCAATAAGCACCACGCCCCCTACACCAGCCGAACCAAAGCGTACGGTACTTGCTAAGGTCTTCAATTGGGTGATATTTTCTATGAGTCGGGCATCCAATGATTGCAACACATTAGAATCAACAGGCACCCCGTCTAAGTAAATTAAAATAGGCGTTCGGTTTATACTAATGGCTTTTCTAAAATATAAGGCCCCTTGATAGAGTTCTATACCTTGTTGACGAAGTAGTACCTCATAGGCGTTTATATCGGCTAAGCTTATTTGGTCTTTGGTGATTTCGTCGGTATGATATCCTAATTCTTCTTTTGACTTATCCCCGAATGCGGTTTTTCTTACCTCATCGCTTTTTTTCTTCTGCTGAACAAGTACTTCATCCAACAGCTCTCCATCTGCCTTGAGTGGGATATGGGTCTTTTTAGTATCGGACAAAACGGTGTCTTTGGTATACATTCCCAGTGCGGTAACCTCCAAAATATCACCCGCCTTGGCTGCAATTTTATAGCGTCCGTTGCTTTCAGTTTGAACTTCGGCGAATGAATTTTTTATACGTACCACCGCTCCTTGGATAGGAGTTTTATCCTCGTTATAAACCACGCCATAGTAGAGATTATCTGTCCCTTGAACCTGGCTGTTCACAGGTTCTTCTTTAACAAAATAATTCAATTTTTGAAGCCCATCTTCTATGGGTTTTTGCGATAGATCTATATAGCCACCCTTGGTTACTGAGGCAAATTCGTTAAGGTAATTGTGTTCGGCATCCCGTTTACTATTCACTACAAATACTGGAATATTTAATTGTGAATCCAACGGTTCGAAAAGCGAAATTCCGTTGGTAAAAACCAACACAATATTGGCTTTCGATTTGTTTGTCTGAAGTAATTCTGAATAATTTGATGCTCCGTTATATTCGCTATTAGTGAGATATTCATATAGTTCGGAACACCCGTCAGAACAATTAAAAACTTTACTGTCATAAACGGTCGTACCGAATTTTGAAACCGTGATTTGCACCGAATTTAACTCAGCCAAATAGCTTCGTAATAATTGAAATTCCTGTTCCGTATTTCTGTTCTTCAACGGTAAAGAAGTGTCCCAAAGCAAAGTAATTTTATTTGGGCTGGGTCGCGGGTCCAGTTTATCTGATGTTGCATTATTTTGTGCAAAACCCAAGAGGGTAAAGCATAGAAAAATAAAAAATAGATTCTGTTTCATAGTAGGTATTTGTAATCTCAACTAGTTTTCGGGGATCTTAGATCAAAAGTAAAAATAGGACGACTAAACCTATTGGGTGTTACAAAATGTTTAACATTAATTTGAATCGAATTATCCAAAAAGGTTTAATTGGGGGTCTTTTAATTTTAAATAGTGACTCGGATCAAGTTTGGGCATCCTGCGTCCTTTTAGGTATTTGTTTTTGGCGAGCTTAACCGTATCAGAGATCTGTTGCGCCAACACTCCCTCTCCTCTCATTCGTCGTCCCCATTCACTATCGTTTAACTTCCCGCCATGACATTCGGCTATTTGATGAAGTATGCGTTCCGCCCTATCGGGAATGGTTTTTCTAGCCCAATCCTCAAATATCGTTGCAATTTGACCATTGAGCCGAACAATGGTGTGCGCAACACTGCGCGCGCCCAAGTCTGCCACGGTTTTGATTAGCGGTAATATCTCGTGGCTGTTCAAAGAAGGAATGATGGGTGCCACCATTACATTTACCGGAATATTATTTGCAGAAAGTATCTCAACTGCTTTCAATCTATTTTTTATGGTCGCCGTTCTGGGTTCCAATAGCCGTCTGGTGTTGTCGGAAAGGGAATTAATGGAAATATTCACGGCGATGGTATTGAGCTTGGCCATGTCTTTTAAGAGGTCCAAATCTCTTAGGACCAAAGAATTTTTGGTGATGATCCCTGTAGGATGTTTCCATTTATGGAGGGTCTCCAAACAAGAACGCGTTAATTTTAATTGGCGTTCAACAGGTTGATAGCAATCTGTATTTCCAGAGAAAACGATAGTATCGCCTGACCAATTTTTGCTCTTCAATTTTTGCTCAAGTAGCTCAGGAGCATTTTTTTTGACCAATATGTTTCGCTCAAAATCTACACCCGCACCGTAACCCCAATATTGATGACTATTTCTGGCATAGCAATAAACGCATCCATGTTCGCAACCTTGATATGGATTTGCCGAATACAACATACCAACATCTGGACTGTCCACTTTGTTCACGAAAGTTTTTGGAAAAACATCGAGGTATTTCGTTTTGTTATGATCCGCTAACTCGCCTTCTGCCTCACAAAAATTGAGGAATTCGTCCAATACTTCGTGTGCAAGTTCAAAAAAGCGATTATGAACCTTCTTTTGGGCGCCACGGCCCTTGATAGGATGGAGCATAAAAAAACAATGAGGCGGGAGGGTGCCTCAAAGTTATTATAAATTAGGAAATATTCCAATTAAATAAGGAAATATTCCAAATTTTTTATTTTCCTGGAAAGTCGGGTTTTCTTTTGTTCAAAAAGGCCTGTGTTCCCTCTTGAAAATCAGCCGTTCCAAAACATTTGCCAAAGGCAGTAATTTCGGCATCAAAGCCGTTCTCTCCTTCTTCATAGCCTGCATTAATAGCATTGATCGCTGCAGCAATGGCTACAGAAGAGTTGCGCATGATTTTACCTGCAATTTTTTGAGCTAACGGGAGCAATTCATCTATGGGAGTTACATAATTTATCAATCCATATTGAAGGGCTTGTTGCGCGTCGATCATTTGTGCTGACATGATTAATTCCATAGCGCGTCCTTTCCCGATCAGTTGTGGTAAACGTTGAGTGCCGCCATAACCTGGAATTACACCTAATGAAACTTCGGGAAGCCCCATTTTCGCATTATCACTGGCCAAACGAAAATGTGCGGCCATGGCTAATTCTAGTCCGCCACCCAAAGCAAAACCGTTAATAGCCGCAATTACAGGTGTGGATAAATGTGCCACAAAGTCGAATAATAGTGCTTGTCCCTGAGCGGCCAAACGCTCTCCCTGCGATACTGAAAAATCGGCAAATTCACTTATATCCGCGCCAGCAACGAAGGCTTTTTCACCACTACCGGTAATGATAATAACCTTGGTATCTCTATCCTTATCTGCTTCTTTAAAGGCTTCATGCAGTTCCTTAATAAGGGCCTTATTTAAGGCATTTAATTTGGAAGGGCGATTAATAGTTATAGTAATAATTCCATTATCAAAATGGCTCAAAATGTGTTCGTAATTCATGGTGGTTGTCTTAGGGGAATTATACCTTGCAAGGTACTTAAAGGAATATATAATTCAAAGTTAAGAATACTAAAACCTATTGGTGTTTTGGGATATCTACACGAAATGTTGTTCCCTGCCCTTCTTTAGATTGGAAAGTGATATTACCGTGATAGGTTTCCATAATGTTTTTTACCATGGCAAGTCCTAGTCCCATACCGCTGCTTTTGGTGGTAAACTTGGGCTCAAATACTTTGTCTTTGTTTTCTTCTGAAATACCTGGCCCGTTATCTTTTACCGTAATGGAGGCCCATTGATGGTCTGTAAATACCCGGACTTCAATTTTAGGGTTTTCCGGCTGATTTTGCTCAATGGCCTGAATGCTATTTTTAATTAGATTAGTGACCACGCGAATGAGCTGAGTGCGATCAAATTTTGAGATGATCTCATCCTCTTCAGAAGTAAAAAATATATAACCTTCATTAAATATATCTAAGGCTAATTTGGTGATGCGAACCACGTTGAGGGTTTCATCTTGTTGTGCGGGCATATCGGCGTAGGTAGAAAATGCCGAGGCGATAGAGCTCATGGTGTCAATTTGCTGAATAAGCGTATTACTATATTCGTTCAGCTTTTCGTCTATGTTCTGGTCATTAGGGTCGAACTTACGTTGGAAGCTTTGTACCGTAAGGCGCATAGGGGTTAACGGATTTTTAATTTCATGAGCCACTTGTTTTGCCATTTCGCGCCAGGCAGCTTCTCGCTCATTGGCGGCTAATTGAGCGGCACTGCTTTCTAGTTCATCGATCATCCCATTATAGGCTACCACCAAATTGGAAATTTCCTGAGTGGTGTTCTCATCGAGTTCAATCTTTTTGTTTCGTTTGTCAAGTCGGGTTTCGTTTATTTTGGCACTTACATGATTCAGTGAACGCGTAATATATTTAGAAAGAAAATAAGCCAATGCTATGGCTATTAGCAGGGTGAAAAAGTAAGCAATCCCCATGCGATATAGGTATTCCTTGAGTTCTTTATTAATAAAATCGTCGTCTTCAATATAGGGAAGGTTGAGAATAGCCAAGGGTTTAAATGAGGCATCCGTAATATACAAGTAGGACGATTGATATTTTTGTCCATCTTCTTCAAAACTTTCGAGAAAACGCTTATCGGTCGAATTTTCCAAAGCACTTAAAATGGTTCTTGGCAACCTTGCTTGGGATGTGTCTTTTAGAAAGGACGCTTTAGACGATTTTAATAATTTTCCTTCCAGGTCGTAGAGGTAAATGTCCAATCGGTTGACGTCCTTAATTTCGTAGATCTTATTTTTAAATATGAGAGGAATTTTATCCGTCTCAACCGGATAGGTGGTGTTTTTTAATACGTACTCAATATTTTTTGTAATGGCGAGTTCCTTTCGCTGCAGTCTTTCTCGGTGATAATCTCTGGCCTCTTCACGGTATTGATAGATGGTAACAATAGCAATAAGTATGGAGGCAAGAACCACCAATAGCAACATGGATAAAAATATTCGAAAACGAAGAGATTTGCTAAGCTTCATTCATTGTTTTTATGCTAGGGAAGATAGCAATAATTAAGCCAATTGTAAATTTTGAATGTGGAACCCAAGTTATTTTTCACGAAGACGCTTATAGAATTTATAGCCCAACATAATCAAAACGGCAAATAGTATAATGCCCAACGTGCCATAAATCCAATTCACGGCGTTTTTCAGAATAACTAAAAAAACGATCGCAAAGAGCAGAATAGTTGCCCCTTCGTTAAACAATCGCATAAAACTGGATGAATGCCTTATATCGTCCCTTTGTAATTGAGCAAAAATGGAATGACATTTTATGTGGTAGATAATTAAGAGGACCACACAACCTAACTTTACTTGCATCCAGGCGTCCGTAATATAAAACGGACGGAGTGCCAATAACCAAATGGCAAATCCAATGGCTAAAATCATAGAAGGCCAGGTAATGATATACCAAAGACGTTTTGCCATGATTTTAAATTGTTCACCTAAAATTTCTTTGTCCGGCGAAGGTTTTTGGGCGGCTTCAATTTGATACACAAATAATCGCACTATATAGAATAACCCGGCAAACCAGGTGATGACAAATATGAGGTGAAGCGATTTTATATAATCGTATATCATAGGCCGACAAAGATAGTCAAAAAGGCTTAGTTCCTATTTTTCATCTTCTACAAAGAGATAGTTTAGATTAAGGGCATTGAATTGGGCATTAAAGGTCGAAATTTCATCCGAAATCAACTTATCGAATTTCACCAATTCGGCGTTAATGAGCTGGGACAGCTCATTTTTAACGGCAATATCTTGTTGGGTTGGTGGAAAGTCATCCATGCTAACCAAACTGTTCAAATGGGCCAGTTTGTTGGTTAATTTGATCGGAAAATTAAGAGGGTCTTGTCCGCTTCGGTTTTTTGTTTGATACAAAGCTTTTTCAATATCAGAAAATTGTTCACTCAGGTTCTTTGCCTTTTCAATGAGTTCTTTTACCTGAGCGTTGTCCTTATACTGTTTTTGAAAAGCACCTAATTGCTTGTTTATCTTTCGAATCTTTTTAATGGATTTATGAGCCCTGTCTACCGTTTCGTTAATGTCCGTTACAAAATCGAATTGACGCTGCATTCCGGCAATATCGGTTTCAGCATTTTTATCGGGTGAGATAGTGAAGAGCTGTGTTTGCACAACGTCTTCTACCTGAAGTACTACTTTATACTGTCCAGGCACGGCCTTAGGGGCATTGGTACTTGCCCACCAAAGAATCATTCCTTTAAGACGCTCTGCACCTTTACCACGAGTATCCCAGGTAAACATATTAGCGCCTTTTTTCACTGATAGCTTATCTTCTTTACTTTTTGTACTGAAGGATTTGATGGTGTCATTTTTTCCGTTTAGGAAACTCAACTTCACCAATTTGTCTGTTGGATCTTCCAGATTAAAGTAAGTGATAACTCCATTTGGATGATTGGTGCCTGAAGTAAGAGAACCTTTTCTACTCCCTCCGCCCATACGATAAGTTTCCTTAGGTTTGAAGAGATAGTTGGCTTGTCCTTTTGCGTTGGCTAATTGGTGTATTACCGTAAGATCATCTATTATCCAAACACTTCTTCCTTGAGTGGCCACAACTAAATTATTGTCTTTTAGGGCCAAATCCGTAATTGGAACTATGGGTAAATTAAGTTGAAAGGCTTGCCAATTGGCACCGTCATTAAAAGAAATATACATTCCTGTTTCGGTTCCTGCATACAACAACCCTTTTTTGGCCGGATCTTCTCTCAGCACTCGCGTAAAGTGCTCGGCGGGAATACCAGTGGTAATTTTCTTCCATGTTTTTCCGTAGTCGGTCGTTTTGTAAAGGTAAGGGGCAAAATCCCCGGTTTTATATTTAGTCCCGGCAATATAACAAGTTCCAGCATCAAAACGGGAGGGCTCTATGCTGTTGATCATCATCCATTCGGGCATCCCGTTGGGGGTAACATTGTCCCAATTTTGGCCGCCATCTCGGGAAACATGGACCAATCCATCGTCACTTCCCGTCCAAAGTAAACCAGGAGTGATGGGCGATTCGGCGGCGGCGAAAATAGTACAATAATATTCTACCGAGGTATTGTCTTGAGTAATTGGGCCTCCTGAAGAACCTAATTTGGTTGGATCATTTCGCGTAAGGTCTGGACTTATTAGGTCCCAACTTTCTCCTTCATTGTTGGTCACGTGTAAGTGATTGGAGGCGGTATACAATTTATTTGGGTCATGAGGTGAGAAGAAAATAGGGAAGTTCCATTGAAAGCGATACTTCATATCCTCGGCTCCGTGTCCCATGGGGTTATCTGGCCAAACACTAATGCTTCTAACGGTGTTGGTTTTATGATTATAGCGGGTGAGGAAACCATCATAACTACCACCATAAACAACATCATTATCTTCTGGGTCAATGGCAATGTGAGCACTTTCACCACCTGCCGTCGATTCCCAATCGTCATCATCGATATTCCAACCTTCGGTGCGGTGTGGAATTCGAATGGTGGAATTGTCCTGTTGCGCCACATAAATACGATAAGGAAATGAATTATCCGTTGTGACTCTATAAAATTGAGCCGTTGGCTGATTGTGATACGTGCTCCAGGTTTCTCCACCATCATAGGTTACTTGAGCACCTCCATCATCTCCCATCACCATTCTGTTAGGGTCTTCCGGGGCGATCCATAGATCGTGATGATCTCCGTGGGGTGCGTTGTGCGTACTATACGTTTTTCCTCCATCCGTACTTTTATGATAGCGCACATTTAAAACGTATACCACATCTTCATCCTTCGAATCGGCATAAATTCGGGTATAGTACCAGGCTCGCTGTCGCAATTTACGCTCATCATTGATTTTGTTCCAAGTCTCACCCCCATCTTCACTACGATAGACGCCTCCATTTTCCTTATTTTCTACAATAGCCCAAACCCGGTCACTGTTTACGGGAGACACCGTAACTCCAATAATTCCCAGAGTGTCTGTAGGGAACCCTTTATGGGTTGAGATTTCCTTCCACGTTTTGCCACTATCTGTGCTCTTCCATAAAGCGGAACCTTCACCACCACTACTCAAACTATAAGGAGTACGGCGAACATTCCAGGTGGATGCATAAAGAATTCGAGGATTATTAGGATCCATAATTAGATCCACGGCACCGGCGTTTTCATTCGAAAATAAGATTCTCTTCCAATTTTTTCCGCCATCCGTACTTTTATAAACACCTCGTTCTTGCGTTGGTTTGTAGATATTTCCAAGCACGGCCGCATATACAATATTATGGTCTTTGGGATGCACCCTTATTCTGGGAATGTGCCGGCCCTTTTCTAGTCCGCTTTGAACCCAGGTTTTTCCTGCATTTTCTGTTTTCCAGATACCATATCCAGAAGATACGTTTCCACGAACCGTTGTTTCTCCACCACCAACATAAATTACATTTGGGTCACTATCAGCTACTTCAATGGCGCCAATGGAGCCTCCAAAAAAGCCATCACTTATGTTCTCCCATGCTCTTCCTCCGTCCTTGGTTCTCCAGACACCACCACCAGTTGCTCCAAAATAGAACAGATTAGGTTTATTGGGTACTCCGGTCACCGCGGCACTTCGACCTCCCCTAAAAGGTCCAACGAGACGGTACTCTAAGGCACCATATAGATCTTCATCGTAGGTTTGGGAATGGGAAGTTTCAGAATAAATTCCGAAGAAAATAATTAAAAGTAGTAGGGGCAAAGAGCGTTTAAATTGATTCATAGTAATGGTGGTATAAGAACTTTAAAGATAACAATAATGGATGTAAAAATCATGGTCTATAAACTACTTGAAAATGAATAGTCTAAAATGGTCTTTAGATTTAGAGAATCTACCTGTTTGAAGGTTTCGGTTGCCAATGGTGGGGCAAAATGAGGTGTTTTTAATCCCAATTCCCTGGCTTTTTGGGTATAGTATTTTATTTTGATGGGATGATCGGGATGCACTGCATTAAAAATGTGCCCAAAAGCCTGCTGTTTGATTATTTCTGAAATGATTTGGATACAATCCTTGCGGTGAATTAAATTCACAGGAGCATAGGCCCCGCTCAAATTTTCTCTGCCGGCCAAATAGCGCGTGGGTTGACGGTTTCCACCAAATAGACCACCAAAGCGCACTATACTAGTATGGCACGATGAAGTAAAGAAAAGTTGCTCCACTTGAAACAACTGTCGTCCAGCTTCATTCTCAGGTTGGGGAAGGTCTTTTTCCGTGACTATTTCTTGAGCATTCCCATAAACGGAAGTACTGCTAATGAAAATGCAGTTGGCTACAGAAGACTGCTCCACTTCGGTTAAAAAATGAGACATCTTTAGCACATAATCTGAGCCGGTATTTCTCCGCAAACCAGGAGGAATCATAACTATTAGATGAGTTACGTTGTCCAAAAATGCGCGGACGCTTCCATGAACTCCATCTTCGGAAATGGTTACTGCGTATATATCGAAACCACTTTTTTGTAGTGTAGTGGCCTTATCCAATTGTGTCACACTTCCTTTGATATTAAAACCAAGTGTTTTGAGATGTTGAGCCAGCGGTAATCCCAACCAGCCCATCCCTGCGATAGCGATGGTTTTATTCATTGGCCGAAGAACTTAGGGTATCGTTGATGGCCTTTGCCGAAAGTAGCTCATTAATATCGATGTTGCTTTTAACAATAACGGCATCGGTGGTTACAAAAGGTTTTGGCATGGTGTTCTTGGGTCTTTTAGTAACGGTAAAAGCTGGATTTTCCAACAAGTCCAAGGAATATTCCAACAAGCTAAATTTAGGGTCTACACCCTGCGCTAAGGTGTATTTTACTTCCAAAGAATCTTGTTGAGATACGTTATAGTGTAATAGGAAGTTGTTTTCTCTTCCGCTAAGTACCATTCCTAAACTATCTTTTTTGACTTCCATTCCGTTATAAGAAATGTCATGGAATGTAACATCTTGGTCGGCATATAATCTTAAAATATGAACATCACGTTTGGGCACAATGGTGAAAGTGACCTCCCTAAGGGTGCCTTTTAGGGTGTCTTTATTAATACGAACCTCATAAGGAGGAAGTGTAATGGGAGGTGCAGCAGCAGCAAAAGAATACCCCGTGTTGTACTTGCTACCAGAGGAGCTGGTTACAAATTTTGAAGCCTGTTCTGGAGCATCTCCTAAGTAACCTCTGGTCCAATCGTCGAGTTCTTTATCATAGGTCACCCAATAGGATTGACTCGTATCGGTTTCCTGATTTTGGTAGTAAAGTAAGCTGTTTGGTTTTTGCTGGGTTTCTGTAAAACCACTGTTAAAATGCGCGCTAATGAAAAAACCGAAAGCAAGGATAAAAAAGAAGACAGAGAAAAATCTTTTGTAGCGGTAGAATCCAATAACGTTGTACAAGAGCCCAAAAAGCAGTACGGTAAATGCACAACTGGCCACTAACATCTTCAGACCTAATCCTACTGGGAAAAACTGCACAAGAGGGCTAAAAATAAATACGGCCGGCGCTCCTAAAAGTACCATTAGAAGGAGGTTAGGTTTTTCCTGTCTAAGAAGTACCCAAAGTGCAAGTAACCCAAAAAATACTGGAATAATAAAAAAGGCACCTCCTTTTAAATAAAGGGCAACACCTGTATTAATAAGCAACCAGAAGAACAGCGGTGCAATATAGGCGCTTGCAATATTGTCCAATCGAAATCTGCGATAAACCATAAATGTGATAGCGATAGACAGTACCACAAAAAAGGCGATATAGGTATGCCCGTTATAGGTAAATCCGTGCTGAATTTCATTATATTGAGGGTAGAGTTGCAGCAGCAGCTTCCAGCCAAAAAAGCCAATGAGGCCACAAGTAGTTAAGGAGATTAACAATGCGGCAAAACCTCTTCCCACCGCTCTGGATTTTAGTTTGCCATTTTTTATTCCGAAGAAAACCAGTGCCAGAAAAATAAGTACCGCTATGACGAGCATTGGAATGATCCAGGCAAAGGGGTAGCTCACCATTTTTAGAAAAGGGACGTTAAAATAAACGTCGTCTTTGTCACTTTTTAAATTGCTTATATCGGCATCGGCGAAATAATGCAAAAGAGGAAGTAAATAGCTTCCCTGGTGTTGAAGTGTATTTCGATCCAGATTCTCATACGAATCGTTAGCGGTGTGGTAGTCGAAATGATCATCAATAAAGGCAAAGAACAGCCCATCAATGTCACCATCTTCTCTTAAAACTGTAGAGTCGGTATCATTCGGCAACATTTTATAAATACTGTACATTAACGAAGAGGCCACAGGAAAATCTGGATTGGCGTCAATAAAACCTTGGATAATGTTATGATTTCCCTGGTTGGATTCCAGTATCATATTACTGGGGCCTCCGCTACCTCTGGCTTCAAAATTTAAAGCCAGACGAACCTCTTTGGCCCATGGATGCTGATTTACAAAAAGATCTGCTCCATCCAAACCAACCTCTTCGGCGTCGGTGAATAAAATAATGATGTCATTCTTTGGCTGTTTTCCGCTGGCAAAATAAGCCCTTACACTCTCCAAAATAGTAACGACACCGCTTCCGGCATCACTGGCACCCATGCTGGGGACTAATGCGCTATCGTAGTGCGAAAATATTAAAAGGGAATTTCCAGGCTGGGTGCCTTCAATACGAGCTAAGATGTTAATGGGTTTTATAAGTCCGCCCCAGTCGTTATAGATAAATCCTTCCTGGGTTTGGGGCTCCAGGCCTAGTTCTTCCAATTGTCCAATAAGGTATTCACGCACTCTGGCGTGTTCATCGTTGCCAATAAAATGAGGAGCTTTGGAGATCTCCTTTAGTGGAACCAGCGCTCGTTCTGCCGAAAATTCGGTATCAGCAATGGATGCGGGTTCTGCCTGGCGGGGCATTAGGCTAAAAAAACTATAATAAATGAGTCCTAACAGTAGTAGGAGGGATAGAAAGGCTTGGCTTCGTTTCATAAATTGTTGATTGGTGTTTTAAAAGTACGGATTATTGTTGAAAATATCCTGTGAGCCCATTGTAAATAGGTTTTTTGGGAAATCACGGCTTAAAAAAGTGATAATTTTTTCCTATATTGAAAAGGACAAAAACCACAGGATTATGGGAATTAAAAGTTATATAGGCAAACGAGCCAAGCCAAAAAAGGGGTCTTCAGAAAACATCAAGGTATCAGATTATATGACCACCAAATTAATTACTTTTCACCCGGATCAATCGGTATTGGAGGTGATGACCACTTTAATTAAAAAGAAAATTTCTGGTGGGCCTGTGGTAAATGAAAAAAATGAGCTGGTCGGGATCATATCGGAAGGTGATTGTATGAAGCAGGTAAGCAATAGTCGGTATTACAATCAACCCATGGAAAACATTAAAGTGAAGGATCATATGGCCACTGAGGTGGAAACTATTGATGGAGAAATGAACGTCTTTGATGCCGCCGATCTTTTCCTTAATTCTCGCCGTCGAAGGTTTCCCATTATTAATGAGGGGAAATTGATTGGGCAAATAAGTCAGAAAGATATTTTAAAGGCGGCCCTTCAATTGAAAGGTAACAGCTGGAAATAGGCGCAGGCTAATATTCATTCAACATAAAACTACTTATTTTCTTTGGTCAATTTTTTTATATCCGTGATCAACAACTTCTGATTTTCATTTCCGGAGAGCGTCAAAATTTTGGAATAATTATAGCCTTCGATGGGTTGGTTTAGGCTTTTCCATTGGGCAACGCCCATAACCGCTATCTTTTCATTTAACCCAATAATGCCTTCCTTATAACGAAGTGTTTTACTAAACCCCAGGAAGTTAGTGCTCTTATAATTTCGGCTTTTTAAAAAACTTTCGAGCTTAGGGTCGTTGCCTTGTAAAAAGCCAATGCTGGTACTGTGGTCTTTGTCCAG
This sequence comes from Bacteroidota bacterium, assembly GCA_039028295.1. GTDB lineage: Bacteria > Bacteroidota > Bacteroidia > Flavobacteriales > Flavobacteriaceae > Aureisphaera. Next base: position 68,681 of record JBCCIJ010000002.1, read on the forward strand.
ATAAATTTTTTGAAAGTTCTTGGGCTGGTCCATTTTTACAATGGCCATTTCGCCCTGTGATTCAATAAAAAAATCTTGAGTCCTTGTTTCGTCAATAACCCTATGCCAACTGTTTTTACTTCCCTTTTTTTCTACAACTATTTGATAGAAAATACATTGTCGACCACTTACCGGAGCTTGAAGAGGGTCTTTTACATGCTTCGCCTGACCGATAATTTTTGCGTACTCTTTGTTTTGGACTCGGGCTATGGGTTGAGCGGGGGACTTTTTGAGTGTTCTAATAATTACCTGCTTGGTACTGAAATAGTAGATAAACAGTGCAACCACTACTATGATTGCAGCAATGATCACTATGGTGTAAGTCTCCGTATGGGAACTTGCTAGAAGTTTAAACATCGCGTTTTACCAATAAATAATAATCGTTTTCCAAAGGTAAATACCCCTGATCATAAATATAGAAGTACATACTACCGGCTTTTGTAGTATAGGTTCCGGTGCAGTACTCAAATAAGAATCCATGTTTTATGAGTGTGTTTTTGGTAACTTTAGTTTTTACCTTGGGGTTAAGAGCTTCGAGGATGCGATGATTTTTGCGAAGTCTATTGTTGGTGGTGCGAATTATGTTTTTACTGTCCTTATTTAGTGCATTGTTATGGGCATTACGGCAGGCATCACTGCAAAACTTCTTGTCTGCACGACCTATTATTTTATCTCCACATTCGGGACAAGTTTTATTCATAGTTTAAAGATAGCAAACAATTGAAAAGCACAAAATTTATACTGTGTTTCTGAGAATTATTGATTCGTTTTCTCTTCGGAATTAATATTGAAACGGTAAATAGCTTCAAACTTTAAGAAAAAACCTCCACTAATGGTAGGGTTTAATTGGGTTCTGTCATCTCCAAAGCTAAAGGCGGAAAGGCCTAAACCTATTTTTTCACCTTGCGCGTACACTTCATAGTCATTGCTTGAGTAGCCAAACTTAGCGCGTAGCAACACGCTTTTTTCCAAGGCATTAAACTGAAGATAACTGGCAAATTCTAAGGAGCTTAGATCGGCATAAATAGATGCGTTGTTTTCATTAATATTGAAACTGCGACCAATTCCAATATAGTCCATGCCATAGGTAAAGGAGCCCGAAGTGTAGTTAATATCGGCCGCTATGGGAAGGGACATGTCCATTTCAAATTTTTGATTCGGACTCAAATAGTACCATCCAATAATGGGAGTGCTAAAAAATCCAAATGCCTCTGTTGAACCATATATTCCGAAGCGATAAATCAGGTTTTCTTTTTTCTGAAGTTTTAATAACGCGAGCCCACCCATATAAAAATCGTCTCCCGAAATATCATGATAATCCGATGCTATTTTCGGTAATAAAACCACGGTGGTGCTCCATTTATCATTGAAGGTCGAGGCAAGTCCTAGTTTTAATGTGGTGCTATACAAGTTGGTAAAAAAGTCGTCAGTTCCCTCATGAAAAGGCCTTATTCCTCCAAAAGGGAACAGTTCAAGTTTGTTACTGCTAAAGGCAGCACCCGTAATGAGCGCATGTTTTTCGTTGATCACAATGGGAAAGGTAAAATCTAGCTCCAGGGCAGTAACTTGCGTATTCTCGTTAGTGCCTTCAAAATCGTTGGAGAAGGTCTGCCCATAGCCAATTTTAAACAAATCCACATATTCCTGCGCATTTCCAAAGCAGGGGAAAAATAGCAAGAGAAAGAATAATTTTCGCAAACGGCTAGTTGTTTGAGCTAAAGATAGAATTTTTTCCGTTTCAGAAGCGAATTACCCAAACTTAATGCCAGAAGTAAGGCCAGCCCTTGATATAACCCGCACCCTTATCGTTGCCCAATACAAGTACACCATCATCATCCACATGCCAGGGTGCGAGCATTTATCATAGGTAATTGTTGACAAATGATCAATAATGATCTAAAAGGATGGGGAGTAAAGCGCGCGAATGGAAATCGTTACCTAAGAATTTGGTGTTTGAGGATTCCATCGTCAATGGTTAAAACTAGACCAAATTTTCGTATTGAAATTGCACCATTAACGTGAAAAAATTACTTGTTTTCCATAATTAATGTTTGGATTCAGCTTGTGAAAACTGTTAGTAACGTGGTTATTACTTTTTTTTATTTTGAAATATTCGGACTAAAAAACCATCTATATTTACTAAAAATTAATAACGATGAAATCAACCAAAATCCTACTTATTTTTATTCTAGCCCTTTCCGTTCTTAGTTGTAAGAAAAATGACGACGATACAGAAACCAGCGCCTTTCTTTTAACAGCAGAGAATCTTGCTGGAACCCATGCGCTTACTTTTTTGACCGTAGATGTGGAAGAAACCACAGAAATCAATGGTATACCAGTTACGTCAACCATCACTGCTGTTGGCAGCACGTTTCAGGTTGAAATAATTTTTCGAGCGGATGGAACGTATGTCATTGAAGGACAATATTTGTTAACGACAACGGTTACCGTAGCCGGTCAAACTGAAATGACTACCGAAATTATCGTCCTTGACGAAGGAGGGACGTTCTCATTGGATGCTAACGAGCAAACCATATTTATTAGTGGCTCAGGAGATGAGCTAGGATCTGGAACGTTCGATATTACTTTATTCAATGAAACCGATTTTCGAGTGACACAAACACAGGTGATCACGGCCCAGGGGGTTAGCGGAGATGTCATAACCGAATACCGATTTGAACGATTGTAAAACCTACCCAATACTTGTAAAAAAGCTATCCAATTGGGTAGCTTTTTTAGTTAAGACCAATTATTTGTTGCGAACCGCTCTATTGCAGAGACTAAGCTGGTTTTTTCCTTAAAATTTCTTACTTTCGCAACCTTATTTCAAGACATTAGTAAATGAGCACAAAATTTAAGGAATATAAAGGCTTGGACCTTCCCAATTTGGCCAATGAGGTACTCGATTTTTGGAAACGTGAAAACATTTTTGAAAAGAGTATTGCCATTCGCGAAGGAGCGGAGCCGTTTGTATTTTTTGAAGGACCTCCATCTGCCAATGGATTGCCAGGAATTCATCATGTAATGGCCCGGGCCATTAAGGATATTTTTTGTCGCTTTAAAACTCAAAAAGGGTTTAAAGTAGACCGCAAAGCGGGATGGGATACGCATGGATTACCCATCGAGTTGGGTGTTGAAAAGGAATTGGGCATCACCAAGGAAGATATTGGGAAGAAGATTTCAGTTGAAGATTATAACGCTGCCTGTAGAAAAGCCGTAATGCGCTATACCGACGTGTGGAATGAAATGACCGAACGGGCTGGCTATTGGGTGGATATGGAAGATCCATACATCACCTATAAGTCCAAGTATATGGAAACGGTTTGGTGGTTACTAAAGCAAATTTACAACAAGGATTTACTTTACAAAGGCTATACCATCCAACCCTATTCACCAAAGGCCGGAACGGGTTTAAGTTCACACGAGCTCAATCAGCCCGGTACGTACCAAGATGTAACCGATACCACGGTAGTGGCACAATTTAAGGCCATTGAGAACACCTTACCAGATTTTTTAAGTGACTTCGGAAATGTACATTTCTTAGCTTGGACAACTACTCCTTGGACACTACCCAGTAATACGGCACTCACCGTTGGGCCCAAAATAGACTATGTATTGGTTACAACTTTTAATCAATACACCTTTGAGCCTATTCATGTGGTGCTTGCGAAGAATCTGGTGGAAAAGCAGTTTGGTGGAAAGTATGAGCAAGCCGAGGATGCAAGCTCCTTAGAAACGTATCAACACACAGACAAAAAGATACCCTTTGTTATTCTGAATGAATTCAAGGGAGCCGATATTGTTGGAGTACGCTATGAACAATTACTGGACTACGCCCTGCCCAATGATAATCCGGAAAATGCTTTTAGAGTAATCTCCGGAGACTTCGTGACGACCGAAGACGGAACAGGTATTGTACATACCGCACCCACTTTTGGAGCCGATGATGCCAAAGTAGCCAAGGAAGCTACTCCCGAAGTACCGCCATTATTGGTAAAAGATGAAAATGGAAATTTAGTCCCATTAGTGGATTTGCAAGGACGTTTTCGCCCTGAAATGGGAGAATTTGGCGGCAAATATGTAAAGAATGAATATTACGACGATGGCCAGGCACCCGAAAAAAGCGTAGATGTTGAATTAGCCATTAAACTGAAAATAGAAAATAAGGCTTTCAAAGTTGAAAAATACGTCCATAGCTATCCAAATTGCTGGCGAACGGACAAACCCATTTTATACTATCCTTTAGATTCTTGGTTCATTAAAGCAACCTCTTTTAAAGAGCGCATGCACGAATTAAATAAAACCATCAATTGGAAACCAAAAGCAACAGGAGAAGGGCGTTTTGGAAACTGGTTGGCCAATGCAAACGACTGGAATCTTTCCCGTTCACGTTATTGGGGAATTCCGCTTCCATTATGGCGCACCGAAGATGGTAAGGAAGAAATTTGCATCGGCTCGATTGAAGAGCTTAAAAGTGAAATGCAGAAGGCCATTACTGCAGGGGTGTTAGCTAAGGATATTTTTGATGACTTTGTAGTTGGCGACTATTCCGAAGAAAACTATGAAAAGGTAGATCTACATAAAAATATTGTGGACGAAATTGTTTTGGTTTCATCCAGTGGACAGCCCATGAGGCGAGAAGCAGATTTAATCGATGTTTGGTTTGATAGCGGTTCCATGCCCTATGCACAATGGCACTATCCTTTCGAGAACAAAGAGAAAGTAGATACCAAATGGCGTAAAGCTGACTTTATCGCCGAGGGGGTGGATCAAACGCGAGGATGGTTTTACACCTTGCATGCTATAGCTACCATGATTTTTGACGACGTGGCCTATAAAAATGTAATGTCCAATGGTTTAGTACTGGATAAAAACGGACAGAAAATGTCCAAACGATTGGGGAATGCAACAGACCCTTTCGAAACGTTAGATACCTATGGTGCCGATGCGACCCGTTGGTACATGATTAGTAATGCCAACCCTTGGGATAACCTGAAGTTCGATCTGGATGGAATTGCTGAAGTTCGCAATAAATTCTTCGGTACACTTTACAACACGTATAGCTTTTTCAGTTTGTATGCCAATTTGGATAATTTCGATTATACCGAGGCCGATATCCCTAAGGAAAAACGACCCGAAATTGATCGTTGGATTCTTTCAGAATTAAATACCCTAATCCAAAATGTGGATGAGGCTTACAATGATTATGAGCCAACACGTGCCACCCGAATGATATCCAATTTTGTTCAGGAGAACTTGAGTAACTGGTTTGTTCGTTTAAGTAGAAGGCGTTTTTGGAAAGGAAGTTATGCCGAAGATAAAATATCGGCCTATCAAACTTTGTATACCTGCTTGGTGACCATTGCTCAACTGGGAGCGCCTGTGGCCCCGTTTTTTATGGATCGTTTATACAAGGATTTGACAACGGGAACTATAAAAAATAGTGAAGAATCGGTACACCTTAGTAACTTTCCAAAGGCAGATGCGACATACATTGATACGCAATTGGAGCATAAAATGCAACAGGCGCAGACAATAAGCTCCTTGGTTTTGTCGTTGAGACAACGCGAGAAGATTAAAGTACGCCAACCCTTGCAGAAGATCATGATTCCTGTCTTGGACGAAGCATCAAGGCAAGAGATTGAAGCCGTTTCCGATTTAATTAAATCTGAAGTAAACGTCAAGGAAATAGAATTGATAGACGAGGGAAGTGGATTATTGGTGAAGCAAATCAAACCCGACTTTAAAAAATTAGGGCCTCGATTTGGAAAAGACATGAAGCAGATTGCTTCTGTAATTCAGCAATTTGGACAGGAAGAGATTTCTATACTTGAAAAAGAAGGTGAAATTTCTATTTTGTTTAACGAAAAAAATCTTACATTGAACCTTGACGATGTGGTGATTAGTTCACAGGATATTGAAGGTTGGTTGGTGGCAAATGCTGATGGCGTAACCGTAGCTTTGGATGTTACCATTGATGAAGAACTAAAGAATGAAGGGATTGCAAGAGAATTAATTAATCGCATTCAGAACTTGAGGAAAGACTCAGGTTTCGAAGTGACGGACCGAGTAGAAATTACTATTCAAAAAAATAATAACCTGGAAGCTGCCGTAGTGCAGAATATAGCTTACATTAAACAAGAAACCTTAACCGAAGTACTGGAGTTTGAAGCGGAAGTGGAAAATGGAACGGAAATTGCCTTTGACGATATCGCTACAAAACTAAGTATTAAAAAACATTAGAAAACATGGCTCAGGAATTAAAGAACAGATACAGCGATGCCGAATTGGAAAATTTTAGAGTTCTTATTTTGGAAAAAATTGAAAAGGCCCAAGAGCAACTTCAGCTCATTGAAAGTGCTTATAGAAATGACAGCAATAATGGAACAGATGATACTTCACCCACCTTTAAGGCCTTTGACGAAGGTAGCGAGGTGATGAGTAAAGAAACCTCCTCTCAGCTGGCCATTCGCCAAGAGAAATTTATACGTGATCTTAAGAATGCAGTGATCCGTATTGAGAACAAAACCTATGGAATTTGCCGTGTTACCGGTAAATTAATTAATCCGGAGCGCTTAAAATTGGTGCCGCATGCGACCTTAAGCATTGAGGCCAAGAATATGCAAAAGTAACTGAGGATAGTTCTCATTGACACCCCTTTCCAATAGACTGGGGCTTTACAAATTTAATAAAGGCCCTATGCAATGTAGGGTTTTTTTATGCTGAAAACATTGGTTTATATAGGGTTGCTATTTTTTGCGTTTTCTGAAGGGCATGCACAGAAGATCATGGAAAAATCTTGGGATGCCAGTTCGGTGGAACGACTGGAGGTTATTTCTGATGAAGTATACCATATCATTATAACTTCCGAACCAACAGAACGTGTTTCTGTTCGTGCCAAGGTGGAAGGTGAACATAGCGAAAATGTGGCCCTGCTCATTTCCGAAGAAAATAAAACACTTTCAATTTCTAGTGGCTTCACTCCTTTTTTTGTAAAACAAAATGACAAGTTAGCGGCGCATAAGGTAATCTCTATTGAGATGGAGATCAGGGTTCCGCAGGATATGAAGGTTCTGGTAAAAGGTGCCATAGTCTCGGTGGAAACGAAAGGAACTTTTAAGGAAATACTGTTGGACTTAAGAAACGGCAACTGCGTTTTAACTCATTTTAAAGGAAATGCCCAGTTGACCTCAAGAAATGGTGACATTACTGTATTTGCCAGGCAAACAGGAGCCCGAATAGTAGATTCAAGAAATGGTCACATCAAGAATGAGCTGCCGGATAAAGGGCAGTTTCTTATAACAGCCGAAAGTGTTAATGGAGACATAACTTTGTTAAAAAGCCAAAAATAATTCTTTACCTTCGCACACCAATTGCAATGCAAAGATAGGGTGTAGCCCAAACTAAATGCAGAAATAGTATAACTACCTATGACATTGAAAAAAGCGATACTTATTATTTTCTTGATTTTGCTCGCAGATCAAATCATTAAAATATATATAAAAACCAATTTTACCTACGGGGAAGAATTGGTTGTTTTTAGTTGGTTTAAACTTCAATTTATTGAGAACAAAGGAATGGCTTGGGGTGTTCAAATTCCGGGAGAATACGGAAAACTTATTTTAACGGTTTTTAGGCTTTTTGCCATTGCGGGAATTGGATACTGGCTATGGGATTCTGCTCGGAAACACGCACCTGGAGTGTTGATGTTTTCAATAGCCCTAATTTTTGCAGGTGCTTTTGGTAATATTATCGATTCTGTCTTTTATGGGCTTATTTTTGAAGAAAGTGGAAGTCAAGTGGCCCGGATCTTTCCAGAGGGAGGGGGTTATGGTAAACTCTTTCATGGAAAGGTAGTAGACATGTTCAAATTTTCCTTTTTCAGCCCCATCTTTAATTTAGCCGACTTCGCTATAAGTGTGGGAGTAGGGATTATAATTGTCTTTAATAGAAAGGCTTTTCCTAAAAAGAATAAAACTGAAGAAACTCCCGAATCTGAAGGAGTTACCGAAGTGGAAAGCTAGACGCGGCATTTCTCAAATAAGGTCTTATTTCAACCATTTTCACGGTGCTAACAATGAGAAAGGATAATGCGGAACATTACGCAGGATCCCATATAAAATGGCTAGTCCAAAATAGCCATAAATAAATGACTTGTTGTAGAAAAACCCGATGCGATAACTCGTGTCAAAAATGAAATTATAGACCTTCTGTCCCAAGGCGTACAAAATTAGCGGAAGGCTTATAATCAGCAATGGGTTTAGCCAAAATGCCGTACTCAAATTACCGTGCAGGAGCTGGTGGATCGCCCTTTGAGAACCACATCCTGGACAATAATACCCGGTTGTATATTGAAAAGGACAGGGCAGGAAAAATGAATGTTCAGAGGGATTGAAAAGAAAATAAAGAATGACCAACCCTCCAAGCAAACCTGCATAAAGGGTTAGTTTAAATAATTTTTTAGAATCCACTTCCAGCTATTCCAATAACAGCGACCAAAATAATGTACAATACAATACCTACTAAACCAATAACGGCTCCCCAGATTGCGTATTTCTTGGCATCATCTGCCGCCTTCTGAGCACCAGCATGATCTCCGAGAGCCCAAAGTTCTTTTACTTTTGTCGATTTAATAATTGAAACGATACCTAAAGGCAGACAGCATAATACTGTACATAAAATGGCCCACACCAGATTATTATCGGGAGGACTTCCGGCTGGATTGTTTGTTGTTTCCATAAAGTTTAATTAGTTGAAAATTGATAAAGAGCTAAAGATAACTCGAATTTTTAAAAGTATATATTCTTTTCGGTGTGATACAAAAATGCAACGGGATATCTTGCGGGTCTGTAGGCACTGCCTGCTCAGATTCGAAAAAGGAAAGCCCAACAAATATTGTTTCTTCCTTACATTGAGCTAAAAACTGATCGTAAAACCCCTTTCCATATCCAATTCTACCACCTTGTTCATCGAAGGCCAGCAACGGAACAAATACTACGTCCAGTGTTTCCAAAGGCACTTCAATGCCAGCCACGGGTTCGGGAATGCCATAATCAGAAAGTTTGAGCACCCTATTTTCTTGCAATAGAAAATGCTGCATCGTGTGTGTGGTAAAATGGGTTTTGGAAACTACTACACTTTTATCCCTTCCCTGTAATATATGTAGTAAAAACTCGGTGTCGACTTCTCTTTTTTCTGAAATGGGCAAAAATATATGGTAGTACTGCTTTGACCAAATAGGAAGTTCCAATGATCGATTGGCAATAGCGATGCTCGCAGTTTCCAGATCGGACAACGACATTGCGTTTCTCCTTTCTTTGTATTTTTTTCTGATGGAGTTTTTATCCATTATAAAAACTCAGTTGAAATGTGAAAAAGCGCATCCCCTTGATAGACCAACGGAGCCTCATTCACGTTAATAATATAGCCTTTGTTACTAGCTTTGATCCAATAATGGACTTTTCCGAAAGGGTCTGTGATATGCCCAATAACTTCTCCTTGCCCAACCATGTTTCCTACTTTCACGGCCGATTTGAACATGCCAGAAGCACTGGCTCTAATCCATTTACTGTGACTAATAATTACGGAAGCTCGTTTGGGCGATGACACCTTGAACTTGGAACGTAACATGCCCAAATGATCTAAGACACGTTTCGAGCCATTGACGCCAGTATTGCTCACCACCGAATCGATCGAATTGGACTTTCCTCCTTCAAAAAGCAATAAAGGAACCCCCTTTTTCTGGCAAGAGTTTCTAAAGGACTTCTTTAGGTTCTTAGAGTGAAGGATGAATGGAGCATTAAAAATTTTGGCCAGTTTGGTAAGCTGTGGATCACCCTTTTCTATCCGAACGTGCGGCGCATTAAACCTGCTGGAACCACCTGTGTGAAAGTCAAAGCAATAATCAACATGAGGAATGATATCATTCATGAGTTGATAAGCCACTTGGGCAGCTAGTGATCCCTTTTTACTCCCGGGAAATGATCGATTAAGATCTCTACCGTCTGGAAAGGCTCTAAGCTTTTGTAAAAATCCAAAAACATTGATGATAGGAATGCAAATAATGGTTCCAATTTTGGGTTTATTAATTCCTTTAGAAACCAATTGGCGAACGATTTCAATACCATTCACTTCATCTCCATGAATTCCGGCCGTAAATAGAACCGTAGGTCCTTCATATTGTGAGCGTTCTATAATAATAGGGACGTCTACAGAAGTATTTGTGTGTAATTTTGCAAAACTAAAATTGAGTTCCCTGGATGCTCCAGGAAGAATCTCTTCGCCTAGTAATACTTTAGATTGTGCCTTTTTTTTTGTCATTTTCTTTTGTTGCGCTCTATATAGCGTATAATTTTTCCTGAAATGTCCACACCCGTAGTGGTTTCAATTCCTTCTAAGCCCGGGGTAGAATTTGCCTCTAATACCAATGGGCCGTTTTTGGATTGTAAAATATCGATGCCGCAAACCCCTAGCCGAAGTGCTTTAGCAGCGCGCAAAGCTAAATTTTCTTCCTGATAAGTTAACTCAATGGCTTCTGAACTTCCTCCTCGATGTAAATTTGAGCGAAATTCTCCAGCTTTGCTCTGTCGTTTCATTGCGGCAACCACGGTTCCATCAACTACAATTGCTCGAAGATCGGCGCCGTCAGATTCTGCTATAAACTCTTGTATCACAAAACGAACTTTAGCAGTTTTAAGGGTTTCAATAGTCGAAAAAGCAGAAGCATAAGTTTCGGCCAGTATAACTCCTTGACCATGGGTGCCTTGAAGTATTTTAATAATTACCGGTGGCCCGCCAAATTTATCAAGCATGGCTTCCACATCAGGTCCATTGCCCAAGACCGTTTTTGGTACGGCAATTTGTGATTTAGAGAGTATTTGAAAGCAGGTCCACTTGTTTCGAGACTGTAAAATGGGTTCAGCTTGTACCACGCAGAACACTCCCGTGGATTGAAAATGACGCACTAAAGAAGACCCATAATAGGTGTTGGAAGCCCCAACTCGTGGGATGATAGCATGCAGATCGTCTACTATTTCATTATGGTAATACACCACTGATTTTCCATGCTCTATCGCCATAGTGCAATGTGTCGGATCCAATACTTCCATATTGTGATTTCGAGCCATTCCGGCTTTTAGCAAACTTTGAGTAGAGTAAAGTTGTTCCCCCCGAGAGAGTACGGCGATGTTCATTTAATTATACTTAGTCATTGCAATTTAGGAAAAAAGTTTTGAGTTTGGCGCCGTCGTTTTTTTTAGCGCGAAAAGCGCGAAAACAATAAGGGTATTTAAATAATGTGAAGGGAAGTTGGACCGTTTCAGAAAATAAAATTTCGTTCGAAACGACTCTGGATGCAAGATTAACAAATAATTCACGGCAAAGACCTATTTCAGAAATCAAAACATCAACTATCTTTGAGGTATGGCCGAAGTATCTATAAAACTGCAAATTTCAACCCTGCCCAATGCACCCGGAGTCTATCAATATTATGACAAGGATGAGCAATTGTTGTATGTAGGTAAGGCTAAGTATTTAAAAAAACGGGTTGCTTCTTATTTCAACAAGCAGCACGATAATGCACGAACCCGTTTGCTGGTTAAAAGGATTCACACCATCAAACATATTGTAGTTGCCACCGAAACGGACGCTCTTTTGTTGGAGAATAATCTTATTAAAAAATACCAGCCAAAGTACAACGTTATGCTTAAGGACGATAAAACCTATCCCTGGCTATGTATTAAAAAGGAGCGTTTCCCAAGGGTTTTTCCTACTCGGAAATTAATTAAGGATGGTAGTGAGTATTTTGGCCCGTATACCAGTATGAAAACCGTCCATACCTTGCTCGACCTTATTAAAGGCCTATATCCCTTGCGCAACTGTAATTTTCATCTTTCAGAAGAAAAAATACGAGCCGGGAAGTTTAAGGTTTGTTTGGAATATCATTTGGGCAATTGCGCTGGTCCCTGTGAGGCCAAATTTGGTGAAGAGGCTTACAACGAAAATATAGATGCCATCAGAAACATCATTAAAGGAAACTTTAAAGAGTCATTACATCGATTTAAAGACCAGATGAAAAACCTAGCTGCAGATTTGCGTTTTGAAGAAGCACAGCGGGTGAAAGAAAAGATCGATGTATTGGAAAATTATCAAGCACGGTCGACGGTGGTAAACCCCAAGATTAATAATGTGGATGTGTTCTCCATTGTGAGCGACGAAACCTATGCCTATGTCAATTATCTTCAAATTTCCTTCGGAAGTATTATTAGATCCCATACCCTCGAAATACGAAAGAAATTAGATGAAAGCGATCTTCAATTGTTGGAGCTCTCTGTCTTAGAATTGAGACAACGTTTCGACTCAATTTGCAAAGAGATCTATGTTCCCTTTACTATTAAAACTGAAGCCAACGTAAAAGTACATGTCCCAAAAGCGGGAGATAAAAAGAAAATTTTGGAACTCTCTACTCGTAATGCTAAGTACTATCGCATGGAGCGATTTAAGCAGGCCAAAATTGTAGATCCCGACCGTCATGCCAACCGAATAATGGCGCAAATGAAAAAGGACCTAAGACTTTCAGAAGAACCACGGCATATCGAATGCTTTGACAATAGTAATATTCAGGGTACAAATCCGGTGGCCGCCTGTGTGGTTTTTAAAAATGGGAAACCGAGCAAGAAAGATTATCGTAAATTTAATATAAAAACTGTGGTAGGACCAGACGATTTTGCATCCATGGAAGAGGTGGTATATCGTCGATATAAAAGACTGAAGGAAGAACAACAACCCTTACCTCAATTAATTATAGTGGACGGAGGAAAAGGACAGTTGTCTTCGGCTTTAAAGAGTCTGGATAAACTGGAGCTAAGAGGTAAAATTGCGATAGTGGGTATTGCCAAGCGATTGGAAGAATTATTTTACCCGGAAGACCCTATTCCTTTGTATTTGGATAAAAAATCTGAAACATTAAAGATAATTCAGCAACTAAGAAATGAAGCACATCGTTTTGGAATCACTTTTCATCGTGATAAACGTAGTAAAGAGGCTTTGGATTCGGCCCTGGAAACTATTCCCGGGATTGGCGAAAAGACCATTGTAGAATTGTTAAAACATTTTAAAAGTAGCAAACGAATAGGGGAAGCGAGTTTTGATGCTCTTGAGAACATCATCGGGGCCAGTCGCGCCAAGAAGATTATCGAACATTTCCAATTTAAAAATGCTGCATCGAATAAATAAAATTTAAATACGTTCAATCAGATACAAAAATACTTCTTGAAGAAAACCATCATTATAGTAACCATGCTTATTTGTGCTTTCTCCTTTGCGCAAGAAACCGAGGAGAAGGGACTCAAAGTAGGTGTTGTTTTGAGTGGAGGTGGAGCCAAGGGTCTGGCTCATATTGGGGCGCTAAAGGTGATTGAAGATGCAGGAGTTCGAGTAGACTATATTGGGGGTACAAGTATGGGAGCTATTGTTGGCGCTTTATACGCTTCGGGCTATAATGCACGACAACTGGATTCCATTTTTAAGGAACTCGATTTTGACACTTTAATTCAGGATGAGGTGCCAAGAGGGGCTAAAACATTTTATGAAAAGGATGATGACGAAAAATACGCGCTTACATTGCCTTTTGATGATTTCAAGCTATCCATTCCTTCAGGTATTTCTAAAGGCCAAAACGTTTACAACTTACTCTCTCGTTTGTTAATTCATGTAAAGGATGTCGACGACTTCAATAAATTGCCGATCCCTTTTTTCTGCGTAGCCACTAATATTGAAACAGGGAAGGAGGTAATACTTGATCGAGGATATCTGCCAAGAGCGGTAACCGCTAGCGCGGCCTTACCTTCTCTCTTTAGTCCGGTGACCATTGATGATGTTATTTACGTGGATGGAGGCGTAGTAAATAATTATCCAGTGGACGAGGTACGCTCATTAGGAGCAGATATTGTTATAGGAGTAGATGTCCAGGATGAATTAAGAGGCCGAGAAGACTTGAAATCTGCTGTGGATGTCATGGTTCAAATTAATAATTATCGCACCATTAATGACATGATAGAAAAGCGAAAGAAGACCGATATTTATATACACCCAGAAATTAAAGACTTTTCGCTTGTGTCTTTTGAGGAAGGTCGGGAGATCGTAAAGTCTGGAGAGGAAGCCGCAGGGAAATTGTTGACGAGCCTGAAGGAAGCAGCATCTCAACAAATTCAAATACCGAAATCTGAAGTCGGTTTTAACACTAAAAAGTCAATTTATATTTATGATGTAGGGATACACGGGAATGAAAATTACACGCGTTCTTATGTTTTGGGAAAATTAAAATTGAAGATTCCTTCTGAAGTGAGCTATCAAGAATTTAATGAAGGCGTGAACAATCTTTCGGCCACGGGAAATTATGATGGCATTGACTATGAATTTGTCCAGGACCCTGACAATTCTGAAGAGTATTCAGTTCAATTTCAACTCAAAGAAAGTAATTCCAAAACCTTATTGCGATTGGCCGTTCATTATGACGACCTTTACCGAACTGGGGCTTTGGTAAATATTACCAGAAAACGGTTATTTACTAACAACGATGTTGCTTCTTTGGATCTGGTTGTTGGGGATAATTTGCGTTATAATTTCGACTATTATGTGGATAAAGGGTTTTATTGGAGTGTAGGGCTTAGTTCCGCCTACAACACTTTTAATCAGGATGTAGTTACCAATTTTATTTTGGGCGATGAAGCCATAGTAGAGCCGCAACAGGTCAATCAATTGGACTTAGAATACAACGACTTAACCAATCAAGTTTTTGTGCAGACCGTTTTTAGACGAAGCTTTTTGTTGCGTTTAGGCGCGGAGCACAAATGGTTGCGCTTGCTATCAAACACGATCGGGGTAGATGAAAATAACCTTCCTCGTACCATCTTCGAGAATACCAATTACTTTAGCGGTTATGGCGTTTTAAAATACGATACCTTTGACAATAAGTTTTTCCCTAAAAAGGGCCTTTATTTTGAAGGAGATTTTCATTGGTATGTTTTGGATGACGGTAGTGGTACCACCTTCGACCCATTCTCTATTGCCAAGGCAAATATAGCCTACGCCCATTCGTTTTCTCCTAGCTTTTCCATGTTGGTCTCCACATCCGGTGGCTTTCGATTGGGAGATAGAGGGACCAACTCGCTGGACTTTTTTGTTGGCGGCTACGGGTATAAACCGCTCAATAATATTATCCCATTTTATGGTTATGAAGCATTAGGTCTTCGGGGAGATACCTATTTGAGTTCACAGATAACCCTGGATTGTGAGATTTTCAAGAATAACCACATCAATGTTTCAGGAAATATTGCCAATGTTGGAGATCAACTTTTTGAACGCGGCGAGTGGATCGATGGAATTGACTATAGCGGTTTTGCCTTAGGTTACGGCTTAGAAACCTTCTTCGGCCCTATCGAACTAAAATATTCTTATTCGCCAGAGCGCGAGACCGATGAGTGGCATGTGAATGTAGGTTTTAGGTTTTAAGGGCTCATAATCGATAGGAACCCAAATTTTTACGATATTTGTAGTATGGCAATCAAAACTTGGAAATACTTGTTGCTTCTGCTAAAATTTCTCGTGAAGAGAAACCCAGAATAGTGCCCTTCTTTTTTGCTGAATAAAGAAGTACTAACGTAAAATTACAACCATGCCATTTTATCATAAACTAGGAAAAATACCCCCTAAAAGACATACACAATTCCGTAAACCGGACGGGACACTCTATGCTGAACAACTCTTTGGAACCATTGGTTTTGACGGGATGTATAGTAATCTCTATCACGAGCATCGTCCCACGCAAGTAAAGGAAATTAAAAGCCAATACAGCGTAGCACCCAAAATTGCGAAACCCAATAATTTGCACTCGTACCGTTTTCGTGGATTTCAAGTTCCACCGGAAAATGATTACCTGGAAAGCCGAAAGGTGGTTTTGACCAATAGCGACTGCAGTATTATTTTGGCTGCGCCAAGACATTCGCAAGAAGATTATTTTTATAAGAATACAGATGCCGATGAATTAATTTTCATTCATAAGGGAAGTGGAAAGCTGAGAACTCATATGGGAAATTTGAATTTCAAATATGGAGATTATCTTCTTGTCCCTAGGGGTATGATTTATAAATTGCAATTTGACGATGAAGACAATAGATTGTTCATTGTTGAATCGAGACGTCCTATATACACACCCAAACGCTATCGTAATTGGTTTGGACAGTTGTTAGAACATTCTCCCTTTTGCGAACGTGATATTCGCAAACCGCAGGAATTGGAAACTTATGACCAAACGGGAGAATTTTTGATGAAGGTTAAAAAGAATGACGACATCTTCGATATGGTATATGCAACACATCCTTTTGATGTGGTAGGCTATGATGGTTACAATTTTCCTTATGCCTTCTCCATTCACGATTTCGAACCAATTACGGGACGCATACACCAGCCGCCACCAGTACATCAGACCTTTGAGACAGATGCTTTTGTGGTATGCAGTTTTGTTCCGAGATTATACGACTACCACCCAGATGGTATTCCCGCTCCCTACAATCATAGCAATATTGACAGCGATGAGGTGTTGTATTATGTAGACGGGGATTTTATGAGTAGAAATGATATTGACGCAGGCCACATTTCGTTGCATCCGGCAGGAATTCCTCACGGACCACATCCTGGTGCTACGGAGCGAAGTATTGGCAAAACCGAAACGGATGAATTGGCCGTAATGGTGGACACTTTTAAGCCACTCATGGTTACCGAAGAGGCAATGAAAATTGCAGATGAAACCTATTTTCAATCCTGGTTGGAGGACCAATAAGAAAGTATGGAAAGTAAAGCACAAAAACGAATAGACCTAACCCCTCATTCAAGGGCCATGTGGTCATAGGTAATATTTTATTCAAAATAATAAATACAAATTACCTCTAAAAGACAATTACAATGGCAAAAGAAATAAAGAATTTAAAAGATCTACAAAATACAGAGTATAGCTTAAAAAAGTTATTTAGCGATGCAGAGGACTTTCTTCCTTTGCTTGGAACCGATTATGTTGAATTATACGTGGGAAATGCCAAACAAGCTGCCCACTATTATAAAAGTGCCTTTGGATTTCAATCAGAGGCCTATGCTGGCCTGGAAACTGGAATTAAAGACCGGGTATCCTATGTATTGAAACAAGACAAAATTAGATTAGTACTCACCACCCCTTTAAATAAGGGAGGAGATATTAATCGTCATATTAATGAGCATGGAGATGCCGCAAAAGTAATTGCACTATGGGTGGATGACGCAACTAAGGCCTTTGAAGAGACCACCAGTCGTGGCGCAAAACCTTATTTGGAACCCGTGCGTGAAGAAGATGAGTTTGGGCATGTTATTAAATCGGGTATTTACACCTATGGGGAGACCGTCCATATTTTTATTGAAAGAAAGAATTATAGCGGTGTCTTTTTACCTGGCTTTGAAAAATGGGAATCTCACTATAATCCATCCGAAGTTGGCCTGAAGTTTATTGATCACATCGTTGGAAATGTGGGTTGGGACCAAATGAATGTTTGGTGCAAGTTTTATGCTGAAGTAATGGGCTTTGCACAAATTATTTCGTTCGCAGACGACGACATCTCGACCGAATATACCGCTCTAATGAGTAAGGTAATGAGCAATGGGAATGGACGTATTAAGTTCCCGATCAATGAACCGGCTAAGGCCGAAAAGAAATCTCAAATTGAAGAATATCTGGATTTCTATAACGGCGCGGGAGTGCAACATCTTGCATTGGCGACCGATGATATTGTGGCGACAGTTTCGGCTATGCGAGAAAGAGGAGTTGAGTTTTTATACGTTCCTGACACCTATTATGACGATATTCTAGAACGTGTTGGAGAAATTGATGAAGATGTTGAAGTATTGAAGAAACACGGAATCCTCATAGATCGTGATGAGGAAGGTTATTTATTACAGTTATTTACCAATAATGTATTGGACAGACCTACCATGTTCATTGAGATTATTCAACGTAAAGGAGCACAATCCTTTGGGGTTGGAAACTTTAAAGCACTTTTTGAAGCCATTGAAAGGCAACAAGCGCGCAGAGGAACGTTATAATAGTATGTAACAGATCAAAAACTCCATCGTCTAAAGTGCATGGGGTTTTTGTTTTTGGAACAGTCCTTGCAAGTTGCCTACTATGGACCTCAAATTTGAACACAATGAAACGATTTATATTTTTATTCCTACTTGCCATTACGGTAACTTCAACGGCTCAGAAAAGAGCCTATGGTGATGGCGAATATTTTAAATTCAGAGTGCATTATGGCTTTGTGACCGCCGGTTACGCAACACTTGAAGTTGGAAACGAAATACTTGGAGGCAAAGAAGTATACCACGTAAAAGGTTACGGAAGGACCACAGGTTTGTCTCGAGCTTTTTTTAAGGTTGAAGACGACTACCAGTCCTATATTGACAAAGAAACCGATATACCGTATCGTTTTATTCGAAATATAGACGAAGGAGGACATACAAAGAACATTCAAATAGACTTTGATCATGAAAGAGGAAAGGCCCTGGTGAATAATAAAAAGCACAATACCAAAGAATGGATGGATTTTCCTAAGGATGCGCAGGATATGGTCTCGGCATTTTACTATCTTCGCAACCGTCTGGATGTTTCCAATATTGAAGAAGGACAGACCATAGATATGAATATGTTTTTCGATAAGGAAAATTATATATTCAGACTTAAATTTTTAGGAAGAGAGGTTATTCGAACGAAATTTGGAAAGGTACCTACCTTGAAGTTTAGACCTTACGTTCAATCGGGCAGGGTTTTTAAGGAAAAGGAAAGTTTAACCGTTTGGGTTACCGACGATGGCAATAAAATGCCTGTCTTAATTAAGGCCGATTTGGCCGTAGGCTCACTAAAAGCATCACTTAGTGAATTTAAAGGATTGAAAAATTCTTTCAGAATACAAGTAGACTAAACACATGAAAAAGCAACCAGAAACCGAAAAACTACTAGGGCAATTAAAAAATAAATACGATGCATTAGGCCAAGATCTGGATACCCATTTGGAAGGATTGCTTTATGGCGAACCTATAACGTATTGGGACTATATTCAGACGGATGCTTTGTTGGGCCTTCAAACGCAACGAACAACACTACCCGACGAGATGGTCTTTATTATGTACCATCAAATAAATGAATTGTTGTTTAAAATGATTCTTTGGGAAATCGAACAGGTCTCGCATCATGAAAACTTACAGGCCCAATTTTTTTCAGAGCGCTTGATGCGAATCAGTCGCTATTTTGATATGCTTACCACTTCCTTTACCATTATGATGGATGGGATGGAGGTAGAACAATATTTAAAGTTCAGAAACACCTTAACTCCCGCCAGCGGCTTTCAAAGCGCGCAATACCGAAAAATTGAATTTGCTTCCACAGATCTTATTAACCTAATTGATGCAAGATTCCGCGATAATATAGACCGAAACACCTCTTACGAACATGCCTTGGAACATCTCTATTGGCAGGCAGCCGGAAAGGATTTCAAGACCGGGAAAAAGAGCTATCTTCTAAGTGCGTTCGAAGAAAGATATAAAAATGAATTTATTGCGTTCACAAAAGAATATAATACCATAAATTTATACTCAAAATTTAAAAGTTTACCAAAAGACGTTCAAAACGATCCCCAATTAAGAAAAGCAATGCGACATTATGATTATACGGTTAACGTAACCTGGGTTATGGCGCATTATAATGCAGCCTCGAAATACCTTAACCATGGCAACGAACCTGAAGAGGCCACAGGAGGAAGTGACTGGGCTAAGTATATGCTTCCTAAATATCAAAGAAGAATATTCTTTCCAGATGTTTGGACCGCACAAGAATTGGAAGACTGGGGTAAAGACGTCTAGCAAAAGAATCTAAAAAATTGAAGAAACTCCTCGTATTAAGCTTACTAGCGCTCTCCTTCACGGCATGTGAAGATGCCAAGGACGATTTGGACCAACTTTCCAATTCCTTTGTCGAAGCGGCACCGGTCATTGTTAAAGAATATGGTTTTATACTCAATGACTTTGAGGTAATCCGTGATACGGTGCAACCCGGAGATACCTTTGGCGGGATTTTAAATGAAAATGGGGTGAGTCAGAACAAGATATTCGAGGTGGCCACGGTCTTTAAGGATAGTTTTGATGTTAGAAGAATGGGCGTTGGGAAACCCTATATGTTATTAAACGCTAAAGACTCTTTAAATCAGACACAAGTGTTTATTTACGAAAGGAACAAGGTAGATTATGTGGTTATCGATATGCGGGATAGCCTTTCCGTTTCCAACTTTAAGAAACCGGTTACTTATGTTCAAAAGGAAGCATCAGGAATTATTACCAGTTCACTTTCAGAAACGATGGCACAAAGTAATTTGAGCCCTTATATGACCGATCGCTTGGCGAATATTTACGCCTGGACCGTGAATTTCTTTAAATTACAAGCTGGCGATAATTTTAAAGTGGTCTATACCGAAAAGTTTATTAACGACACCATACCGGCAGGTTTACACGACATAGAAGCAGCCTACTTTGAACATCGAGGTAAGCCATTATATGCTTTTAATTTTATGCCGGAAATCGATTCGACCAACACTGTATCCGATTTTTATGACGAAGCTGCTAACAATTTGAGGCGTGCTTTCTTAAAAGCTCCCGTTAAGTTTAGTCGCATATCTTCCCGTTACAATTTGAATAGAAGAATTGCCTACTATGGTTATAAAAAAAGGCCACACAAAGGCACGGATTTTGCCGCTCCAATGGGTACACCAATTTTGGCCACTGCTGACGGCATCGTTACTAAATCGGAACGTAGAGGTGGGAATGGAAATTATGTAAAAATAAAACATAATGGAACTTACGAGACTCAATACCTGCATATGAGAAAACGGAATGCTAAAGTAGGGGATTTTGTACGTCAGGGTGATGTCATAGGCTGGATAGGAATGACAGGCAATAGTGGTGGTCCACACGTGTGTTATCGCTTTTGGAAAAACGGAGTACAGGTGGATCCATTTTTACAGGACTTACCAGCATCCAAACCCTTGGATTCCAGCTATCATCAGGCCTATTTTAAGTTTATTTCTCCTCTAAAAGACCAGCTTGATTGCATTTCGTACTAATTTACCTACAGCTTGTTGTTAATAAATTGTTCTTATCTAACTGATATTAAGGTATATAATTGCAGGTAATTGTCTTACTTTTAAAAACACCTTTTGTTAATATTTTCTTAACCATTCATTGCGAGAAAATCTTTCAATAGTGGTAATTTTGCAAACGAACACTAAATTAAACAAACACTTATGAAACAATTTTTACTATTTGTACTATTAATGATGGGAACCTTCGCGACCTCTTTTGGTCAGGGGGTTACTACTTCATCAATTAACGGTAGAGTATCTGATTCTGCCGGAGAACCATTAGCTGGAGCGACTGTAGTGGCCTTACATGTTGATTCAGGGACGAAATACGGAGCTATTTCAGATTTTGACGGTTATTATCGTGTACCAAACATGAGACCTGGTGGGCCTTACTCTATAACTATTTCTTATGTAGGGTTTACTAATTTTGAAAGAACCAATGTGTTTCTTCAATTAGGAGATTCTAAGAGAATTAGTGCGGATATGTCTGCCGAAGCCAACGCATTGGACGAGGTTGTTATTTCGATCTCACGCGACAACGTATTTGACAGCAATCGAACAGGTACAGCTACGACCATCTCTGAAAGAGATATTCTAACGTTGCCTGCTGCTTCACGTTCTATTGCGGATTTTGTGAGAGCAACTCCACAAGCTCAGCTCACTGAGGGGAATGATGGATTTTCAGTTTCCATTGCCGGTCAAAATAATAGATTCAATGCCGTCTTTATTGATGGTGCTGTTAACAATGATGTATTTGGATTAGCAGGTTCTGGAACCAATGGTGGGCAAACAGGTGTAAACCCTTTCTCTGTAGATGCCATTCAAAGCTTCCAAGTGAACATTGCTCCTTTTGATGTACGTCAAAGTGGATTCTCTGGAGGTTCGATCAGTGCCATTACTCGTTCAGGTACGAATGAATGGAAAGGATCTGTTTACAGCTTTTTAAGAAATGAGAGCTTAGCAGGTGAAACTCCGCCAGACTTGGTTGTTGATGGCGAAAGTGCTGAAAAATTAGATGAGTTTACTGCACTTACTTATGGACTGCGTGTTGGCGGGCCAATTATTAAGGACAAATTGTTTGTTTTCTTGAACTATGAAAGACAAGATGACGAAACTCCACAGCCTTTCAACTTTGGAAATTATGAAGGTCGTGCTTCTATCGAAGACATCAATGGGCTTCGCAGCTTCTTATCTAGCACCTATGGATACGATACCGGTGGATTTGCTAATAACACCCGTACACTAGAAAGTGATAAGGTAACCGTGAAGTTAGACTGGAATATTAATGACAATAATAAAATATCATTTCGTCATGGTTTGGTAAAAGCGGATAACCTTGAGGCAAGAACTTCCAATGATAATAACATTGGATTTATCAATGGTTCTGAATTGTTCGAGTCTGTAACAAACTCTTCAGCCTTAGAATGGAATTCAAATTTCAGTCCGAGAGTATCCAACAAAATGGTGATTGGTTATACCTCTGTTCGTGATGACCGTGACCCATCGGGTAGCCCATTCCCAACAGTAGATATTCAAGATGGAAATGGAACAATCTCTTTCGGTTCTGAACCTTTCTCAACGGCTAACTTATTGGATCAGGATATCTTTACTTTCAATGATAACGTAGAAATATATTCTGGTAAACACACATTCACCATTGGTACGAATGTTGAATATTCTAAAACCAAAAACTTGTTCTTCGCATTCAACTACGGAGACTATACATTTGAAGATCAATTTGATGATGATGGGAATTTACTTTCCACTGGTTTAAATCAGTTTCTGACGGGTCAAAATGCCGATGTTTACCAACATGGATATTCTTTAGTAGGTAATGGTGCCGTTGGAGACGATTCTGCCGGTGCTGCCGAATTTACATTGCTACAAACAGCACTTTATTTTCAAGATGAAGTACAACTGTTCGATAACTTCAAATTCACTTACGGTATGAGAGCTGATATTCCTTTCTGGGAAGACGGTGCCGTGAACGATGATTTCAATAACCGAACGATTCCTATTTTGGAAGCCTTTGGTAAGGATCTTCAAGGAGCAAGAGTGGGACAAGGAATCGACGCAAGCCTTCACCTTTCTCCAAGATTAGGTTTTAACTGGGATGTTAAGGATGATGGTAAAACTCAAGTACGTGGTGGTATAGGTGTATTTACATCTAGAGTACCTTTAGTATGGCCTGGTGGAACCTATAACAATAATGGTATCACCGGTGGATTTAACTTCGAGTTTGGACAACCGTTCGTGGCCGATATTAACGGACAATTTGAAGATCCTGCTCCAGGAAGTGGAAGTACAGGTGGAAACGTCGACCTATTTGCTAAAGACTTTAAACTACCTCAAGTATTGAAGTACAATATTGGTGTTGATCAAAGATTACCCATTTGGGGATTAATTGCCAGTGTAGACTTCTTATATACCGACGTAATTACTGATATCTATTATGAGAACTTAAACTTAAAAGCCCCTGTAGGGAACTTAAATGGTATAGGAGATAATAGACCAATCTATGACAGACGTGATGAGATTGATGATACTTATGGTCGTATTATCTTAGCTTCTAACACAGGTGAAGGAAGTGCCTATAACGCAACTGTTAGTTTAAGAAAACCATTCCAAAACGGATTCCAGGGACAGGTATCATATACCAGAGGTGAGTCTGAGAAAATTTTCGACGGAACTTCTTCTCAAAACAGTTCTCAGTGGAGAAACATCCAAACGGTAAATGGTAAGAACTCTGACATTCCAACATCGAGATCCGACTTCTCTGTTGGACATAGAATTTCATCTAATGTATCCTATGAGCTGAAATGGAGTGAGAATGTAAAAACAACAATCGGTCTGTTTTACGAAGGAGCTGACGGAGCACCATTTAGCTATGTTTATAATGAAGGAAGAGACATCTTCAATGATGATTCTCGTGATAATGCATTGATGTATGTACCTGCTAATTCTGCTGAGATCACATTTGCCGATTTCACAGATAGTGATGGTAACGTTGTAACAGCCGCTCAGCAATGGGAGCAATTTAATAGCTTTATTGAAAATGACTCCTACCTAAGCAAAAGAAGAGGACGTTATGTTGAAAGAAATGGTGATCGATTAGCTTGGTCTCATGTGATTGACCTTAAGTTCTTACAAGAATTCTCAATTAATGTAGGAGGTAAGAAACATGCATTACAAGCTTCATTGGATATCTTCAACTTCACCAACCTTTTAAATAGCGATTGGGGTAAACGTAGATTCATTAGCAGTGGAGAATCTAGACCGTTAACAACTGTTTCTGGTGGCCCAGATCCTGTTTTTACTTTTGATGCCAGCCGATTTGAAGATGGTATTGACGAATTGGATGATCAAGGAATCCAATCCTCCAGATGGCAAATGCAAGTAGGTTTACGTTACCTTTTTAACTAAAACTTACTTCATAAATAAACCAAAGCCGCTTCTATTTTAGGAGCGGCTTTTTTTATACAATAATCCCTACCTTTGTGAGTATATCCGTGCTTGGATCGAGGAGTAACCAAACTAAAACTAAACTACTATGTACACAACCGTTAAATTTTTGCACTCTGGATGGGCCTATTTGGTGCTATTAGTTGTCGTTATCGCTACTGTTAATGCTGTCATTGGTTTCTTCGGAAATAAGGAGTATCAGCCCAAGGATTTTCGCTTAGCACTGTTTGCCTTGATTGTTACACACCTTCAATTTTTGATCGGTCTGGTATTATATTTTGTTTCTCCGTTTGGTATGCAATCCATTTCTAACAATGGAATGAGTACCGTAATGAAAGATGCCGTTTTAAGATTGAACGCTGTAGAACATCCCACAGTTATGATTTTAACAGTGATATTTATCACCATTGGCTATTCCAAGCACAAGAAGAAATTGGTTTCGAAACCAAAATTTAAAGTACTTACCCTATTTTATAGCATTGGATTGATTTTGCTACTTTCCAGGATTCCCTGGCAAACCTGGTTCGCCTAATCTGAAAGTTGTTAATCGCTTTTTTCTGCTTCTTTAATAAGATATAAATAGACGGGAAAATGGTCGCTATAACCTCCGGTAAATGCACCATCTGTAAAACTTCGGTAAGGATACCCTTTGTATCTACCCCTTGGCGTAGCCAGATAATTTTTGTTAAAAACACCGGCTTTATAGAAACGATAAGAACTGTAGTCTTTCTTAGCCAATTCAGAAGAAATGATCATTTGATCGAATAGGTTCCAGCCGTCTCTCCAGGCCAATGAACCTATCCCTTTTTTGTAGAGTTCCTCCATGGGATTGTATAACCTACCCGGACCAAGGTTGGCTCTTTTCATTTCTGTCTCTAGAATGACCTTTACGCTAGGACTGGTTGGATCGTCGTTCAGATCACCCATGGTTATAATCTTTGCATAGGGATCCTCGCTGAATAGAGAATCGATGATTTTTTTATTCAACTTAGCGGCTTTAATTCTTTTGTGACGACTGCTTGCTTCTCCTCCTCTTCTGGAGGGCCAGTGATTGACGATAAGATGAATTTTCTCTCCGTCTAAATATCCACTTACGATTAATTGGTCTCTGGTAAAAATACGTTGAGACAAATCGTTTTTGTCATAAATTTTGAGTTCATAGCTATAATAATGTGAAGGTGTGAATACTTCTTTTTGATACAACAACGCTACATCAATACCTCTTCGGTCAGGAGAATCAAGATGTACAATACCGTAATTTGTTGTTGCCAACCAATTTTGATCCAAGAGATCTTCCAACACCTTGCGATTTTCAATTTCACATACGCCGATAAGTGTAGGTGCATTTCCCGTAAACTCCTTACCAATCTCAGAAATTACTTGGGCCATATTATTGAGTTTTGCCTGGTAGATCTCCTCTGTCCAATGGTCTTTACCTTGAGGCGTCCGATCGTTATCGAAGGTCGAAGGGTCGTCTTCAGTATCAAATAAGTTTTCTAAGTTATAAAAGGTGACCGTATGCACCTTGTAGATTTTGTTTTCTTGAGCCATGGAAGTAAATATTGTGAGAATACAGGCTATCACTGAGCCATATGGGATTTGCATTTGAAACGGAAATTGAAGGGAGCTGTATACCTAAATAGAGGATGTCCCAAAAGTAATTAATCCTGTGATAAAGAGAACCGTCAATTCACGAATTGAGACAACAACTTCAGCGGTTATGCGCTGCTTCGTTTGATTTATTGTCACCGCTCCTATAACTTAGCCCAACCATTTTACTCTTCCCAGTGTTTTTCCGAAAAGGAATAATTGTACTAAACCCATCAAACGATAAATGAGAAAACAAAGGATATCCCTTTACTTTACTCTGTTCAGTATAAACCTTATCTGGGCTCAAAATGTTGAACTTACCGGACGTGTACTTAATATATGGTCTCACGAGCCTATTCCAAAAGTTAAAGTAAGTATTGAAGGGACGTTGTTTGAAACCTTAACAAATACTGCTGGCTTGTTTTCCTTTAAAAATTTAAAACTCCCACTTGGAGAACAACGAGTACTGGTGGCTTTTGAAGATTACGTTTCGCAACGCATACCTATTGTTCTGGTGGCAGGGAAAACGGTCCATTTAGATCCCATTCTTTTGCAGGTTGATTTAAGTCGCGTCAATGAACGGATAGGGCTGGTGAGTATTTCGGATAGCGAGTTGAACCAGGATGATGGAACCGTTTATAACATTTCAGGCCTGTTACAGGCATCCCGAGACGTTTTCTTAAGAGCCGCTGCCTTCGACTTTAGTTCCACTTTTTTTAAACCTCGAGGGTTGGATAATTCATTTGGAAAAGTACTCATCAACGGATTAGAAATGAACAAGCAATTCAATGGTCGACCACAGTGGAGTAATTGGGGAGGGCTCAATGATGTACAAAGAAACCGTGAATTTTCAATGGGCCTCGATGCCAATGACTATGCCTTTGGAGATGTTGCCGGGACTACCAATATCATAATGAGAGCTTCTCGTTATCGACAAGGGGGGCAGGTTTCAATAGCTAGTGCAAATAGAAGCTATCGGGCAAGGATCATGGCTACCTATCATAGTGGCTTAACACGAAAAAGATGGGCTTATTCGGTCTCGGCGGCAAGGAGATCCGGAACGGAGGGGTTTGTAGATGGAACACCCTACAACGCCAACTCCTTTTTCCTTTCAGTAGAAAAAAAATTAGGAAAGGCTCAGAGTTTCAATATTACGGCATTTTATACCCCGAATGAGAGAGGTCGTTCCAGCGCAATAACGCAAGAGGTTTACGATTTAAAGGGGCTTCGATATAATCCCAATTGGGGGTATCAGGAAAACAGAATTAGAAATAGTCGAATTCGAGAGATCAATGAACCTGTTGTTCTTTTAAATCACTATTGGGATATTTCAGAAAAAATACAGCTGAATACGAATTTGGGGTATCAATTTGGAACCATTAGTAACAGCCGAATTGATGCCAACGGGACCCAATTAATAGAAACTTTGGATGGTCAGTCGTTCTTTATTGGGGGAGCCAGAAACCCCTTGGGTAACTATTACCAAAGATTACCGAGTTATTTTCTTAGGACATCTTCCCCGACAGCGTACCAATTTCAGCTGGCCTATCAGGCTCAACAGGAGTTTGTGCAAAATGGACAGTTGGATTGGGCAGCACTATATCGTGCCAATACCGATTTCCAAGGAATTGGGCGACCCGCCACTTATGTGTTACAGAATGATGTTACCGAAGACGCACAAATTTCGATGAACACTATTATGACCACCGAAATTAATGAGCACTTTAGTTTAAATGGAACCCTATCTTACAGACACCTCACCAGCCAAAACTATGCTGAAGTTTCGGATCTGCTTGGAAGCTCAGGTTATTTGGATATCGATTCGTTTACAGAGGCAGCTTCAGGAGACGAATCGGAAGGATCAACCACAGATCGAGCGCAGAGCGATTTGCGCAACCCCAATAGGATTGCGCAGCAGGGGGAGCGCTATAAATATAATTACGAGATCGAAGCCAAGGTAAGTAATGCCTTTGTTCAAGCTCAATTTGCATTTACATCCATGGATTTCCACCTTGGTGTGAGGGCAGGCCAGACTTCATATCAGCGAAATGGTCTTTTCGAGAA
Organism: Bacteroidota bacterium; assembly: GCA_039028295.1. Taxonomy (GTDB): domain Bacteria; phylum Bacteroidota; class Bacteroidia; order Flavobacteriales; family Flavobacteriaceae; genus Aureisphaera. The sequence goes on from JBCCIJ010000002.1 coordinate 97,042, forward strand.
TGGCAACTTTCCAAAAGAGCGTTCATTGGGCCTTGGAGAACTATTGAGTTTCACGACCTATGGCATAAAAGGAGGCATATTGTATAAACTTACCGGACGCCATCTCATAGACATAAATGCCGGTTATTTTACCAAACCACCTTCCATAAGAGAATCTTTCACCAACGCAAGGCAGAATAATGATGTTGTAAATGGGGTTGAAGTCACAACGGTGCAAAACCTAAGTTTGAGTTATCGATATCGTTCACCTGTTATAAGAGCAAGGTTCACTGGGTTTTATGTGGGATTTGAAAATCAGAATGACCTGGGGTTTTATTTTACAGAAGATATCTCAGGTTTAGGAATCAATGGCGACGCCTTCGTTCAAGAAGTGATGACAGGAATTAATACTCGAAACCTGGGAGTTGAAATAGGAATTGAAACCCAGCTAACACCTACTTTCAAGGTTAAATTAGCTGGTTCCTTGGGCCAGTATATTTATACCAATAACCCTAGTTTGTACCTCAGCAGCGACGATTTTGAAGGCCCAATTGTTTTTGGTGATGGTACCGCTCGATTGAAAAATTATCACGTGGCAGGTGGCCCTGAACGGGCCTATCAGATAGGTATCGAATACCGCGACCCTGGTTTTTGGTGGTTGGGGATCACTGGAAACTATTTTTCTCATGCCTTTATAGATGTCAATAATTTGGCTCGTACCACAAACTACACTAGCGATTTTGACGGGCAACCTTTCAATGATTATGATGAGGTTGAGGGAAAAAGATTGTTACAACAAGAGCAAATAGAACCGTATGCCTTGATACATGCAGTTGGAGGTAAGTCCTGGCGCATAGGTCGCTACTTTGTCGGCTTTTTTGCCTCCATAAACAACTTACTGAATCAGCAATACAGAACGGGCGGTTTCGAACAAGGTAGAAACACCAATTATAGAACTATAAAAGAGGACCGCTCTAGAGCATATGGACCATTGTTTGGGAATCGATATTTCTACGGAAGCGGTACTACTTATTATGTCAACGCCTATGTTCGGTTTTAATCTCGATCAGAATATACATTTCAAATGAAACAAATGAAGTATCAATATATTATAATGGCGGCCCTTGGCTTACTGCTAATGAGCTGCGAGCAGAACAGCGATTTTGAAACTCCAGCGTTGAATCCAATTCCTATCGTTCTTGAAGGAAAAGAAATTACAATATCAACCCTAAGGGAGTTGTTAATTCAAGAGCAAACCAATAACGAAAACCTCGTATTATCCTTTACCGAAACCAATATGTATATAACGGGATACGTGATTTCAAGTGACGAAGCAGGTAACTTCTTTGAAGAGTTAATCATACAAGATGCGATTCAAAATCCATCTTCGGGGGTAAAAGTATTGGTTGATGTAAACCCTTTATTTGTTTCCTATGAATTTGGCAGGAAAGTCCATATTCGACTAGACGGGCTAGCCGTTGGATATAACAGTGGTGTCTTAACACTTGGAATTTTGGACAGGGGGAGTGTCGATAAGATTCCTGAATCCCAGGAAGAACTTTATATTATAAGAGATACTACGGTGGCTCAAATAGTAGCGACGCCTATGGTTAGAGATGAATTTACTTCGGAAAAAACCAATTTATATATTCATTTAGAAGATGTTCAATTTAGAGATGACGAAGTCCTTGGAGATCAAAGAAAAACCTATGCCGCTGAGCCTACTGATGCCTTCGATGGGGAACGACGCCTGGTTTTTTGTGAGAACCGAAGGAGTGTGATATTTAGCACCAGTACATTTGCCGATTTCAAAGCATTGCTCTTGCCTCGGGGACGTGGTTCGTTAGACGGGTTGCTTCAGTATAACTTCTTTGGAGATGAATTCAATGTGGTGGTGAATAGTCCTGTTAACATTGCGTTTGAGGACATAGAGCGTTGTGATCCTATTTACCTAGATTGCGGCTTGGCAAGTGACCATAGTGGAATCATTGTCTTCGGAGATACGTTCGAATCTCAGGAAAATAATGACCCTATTTCCGGCAATGGCTGGACCAACTTGAGCCAGGAGGGAACCGTACTTTGGGAAGGTTTCGATGGATCTTCAAATAACCCTCCATTTGGTAAAATTTCGGCTCAAATAGGGTCCTTTAACTCTGGTGATTGCAGTACCATTACCTGGTTAATTACCCCAGAATTAGACTTTGACACAATTAACAATGCCACACTTACCTTTTTAACCTCTACTAGTTTTGCCGATGAAAGTATCTTGGAAGTATTAGTGTCCAGTAATTGGGATGGTACTTCCACTGACGTCAATAGCTTTGAATGGGCAACGTTGAGTTCTGCGCGAATTGCGAACCCTCGAGATCCATTTCAAGACTATATTCCATCTGGAATTATTGACCTCTCCTGTATAGAAGGAAAGGGCTACGTTGCCTGGCGATATACAGGTAGTGGCGATACAGGATTTGACGGCACCTACGAATTGGATGAGATCGAGATCAAATCGAATTAAAGCAGTCAAATAAAAACCCTCATTAAAAGCAATGAGGGTTTTCGGTTGAGATTAATATTGGTTAGCTGCGGGAAAATTTCTTTTAACGCTCAATAATTATGAACTCTGAACGTCTGTTCTTTTGGTGATCTGCCTCCGTACAGTTGCTACCACAAGGAGAAGCCGGCTTGTCAAGTCCAAAACCTTTTCCGGTAATTCTAGAAGCATCCACTCCTTGAGAAATTACATATTGTACCGTGGATTGAGCTCTTTTTTCAGACAGATTACGGTTGTATTCGGCTCTACCACGAGTGTCGGTATGACTTTCAACACTAATTTTCATATCCGGATATTTCTTCATAATAGCCACTAACTTGTCAAGCTCGAAAGCTGCCTGAGGCTTAATGTTATGTTTGTTATAATCGAATAGAATAGGGTTCAATTGAATTTTATCATCAACAATAATGGCTTCTATAGGACGTAACTCTATAGTCTTACTTATTTTTCCATTAGGACTTGCAGAAACTGTCACTGCATTACTTTCAAAACCAGTCATAAAGGCTTGAACCACATGCTCTTTTTGACATTCAGCAAGAAGGTTTCCATGACCATCTTCTCCAGAGGTTTTAGTGCTTAGTCTATTTTCCAACGCATCGTAAAGGTCTAAACGAGCACCAAAGATGGCCTCCCCTGTATATTCGTTAACCACGTTAATGTCCATCTCGACTTCGCAAGGAGGTTCAATGGCATTGATTCTATAAATATCGTCCGCTCCTGCACCACCTTTTCGGTTGGATGACATAAATCCAACTTGTGCGTTCGGGTCATAGATAAAGGCAAAGTCGTCACTTTCGCTATTAGCTCCTTTACCTAGATTGACGGCCTCATCAAACCCACTTCGGTTGGCCTTAGCATAAAATCCGTCCAGACCTCCCAGACCTTGCCGTCCGTCACTTGAGAAATATAAATCGCCATTGCTATCTATGTATGGGAAAACTTCTTTTCCTTCGGTATTGATATTATCTCCAAGTCTTTTTGGAGTTCCAAAGTTGCCATCTTTATCAATGGACACCCTGTAAATGTCGGATTCACCTTTACCTCCTGGCATATCGCTTACAAAATATAGTGTGTCACCGTTTGGACTTAAGGCCGGGTGCCCTGTAGAATATTCACTACTGTTAAATGGTAATGAATACACACCTTTCCATCCACCGTCTACTATTTCGGTATAATAGATATTGATTTGATTAATACCTTCTTCACTTTTCTTGAACTTACCATCTAAGTAGTCATTACGATCAAAGTACATTCGCTTACCGTCTGCTGTAATGGCTACATTGCCTTCATGGAATTTCGTATTTACATCACCTTCCAATAGTTCGGCATGTTTGATAGCGTCTCCAATAAGTTGTGCTTTGTATACATCCAGGAAGGGTTGTTCATCCCAGTGATATTTTTTTCTTGTGGTATTTCTGGCCGACGAGAAATAGAATTCTTTTCCAACGATAATACCACCAAATTCAGAATATTCAGAATTAATATCTTCCAGGTTCTTTGCTTCAAAACGAGCAAAATCTTCCATGATCTGAGGGACATAATTTGGGTTCTTCATAAATTCAATGGCTCTTGAATCGGAAGGACTCATATCGGCAAACTTCTTCATAAAAGTGTTATAAAGGCTAAACTTACCATTGGCTTTTAAGGATTGAGCGTAATTATAGACCACTTCTGGTTTCACCTTTCTACCTTTTACGACTCGTTTGTAATAGGTTTCAGCTTTTTTGGTATCATTAATAAAGTAATAACTATTAGCCAGTCGTTCGAAGACATAACGGCCCGCTTTTCCTTTTTTCAGGAGTTTTTGATATGCCGCTGCGGCGTCGGTATAAGCTAATCTATCGTATAATTGATCTGCCTTTTTTGTGTCTTTATTTTGTGCCGAGGCAAATGCTACGGTAACTATGAGAAGGAGTGTAAATATATTTTTCATTGCGATGAACTTTATTGTTAACTATTAGAAGTATCTCGGTGAACGAAGCGACTTTTTCTTAAAGATAAGGTCGAATGTTAGAATTACTTCGTGCGATGCACTTGCAACTGCATCTAAATCGCTTATGACGTGATCATATGCATAACCAATTCGAATATTGGGGGTAGCTTGAAACCCAACCAAACCACTGAATGAATCATCCAAGCGATAGGATGCACCAACTTCAAATCTTTCATTAATAAGAGCATTTAAATTTCCGTCAATAGATAAGGGAGCGTCAAAAGCCGACTTGGCCATTACGGATGGCTTAAGCTTTACATTTTCCGAAACCTGGAAAACATAACCAGCCGTAGCAAAGTAGTGATTGGTTTCAGAACCTATTTTTAAACCATTGGCATCCAAATGAACCGAATTTAATAGATTAGGAACAGACAATCCTACATAAAAATTATCTCCATAGAAAAATGCTCCCGCCCCAACATTGGGATAGGTGTTGCTAATGTCTTCAGAAAAGAATGGATCATTAGGATCTTGTAATTCGAGTCCTACCAGACCCACATCGTGAAAACTGGCACCTGCCTTAATACCAAGGGCAAGTTTCAATTCCTCTGAAACTTGAAGTGTATAAGAAAAGTCAACATAAACGTTGGTTTCTTTAACTGGTCCCAACTCATCCTTAATGGCGGATAGCCCTAGACCTACTTTATCTGTTACAGGTGTATGCCCGGAGAACGTAATGGTTTCTGGCGCTCCATCAAGTCCGGACCATTGTTTTCTATATAAGGCAGTAAGTGATAGCGTTTCTTTCGAGCCGGCATAAGCGGGGTTGACCACATTCATATTGAACATGTATTGTGTGTACTGAGGATCCTGTTGTGCCTTCGTATCCTGAAAAAATAGAATTACTAGGAGAAAAGGAAGTATATATATGTTTTTCATTTTAAAAATATTGAAAATTTTTGTTTCAGTTTTATTGCTATTAGTTGGCGTCTTTATTTAGATAAATCCACCCTGTGGCCTGCAGACCATAGACTGAGTCTTCTTCGGCAAGGTCAATTACATAGAAGTAAGTTCCTGTTGGAAGCTCATTTCCACTTTTGTCCTGTCCTTCCCACTCATTTATATAATTCACAGCTTCAAACACTAAAGCTCCATATCTATTATAGATTTGTAATTGACGAATTCCACCAGCTCGATCCGACAAGAATTCAAGGTCCAATGCGTCGTTATAGGTGTCATTGTTTGGTGAAATTCCTTGTGAAATCACACAATTACCAACATCATAAAGCAGGATGTCAATTTCGCCTTCTCCAACGCATTCTCCTTTGTTCACAACGACGCTGTAAAGTTGTGTCCCCATAGTGCCTTCCTCAATACTGAACTCTAATGTTTGATTAGTAGCACCGGTAATGATATCGCCATTCAAAAACCATTGGTAGGTAACACCCGTTTCGCTGGAAGTTGCCGTTAATATTTGAGTTTCGCCAGGGCAGGTTTTAAAATCATCTCCTATCTCTACCACAATTGGGTCCGAAATGAATATTTCGATCGAATCTGAAACTACACAAGCTCCAACAGTTACTTCTAAGGTATATACGCCCGAAGTATCAACGGTAATGGTTGGTGTAGTTTCACCTGTACTCCATAAGTAACTAATGTCACCGGTATTTCCGGAGACGTCAGGAATAATTTCGAAAATCCCTCCATCACATAAAGCTTGATCCTCACCTAAATCCAAAATAGGGGTCTCCGTTACGATTACATCTATGGTTCTCGTTTCAATACTACAAGGAGCAAGACTAATTGTAACTGAATAGGTCCCTGCCGATATTGGAGTGAAAGTGGCTTCGGTAGAGACTACAGTGCCACCAGCATCCGTCCATTCATAAGTGACCAATGTTAAATCTATGCCTTGATTGGTTGGTGTTGCGTTAAGGGTTGGAAATTCATCGGTACTACATAAATCAACAACGGAAGGTAAATCCAATTCAAACACAATACCTAAACCAACAATTAAATCGAATGTAACAACGCTAAAACAACTTGGTTCTAAAACACGCTCCACACGCGTATAAATTGTTTCAGGATTTGAAGTATTTGTATAAGCACTTGGATTGGCAATAGGGTTTACGTTATTATCCGCATCGCTCTGTGAAAGGTGAAAGGAAATATTAAAATCGTCCGGATCTAGTCCATCCAAGATAGTTGGAATCTGGCTTGTCAAATCGAATTCAGCAAATTGACCTTTTTCATCACAAACTAATAAATCGTCTGGAGTTGCAATAGCTGGCTCCCCGTTTTCTAGCGATAAGGTGATATCATCAATAGCTAGGTCATTTCCGCATCCACCAATAGAGTTATTTATTAATACCAATTGTATGTCGGTATTAGAACCCGTATTAAAGACAATAAAGAATTCCTGCCAGTTGGCTTGAGGACCATTTTGGATATCTCCAGTGCTGGTTTCTTCAATCAGGTTTCCTCCTGGATCTTCAATTCTGAAAATTACGTTGGACGGAATTCCAGTTCCGCCACAAATTCCTGTATCGGTATCATAAACGGTAGTAATCCAGGCATTGAATGTATAATCTATGTTTTCACTAAGAGTAATTGTTCGTCTATAAAATTCACCAACGGCGATGTCAGCATTTACAAACAATGCGCGGCCATCTACATCACCTTCAGTATGGTCCTCCATATCTGGGTGCCACCCATTATTTAGGGGCCCAGCTTCGTTGGATAAAATGTATTCACCATCATCCAATTGACCAATACCATCCCAACAGGCATAAGTTGTGGTCGCACCCATGAGGTCACATTCCAGTGTGGTTCCTGTTCCGAAATTTTCTTCAAAATCTACCGAGGTACAGTTAGACCCTCGGGTATCATTTTGCGCAGTTGCCAAGAAACTGGATAGCAAGAAAAAATTCAATAAAAAAATGGTTAGTGGTATTCGTGTTTTGTGTAATCCATGTAAGTCATGGAGAGAGTGAAACTGGTTCATTTTATTGGATATGGTTATTTAGATTTACTAAAATATACAAAATAGAGTATATAATTCTAAATGTAATGATTTTTAGATATAATGATGGGTAAATGAGTCAAAACGTCATTGATCTGACCGAGATTCTCAATGTATCGAAAAGATGGTATACACAGGAAAATGATCGCTATATCCTCCCAAGTGTTTTTTCCCGGAATATGTTCTAAAAGGTAGTCCTTTATATTTACCCTTGTACTCCTTTATTTTGGCAGGGTCGAATATTTTGGCCATCTTAAATCGGAAAGGATTATTGTGCCCTTGAAGGAAATTGTGTGAGATAATTATTTGATCAAATAGGTGCCAGGTGTCACGATGATTTAAACTACCCTGATATTTGGTAAGAAGTACTTCCATGGGGTTGTACATTTCGGTGGTGACGAGTTTTTTTACACTCTCACTATGCGGGTCATCATTGAAGTCACCCATGATCACAACCTTAGCATTGGGGTCTTCTGCATAAATGTTCTGGAGTATATCAAGGTTCCGTTCAGCCGCTATTTTTCGCTTGTGCTTTGTTTCATCAGCACCTCGCCTTCTTGACGGCCAATGATTAACTAATAGGTGCAGTGGCTGATTCTCCAGTTCTCCGTATACATATAGAATATCACGGGTGTAATCTCGCATGCCTCTTTCGTCTGTTAGGTAAACGGTATGTGCCTCTTGTTTTAAGACTGAAAAATATTCCTTTCGGAAGAGTAGTGCAGTATCAATACCTCGCTCGTCGGGAGAATCAAAATGAACGTAGTCGTAACCCTTTTTCCTAAGAAATTTTGAATCGACCAAGGCGTCCAATACATCTGAATTTTCAACTTCAGCAACACCCAAAAGGACGGGAGGAAATCTAATTTCCTCATACCCCATGTTGGATATAACCTGCCCCAGTTTCTTCACCTTTTTACGAAAACGCTTTTCTGTCCACTTTTTCTCAGATGTTTCGGTAAAGTCGTCATCCAAACTACGTGGATCATCTACGGTATCAAACAAGTTTTCCAAATTATAAAAACCAATGGCGTACTGACTAATTTTATCTGAAGGTGACTGGTGCATGAAGTATGAATTTGAACGTAAAATACAAAAATCACCAACAAACTCTTTTGTACCTTTGCTCAATATTTAAAAGCATGCTCGATAAACAAGAGATAGAATACGAAAAAACGGTCCTCATAGGAGTGATTACCAAGTTACAGAACTACGAGAAATCGGAAGAATATTTGGACGAATTAGAGTTCCTGGCATACACGGCTGGCGGAGAAGTGATGAAGCGGTTCACTCAAAAAATGGACATGCCTAATCCAAAAACTTTTATTGGATCGGGTAAGATGGATGAAGTCCGTCAATTTGTAGTTGCTAATGACATTGGGACGGCAATTTTTGACGATGAACTTTCTCCAGGTCAGCAGAAGAATATTGAACGAATATTGGCGTGCAAAATCATAGATCGCACCAATTTAATACTCGACATTTTTGCTCAGCGTGCACAAACTAGTTATGCACGAACCCAAGTCGAATTGGCTCAATATCAATATTTGTTACCGCGATTATCGGGTATGTGGACGCACTTGGAAAGACAGCGAGGAGGTATTGGGATGCGAGGACCGGGAGAGACGGAAATTGAAACTGACCGTCGTATTGTTAGGGATCGTATTTCTTTACTAAAGAAAAAACTCGTGACCATAGACAAACAAATGGCGGTGCAACGCGGGAATCGGGGATCCCTTGTTCGTGTTGCCCTGGTAGGCTATACCAATGTGGGGAAATCTACCTTAATGAATGTGGTGAGTAAAAGTAAAGTGTTTGCTGAAAACAAACTTTTTGCCACGTTGGACACAACTATTCGAAAAGTGGTGATCGGGAACTTGCCCTTTTTATTGGGAGATACCGTTGGGTTTATTCGCAAGTTGCCTACGCAATTGGTAGAATCTTTTAAGAGCACCTTGGATGAGGTTAGAGAAGCTGATCTACTATTGCATGTGGTAGACATTTCACATCCATCTTTTGAGGATCATATTGCATCGGTCAATAGCACCTTAGATGAGATTGGTGGAAGAGACAAACCTACACTGGTGGTTTTCAATAAAATTGACGCCTACCACCCCGAAATTATTGAAGAGGACGATCTGGAAACTGAAAGAACCAAGGCACACTATAGTTTGGATGAATGGCGACAAACCTGGATGAACAATGGGAATGAAGAAGCCATATTTATTTCGGCATTACATAAAGAACATTTGGATGAATTTAAAAAGACCCTGTATCAAAAGGTTCGTGATATTCATCTAACCCGTTTTCCCTATAATAATTTTCTCTATCCAGAGTTTATCGAATAAAAAAAGCCCTCTTCAATTATTCCATATTAAAATGGGGGCAAAGAGGGCCTTCTAAAAGTTGTGAGTTTGATTAGAATCCGTAGGTGACTCCAATCCCAAGGCCTTCACGAATTTGAAACCCTTTAACTGCGTTATCGTCATAGATGGCTTGAAAAACAACATTGGCTGTAATCCATTTATTAACGGCCATCACTAAATTCATGGTATAGTCAATATCCACATTTTGAGGATCTTCCAGATAATTACTGTACAGGTTAAGGACGTTTTCCATGCTAATGTTTTCCATAAGGTTGAATTTAGCAAAAGCCCCAATCGCTGCTCCAAATTCAAATCGAGTAGTTTCATTAGCGTCCACTCCAAAATATCCGCCAGCTTCATTGAAGGCGTCAATAATAGCTTGATCCATTCCAATATCTGTAAACTGGCCAGACACAAAAATGACACGTGCTGTAGCCGGTGCTATGTTCACCTTTAGGTTATCGCTTTTCTTCCAGAGCATACCTGGACCTGCTTGTAAATAACCTGGCGATAAAAGCTTAGTGGTCTCCGTTCGGATTTCATTCCCCATAGCATCTTCGGAATATTCGTAGCCCGAAGTGAATTGAGTTCTGAAATTCATAAAAAACGAATAGTACCAATTGGTTTCGTTTATCTGCTTACCAACTATGGAGTTTACTTCAAATCTGTCGCTTGTTTTTCTGGTAAAATCTTGATCTTGAGTTTTAGTAATTCCATAATCTGCCATAATACGGTTGTCCCAGGTAAGAGCTCCTTTGCGGTAGTTTGCATCGTAGGCTAATACAAGGTTCGCGGCGTAGTTATTGGTTCCTCCACCGGTCCATTCAGCATTAAAGGCTGCCTGGCTAAATAGTAAGGAAATATTCCCAGCCTTTGTCCATCCATCTTTTGGAGCTTCTTCTTCCGCCTCTTGAGCGAAACCTATACATGTTATGGCCATTAGTGCCACGCTAAGTAGTAATTTTTTCATAGTAATATTGTTTGATTTTGCAAAATTAGGTTTTATAGTTTTCAGAATAAAAATAAAAGGCATTTGAAGAATGCCCTTTCGACTAAAGATAATAAAATTGGGTCGAATTACCTGCTTTTTTTGAACAGAGGAACTGAAGAACAAGCTTCGCCATAAAGTACACTTTTAGCGACAGGTTGCAATTTTTGGGCCAAAAGGACATAGGCGTTCTCAGGTACTGGTTTATGAGTACATCCTTTTATGATGACGGGTTTATCCCTATATTCTGAAACATCCAATGCGGTAATGATTTCAGAAAAAAGGACAGTTTCCAAATCCTTTGGAGAACCCACCACGGTTTTTTGCGCGACTTCATTTAACCGAACGGCAACCAGCATGAATGCCCACCCAGGAAGGATGGCATCGGTGGCACAATAAATAGAGACAAAAGCGTCTTTATACGAGGACCAATCGTAATCTTTTAGATGTTGTCTAAATTCTTTTTCACGAAGTATAATGCCATCCATTAACCATGTCGAAATATCTAGCGTCATACGCTTTCCTTCGGGATAAAAATCTTCAAGGTCTATGGTAACCAGTTTGCTGTTGGCAACTCTATTTACGATTTCGTCTTCCATGGGTATCAGTAGTCTGAACTTTGTTATAACATGCCCAGTTCTAATTTGGCTTCCTCGCTCATCAAATCTTGTGTCCAGGGAGGGTCAAAGGTAATTTCTACCTCAGCATCTTTGACAAGTTTAATACTTTTCACCTTATCCTCTACTTCAACGGGTAGCGTTTCGGCAACCGGACAATTAGGGGTAGTAAGTGTCATTAATATTTTTACTTCCTGATCTTCATTGACCAAAACATCGTAAATGAGACCCAATTCGTAAATATCTACTGGGATTTCAGGATCGAATATTGTTTTAAGCACTTTGACGATCTTTTCGCCTAGCTCTGTGGTGTCTATTTCTGTGGTACTCATAGTTCAGTTTTTTCTTGCTTCAACTGGGTTTGATAGGCAAGGGCGTATAATTTCATTTGTTTAATCATAGCAACAAGACCATTGGCTCGTGTAGGCGATAAATGATCTTTCAGGCCAATTTCGTCAATAAAGGAGGTGTCCGCATTGATTATGGCTTCGGGTGTTTGGTTTGAATAAGCTCGTATTAGGACGGCAACAATTCCTTTGGTTATAATGGCGTCGCTATCGGCTGTAAAAATGACCATATTGTTGTCGAATTGGGCGTCCAACCATACCTTGCTTTGACAACCTTTAATGATCTTGTCGTCCGTTTTAAGGGTTTCATCAATCAACGGCAATGACTTCCCCAAATCTATGAGGTGCTGGTATTTGTCCATCCAATCATCAAAGAGGGCGAACTCATCTACTAGTTCTTCTTGTATATGATCTATTGTCATTTTAATTTTCGGCAGCTCTATCCTTAATAGCGACCAAAAGTACACTTCGGTCCGCTTTGGAATAAATGGTTAATACACTGTTTTCAAGGTCATAGGATCCTGCATTTCTCAAAGCATTCAAAAAAGCATGCTCAATATCCATAATAGGCGGGTCGCATGCAATTTCGGTTGAACCAATATGGCTAAAGGAAATGGCGTATAGATCTAGCGTATAGTTTCCGAAGAAGCTGTTACAACCGGTATTTCCTTTAATTGTTTTGTCTAACGCATAAAAGTTAAACGTGGGAGCGTTTTCTGAAATAGAATTATTATTTACGCTTGAAACCTTATAGGCTCCTGAAAGTTGTACAGTTCCTGCCACATCTATAACTTTTTTCGTTTCGTCGCAGCTTATGAAAGCGAAAGCTGCAAGGAGAAGGGTTATCAATTTTTTCATGTATTGTTGTTTAGGTTATTCAAAGTGAAGATACCAAAAATCTTCAGTATTTATTTTAAACTCCGTTAACCGAGCATCATTTTAGCTTTAAGCACCGCAGCAACCAAAAGATCCACTTCCTCTTTGGTATTGTAAAAGGAGAAAGAGGCTCTCACCGTACCTGGAATCTTAAAAAAGTCCATGATAGGTTGCGTGCAATGATGTCCTGTACGAACGGCTATACCAAGTTTATCCACTATCGTGCCAATGTCGTAAGGGTGTATTCCTTCTATATTGAAAGAGATAACAGATGTCTTGTCTCTACCGGTCCCATATATTCTCAAACCTTCAATTTCAAGGAGTTTTTTAGTTGCGTAAACTAACAACTCATTTTCGTATTTAGCAATAGCCTCAAATCCTATGGAATGTAAATAATCAATGGCAGCCCCAAAGGCAATTCCACCCGCGATATTTGGCGTTCCCGCTTCAAATTTATGAGGAAGATCCGCATAGGTGGTTTTTTCGAAGCTCACTTCTTTGATCATCTCTCCACCACCTTGATAGGGGGGTAATTTACGAAGCCATTCTTCCTTTCCATAGAGCATACCAACTCCAGTTGGGCCGCACATTTTATGAGCCGATGTCACATAAAAATCAACGTCGAGCGCCTGTAAATCAGGCTGAATGTGAGAACAAGACTGCGCTCCATCAATAAGTACAGCCGCTCCATGTTCATGGGCTTTTTCAATAATTTCGGCAATAGGATTAATGGTTCCTAGAGCATTCGAAATATGATTGACGAAAACTAGCTTTGTTTTTTTTGAAAGTAGCGCTTCATAACTCGAAAGTACCAACACGCCCTCCTCATTCATGGGAATCACTTTCAAACGGGCTCCTGTTCGTTCACATAGCATTTGCCATGGCACAATATTGGAATGGTGCTCCATGGCTGACACCATAACTTCATCACCTTCCTTCAGAAAGGAAGAAAAACCTTGGGCAACCAAATTAATACCATGGGTTGTTCCGGATGTGAAAATTACTTCATGCGATTGCGCTATGTTGAAATGATTCTGAATTGTTTTTCTTGCCAATTCATAGGCGTCCGTAGCTTCCTGAGAGAGGGAATGCACCCCACGATGAATATTTGCATTGTAATTGCTATAGTAATCTACCAAACAATTAATAACACTCATGGGCTTTTGCGAAGTAGCCGCATTGTCCAGGTAAACCAATGGATGGCCATTTACCTGGCGTTTTAAAATGGGGAAGTCCTCACGTATTTTTTGAACATCGAAGGCCATAATCTAATCCTTTTAAACGACCTATTACAGATCAAAGCCCAAACTAACGCCAATTTTTAAGGCAATAAGCTTGTTAATACGTTTTTTGAGTTCAGGAATCTTAACGCTTTCCAATACATTGTTGGCAAAGGCATACATTAGTAATGCGCGGGCTTCCTTTTGACCAATCCCTCGAGAACGAAGATAAAACAACGCATCTTCATCAAGTTGTCCTATGGTACACCCATGTGAACACTTCACGTCGTCCGCAAAGATCTCCAGTTGAGGTTTGGCATTAATAGTCGCTTTATCGCTAATTAAAATATTGTTGTTCTGCTGAAATGCATCGATCTTTTGTGCCTCTCTGTTTACCAAAACCTTTCCATTGAATACCCCTGTGGAATTATCATCGAAAATACCCTTATAATCTTGATGACTCTCACAATTGGGTGAAATATGGTGTACCAGGGTATTGTGATCTACATGCTGCTTTTCTTCGAGAATGGTAATCCCTTTTAAAACACTATCGCAATGCTGACCATTTTGATAGAAACTAAGATTATTTCGTGTTAATTTTCCTCCAAAAGAAAAGGTATGCACCTTACAAATGCTATCTCTTTCCTGCTGCAAATAAGTGTGATCAATCAAGGAAGCCTGAGCCCGGTCATTTTGAATTTTATAGTAATCTACATGTGCGCGTTTTTCGGCATAAATTTCGGTAACGGCATTGGTTAAGATGGCGTTACTTGATAAGCTTTGATGACGTTCGATAATTTGAACATGTGCATTCTCTCCCACAACGATCAGGTTGCGCGGTTGTAATAGCGTGGCGGATTCATTTCCAGTGGCAAAATTGATAATCTCAATAGGTTTATCGGCTTCCACATGATTGGGAACAAATATATAGGCTCCTTCTTTGGCAAAAGCGGTGTTCAAAGAAGTAAGACTGTCTTTTTTGGCAATTTTATTGAAATAAGCTTCTATTACAGATTGGTACTTTTTCTTACTTAATGCTGAAGAGAGCAGGCAAACATCCAATTTGTCATGCGTGGTTTCAGAAAGGAAGGAACTATAAACACCGTCCACAAATACTACTTTGTAGGTGTCGATTTCATGCAGGAAATACTTTTTAACCTCCTTAAATTCAATTGCATTTTCTTTCTTCGGAAATAGACTGTAATCTTCTTTTAATAGCCCTTTTAACGAAGTGTATTTCCATTCTTCTTCCTTCTTAGAAGGAAATCCTTTGTCTTCAAAGGTCTTAATCGCTTCACTTCGCAAATCGTGCAACGGTGAATCGTCTTCCAAGTAATCTTCGAAGGCAATGTATGAAGAGAGTAGTTTGTCTTTTAGGCTCATTTTTTCTTTTCCTATTCAAATTAAGAGGGAGTGTATCCCTCGTTTCCCGGAATCAGGAAATGGACGAATTGGTTTATACCAATTCTTCCTTAATCCAGTCGTATCCTTTTTCCTCGAGTTCGTAAGCTAATTCCTTAGTACCTGATTTTACAATTTTCCCGTCCATAAGTACATGAACAAAGTCTGGTACTATATAATCCAATAGACGCTGATAATGTGTAATAACAATCACCGCATTATCGTCGCTTTTCAACTTGTTAACTCCATTGGCAACGATTTTAAGGGCGTCGATATCTAATCCGGAGTCGGTTTCATCCAAAATGGCCAACTTTGGTTCCATCATGGCCATTTGAAAAATTTCATTTCGCTTTTTCTCTCCTCCTGAAAACCCTTGATTGAGTGAACGAGATAAAAATTTGCGATCAATTTCCAGTAAATCCGCCTTCTCTTTGATCTTTTTTAGCATTTCTCCCGCCGGCATGTCTTCAAGCCCTTTGGATTTGCGAGTTTCATTGATGGCCGTTTTTATAAAATTGGTCACGGTTACCCCTGGGATTTCCACCGGGTATTGAAAAGAAAGAAATACCCCTTTATGGGCTCTCTCTTCCGGGTCCAATTCGGTGATGTCATCTCCATTTAAATGCACATCACCTTTAGTTACCTCAAACTCATCCTTTCCGGCAACAACCGCTGCCAAGGTACTCTTCCCAGAACCGTTTGGCCCCATGATGGCATGGACTTCCCCGGCTTTTACCTCTAGTGAAATACCTTTTAAAATATCTTTATCTTCTACACTTGCGTGCAGGTCTTTGATGTGTAGCATATTACTCTTTGGTTTCTTCAATTTTAATGTCGGCTTCAGCTGGTTTGTCGCTTACATTTATTATTTCTTTTATAGTAATTACCTCTTCCCAGGCTTGACCTTCTTCGGTTAAATTTGGATTCTTTTCAACCAATCCTCGTACGATAACTGGAACCATATCCAAGCTGTCCTTTTGAATACTATTCACTTGATTAGCCAAGGCCTTTGCCATGTCGTCTATAACCACGCCATAGATGTAATCGGAACCTTTCAATACTGCTGCATTTTCCTTTGCCAGGTAAATAAATTCACCTCGGTAAATGGGCTGGTTTTGTTCTTGTTCTGTTAGATTGGGATCGTTCTCAGTAGCGGTTGTTTTTTCTTCCGAGTTTTTACAGGAAATAACGACTACTGAAAGTGAAAGGGCTAAAAGGAAAATTGTTTTCTTCATTGGATATTATTTTAAGACGTTTGGTGCTTTTGGCATTTTTGAAAAGGCATCAAAAGCTTTGATTGATTCTTTGAATTGCGATGCGACTCTGTTTTCGATATTTTGGTTAAAGTGATATAGGTTACTGGATAATAGTACAGCTCCACCTTCAGCAATGGTGATCTTAGAAGTTTCCTTCTCTTTTTTTCCAATGCAGGCCATAATTAAGATAGCGCTCAGAATGATTAGTACTTTTTTCATGATGGTATGTTTTAGCAACGAATTCTCAATTAACCGACAGAACCTTCAAGACTGATTTCTAATAATTTTTGTGCTTCCACGGCAAATTCCATCGGCAGCTTATTTAGTACTTCTTTGCTGAAACCATTTACAATAAGTGCGATTGCTTTTTCGGTGTCAATGCCGCGTTGGTTACAATAAAAAATTTGGTCTTCCCCAATTTTACTGGTTGTTGCCTCATGTTCAATTTGAGCCGATTTATTTTTAACTTCAATGTAAGGAAAGGTATGTGCGCCGCAATTATTTCCCATTAATAACGAATCGCATTGGGAGAAATTACGCGCATTATCCGCTCTTGGGTTTATTTTTACCAATCCTCGATAACTATTTTGGGACTTTCCGGCAGAAATACCTTTTGAAATAATGGTACTTCTCGTATTCTTACCTAAATGAACCATTTTGGTTCCGGTATCCGCTTGTTGGAAATTATTGGTCACTGCGATGGAATAGAACTCTCCAATGGAGTAATCCCCTTTTAAAATACAGCTTGGATATTTCCAGGTAACGGCACTTCCTGTTTCAACTTGGGTCCAAGATATTTTTGCCTTTCTTTCACACAAACCACGCTTGGTTACGAAATTATAAACACCTCCTTGTCCCTCTTTGTTTCCGGGGTACCAGTTTTGAACGGTAGAATATTTTATTTCGGCTTCATCCAGCGCAATTAATTCTACTACTGCGGCATGCAATTGGTTCTCATCTCTAGATGGAGCAGTACAGCCTTCTAAGTAACTAACATAACTTCCTTCATCGGCAATAACCAGAGTGCGTTCAAATTGGCCTGTTCCTGCTTGATTGATTCTAAAATAAGTGGATAGTTCCATTGGGCATCGTACACCTTTAGGAATGTAGCAAAATGAGCCATCACTAAATACAGCACTGTTAAGAGCTGCATAGAAATTGTCGCGTTGAGGGACAACACTACCAATGTATTTTTGGACTAGTTCCGGATGGTCTTTAATAGCTTCGGAAATGGAACAGAAAATAATTCCTTTTTCCGCTAGGGTTTTTTTGAAAGTAGTTGCTACCGAGACAGAGTCCATAACAATATCTACAGCCACACCAGCGAGTTTTTTCTGTTCATCCAGAGAAATCCCCAATCGTTTAAACGTATCCAACAATTCGGGATCGACCTCGTCTATGCTGTTGTATTTTGGTTTTGTGGAAGGTGCCGAGTAATACGAAATCGCCTGAAAATCGGGTTTTTCATAATTTACATTGGCCCATTCAGGTTCTTCCATTTCCTGCCATATTCGGAAAGCCTCCAGGCGCCAATCGGTCATCCATTGGGGTTCTTGTTTCTTTTCAGAAATGGCACGAACGATATTTTCATTAAGACCAATAGGAAAGGTTTCAGATTCTATATCCGTATAGAAGCCGTACTCGTATTCTTTGGTTTCGAGTTCTTTCTTTAAATCGTCCTCAGTAAATTTTCCCATCTTTCTTTTCTTCAGCAATAATTATAGCGAAAAACTTTCTCCGCAACCGCAAGTTCTATTTGCATTGGGATTGTTAAATACAAACCCTTTTCCGTTGAGGCCACCACTATATTCGAGAGTGGTTCCCACCAAGTATAGAAAACTCTTTTTGTCTACTACGATTTTTACCAAATTGTCTTCGAACAATTTATCATTTTCGCGGTGTTCGTTGTCAAAATCGAGTTCGTAGGATAAGCCAGAACAACCACCGCTTTTTACACCTACACGCACAAAGTCCTGTTCCAAGTTAAAACCACCTTCGGTCATTAACTGAGAAATCTTTGTTTTTGCCGTGTCACTTACCTTTATCATTGATATAGATTTGCTCTAAATTAGGACTGCAAATATACTGCAAAACGGGGTTTAAACCATATTGAATCCAAATTTATAGCTTATACCGTGATAGATTTAGGTAATAATTAACAAGAATTGAAACGAGAAAAATTTATTCAGAAAAAAAGAAAACCTTTCTAATTCTGAAAATCTGGGTTGTTAATAAACTCGAGATCCGAGAAGGTGAGGAGGAAAGCTTTTAGGTCTGCTTTATCCTCTTCTGAAAGTTGAACACCACCTTCTGCCACTTTTTTCATTAAGGGATCAATGGTCTCTGAAAAAACAAGTCCCTCGCTATAATGATCAATAACCTCTTCCAAAGTAGCGAATCGCCCGTCGTGCATATACGGCCCTGTAAATTCAATATTGCGAAGTGAGCCCGATTTGAACAGCCCAAATTCGCGAGGATCTCCGGATACACCGCCGAGGCCACGATCGGTAATAATTTCATCCAGGCCATTATTGTGAAAAGCGTTATCCGTCCAAAGCGGGTTGGCCGGTAGACCATGACAATGAAAGCAATCTCCACGTCCTTCATCTAAAAATACAGCAAGACCGTTAGCTTCTGAAGGGCTAAGCTCTTCTTGTCCAAGCAGGAATCTATCTATTTTCGCATTTCCGGAAATTAGGGTTCGAAGAAATTGAGAAATAGCTTTAGACACATTGACCGAATCAATGGTCGAACTGCCAAAAGCGCGCTCGAACATCAAAGGGTATCCTTCAATTTCTTGCAAGGTATTTTCTACGTTGGGCCAGGTATTGTTCATTTCTATCGGGTTGGTCACTGGCTCAAAAATTTGCTCTTCCAACGAAATAGCTCGCCCATCCCAAAAGAATTTTTCCGTAAAGTTAAAGGCAAGATTTTGAAGCGGCATGGAGTTTCTCGTGCCTACAGAACCATCAATTCCGACGCTAAATTGGCGTGGATCGGAAAATGCATTTTCAGGACGATGGCAATCTGCACAAGCCTGAGAACCGTCAAGAGATAAGGCAGGGTCAAAAAATAATTTTTTTCCAAGCGCAACACCTTCTTCCGTCATCGGATTGTCCTCGGGAATTACAGGTGGTAAAAGACGTTCTTCAAATAGTTGAGGAACTTCTAAGGTCAGTGGAGTAGGGACATATCCTTCTTCAGGCTCTATGGTAACGCTATCTGTGTTACAAGATGCAACACAGATAGCAATTAACAATAGTAAGATATGGCCTTTCGGTTTCATGTGTAATTATGGAGTAACAGTTACGGCACCACGGCTAAAAACGTTTTGACCGTTTTCATTCATCATAATTTGTGCATCAAAGTTCGGCATTAATACAGTGAATAGTACATTTAGGTCCCATGTATTTGGGTTTTTAAACCATTCTGCCACATTCATCTGTATTTCGATAGAAGTACCAGTGGTAATATCTACGGTACCTAGGTTAACTTCTATGGAAGTGTCTTGTAATTCTACTAAAGTAGTAGGGCCCGGTGGAAGGGAAGAGTGTCTATTAGCTCTTACATTGTGAAATTGAAACGCGGTTTCAACGTCGGCAGTGTTCACATATTTTCCTTCCAGACGCATATAGTGATAACCTCCTCCAAGTGGGCCGGGAACGCTCCAGGATCCATCCGAGGAATTTAGATCGTTATAGGCTAGGTCTATGTTGTCTTCGTCATCAAATCCATAAGTAAAGGACACTGTATATTCTCCCTCAGGAATTTCGATATTTGGAGTAAAACTTGCATTGGACCCTGTGCGGGCATCAATAAGGTTATAGTCACCGGCATCAAACGTTTCACCCGCTGCGTTTGTAAAGGTTATATCCGAAATGAGATAAACCAATTTGGAAAGTGTCAATACTTCCCCGTTTGCATTGGTGTATTCGGTCGTTTCGTAATCGGAGTTTTGAATATCCGCTCCATCCCAATTTTGAGTAAATGTGAAATTTACGTCTGTATTGACTACTGGAGTTGGGGTGGTGTCATCATCGTTATTACAAGCAACAAAGGCAAAGCCAATGGCTAACGTTAAAACAATTTTTTTCATGTTCAATTTTAATTAAGAATTATAAGATTAGGGTTTATTTTAATTTTACTACAAGCAGGTCTTTAATTCCCTTGTTTTGAGGAATGTCCTTGTCATTACTTTCTGTATTTCCAACAACCATGATAGAGGTGCCGTCATGAGCGAGGATAGCGTCGTCTCCGAAGTCAAAATTGGAACCGCCAATGGATTTTTCAAATACAAGTGCACCGTTGGCGTCTATCATAACAACCCAGAGGTCATTTTCACCGTTATTGGAAGAAACATCGCCATTACTACTTCGAGTTGCCCCGGCCATAAGATAACCTCCATCGGGAAGTCTCTCTATACTTCGAGCCGTGTCGAATTCATTGCCACCGAAGGATTTGTCCCAAATTTTAGCACCATTAGCATTAAATTTTACAGCCCATAGGTCTGCATTTCCTTTGGGGCTGGTAACGTCTTGATCTGTACTTCGAGAGTCTCCTACGAAAATAAAATTGCCGTCTCCAGCGGAGGTGCCTGCGTAACCATTTTCTATTTCTGAGCCTCCATAGGACTTGGTCCAAACTTTATCTCCATTAGCATTGAGCTTTACAATCCAGTAATCATAGCTTCCGCGACTATCGGTGATGTCAAAATCGTTGCTTTCCGAAGATCCTAAAAGCAAATAACCTCCGTCGCTAGTTTCTAGTGCGTCATAACTTCTGTCATTATTGGTTCCTCCAAAATAGCGTCTCCAGATATAATCGCCACCTGCATTTAATCTCAACACCCAATATTCTCCTACACCATGTCGACTTCCACTATTTCGACCATCATTTCCAGCACCACCACTTGCGGTAACATCAAAAAATCCGGACACTAAATAACCTCCGTTTTTTGTTTCAAAGATTTTGAAGGCTTGGTCACTTCCAAGAAAACCGAAGGTTTTGTTCCATTGTTTGTCTCCGTTTGCATTTAATTTTAATATCCAATAGTCATGAAATCCTTCATTTCCGGTTACGTCGCCATCGTTACTTCGGCTATAACCCGAGAGGATATATCCACCATCACTAGTTTTGGAAATATCTGTAGCAACATCGTCATTGGAGCCTCCGAAGGTTTTATTCCATAGAATGGCACCAGTTTCGGAAAATTTCAGAACCCAAAAATCACTATCCGTTCCGGTTTTATCGATGATATCACCGTCATTACTGCTGGTCGAGCCTAATACAACATAACCATTGTCATCAGACTTTACGATACCTACAGCTGCATCTATGTTGCTTCCGCCCAGACTTCTTATCCAGTCTATTTCACCCTGAAAACCCACCGGATTCCCATCGTCAAGAGCTCCACCATCATCATCCACTGGAGGCTCTGTTGTAGTATCGCTTTTGCTACAAGAAACAATTGCGATGCTCATAAAGAGCGATAGCATTATTAATAAGGTTAAATTTTTCTTTTTCAATAGCATTCAAAAAAATTTTAGTTTACAACCAATCGCTTGGTTGTTGTGTTGTTTATTTTTACCAAATACATTCCAGAATTCAGATTTGAGATATTCAAGGTCTCAGAAAAACTGTTCGAGAATGACTTATCCAATACCATTTGCCCAAGTACATTGTAAATAGTCACCTGAGAAATTGTTACATTTTTAGATGAAACCGTCAATCTGTTGGTTGCCGGGTTGGGAGATAAGGCAAAATCACCCACTGGAAGCTCTTCAACTCCTAGCAGAGGGTTATTAACTAAAAAGAATCCTTCACTACCGCTAATTACAATATTTCCACTGGCGAAAAAAGGATAAACATTCCAAGAACCACTAAAGTTAACACCATTATTCCCTGGGATTGTGTCGAAATATCCAACTTCTGTCATATCACCGCTAGCAATGTCTGTTATGTCTATTGCTCTAAGGCCAGATGAATAGTTCGATAAATAAAATGTGTTTCCAACTACATAACCATTATGGTCTATGGAAGCATTTGGACCCGTATAATCGAAGAAGAAAGTAGGGTTGTCCAAATCTGAAAAGTCAAAAACTCGTGTAGTGGTGTTGAATCCAAAATCATCTTCATCACCTTCATCACCGTGTACAAAATAACGATGGTCTTCGGTAAGCCAGCCTTGGTGACTGTATCCTACATTGCTATAGGTGGCAATAGAAATAGGTGATGGATCATTTTTATCTGTCACATCTACTATTACAATATTATCTTCATTACTACCGAAGAAAATTTCTCTTCCCGTATAATCTGTATCAGGGCCGTCATAAATAACCACCTGCGCGTCATGGGTATAACCGTCTAGAGAATAACCTCCGGCTGAAACAGGATTGGTAGGATTGGAAAGGTCAATAAAGTGTGGCCCACCACTGAAAGTCGAGGTTCCAACGGCATAAGCAAAACCAGTGTCTTCATTAATCACAATGTTATGTGCTCTTCCAAATTCGTCATAGTGACCGTCCTCCGTGAAGGTCGCTGGGGGATTAGCCACACTGCGTAATCGGGTTAGATCAAAAACCTGCATACCATGACCAGATTCTTCGGCTACAACATAAGCATGATTGCTATAAACTTTTACGTCTCTCCAGGGGCCAGAACCCGCATGACTCGGAAGTTTGCCTAAATAAACCGAGTTTACTGGATCTGAAATGTCAAAGAAGGCGGTTCCGTTGTCCAAAGCGATAATGGCGTACTCTTTACCATCTAAGGGGTCTGTCCAACCCCAAGAATCGTTAGCCGTGCCGGCGCTCATACCCGAAGCAGGAATATCAAACTGCAAATTGAAACCTTCGCAGGGAAATCCAGCAGCGTTCCCTCCGGCACACGGTACTTGTGCAAAAGTAATAGAGCCTGCCAATAACGTAAAAATGAGTGTAATTTTTTTCATGGAAATAATATTAAGGTACTTAAGTTTTTAATTGATGATTACCCGTCAAACTAGAATATAACGATTATCATTATATTCTAGTTTCTTTGGGCATATTTTTAACAATAATATAGCTATAAAAGCTTATTTTTTTATAATTTTCTTAGTTACTTCTCCATTGATTTGCATAAAATAAATTCCTTGCGCCAATGTTGAGATATCTATAGTTTGTCTATCCGCATCAAGATTACTTACGGAAAAAAGTAATTTTCCGGAAATATCGGCGATGCCAATATGGGTTAAATTTTTATTTGCTGAAATGATATGAATCATATCAGAAGAAGGGTTTGGGTAAATGGAAAGGCCTTTAGACAATGTTGGATTTTCAACAGATAGAATTTCTACGACCGTAAGTTCAAACGAGCAGTTGGAAGTATTGCCTTCATCATCGGAGGTTTCAAAACTGATGGTATACACCCCTTCGGTCAATTCGGTGCCGGCAGCTGGGTTTTGAGCTATGGTCAAAGAAGTGGTGCAATTGTCTGTAGCCGATACGTCACCGCTGGCTACAAAATCCTCAAGGACATAAAATGAATTTCCAGTTTCGTATTGAACGGATTGATTTTGATAGCAATCGAATACGGGCCCCATATCGTCCACAACAGTAATAATGGCAGTACAAGTATCAGTGTTGCCAGCAGGGTCTGTGGCTGTTACTGTTACCGTGTTTGCCCCAAGGTCCGTGCAATCGAATGTGTTTTCGCTCAGTGTTAGAGTGACAAAACCGCTATTATCGGTAGAGCCACCGTCAACATCATCTCCTGATACGATAACCTCTCCGTTTTCATCCAACGAGGCGGTGAAATTCTGACAAACAGCCACTGGGTCTTCATTGTCTGGGTCTGAAGCCTTTACTAAAAAGAATCCATATTGTCTATCATTGATCATAATGTTCCCACTATCGAAATAGGGGTAAACATTCCAAACACCATTATAGCTGGCGTTGTTATTATCCGAATAGGTGTCAAAAAAACCAGTTTCAGACATATTGCCATTTTCAATATCGCTAATGTCTAATACGCGTAAACCAGCAGCATAATTGGATAAATAATACATATTTCCTTTTACATATCCATTGTGATCAATGGCCGGAGTAGTACCAAAGAAATTAAAGGCTAATTGCGGGCTGTCTAGATTGAGTAAGTCAAAAACGACCGTTCTCGTATTATATCCTTGATTGGATTCGTCAAATTCGTCTCCCAGGAGAAAATACCTTTGATCTTCCGTAAACCAACCTTGGTGCGTATAGCCAGCATCGGGATAGGACATTGTTGAAATACTTTGCGGGTTGGCCTTATCGGTAATATCCACTATCGAAAGAACCTGTACCGAGCCGCTACTGGCAATAAGTAATTCACGGCCAGCATAATCAGTATCGGGGCCATTGTATGTAACTACCTGTGCATCATGCACATATCCGTCTCCGCCAAATCCACCGGCAGCAACTGGATTTAAAGGGTCTTGAATATTAACAAAATGTGTTCCACCATTATAGGTATCCGTACCAACACCATAAGCATAACCCGTATCTTCATTAATTACAATGTTATGAGCATTTCCAAATCCAGTATAATGAGCGTCAATACTAAAAGTAACCGGAGGATTAGCTACATTTCTTAGTCGGGTCAGGTCGAAGATTTGTATTCCATGACCTCCAGCCTCACTAACAATAAAAGCATGGTTGGAATACACCTTTACGTCTCTCCAATCTGAAGCACCAGTTTGACTAGGTATGAAACCCAAATAAACAGGGTTTACAGCGTCTGAAATATCGATAAATGCCGTTCCGCCTTCTAATCCCATAATTGCATATTCCTTCCCATCCAACGGGTCTGTCCATCCCCAAGAATCATTAGCACCTCCCGCATTGAATGTAGACAGCGGTATGTGTGATTGTAGATCATAGCCATTACAGGCATAAGTGCCTGCAGATCCATTTACACAAGGAGTTTGGGCCAGCAGAGTTGCGGTGGCTAAAAAAGTCACCAGAGAAAGGAGTTTTCGTTGCATCAAGAATTTTTTTTTGAAAATATCACCAAAACTAACAAATTTAAAGGAGGTTTGTTGTTAATTACCTATATATATTAGTAGAATATGAGATTTAATTCTCTGTTTTTATAAATACCGATGTGGTGCGCAATCCACGAATCTGCAAAAAAGACGGGGTATTACATTTCTTAGCTGTATTTTTGCAATCTTAAATTTGAAAGTATGTTGGAAGATAAAAACCCTTCAAAAACTAGTATTTCTGAGCTCGGGGAATTTGGTCTAATTGATCACCTAACAAAGAACATTGAAATTCATCAAAATACCACCGTTAAGGGTATTGGAGATGATGCAGCGGTACTATCAAACGATTCAAAAAATCAACAAGTTATCACGACCGACTTACTGGTGGAAGGGGTTCATTTTGACCTTAGTTACATGCCGCTTAAACATTTGGGCTATAAGGCCGTAATGGTAAATTTAAGCGATGTATATGCCATGAATGCCACAGCTACCCATATTACCGTATCCTTAGCGGTCTCCAATAGATTTCCAGTAGAAGCTTTGGACGAATTATACGCTGGTATAAAAACGGCGGCCAAGATGTACGGAGTGGATATCATTGGTGGAGATACTACTTCTTCAACTTCTGGCTTGATGATCAGCGTTACGGCGATTGGGGAAGCACCCAAAGAGCACATCGTGTATCGCGGCGGTGCTCAAGAAAATGATTTATTGGTAGTCACTGGCGATTTAGGTGCGGCCTATTTAGGGCTTCAGGTTTTGGAACGAGAAAAACAAGTTTTTGAAGCCAATCCAAATGCACAACCAGAGCTAGATAATTACTCTTATCTTGTAGAAAGACAATTAAAACCTGAGGCCCGTAAGGACATCCCAAAGTTGTTGTTAGATCTTGAGGTGTTACCCACGGCAATGATCGACATTAGTGACGGTCTATCTTCCGAAGTGATACACCTTTGCAAAAACTCTGAGGTAGGTTGTAATTTATATGAAGACAAAATACCACTGGATCCTCAAGTAATTTCTACCTGTGAAGAATTTAATCTTGATAGTACGACGATTGCGCTTAGCGGTGGCGAAGATTACGAATTATTGTTCACTATTAAAACAGAAGACTTTCCTAAAATTAAGGCAAATCCACATCTGACTGTTATTGGCCATATGACTCATGAAAAAGAAGGTATACACCTCATTACAAGAGCGAATACTAAAATTCCTTTGATTGCCAGAGGCTGGAACGCTATGGACGAAAAATAATTAGATGGCAGTTTTTTTCCGGAAATGCTCCTCAAATAACAAGTTGTTGGTTTCCCAATATTTGGTTAACCGAACAATTTTTCCATACCCGTCTTCGGTATATCTTTGTTTACAACATTGACATTGATACTCTTTAATTTGACGACCCTCTTTCTTAACAGACACAAATTGATGTCCCCTAATTTTGCAGACAAGTTTTTTCATACAGCTTTCATGTATTTACGCCTCATCTTTTTTTCAAAAAATAAAGCTAGTGAGGTATTGACTTTTTTGGTTTGAAATGTTAGATTCTCCAATCGACCAGAGAAATTGTCCGTAACCTCCTTGTTGCAATTTGTACACTTGTACTCATTGATGTGGTTGGTTATTTTTCGGCTAATCACGTAGTCATGGCCTAACGTACTGCAAACGATACTAGTAAAGGAAAACGATTTTCTTGGGGATGTTGTTTTCATGGTTACTTGTTTTGGGAATACTAAAAGTATAAAAAAAAACTTTATAAAACCGACAAAAAGTAAATATATTCGATTAAGTGCACAAATTTAACAATTCAGCAGAATTCTCAATCCAACTCATATGTCCTCCTTTTAAGATCGTTAGCTTTGAGTTTGTGGAAGCAGCTATTGTTTTTGAGGCAGAGATAGGAACCACCAAATCTTTATCCCCGCAGATCATTAATTTTTCTCCCTTAAAATTTCGAAAGACTTTTGTGCGGTCGGGCCTGTGCTTCATTCCAAGGATGGTGGCTACAATACCCTTTGTTGAAAAACCCATCGCTTCTTTTTTAAGCTTTGCAATTTCAGAAGCATAGTTTCTATGCAAACTTTCTGTAAATAACAGATTCATCATATTCCCAATAAATACTTCTTTGTTTTCTGAAACGATTCGAGCTGCCCGATCGCGATTGCGCTTTTGTTCCAAGGTATCTTCCCTGGTGGTAGCATTGAGTAAAGTGAACCCTTCCACCTTTTGACCATAGGACTCCAAAAATGCCAGGCCCACGTAGCCTCCCATGGAATGCCCTATAAGGGAGGCTCTTTCAATTTGAAGATGATTTAAAAGTGCATATAATACCTCGGCCATCATTTCCATGGTATGAGTAGTCGCCAGACATCCACTTTTTCCATGCCCGGGAAGATCAATGGTCAAAACGGTTTTATTTAAAGAAAGAGAAGGAATAAGTTTGGACCACATCGTACTGCTTTCTAAAAAGCCATGCAGCAAGACCAGTACAGGTCCTTTGCCAGAGATCGAGTAAAAAATGGGCGTTTCGTTATAGTGATAAATCATTTTTCTATATTCGGGACAAATATAAATGAGTAGTTTCATACCTAAAAAAGATAGGGGTAACATTTACCGCAGATCTGATTTTCTATGGAACAATAGTTAACAATAGCTAAAATTTTATGAATCAAAGTAGACAAACCTTTATCACCGCCTTTGCTCTTTTTTCACTTTTTTTTGGCGCAGGGAATTTAATTTTACCACCCTTCCTTGGATATAATGCAGGAGAAAATTGGTTTTGGGTAACTATAGGGTTTGCGCTCTCAGCCGTGATAATACCCATTTTAGCTATTTACGGTCATGCTCGCATTCAGGGTACCATGTTAGATTTCGCCAAGGCTGTTTCACCTAAATTTGCCATGTTTTACTCGGTGATTGTATATGTCATTTCCATAGCATTGCCTTCGCCCAGAACTGCATCTGTAACTTATGAAATGGCCATCGAACCCTATTTCCAAATGAATTCGCTCTGGCTAAGCAGTATCTACTTTGCGCTGGTACTTGTTTTTGTTTTGAATAGAACTCGAATTTTAAGTATTATCGGGAAATTCCTCACTCCACTTATCATTCTCATCCTTTTGGCCATTATTAGTATCGGACTTTTTGGCGATACTGCTGCCATCAGAAATACGGCGGACAGCGCCTCATTAATTGGAGGGATTATAGAGGGATATCAAACCTTTGATGCTATTGGAGGCGTTTTGGTTGGAGGAGTTATTGTGATTTCTTTCACTTTACAAGGAACCTACGGTTATGAAGCTAGAAAGAAGATGATAGGTAATGCCGGACTTTATGCGGGGATTGGACTATTTGCTATTTATGGAGGACTTATTGCGCTAGGCGCCTTTTACAGTGGCGAGATTATAACAGACTCTCGTTCGGAGTACCTTACGTTTTTGAGTCAGGAGACTCTTGGGCGCATTGGCACCGCATTTTTGGCAGTGCTGGTTTCATTAGCCTGTTTTACTACGGCTGTTGGTATTGTTACCGGAACGGCAGATTTCGTCAAAGGTCTATTTAAAGATTCGAAACAAGCTTACGTACTTACCGCCATTTTGGGCTGTGTGATCGGGGTTGTGGTAGGGCAGTTTGATATTCATTATATTATCGATTTGGCCGTGCCAGCCCTCATGTTCATCTATCCAATTACCATTTGCTTGATCCTGCTTAATATTCTTCCGAAGAAATGGGCGAGCAAAATAGTTTTTAGAGGCGTTGCCATTGTGGTGTTCCTATTCAGTTTGACCGATGTTTTAAAAGAAATTATCTCAGAAAACAGGATTATTCCTTATAAAAAAATAATACCAGATCCATTTATCGAATGGAGTCGGAATGTTATTGAAACGTTCGAAACCTATATTCCATTGGCACAGGAAGGTATGGGTTGGGTATTGCCGGCATTTGTTATTTTCATGTTGTTAAATATTCGTGTTTTTACGACTAAAGGAATGGCACAAGCGTAATTACCTATGGCTATCAAGGACATAATAAAATACTCTTTTAAAGATAACTTTTCTTTGAGCGTCATACAGTTTGATGAGGCCTGTGTTGTCAATCAATCGGAATCTTTAAACACCTATCGTATTTTTTGGATTAAAGAGGGCACGGGAAATTATAGTATCGATTTTCAACACTATGCTTTCAAAGATAATGTGCTATTCTTTTTATCTCCCGGTCAAGTTTTCTCGGTGGTTTCGGAAAAAATAAAAGAAGCCTATCAACTTTCTTTTATCCGAGATTTTTATTGCATTCAGACCCATGACAAAGAAGTTGCGTGTAATGGAGTGCTGTTCAATAATGTATATGAGACCCCCTTTGTCCAGCCTTGTGAAAGTGACACCAAAAAACTAAGTTTCATTTTGGAGAGTCTTATTTCTGAATTCAACACTTCGGAAGCGGCGCAGTACGATATGCTTCAGGCGTATTTGAAACAGTTCATCATTCTTTCGGTTCGAATTAAAAAGGAGTTTCAAGTTGAAAAAGACGATGTTGGAACTCAGCTTTTTAAAGATTTCAGTTTGTTGGTGGAACACAATTTTAGGGCCATTCACTCGGTAACCGAATATGCAAAACGATTGGGGATTTCTCCAAAGTCGCTGGCCAAGCATTTTCAAAAAGCCGGTATTGAAACTCCCAGCGATATCATAAAAAACAGAATCGTACTGGAGGCGAAGCGAGAATTGTTATACGCCAACAAATCGGTCAAACAGATAGCGTATGATTTAGGATTTAACGACGCGGCTTATTTTACACGTTTCTTTACCAAGTTGGTCTCAAAATCCCCGCTTCAGTTTAAAAAAGATCATTAATACTGGTTTGTCCATTCATAAGGAACTTTTGTCCATTTTTTCAAAGGGATTACCGCTGCATATTTGCACTGTAATGAGATGATGTTCATTCTGCTTATCAGGTATAGCCATCGAACTCAGAAACTAAAAAATGAATCACTTAAAACTAGACAAAATGGAAAATGAAATCACAAAAAGTTTACAACACATTCACCAATTATTAGCAAAGGGACAATTTATTGAGGCCATGGAAACCTATCTTCATGATGAGGTGGAACTCCGTGAAGGAAATGATGCGCCTAAGAAGGGAAAACAATTCAATGTCGATTTCGAGAATGATTTTATTAATAATCAGCTGAAGGAGTTTGTTCGATACGATGTAAAAGATATGGCTGTTTCTGGGAACCATTCATTCTATACTGCCGAAATGGAATTGATCATGAAAGACGGAAGCACTATGCTTTCTGAGCAAGCTGTAGCTACCGAGTGGAAAGATGGAAAAATTTACAGAGAGCGTTACTACCACGCGTAGGTATTTTTCACTAAATGCCTCTCGGTTTTTCAAAAATTGACGTTTTGAGCCTATTTTCGTTCCATATCCAAAAATGCGAAAACGATGTAGTTCGAAATGAATGAAATTTGGACGGGTTTTTCAGCACTTAATTATTGCATTATTCCAAATTTTTTGCACCTTAATTTTGCAGATTATCAATTTAGCTGTGGCCTTTTTGAAATATCTTCAAAGTGCTCATTTTTTGAGGATTAAAGGTTGTTTTGCGATGGTTTGTTGTATAGATTTGAGAATAATCAAAACCCTATTTATTATGGCTATTACAAAACAGTATTTAAAGAGTAAACCTATATGTAAAGTAACTTTTGTTGTTCCTGCTGAAGCGGCCAGCGAAGTGAAAGTTGTAGGAACCTTTAATGCGTGGAGTGCAAACGAAACTCCATTAAAAAAATTGAAAAATGGTAATTTCAAGGGAACCGTAAACCTGAATAAAGATCAGTCTTATGAATTCAGATACCTGGTAGACGGCACTTATACCAACGACGAACAAGCAGACGCCTATGCATGGAATGATTTTGCCGGCGCGGAGAACGGCGTGCTAAATGTTTAAGAAGCAAGATTACATTAAAAAAGGCCTTCCATTTGGAAGGCCTTTTTTACTATTAATATTTACGAACGGAGCTAGCTGTTCATGATGTCTTCAATTTCTTCAGCCTCAATGGGGATGTTTCGCATTAAATTAAAGGGTTCTCCCGAGTCTTGAATGACCACGTCGTCTTCCAGGCGAACTCCAAAGCCTTCATCGGGAATATAGATGCCAGGTTCTACCGTAAATACCTGGTTTGCCTGCATGGGTTCCCATAAAATTCCATAATCATGTGTATCCAGCCCAATATGGTGCGAAGTACCGTGCATAAAGTATTTTTTATAGGCAGGCCAGTCTGGATCTTCATTTTGGACATCTGCTTTATCCAGTAGCCCTAACCCTAATAATTCAGAAGTCATTAATTTACCCACTTCCACATGGTACTCTTTCCAGAATGCTCCTGGGACAAGCATTTTAGTAGCCTCATTTTTCACTCTATTTACGGCATTATAAACTTCGCGTTGTCGCTTGGTAAATTTTCCGTTTACAGGAATAGTTCGAGTCATATCACTCGAATAGTTTGCGTATTCGGCACCAACGTCCATTAAAATAAGATCCCCGTCTTTGCATTGTTGGTTATTCTCAATGTAGTGAAGTACGTTTGCGTTATTTCCGCTAGCCACAATAGGTGTATAGGCGAACTTTTTTGAGCGATTACGCAAAAATTCATGCATGTATTCTGCTTCAATTTCAAATTCCCAAACCCCTGGCTTAACAAAACCAAGTACACGGCGGAATCCTTTTTCGGTAATATCGCAGGCCGTTTGAAGCAGGTGAATTTCAATAGGATCCTTTACAGACCGTAAGCGTTGTAAGATGGGGTTGCTTTTTGCCCAACTATGTGCCGGGAACTTATCTTTGGTGGCTTTTATAAATCTCGCCTCACGAGTTTCAGTCTCTACATTGGCCCGATAGTGCTCATTGGTGTTGAAATAAATAGTATCTGCCTGGGTCATAATCTCATAAAACACCTTATCGAAGTCGCTGAGCCAAAATACGGTTTCAATCCCGCTTACTTCCAGAGCCCGTTCCTTGGTAAGTTTTTCGCCCTCCCAAACCGCAATGTGCTCGTTGGTTTCGCGTAAAAAAAGGATTTCTCTATGTTTCGCATCCGGGGCATCGGGAAATAATACTAAAATACTTTCCTCCTGGTCCACACCGCTTAAAAACAAAATATCTCGAGATTGTTCGAAAGGCATGGTGCTATCTGCACTAACCGGATAAATATCATTGCTGTTAAAAACCGCCAAACTTTGAGGCTTCATTTTGGCCATAAAGTTTTTTCGGTTCTTTATATAGAGTGCTGCGTCAATTGGGTGGTATTTCATGGCATAAGAATTTGATTAATTGATATGCTCAAAATTAATTAATGCACCTGGTAATTACCTAGCCAAATGGCTTTATTTTATATTTTTTCGAATTCGGCTCATATGCCTCGATGAAATTCCTAGAAAAGAAGCTAGATAATGTAGCGGAACCTGTTGAAGAAAATTAGGTTCGTTAAGCAGTAGTTTTCTGTATCGTTCTTCCGGAGTGAGCGTTAAAAGATCAATGCGATAATCGTCGATAAGAAAAATCTGATTTTCAATTAAGTTGTAATAAAATCTATAGAAAGCCGAATTGTTTTTTAATAAACGATCGAAATTTTTAAAGTCAATAACCCACAGATTACAGTCGCAAAGGGCTCTGATATTTTTACGAGAAGGAACACGATTCTTGAAACTGTTAAGTGCCGTAGTTGACGAATTTCTAAGAGCCAAATAAGTCGTTTTCTCTTCGCCTAAAACTTCAATAGAATGTTGTAAAATGCCGCTTTCTACAAAACAGAAATAGGTGCATATTTTGCCCTCTTCAACAAAAAAATGATTCTTTGGTAGGTTCAAAAAGGAAAAGGAATCTAAAAGAGTGTCCACCTGCTTTTCTAAAAGAGCATCGTTAATGATCTCTTTGAGGTAAGTCTTGAAATTATTTCTGGATTCATTCATCCTGTCCAGTTTAGAGGGTTCCAAATTTGGAAGATAAAGCTAACAAAATAAGTGATAACAAGTCTAAGCTTTAGCTGCGAATTGAACATCAGGGATGTTAAACTTCACCAAATTATTTTGCCGTATTTTAGTGTTTCTTTACTTTTCGAATTCAAAAAACACGACCAAATGAAAATAGTATCCCTTCTAACCTTCTTTTTTGTTTCCACTTTTACATTTTCGCAGCAACCGGCAACTACTGCCAGTCAAGTTGAAAATGGACTTCAGCAAAAGGCGATTCAGACCCAAAACTCATTAGTAAAAAACCTTCCTTTTAAAAGTATTGGCCCAACCGTAATGAGCGGTAGAGTGGTCGATTTTGCCGTTAACCCCGAGAATCCTATCGAATTTTATGTGGGTTATGCCAGTGGAGGTGTATGGCATACCAAAAATAACGGAACTACTTTTTCCCCCGTTTTGGACAGCAGCCCGACGCAAAATGTCGGGAGTTTGGCCGTAGATTGGAAAACTGGAACCATATGGGTGGGTACAGGAGAAGTTAACGCATCGCGTTCATCTTATGCCGGCATTGGAATATTGCAATCTAACGATAATGGAAAATCTTGGCAAAATATGGGCTTAAAGGATTCGCATCATATAAGTAAGATTCTTATCAACCCATCCAATCCCAACGAGGTGGTGGTTAGTGCAGTTGGACATTTATACTCCAAGAATGACGAACGCGGAGTTTATAAAACGGTAGACGGAGGAAAGACCTGGAACCGAACCCTTTTCGTAAATGACGAAAGCGGAATCATTGAAATGGATCGACACCCGAATGATTTCAATATTATTTATGCTTCTTCCTGGGATAAGGACCGAAAGGCCTGGAATTTTAGAGGAAGCGGAAGTGGAAGTGCAATTTATAAAAGTAGCGATGCCGGAAACACCTGGACAAAGATCTCGGTAGAAGGCAGTGGATTTCCAACCGGAGAGGGAGTGGGACGCATTGGATTGGCTGTGGTCAATGAGAATACGGTCTATGCCATCCACGATAGTCAGTTCAGAAGAGAAGAAGACGGAAAAGGTGATGAAGATAATGGAATGTTAACCAAGAACGATTTTAAATCCATGTCGAAGGACACCTTCCTGGGCTTAGAAAATAAAAGATTGAACGAATACCTTAGAAATAATGGCTTTCAGGAAAAGTACCAGGCAGAGAACGTCAAACAAATGATTCGAAGCGGAAGTGCTGAACCGGTCGATCTTGCCAAGTATTTGGAGGACGCAAACACTCTTTTGTTCGATACTCCGGTTATTGGAGCCGAAGTTTACAAAAGTACTAACGGAGGTAAAACCTGGAAAAAAACACATGACGGCTATTTGGATGGGGTTTATTATTCCTACGGTTATTACTTCGGAAAGATTCACGTGGACCCAACCAATGCGGATGGAATTTATATTTATGGGGTCCCTATTCTGAAATCAAAGGATGGAGGAAAGTCTTTTACGTCCATTAGCGCTCCCAACGTGCATGCAGATCATCACGCTCTTTGGATTAACCCTAAAATGCCGGGTCATTTAATTGATGGGAATGATGGAGGTGTAAATATTAGTTACGACGACGGTGAGAATTGGATCAAATGTAATACCCCGGCTGTGGGTCAGTTTTATGCCATCAATGTCGATAATGAAAAGCCTTATAATGTCTATGGTGGACTTCAGGATAACGGGGTATGGGTTGGTTCGCATACCACAACAGAAAATGTTCGTTGGCACCAAAGTGGTCAATACCCGTACGAATCGATCATGGGAGGAGACGGTATGCAGATACAAATAGACAACCGCAATTCGAATATTGTCTATACCGGATTTCAGTTTGGAAATTACTTTAGACTGAATAGAGAAACAGGGGAGCAAACCTATATCCAGCCTAAGCATGAGTTGGGAGAAAGCCCGTATCGATTTAACTGGCAAACCCCAATTTTACTAAGCTCACATAATCAAGATATATTATATTATGGAGGGAATAAATTAATGCGGAGTATGGATAAAGGAGATTCTTGGAAAACCATTTCGTTCGATCTAACTCAGGGTGGAAAACCAGGAAATGTGGCCTATGGAACCTTAACAACTATTAGCGAATCTCCCTTTGAATTTGGACTTATTTATACGGGAAGTGATGATGGATTGGTCTATGTAACCCGAAACGGTGGCGGCGACTGGAAGAAAATATCCAATACCTTTCCTAAGAACCAATGGGTAAGTAGAGTGACGGCTTCCAGTCATAAGAAATCTCGGGTTTATGTAGCGCTCAACGGATATCGTTGGGACGATTTTAAACCCTATGTTTACTTGAGTGAGGACTTCGGCGCTACCTGGACGAGCATTAGCAGCAACTTGCCTATAGGAGCGGTGAATGTCATCAAAGAAGACCCGGTTAATATGAATTTGCTTTATTTGGGAACCGATAACGGAGCCTATGTTTCTATGGATCGGGGACAAAGCTGGCAGCCTTTTGACGGTGGATTACCTAATGTGGCTTTTCATGATTTGGTCGTTCAACCAAAAGCCCACCATTTGGTTTTAGGAACCCACGGACGATCCATTTATGTTGGAGATATCGCCTTGCTGCAACAAATATCTGAAGAGACGAAGACCGAGACCTTGTTGGGGAGCATTCGTTCTTTAAGAGCTTCAAGGCGATGGGGAAGTACAGGATTCAATGCATTTGGAAGTCCGTTCGAACCAAGCTTGGATTTACAATTTTATACCCCCGCAAAGGGAAAGGCCAATTTCATAATTCAAACCGAAGATGGAAAGGAATTACAGACCTTTCAAGAGGATGCAAGTCGTGGTTTGAATGTAAGCTCTTATGACCTTACATTATCCAAAAAGGGAAGGAAAGTTTTGGAAGATGCCGGGGTGCCCATAAATAAGGCCGAAAATGATAAATATTACCTTCCGAAGGGAACCTATATTTTACAAGTTTCCGTGAATGGTAAAACGGCTGAGCAGAATTTTGAATTACGCTAACCTTAACCTATATTACATTAAAAATTACCTAGCAGTTTTCCAATACATCTATAACTTCTAAAGCCCTTTGTGCCTCTACACATGTAGTTTTAACACTTGAAAACTCCATAAAAAAGAAGAATTGGAGGGTAAGAATATCTTTTTTTTGAAACAAGTATGTATTAGTCATACGCGAATGTAAAGTGGAACCTTACGAATTTGCATTTGTGCAAGCAACCTTTTGGCAATTTTAATACTTTAGTATAAGAATAGAAACGCAAAGTGCTGTTGAAACTATTAACAACAAAAATTTCAAAATGAAAAAAATTACCTTCCTAATCATTGCAGTCTTTTTAGTTATGGGTAGTGTTATTTCCCAAAATTCTGACCCGATGGCTCAAACCGAACCCATTGATTCCGGGAACACTTTACTATCGGAGAGTAATGCCTTATTCGATTTACTCTTTATAAATAATATTGCCGCATCTACAAACTCGGCTGCACTTACGGGGGTGCTCTTTATGGATGGAGTATATTGGTTTTCGAGGTGGAATACCAATGACCTCTATGAAGTGGATATTGACAATAACTTAATTGAAGCGTTCACCATTACCGGAATTACGGGAACCCGCACTTTTACTACAGATGGTACCAATGTATATATTGCAACGGCTGAAGATAAAATTTATGTAGTTGACCCTGCTACCAAGACTTTAATCAATACGATAGATGTAACCTCGTCTGCTACAGTTAGAATGCTTACCTATGATGAAAATCTCGATAATGGTAACGGCGGATTTTGGATTGGTAGTTTTGAGAACAGAATTATTGCTTCGGTAGATATGAACGGAAATGAACTACGAACCATTCCTGGAGGGACACACCTAACCAGGCCTTACGATGGTGTTGTAGATTACACTTCGGAAGGCGGCCCTTATCTATGGGTGCATGAGTTTGGCCCGGGCACTGAGCTAAGAGATTTTATCACCCAAATAGACATGGAAACCGGCCAAAAAACTGGCATTCAGTATAACTTTGAAATGGACGCTCCGGCTGGAACTTCCAATATTCAGGCAGGAGGTCTTTTTCTAACTGATGAAGTAGATCCAGATGGCAAAATGTCTTTTTTGGGAGTATGTCAGAGTTTCCCCAACCTGCTTTTCGCAGTGGAATTGGCAGAGCCGCTGGCCGTCACCACTAATGATTCGCTGAATTTTTCCCTCTATCCCAATCCTGCACAAAAAGGAGAGGTCTTTATTAAAACCACAAATACTTCCGAAAAATTAGTGTCTGTTTACGATGTAATGGGACGAGAAATCCTAAGAAGAACAGTCTTGGGTGAGCGAATGGATATTTCTGAACTAAACAGTGGTGTATACCTAGTTCAACTAATTCAAGATGAGCTAAGAACTACCCGAAGATTGATTGTCAACAAATAAATTGTGTTTCATATGAAGTAGAGCAGCTTCCGAAGGTGGCTGCTCTTTTTTTGTGGAACAATTCTAAATAAGACAAAAGAGGGCAATTTTTTGGCAATCCCTCGCTGGAAGCGTATTTTTGTGGTCAACATTTTGAAAAGAAAACCATAATGGGAATGATCTCTTCTTCGATTGCCCGAAAAGTAGCCATGGCACTTTCAGGCTTATTTCTAGTCGTTTTTTTGGCGCAGCATTTTACAATTAATTTCACATCGGTTATAGACCCGGATACTTTTAATAGCATATCGCACTTCTTCGGAACTAATTTTGTGATTCAAGCTATTTTACAACCCATCTTGGTCTTTGGAATTCTATTCCATTTTATCATGGGAATTTATCTTGAATTGAAAAACAGAAAAGCGAGAACTGTTAAATATGCAAGCTATAAAGGAAGTGCAAATGCTAGTTGGGCTTCTCGAAATATGATCATTACCGGATTGGTGATACTCGCATTTTTAGGAGTACATTTTTATGACTTTTTCATTCCTGAATTGATCCACAAATATGTAGAAACACATCCAGAAGACCCTACCCGCTACTATGGAGAAACGGTACATAAGTTTGAAGATCATATTCGAGTGATTCTTTATGTAATTTCCTTTGTATTACTGTCCTTACACCTATGGCATGGATTTGCATCCTCATTTCAAAGTGTAGGATTCAATAATAAATACTCCAAAGGCTTGACTAGATTTGCAAAGATTTTCGCTATCGTCATCCCGGCGGGCTTTATTTTTATTGCGTTATACCACCACGTAAATTACCTTATACACTAAAAACATTGCTATGTCGATATTAGATTCTAAAATACCTGAAGGACCCTTAGCAGATAAGTGGACAAATCATAAAAATACGATCGATCTGGTCAATCCTGCCAACAAAAGAAATATTGATGTGATCGTGGTTGGAACAGGTCTAGCTGGAGGTAGTGCAGCCGCTACCTTGGCCGAATTAGGTTATAACGTAAAGACATTTTGCTATCAGGATTCTCCAAGACGAGCGCACTCTATTGCCGCCCAGGGAGGGATTAATGCAGCCAAAAATTATCAGGGAGATGGCGATAGTAATTACCGATTGTTCTATGACACCGTTAAAGGAGGTGATTACCGTTCTCGCGAAGCCAATGTTTATCGTCTTGCAGAGGTCTCTGCCAATATCATTGACCAATGTGTCGCGCAGGGAGTTCCTTTTGCCCGTGAATATGGAGGCCTATTGGACAATCGCTCTTTTGGAGGTGTCTTGGTATCGAGAACTTTTTATGCAAAAGGGCAAACTGGACAACAGCTTTTGCTGGGGGCCTATTCGGCCATGAATCGACAAATAAATCGAGGGAAGATAAAGCCTTATAACAGACATGAGATGCTGGACATTGTAAAAGTGGACGGTAAAGCGAGAGGGATCATTGCGAGAGATTTGGTTACCGGGGCTATTGAGCGTCATTCGGCGCATGCCGTAGTTTTGGCCACCGGAGGTTATGGAAATGTATTCTTTCTGAGTACGAACGCCATGGGAAGTAATGTAACGGCAGCCTGGAGAGCTCACCGAAGAGGAGCTTTCTTCGCGAACCCATGCTATACACAAATTCAT
This sequence comes from Bacteroidota bacterium, assembly GCA_039028295.1. GTDB lineage: Bacteria > Bacteroidota > Bacteroidia > Flavobacteriales > Flavobacteriaceae > Aureisphaera. The sequence goes on from JBCCIJ010000002.1 coordinate 136,623, forward strand.
CCTACTTGCATTCCAGTTTCTGGTGATCATCAATCCAAATTGACCTTAATGTCAGAATCATTGCGGAATGACGGCCGCATTTGGGTTCCGAAGAAATTAGAAGATGCTCAAGCCATTCGCGAAGGAAAAAAGAAACCCACAGAATTATCCGAAGAAGAAAGAGATTATTACTTAGAACGTCGCTATCCTGCCTTTGGTAATCTGGTACCACGTGATGTCGCTTCCCGTGCTGCTAAAGAGCGTTGCGACGCTGGATTTGGAGTTAATAAAACGGGAGAAGCCGTATACCTCGATTTTGCTTCGGCCATTCAACGTTATGGAAAAGAAGCGGCCCTGACAGAGCATATTTCAAATCCTTCCGAAGAAGAAATAAAAAAATTAGGCGAAGCGGTTATCGAAAACAAATATGGAAACTTATTCCAAATGTACGAGAAGATCGTTGATGAGAACCCGTATAAATCGCCTATGATGATCTATCCAGCGGTTCATTATACGATGGGTGGACTTTGGGTTGATTATAATTTGCAAACTACTATTGAAGGATGTTATGCGGCCGGAGAAGCAAACTTTAGTGATCATGGTGCCAATCGACTGGGGGCAAGTGCACTGATGCAGGGATTAGCCGATGGTTATTTTGTATTACCCTATACCATTGGAGACTACCTGTCAAAAGATATTAGAACTGGAAAAATTTCGACTGAGACACCCGAGTTCGATCAGGCGGAAAAAGATGTTACCGACCGAATTCAAAAGTTAATGAGTGGTGCAGGTGCCCATTCGGTTGATTATTACCACAAGAAACTGGGTAAAATTATGTGGAATAAATGTGGAATGTCCAGAAATGCTAAAGGCCTTTCGGAAGCCATTGACGAGATAGCAGCGCTGCGCAAGGATTTCTGGGAGAATGTGAAAATTCCCGGTACGGCTAACAGTATGAACCCTGAGTTGGAAAAAGCAGGAAGAGTTGCCGATTTCCTGGAGTTGGGCGAATTGTTTGCCAAAGATGCTCTAGATAGAAATGAATCCTGCGGGGGTCATTTTAGAGAAGAAAGTGTTGAACAAAGCGGCGAACAAAAAGGAGAAGCACTTCGAGATGACGAAAACTTTAAATATGTTTCGGCGTGGGAGTACAAAGGAGAGCCAAAGGATGCGCAATTGCACAAGGAAGCATTGACCTTTAAAAATATTGAATTGAAAACACGTTCGTATAAATAACGTAATAATCGAATTATGAAATTAACCCTCAAAATATGGCGTCAAGAGAACGCTGATGCCAAAGGAAGCATGCAAACCTATCCTATCGATGGAATTGAAGGTGATATGTCTTTTCTTGAAATGTTGGACGTGCTTAACGAAGACCTGATCAATAAAGGCGATGACCCCGTTGTTTTTGACCACGATTGTCGTGAAGGTATTTGCGGTGCTTGTTCCCTTCAAATAAATGGAGAACCTCATGGTCCGGATCGTTTAATAACTACTTGCCAGTTACATATGCGAATGTTTAAGGATGGCGATACGATCGTTATTGAACCTTTTAGAGCAAAGGCATTTCCCGTGGTGAAGGATTTAATGGTAGATCGAAGTTCTTTTGATAGAATTCAGCAAGCGGGAGGGTATATTTCTGTAAATACTTCAGGAAATACGATCGATGCGAATGCGATTCCTATTAATAAGGATGATGCCGACGCCTCTTTTGCCGCTGCAACCTGTATTGGCTGTGGGGCTTGTGTTGCAGCTTGTAAAAATGCAAGTGCTATGCTCTTTACGTCTGCCAAGGTGAGTCAGTTTGCTTTGTTGCCACAAGGACAAGTAGAGGCCTCTACACGAGTATTGAATATGGTAGAGCAAATGGACAAAGAAGGTTTTGGAAATTGCACCAATACCGGAGCTTGTGAAGTGGAATGTCCAAAGGGAATATCCTTAGAAAATATAGCTCGTATGAACCGGGAGTTCCTATCTGCCAGCATGAAGGGATAACCTTTCGTGGAGATTAAACCGCCTTCTTTTGATCGTTCTTAGTCGTTACGGTACGTTTGTTTGAACCTAGGTTTACCAAAATGGTTTGGATAAATTTTGAAACATCATAAGGTTTTACTACAATGTCGTTCATTCCTGCAAAGTAAATTTCATTGCGAACTTCTTCAACTTCTACTGCCGTCAATGCCACTATAGGAATGTTTTCGTTCAAAGCTCTAATTTCTTTACAGGCCTCAAATCCATTTTTAATTGGCATATTTAAGTCCATTAGGATCAGGTCAAACTTCTCTTCGGAAAATAAATTAACAGTTTGCTGACCATTTTCAGCAATGACACAAACAACACCGTTCTTTTCAAGTATTTTTCGCGTTACCGTTTGATTGATTCGGTTGTCCTCGGCCACCAGAATTTTCTTACCCTTAAGTAAATTAGCATCTAAGGCAGTGGGTTCGATCTCTGTTTTGGATGGATGAGAGATTTCATAGGGCAAGGTGAAAGAAAAGGTTGAGCCTCTTCCTAATTGGCTTTGAAGTCTTATTTCTGAATTAGACTGAGACAGCAATTTCTTAACAATGGGGAGTCCAAGACCAGTTCCCTGGTAGCTATAATTGTTAGTCTCCAATTGTGAAAATTCATCAAAAATGGTAGAAAATTTCTCTTGTGCAATTCCCATTCCCGTGTCCTGAACCGAGAAATCAATGAGCACCTTATCTTCATTTATTTGATGCGGAAATGCTTTGATATAGATATTTCCATCTTCGGTGAATTTACATGCGTTTCCTATCAAGTTCATGAGAACCTGAGACAATAGGACCGAATTACCCTTCAATAATTGAGGAATATTTTCAGAAACAATGATGTGTATTTTATTGTTATTCTGAAGTCGGGTGTACTCAAACGAAGCCGTAATGCTTTCAAACAATTCTCGTACGTTAAAAATGGTGCATTCCGACTCAATATTATCGGAGTCTATCTTATTAATGTGTAATACGTTATTGATCAAAGCTAAAAGATAATCGGCTGAGAATTTCAACGATTTCAAATCTTTTCTATGACTTTTCAATGTTTCATCCTCCAATAAAATAGTGCTCAGCCCAATAACCCCATATAAAGGTGTTCGGAGTTCGTGACTTACTGTAGAAAAGAACTTTCCTTTGGCTCGCGCTAATTTTTCTGAACGCTTCTTAGCCCGAAGGTATTCACTATTTTTATCCTGCAGCATCTGGACCAGTGTCTTTCTTTTTCGAAAGGCATATAGAATAACCAAGAACAATATGAGCGTACAAAAGGCAATGATCATTAGGATAATATTGAGCCTGTTTTTGTTTTTCACGATCTCCGCATTCAAACTATTTTCCAGCTCCGCAGCCAGTGCATCTTTACGATATTCATCTACTTGAAACTTAGCAGAAACAGCGTCCATTTCAGCCGAACTCATGTTCGCAATACTCTCCTCAAAATAGGTTTCATATTCCAAACGAACCTTATAAGCCTCTTCAAACTTCTTTTGTTCAAATAAGCTCGTACTATATAAATAATAAGCGTCTTGTAACTCGACAACTAAGTTTTTGGCTTTGGCTTGCTCTATGGCGCGTCCCAAATAGATGTCGGTTAATTTATAGTTCTTTTTGGCCAAATAGTATTCTCCGAAGAGCACTTCAATACCTACACTATAAGAGGCATGGCTTTGGAAGTCCCTGAGTTTTTTGGCCTTAACCAAGTGCAAAAATGCCTTCGAATATTCTTTAGCTTCCAGAGCCGTTAATATGGTATTGTAATGCGCTTTGGCCAGACCAGCGGAATCCTTAATTTGTCTGTAAAGCTGAATGGACTTATCGTGATAAACCAACGCTTTTTTAGTGTCATTTTTAAGGGTTGCATATAAGTTTGCCAAATCCATGTAGGTGGTGGCGGTGGCGGTGTCGTTTTTGGATAACACAGCATATTTTTCAGATTTCTCAAAACTTTCCTCGGCCAGAAGCGTATCATTCATGGCTAAATAGTCATATCCAATATGGCGATATCCTCTATGGGTATTATATGCGTCGTTTTGTTCGAGGGCTCTATTCAGAAGAAAAATATTAACCTCCAACGACTTTTTGTAGTTTCCTTCGAAATAATAAACATTCGAAGAATCCACTAATTGCTGAAAACTTCCCGGATCGTCTTGTTGAGTAGCAAAAGGCCTATCTATTGAAGACTCATACACTTGAGCGACAACAGATACGTAGGTTAACATAAGCAACAAGAAATAATATAATCGTATCATTTCTAGGTTAATAAATAAATTAAGGGCACCGCAATGTACACATTTTGATTTAATTACGGAAGTTAAAACCTTTTTGATACTATGAACATTAGGACTATTTTTATCGAATGATTACAAAACTACCTGGAGTTTCTAGTTCCATTTTCAGTATTATGAGCAAAATGGCAGCCGATTATAATGCCATCAACCTCTCTCAGGGATTCCCCAATTTTGAAAGCGACCCACTTCTTATAGAAGCTGTGTCCAAGGCCATGAAAGATGGATTTAATCAATATGCACCCATGCAAGGTACCATGGGATTGAGAGAGAGGATTTCAGAAAAAATATATCGATCGCATGAAAAAATGTATCGCCCGGATACAGAAATCACAATTACGGCGGGCGCCACTCAAGCTATTTTCACTGCCATCGCAGCTACCATACACAAAGGAGACGAAGTGATTATTTTTGCTCCGGCTTATGACTGTTATGAACCTTCCATTGAATTGTTCGGTGGAATTACGGTCCCTGTACAATTAAAAGCTCCGCTCTATACGCCCAACTGGCAGGAGGTTTCAGCCAAAATCACATCTCGAACTCGCATGGTTATCATCAATAGCCCTCATAACCCCAGTGGAATGCTGTTTTCGGAAAATGACATGCTGCAATTGCAAGAACTGGCCGAAATAAATGATCTCCTGGTGATTAGTGACGAAGTTTACGAGCATATCATATTTGATGGAAATTTACACCAAAGCGCAGCGCGGTTCGATTCGCTTTCCAAACGCACTTTTATCACCGCTTCTTTTGGGAAAACCTTCCATAATACGGGTTGGAAAATGGGCTATTGTGCTGCCCCGGAAGTTTTAATGACCGAATTTAATAAAGTACATCAATATAATGTGTTTTGCGTGAGCCATCCAGTTCAAAAGGGATTGGCCACTTATTTGGAAAATCCAAGGCATTATTTGGACCTCCCAGACTTTTATCAACAAAAAAGGGATTTATTTCTATCTCTATTGAAGGATTCTCGTTTCGATATTTTACCTTCTAAGGGAACGTATTTCCAACTATTGGATTTTTCCAGTATTTCTGAAGAAACGGATATTGCTTTTTCAGAGCGACTAACTCGGGAACTAGGAGTTGCCACCATTCCAACTTCAGTTTTTAATAAGAATCGAGAAGATTTCAAGCAAATACGAGTTTGCTTTGCCAAAACTAACGAAACACTCCAAGCGGCGACCACTATTCTAAGGGGTATTTAGTTTATTTATTCTAAGCCTTCACAACTATAAATTTTATCAATTACTTAATTATTACATACAATTGATTATCTGTGTTAATAGCCTTTTTAATTGGTAACTTTACACCTATATAGGTTTAAAAAATTAATTAATTATGGATAATAATAGTAACGACATAAGCAAGTGCCCATACCTAAGTGGAACACAGAAAGTATCTGCTGGTGGTGGAACCAGTAATCGTGATTGGTGGCCTAATGAGCTAAAATTAAACGTTTTACGCCAACATGCAACCAAGTCTAATCCCATGGGAGAGGATTTTAATTATGCCGAAGCTTTTAACAGTATTGATTTTGCGGCTTTGAAACAAGACGTAATAAATGTAATGACAGATTCTCAGGATTGGTGGCCCGCCGATTATGGTCACTACGGAGGATTTATGATACGAATGGCCTGGCATAGCGCAGGAACTTATAGAGTAGGCGATGGTCGTGGTGGAGCTGGTACGGGAACACATCGTTTTGCTCCACTTAATAGCTGGCCCGATAATGGAAATCTGGACAAGGCGCGTTTATTGCTTTGGCCTGTTAAAAAGAAATATGGACAAAAAATTTCTTGGGCAGATCTAATGATTTTAGCAGGAAACTGTGCCTTAGAATCCATGGGCTTTGAAACTTTCGGTTTTGCAGGAGGTCGTGAAGACGTTTGGGAACCAGAACAGGATATTTATTGGGGAAGCGAAACGGGCTGGTTAGATAACGATGATCGCTATGACACGAGTGATGGTGATTTGGAAGGGCATTTAGGTGCGGTTCATATGGGCTTGATCTATGTAAATCCAGAAGGTCCTAACGGAATCCCGGATCCATTAAAATCTGCTCACGATATTCGAATTACTTTCGGGCGTATGGCAATGAACGATGAAGAAACTGTGGCTTTGGTTGCCGGTGGGCATACCTTTGGAAAAGCACATGGAGCCGCAGACCCAGATCAATATGTGGGTGCTGAGCCGCATGGAGCTTCGATTGAAGAAATGAGCACGGGTTGGAAAAACACCTATGGAACGGGAGTCCTTGACGATGCAATTACGAGCGGACTAGAAGGAGCTTGGACGCCCAACCCTACACAATGGGATCACGACTTTTTCGATGTCTTATTAAATTACGATTGGGAGCTAACAAAAAGCCCCGCCGGTGCCCACCAATGGACACCAACTGCCAACTCTAATGCTAAAATGGCACCCAAGGCTGGAGATCCTAATGGAAAACAGGCCTTAATGATGACCACAGCAGATATGGCCCTAAAAGTGGATCCGGACTTTTTAGAAATATCAAAACGTTTTCATAAGGATCATAAAGCATTTGAGGATGCATTTGCTCGTGCTTGGTTCAAATTGACACATCGTGATATGGGACCCATTCAGCGTTATTTAGGACCTGAAGTTCCATCCGAAGAATTATTATGGCAAGATCGTATTCCAGCAGTAGATTATAACTTGTCGGACACGGACATTTCAGGATTAAAAAAGATGATCTTGGCTTCCGGTCTTTCAGTGTCTCAATTAGTCTCAACAGCCTGGGCTTCTGCCTCAACTTTTAGAGGCTCGGATATGCGTGGTGGTGCCAACGGCGGACGTTTGCGCCTGGAACCACAGCGAAGTTGGGAAGTTAATAATCCGACCGAATTAAATAAAGTACTAACTGTTCTTGAGGGTATTCAGAATGAGTTTAGTGGTACGATCTCTATGGCAGACTTAATCGTGCTGGCGGGAGTTGCCGGTGTTGAAGAAGCTGCCGCAAATGCAGGTCACACTATTTCTGTTCCTTTTACACAGGGTAGAGGCGATGCGTCTCAAGCGCAAACGGATTTAGAATCATTTGGATATCTGGAGCCAATTGCTGATGGATTTAGAAACTATATGAATGCCAAATTGCATGTAGCGGCAGAAGACCTATTAGTAGACCGTGCTAACCTATTAACACTCTCAATTCCTGAGATGACCGCTTTAGTTGGAGGTCTACGCGTTTTAGGAACGAACTACGATGGATCCAATTATGGGGTCTTTACAGATACGGTGGGAAGCTTAACGAACGATTTCTTTACCAACTTACTTGATTTTACGTATACATGGAGCGCAACTTCTGAAGACGATACGCTCTTTGAAGGGCGTGACCGTCGTACGGGTCAGGTGAAATTTAAAGGAACACGTGCCGATTTGATCTTTGGTTCTAATACCGAACTAAGAGCAGTCTGCGAGGTTTATGGAGCCAATGATGGACAGGATAGGTTTATAAAGGACTTTGTTGCCGCGTGGGCAAAAGTGATGGATCTGGATCGTTACGATCTAGCCTAGAGGCAACTTGCCATGAAGCCGGAGTGTGTGGTTTTTTTATCTCTTCGGAATTGAATGTGCCATAAATTTTAATGTTGTAGAACAGCAAGCGGAATGGTATCTTTACTATTCCGCTTTATTAGTAAAAAAGTTATGAGTCAAACCCTATTTGATGCAATACGAAACGAAGAAACTGCTTTAGTGAAAAGCCTTCTTGAAGCGCAGCCAGAATGGATTCACGAAAAGGACCAACGGGGGTCTACTCCGTTGTTGCTGGCCACTTATTATGGTTTTGAAGAAATTACCGGGGCCTTGTTGGAATATCCACAAGACATTAATGCTCAGGATGGTTCCGGCAATACCGCTTTGATGGGTGTTTGTTTTAAGGGATTTTACAATATTGCTAAGTTATTGATTGATAAGGGAGCTGATGTGAATGTTGTTAATTATAATGGAGCCACGGCCCTAATTTTTGCCGCCACCTTCAATCGAATGGAATTGGTGAAGCTATTACTGGAAAATGGCGCAGATCGAAATGTGCGTGATGATAGAGGTAACAGAGCTTTGGAGCACGCACAAATGCAAGGAGCTTCGGATATTGTAGCACTGCTCAATTCTTAATTTTAAAACAAACTTAGTGGAACATCTTAACGTATCCATCATACAAAGCCATCTTCACTGGGAAAACCCATTGACCAATCGCACCCACTTTTCAGAAATAATAAAAGAGATTTCAGAAGAGACTCATCTTATCGTTTTACCCGAAATGTTTACGACGGGGTTTACGATGAATGCTGAGCCGCTCGCCGAAGATACTAATGGACCTACGTTACAATGGATGCAAAACATTGCTAAAGAAAAAGCATGTGCTGTTACCGGAAGTCTTATCGTGAAGGAAAATGGCCATTATTTTAATAGGTTATATTTTGTGTTTCCCAACCAAACCTATAAACAATATGACAAAAAACATACTTTCACCCTGGCGGGAGAGCACAAGACATTTACCGCTGGAGAAGAACGAATTGTTGTGGAATATGAAGGATGGAAAATATGCCCTTTAATATGTTACGATCTCCGATTTCCCGTATGGGCGCGTAATACGGAGAATTATGATGTCCTTATCTATGCTGCTAACTGGCCTAAAAAACGAGTTTCGGCTTGGGATGGTCTTCTGAAAGCAAGAGCCATCGAGAATATGTCTTATTGTATTGGTGTTAATCGTGTTGGCCTGGACGGTAACGGATTTGAATACGTGGGGCATTCTGCTGTTTATGATGTGCTCGGGGAACGTATTTCTGTTGCCAATTTTGAACAGGAATTTACCGAAACGATTACACTCTCGAAATCGCACATTATTTCCAATAGAAAACACCTGCAGTTTTTAGAAGATCGAGACCATTTTACTCTAGCATAAAGGTCTCATTGATATAGAAGTTGGAGCGAATGTCTATTTTCTTCGGAAAATAGACCACCTTTTCTGGCTGTCGTTTCTCGAGAAAACTTCCTGTATCCCACTTGCCATTTTCGTTAGCATCGTAAACGATGCGGAAGTAGTATTGATCCGGGCTCAAATAATTGAAATAGAGTTCGGCATTTTCAGTTAGATATTGAGACGCAACCACTTCATATTTACTACTCACCAATTCTACGATAATGGGATACTGTTTGACGTTTTGCAAGGTCATTCCTAATTCTCCATAATCCGATGGTTCGAGAGTCCGAGTACTATAATTGAGGGTGTCGTTGGTGTTTTCAAAATAATCGGTCAGGGCCTCTGGCAGCAATTCTATGCTATATTGTTGCAATTCGGTTTTAGGAAAAAGGATGGATGCAACATTATACTTTTCGTCCAATGCCGTAGTAAATGGAACGTCCATCGAATCTTTATCCATCACTTTAATTTTTTCGGGATTAATAGAGATGATAGGGTTGTTGGCTTTCAATTTTAAACTGTCTTTCGGAACCATGATGGTATTCCCTATACGATCAATTTGTAACGAATCTGCGAACAGGTCGCGCATTTTTACTATAAGTGTGTCGGTGACCGAGTTGTTTTTAGCCAGAAAATATAAGGTATCTGTTTGCTCAATGTCGATGGCAGGCTTGAAGAAGTAGTTCAGTGTGTCTGCTGTAGCATCCCAATATGTTTTCGAAGCATAATCTGCTGGAAGCTCCGATATGGGAGAAAGCTTCAAAGAATCGGCTATTCCGTCATAACCAAAAATAATTTTTTGCTTACTCGCATGGCTAGGACGCGCTATTTGGTAGGCAGGAATTTCCTTAAATAATGAAAGGACGTAAGCACTATCGTTAGGAGTGGAAACCACACCTTCCACAAATCCGATCTTGTCTTTTTTTGGCTCAAAAGTATAATTATTGATTTCTTCCTGCAGGGCAATAAGCAGGTAATCACCTTCTTTTAAGTTTTGAAGTTCAAAGGTTTGTGTGCTATCTCTTGTGGTAGTAATATAGGTAGGTTTTTCAGAATAAATAATGGAATCATTGAAGGACTCGGTTCGTTCGTACAAAAGAATGGTCGTGGGTTTATCCGGTTGGGCAAGCAATGCATCTTGGATCTTTCCTTTTACCTTTAAGCTATCTATATAATCCCCAGTTGAAAATATATATTTGTAATACTCAAAATCGTTTTCTTCATTATTATCGACAATACTCTTGCCAAAATTAAATGAATAGGTAGTATTCTCCTTCAGTGTATCGAGTAATTTTATTTTTAAAATTTTAGAAGTGTTGAGCGGTGTAATAAGCGGCTGATATTTTAAAGGAGGCGAAATGATTAAGTTTTGTTGTAAGTCCTTCAACTTAATATATTCATCGAAGTAAATTCGAATCTCATCGCCGCTAAAATGAGTGCTAAAGTTTTCGGGTGAACTACGAACAATCACCGGCGGAATTGAATCCTTTGGACCACCAGAAGGAGTCCCTCTTTTCGCGCAATTGGAAAACAGTAGAATAGAGACAAGGATCATCAAGACCTGGCGAAAAGTAGCATTCATCCCGACAAAAGTAGGAAGATTTTTTATTAAAAAAATCCCAAGACGTCAATTCCTGAAATACATGTGTTTTAAGGAGAATTTCTTTCTTGAGATGGAGCAAATGTATTAGGCAATAGCCATGGTAGCGATGCTCAAAGAAACGTTCTGGGCCTTTAGTAACTCGGCGGCACAGTTTTCAAGGGTTGCTCCTGTGGTTACTATGTCATCTACTAATAATATATGTTTGTGGGCGATGGTTTCGGGCTTTTTAAGCATAAAGATTTCCGATCCATCAAAGCGCGTTCCTCTTTTTTTGAACACTTGAGAGCGCGTTTTCGAGACTTTCAGCAGAACATCTTCTCTAAAAGGAATTTCTAAAGCCTCGGCTATGGCTGCTCCAAACCCACTTACTTGATTATAGCCTCTTTTTTTTAGTTTTTGCTTGTGCAATGGTACGGGAATAACCGCATCGATCTCCTGATATTTTATATCTTCGGAAAGCTCCGCACCCAGCCATTTTCCTAAAAAACTTGAAATTTTATCCTGTCCCCGATATTTTAAATTGTGAAGTAGCTCTTGTGTAATTCCTTTTTTCTGAAATTGAAGCAAGGCAGTGGCATTTTGAACGTCAAAACGGCCATAAAATACTTTTTTCATCGCGTCATTCCCCGTACGATGATGACAAGCAATTGAAAGATTATTCCTACATTGTGTGCAAATAACCGATTCCAATTTCAGCAAAGGTGACCTACAACCTCCACAAACCTTTGGAAATAGGAGGTTTAACATAATTTAAGTTTTTTTACCATTTTGTAAACGTTCGAGTTTTTAGGAGTTTCATACATTTGACCCCACAAACCTAAATCTAAATTTTAAATAAAAACATTATGACTACTGAAAGTAATAATACAAAATTCAAGGTCCTTGTTGGTTTACTATCTGCAATGTTAATTGCGCTAGCCGTTTATACGGTATCCCTCTATAATGATAGTAAAAATACAGTAACAGGACTTGAACAACAAAAAACAGAAATTGAAGCCGAATTGCAAGACCTTATCACAAATTACGATGAGGTAATTCAGCAGAATGAATTAAAGGACAAAGATTTACTAGCCGCCCGAGAGCGTATTGGGACTTTGTTGGATTCGGTAAAAGGAGCCGAAGCAAATGTAGCTTTAATTAGACGCTACAAAAGTGAAATTGGAAGATTGAAGAACGAGCGAAAGCTGTTGTTTAAAAGAGCTGATAGTTTGATTCAAGCCAATCAAATGTTAGCTATTCAAATGGATAGTACGAATACCATTTTGAACGAGACCATTCGAGTAGTGGATTCGGTAGGTGAGGAGAACATTGCCATGGCCGAAACCCTTAAAAAGGGATCGGTTGTTAAAGCTATTAATTTAAAGGGAGATGCCGTCATTGTGCGTAACAGCGGCAAGGTTGTTGACACAAAGCGCTCTAGCAGAGCCGATAAGGTGCGTAGCTGCTTTACTTTGGCACCTAACATTATTGCAGAAAAAGGAGATCGTTTGCTCTTTATTCAGGTAATTAATCCTAGCAATAATCTATTGGGTGAAAAAGCCGTTATGCAGTTTGAAGAAGGAACTTTAAATTATAGTGCAAGTACAAAGGTATTCTATGAGCAAGAGGAATTGGATGTGTGCGTACTCGTGGATGCTGCCGAAGATGATTTAATTGAAGGAAGGTATGTTATCAATGTATTTGATGGCCCACAGCAAGTGGCTACAACCAGCATGATACTAAAATAGTACTGTACCTTTAAAATTGTAACAAAAAATTATAGACCGCTGCGATGTTATCGTGGCGGTTTTTCTATTTTTGCGCTATGGCAAAAAATGAAGATCATTTCAAGAAAGTAATATCGCATGCTAAGGAGTATGGATACATCTTTGGTTCTAGTGAAATTTACGACGGCTTAAGCGCTGTTTACGATTATGCTCAGAATGGAGTAGAGCTAAAAAAGAACATCCGCGAATATTGGTGGCGCAGCATGGTATATATGAATCAGAATATTGTGGGTATAGATGCCGCGATTTTGATGCATCCAACCACTTGGAAGGCCTCAGGGCATGTAGATGCATTCAATGATCCTTTGATCGATAATAAGGACTCTAAGAAAAGATATCGAGCCGATGTATTGATCGAAGATTATGCTGAAAAACTGAATGTGAAGGCTCAAAAGGAAATTACCAAGGCAAAGAAACGTTTTGGTGAGGCTTTCGATGAAGCACAATTTGTCGCTACCCATCCAAGAGTGGTCAAATATTTGGGAGATAAAAAAGCAATTTTGGAGCGTCTGGCAAGATCCCTGGAAAATGAAGACTTAGCAGATGTAAAAGCCCTAATAGAGGAGCTTGGCATAGCCGACCCCGATACGGGCTCTAAAAATTGGACAGAGGTACGTCAATTCAATTTAATGTTTGGTACTAAACTAGGTGCTTCAGCCGAAAGTGCGACCGATCTTTACCTTCGACCAGAAACAGCACAAGGTATCTTTGTTAACTTTCTGAACGTTCAAAAAACGGGGCGCATGAAGATTCCCTTCGGAATAGCGCAAACGGGAAAGGCTTTTCGAAATGAGATTGTGGCCCGACAGTTTATTTTCAGAATGAGAGAATTTGAACAAATGGAAATGCAATTTTTTGTCCGTCCAGGGGAAGAAATGAAATGGTACGAACACTGGAAGGAAACTCGACTTAATTGGCATTTATCGCTAGGTTTGGGCAGTGATAATTACCGTTTTCATGATCACGAAAAATTAGCACATTACGCCAATGCTGCGGCCGATATAGAATTCAATTTTCCATTTGGTTTTAAGGAATTAGAAGGAATCCACTCAAGAACCGATTTCGACCTTAAAGCCCATGAAGAGTTTAGTGGAAAGAAATTGCAGTTTTTCGATCCTGAAATGAACGAAAGCTATACACCTTATGTGGTGGAGACTTCCATTGGTTTGGATAGAATGTTCTTAGCCGTTTTGAGTAATTCATTACAGGAAGAGACGCTAGAAGATGGTAGCACAAGAGTTGTGATGAAATTACCGTCTATTTTAGCCCCAACCAAGGCAGCTATTCTTCCCTTAATTAAAAGGGACGGACTGCCCGAAGTAGCTAAGGAAATTGTGGCTAAACTACAATGGGATTATAATGTGATATACGACGAGAAAGATGCGGTCGGTAGACGCTATAGACGTCAAGATGCAGTTGGAACTCCTTATTGTATTACTGTGGATCATCAAACATTGGAAGATCAAACGGTGACCATAAGGGAAAGAGATAGTATGCAACAGCAACGGATTTCCATTGCCAAAATTTCTGATAAACTACGAGAAAGTATCTCTTACGAAAATTGGCTTTCTTAGAAACGTATGATATAATTATGAGATTAAGCCCGGCCGTTTTGCCGGGTTTTCTTTTTTTAACCCGCTAAGTTTCATTAATTTTAACTCCTAGTTAAAGTAATAACCTAAAAATATTATTATGAAATTTAAAAATTATGTTTTGATATGTGTACTGGCTCTTATGGCGCTTCCAGTCATGTCACAAGAACAATCTATAGGCCCGGTGAGTAAAGGGTATCTATCCGACCCAATTTATGTGCCTAGTTTGGCTCAACAACTTCGGGATGGAACCTTCGTATTTGACGATGCCGATGAAGAAAGAGAGGCAAGGCCAAAAAAGCAATTTGGAAATAATGTAATTCCGGGGAAAGGTTCTTCAGGAGCAGATCCCGTATTGCAAACCACTCCTCCTTTGTATGCAGGTAGCCCGCCAAGTTTGGTATTTGATGCTAATGTTGGTGTTGGTGTGGTGTCCGATGCAACAGGTGCGGTAGGACCAAATCACTATATGGCAGGATGGAATTTTGCCTTTCGTATTTATGATAAAGCAGGTAACCCACTTACTCCACAAGCAGCTTGGTCCACTATCTTTCCTGGAAATAACATTGGAGATGGTGTAATATTATTCGATCAATATGCAGACAATGGCCCTGGAGAGCCAAGAGGACGCTTTATTATTACCGAATTTGATAGCAGTCCAAATGGATTTAACGTGGCGGTTTGTCAAGGACCTGATCCCGTTAATGATGGATGGCACGTATATACAGCGGGTTTTGGAACAGGACAGTTTCCTGACTACACCAAGTTCTCTGTATGGCCTGATGGCTACTATTGTACAGCAAACATTGGATCCAGAAGGGTATTTGTTGTGGAGCGCGAAAAGATGATTGATGGTGAGGCCGCGCAGTTTGTAAGTCTGCCATTGACAGGTATTGCAACCAGCGGTTTTTATAGTCCACAGGGTTTTCAGGCTACAGGAGGTTCTGAACCGGAACCAGGGAATTTTTCAGTAGCTTATTTGCAGGATGATGCCTGGGGGGGCGTAAGTGATGACCATATAAAAATCTGGACGGTGAATGTTGACTGGGATGATACATCAAATTCGACCATTTCAGCGCCGGAAGAAATTATTACGGCAGACTTTATAAGTGTATTTGATGGAGGCTCCTTCTCAAATCTTAGTCAACCTGCAGGACCCGATATTGATGCGCTACAGGCAACCATTATGAATCAGGCTCATGTAAGAAGGTTTTGCGATTATAACTCGGCTATTTTTAATTTCGTTGTAGACACGGACCCAGGAGGAGGAGAATTAGCTGGTGTGCGTTGGTATGAATTGCGTCAAACTGAACAAGGTCAGCCTTGGACTATATTCCAGGAAGGTACGTATACCGCACCTGGTGGAAGACATGCTTTCTCAGCAAGTATGGCCATGGATATCCAGGGTAATATTGGTATGGGATATACATCAGTTAGTGATACCGAAATGATCTCTATACGCTATACAGGTAGATTAGAGGGAGATCCTTCGGGAGACATGACGTTTGCGGAAGAATTGATTGGACAGAGTACCGGAAACAGCAGTAGTAACAGAGTTGCTGATTACGTGCATTTAACGATCGATCCTAATGATGATAGAACTTTTTGGCATATTGCGGAGTACTGGGATGCCAACAGAAAAAATGTGGTTGGAGTTTTCGATTTAGAGAATACCTTACCTGCCAATGATGTAGCGATTATCGACATTATGCCCAATGAAGGACCACTTACAGCTACTGAGGATATAACAGTTACTATCCAGAACTACGGTACTTCAACCGTAACAAGTGTTCCGGTTACCTATAGTGTTGATGGCGGAACACCTGTTAGTGAAACCTATACAGGATCCATTCCAGCGGGAGGCACAGATGATTATACTTTTACGGCTCAGGCAGATCTGTCTTTAGTTGACAATTTATATCGAATAGAAACAACAACTTCTTTAGGAGGTGATTCAGTACCATTTAACGACTGTTATGGGGAAAACCTTTTTTCTGGAGGAGTTTTATCCACAGAAGACTTAGAATTTGAAAATTCTGAATTGCAAGTGGTTTCAACAGATAATAAGGTATTCGATATTAGCTTGAGAACTAATTATAACGACATTTTACCAATCAGCGTTTATGATATTACCGGGAAAACATTAGTATATAACAATCTTGCCAACCAAGGTGGGAAATTTACATATCAACTAGATATGTCTTATGTTTCTTCGGGAGTCTATTTAGTGAAGTTAGGAAGAGGTAATCTTACAAAATCTGCAAAGATCATTGTGAAGTAAGCATCTTTTAAAAACTAAATTGAATACAAAAAAGAGAGGGCTAACCCTCTCTTTTTTGTATTTCTACTATACTTACGGGGTTGGCTTTTAAACATCGGTTGGCCATACGCAAACCATTAAATTTCACCCACACTTTCTCGCCATTCGTTTTAAACCCTTCTTCTAAATTAATTGGATCAAGGAAATATTTATAATCCTTATCCTCTAATTTAATGACAACGGCGCAATCGCCTTCTTCGTCCGAAGTAACAATGGTTCCCATTTTAAAACCGTTTGAGGTCATTTTAGTATGCATTTCTTTCTTTTTTGATTCTGCCATAGCATCGTTGGTTGCCTTTTGATTGCAACTAAATAAAAACACCAATGCTGAGAGGGCGAAAATGGTTTTAAAGTATTTCATTAGGTTTTGTTTTAAAATTTGAAATGTTAAATTACAATAAATGTGCCATTCAGAAATAGTTTTTTTATTTTATATGAATAGGCCCTAGATAAAAACTTTGCGCTATAAACCTATTAACTCGATAGGAAATTAAAATTTAAGTACTTGACTGGCAGCAAGTTAAACTTATAAAATATTTAAAATTCTCCCTTGTATATTCAATAAATCATATTACTTTTAAGGACTTATTAAAATTTAACCTAAAATCAGTAGTAATGAAATTAACTTACACTTTACTGGCATTTTTACTTCTAGCAAGTTTTGGAGTAAATGCGCAGCAAAATCAAGGGGCCGTTTACGTTGGTACGGCAGATGGACATACGTACGTTCCTTCATTGGCCTCTAGAATGAATGAATTAACACCGGCAACGGTGAAAGAGCCTAAAGAGGCACAAGATGGTAGAGCTTACCATATCAAACGAGAAATTATTCCAGGTAAGGGTCGTCAGGCAGATATTTTATCTCAAGAGCCGCACGAGCTTAGTCAAAAAATACCTGGAAGAACTCCGGACCTTTTATGGACTGGAGCTACTTCAAACTCACAACCTACAGATCCATCTTTGGCGGTAGGGCCAGATCACGTGTTTGTCGTATTTAATACGGGTTTTGCCATCTACGATAAAGATGGAAACACGCTAGTTGGACAAACAGCACCAAACCCGGCAATTTTCCCTTCAAGCGGATGTTGTGACTTAACAGTTTCTTACGATCCGGTTGCGGTTTCTGTAGGAAATCCAACTCCAGGACGATGGGTTCTTTCATTCCTTGGAGGAGGTGCACAAGTAGCTGTATCAGATGGTCCAGACCCAGTTAATGATGGCTGGAATGTGTATAACATTAACACCATTAATGATTACCAAAAGTTGTCTGTTTGGAGTGACGGATACTATGTATCTGACCAATCTAACGGGAACAGAATTTATGCCATGGAGCGTCAGGCAATGATCGAAGGTGAGCCTGCAGGTAACGTATCTATTCAAGGATTTTCATTACCTAACTTTAACAACCAAGGATTCGCTAGTGTTCAGGCATTAAATATCTCTGATGATAATTATCCAGGTCCTGGAAATGCAACGGTGATCTTTTTCCAAGATGATGCCTATCCAGGTCAGGCCGATGATAGTATTAAATTCTGGGATCTTGATGTAGATTTTGACACTCCAGGAAACTCTACGATATCAAATCCGCAAGAAGTTCTGGTAACACCTTTTACTTCAATATTTGACGGAACTGCCTTTAATAATTTAACGCAGCCTAATGGTGGAGCAGATATTGATGCTTTACAAGGGATTATTATGAATCAGGCTCAGTACAAAAGGTTTCCAACTTACGAGAGTGCTATTTTCAATTTTGTAATTGATATAGACCCAGGAGGAGGAGAACAAGCTGCCATCCGTTGGTATGAGTTTAGAAGAGATACTCCTACAGATCCATGGGTCATGGAACAAGAAGGTACTTTTTCAGATCCTGATGGAAGACACTTCTGGCATGGTAGTATGATAATGGATACACAAGGTAATATTGGTATGGGATTCTCCGTACTAGGTAATGCTGCAACAGGAAATGGAAATGCAAATGAGTTTGTTTCAAGCTACTACACCGGTAGATTTGCAAGTGATCCTAACGGTACTATGAGTATCGCACCACAACTTATCGCCCAAGGAAATGGAAATATTCCTGGCCTACGTTACGGTGACTATAGTAAAATTGACTTAGATCCAACGGACTATAAGAGAATGTATTTTATTAACGAATTGATGTTCCCTGGAAGAAGTGATGTTGTAGGACGTTTCCAAATTGCACCGGACTTTAACATTGATGTTGGTGCAGTAAATATCGTTACTCCTGTAGATGGATTATTAACGGCTACAGAAACTGTGGAAGTAGAATTGTTCAACTTCGGCCTGGACCCTCAATCTAATTTTGACGTGATCTTAAGTGTAGACGGTACAACTATCGCTACAGAAACCTTTGCTGGAACAATTGCTCCAACAGCTACAGAAACTTTCACTTTTGCTGCAACTGTCGATCTTTCAACCGAAGGACAAACCTATGAGATTTGCGTGGAGACTGATTTGGCTGGTGATGAAGATAACAACAATGATAGCACATGCAAAAACGTATTACACGTGTTTGCAAATGACTTAGGAGTTGTGGACATCGTAGAGCCTAATAGTGGTGAAGGATTAAGTAACGAGACCGTAATTGTTACCATTGAGAACTTTGGAGGTGCACCACAAAGTAACTTTGATGTTTCTTATGAAGTTGACGGTGGAGGTGCTGTTACGGAAACTGTAGCAGGTCCTATTCCTGCTGGAGGAACACTAGATTATACTTTTGCTGCTACAGCAAATCTTTCTGCTTTTGGATCTTATGAGTTCGTAGCAACTACTGTATTGGGTACAGATTCCGATAACACAAACGATAGCTTTACCAAAACAGTTGTTAATCTTGATTGTGCAAGTCAGACCAATGATAACGACTTTAGTATTGGTCCTGATGCAGGTACGGTTACGAATTCTGTAATTACGTATGCCGATAACTTTACGATCAACGACTTGAATGTAAATGTAAATATCGAGCACACATGGGTTGGTGACCTTACCATTGAATTAATTGGACCAGATAATACGACCGTATTATTGGCTGATGGTGTATGTGGAGACTGTGATGACATGACCGATGTAACATTCGATGATGAAGCGGCAAATCCTATTTCAAGTGCAACCGATCCTATTTCTGGTCCTTATCAGCCAGAAGGAAGCTTAGCAGATTTCGACGGAATGCAAACTATCGGTGACTGGACGCTTCGTATTACAGATAATGCGAATCAAGATGGTGGAACACTTCTTGACTGGACACTACAATCTTGTGGTGGAATTCTTGGACTTGGTGATAACTTTAATAACACAGAGTTACTTATCGTAAATCAAGGAAATAACCAATTCAAGATATTAATGCCAACCACTGAAGTGACCAATACTCTACTGTTAACGGTTACTAATATGTTAGGACAAAGACTATTTTCTTATCCGTTGGATAACGAATCAAACTCTGGTTATGAGTATGATTTAGATATGTCTCACGTTGCTGCAGGAATTTACATCATCCGTTTAGGTGATGAGACCAATGCAAGTGTCAAACGTATTATAGTGGAATAACCTTCCAGCGTTTAATAAATGACTTAAAGAGCGGGCTTGTCCCGCTCTTTTTTGTTTTCTTCGGAATAAAATAATGCCTTGAGTAACAAGAAAGTTAGTACCGTTAAAAATACGCTCTCAACTGAATCGTCCCCGTATGGATGGTACTGGATGTTTCACTTTTTCTTCCGAAGTAAGAAAGATTAGCATCCAAATATTTGGTGATTCTTTTCTGAAATAAAAGACTCCATGTAAAATTAGTACCCGGCTGTAACCCTTCCAACATAGTATAAGCCACTGGAGAAAATGCACTGCCTTCGAAGGCATTGTCTATATAATTAAACTCGCCCGAAATAGATATCTTCTGTACATTATTATACGCAAATGACACCCCTAGCTTTTGCTGATCCAAAGTTTCCATTTCCCCCAGTAAATTCTCCTTGTTTAGAAACTGGTAGAAGAAGTCAAAGCGGGTTTGACGATTTAATAAATAGGAAATCTTGGGATTAACCTGATAACTACTCAAATCGAAATTACGGTTTTCGAAGTTTTCAGAAATGCTTTCATTGTTGCCAAAAGCCCCCCTCAAATTTAGCAACCAAACCTCCCAAAACTTATGATTGAAATTGAGCTGATGACTCTCCAGTTTATTCTCCTGCAGTCCTAATGAGATGAGATTGCTACCCGAACTTGTCAAATAGGTGTAGCTCGTGGTATATCGTTGCTTTCCACGATTAAAGAACAAGGCGTTTCTAAAATTCAAATTAAGTCCCAATTGATCTTCTTTTCCATCCTTAAAGGGGTTGATGCTGGCAATATCATTACTGCGAGCCACCTTTCTATCGATAACATAAGACGTTTGGTTGTAAAACTTAGAAAACAACTTTCTCAATCCTTCATTGTTTGCCCATTGCTGCGGGTCCAGGGTCACAATTTGACTGAATTTATTGTTCCTTATCTTCACAAATATTTGATTGGGAAGAAGCACTCTCACATACTCGGCCTGATCTTGAAATTGAGCAACCTCAAATTCATTCAGTTCTTGTACCCCGTTGTTGTTATAATCGATCCAGGTAAAAACACCTTGGCCTGGCTCTACTTGCACATAAGTAAACTCCTGTTGCGCAATAACCCCGCTGTTGGATTCTATAGCCGTATTTAAGCGAATACCACCCTTCCATAACGACTGACCGTACAATAAACGGGCATTTAAATTTTGTTCATCTTCTTGTGGAACGAAGTTGCTGTCCGTGGATTGGTTTTCATAATTTAAAACCCGATAATTGGCAAAGAGCGATAACTGAGTTTTTTTATTATTGATCAACTTCGATTTTAGAAAATAGTCGTTCGAGGTATTCACCCGGGTTAGCACATTGGACCGAACACTATCATTTACGCGATAACGATATCCCACTTCCGCATAAACCTTGGTGCTATCTCCTATGCCTGTAAACACTTCATAAGCATTAAATCGCTGACTTAAAGGGGTAAGGCTATCATTAGCAATGGTCTTAACCTTATTGTCTTCTGAATTGAACTTAGCTCCCAACCATACTTTGTTTATACCATAAACGGCACCGCTGTTAATACGAGCAAAATTGGATTCCAACAAATCACTTTCGCTATCCAAATAACTTCCATTGGCAAAAATGTTCAAACGCTTCAAACGCACTGCTGAGGAAAGAACATGCCTTACTCCAGAAAAGTTTTCTGAAAAATCCAATTGTTGAAATTCATACCGCCCACTTCCATATTTAGGATGGCTTACGGAAGTTCCCGCTGTAATAAAACGTTGATCTCCTAATGGTATCTCTAAATTCCAGTCCCGATTAAATTCAATATTGTACAATCGTTCAATGGTTCTAAAATCTTTGTTGATGAAATCCAAAGTTCCAAAGGCATCAATTTTCAAGGTGTCAGCCGATTTGAACACGGTTTGATTGGCCGCCAATCGTCCCCCAAAACCTTCATTATTGGCGTCGTCCAAAGAGGAAAATAAGTTAAGATCGTTCACACTTCCGGCTACTTCAAAATCCACTCGCGTTTTTTCGGACGGATGATAGCTTCCGTTAACACCGCCTATTTGTAATTTTTCCGGAGCATTTAACCGAACCACCGGATCATAATTTCCTTGGGGAACTAACCCTACAGGTGGGACGAATTCAAAAATACGGTTAATACTACTTTCTTCACTTATGATATAGTTTCCCATATTATCACCCACGAAACTAAAGCGAACATTAAAAAGCTCGTCTTCGGGGTTGTTGGAGAACACGAAAATTTCGGTACCCTCAAAGTCTTCTTTCTTATACAGAATTTTATTTTCTGAAAAGGTGTCGGGAACGGCAGAAGGAGCGTTCATCAAATCCATATCGTCACCTGCTACGCCTAGAATAGCCACTTGTTCTTCGGTTAGGTTTTGCTGAAGCGGTTGGTTCTTAGCGTCGTTTTCAGAATAAACATAAGCTCCAATATCTAATTTATCGCTACTATAATTTCCGCCACCATAGCCTATAAATCGAGTATAATTTCGGTCTGTAAATTGATATTCTACCGTGATCCGCATGTTGGCGGTGATGGGATACGTAGGATTGAATTTAATTTCTCCGGCGTTGTAGTCAATTATATAATCTTCATTCTCACCGCGTTTGAGAAGTAGGCCGTTAATATATACACGCTCACTACCAGAGACAATAAGAATAAATAACTCTCCATTAGGACCAACCAGTTTGTATGGACCCTGGTTTCCCTCCTGTCCTGTAAATTGACTTCTTTGAAAAACCCCACGTACCAACGCCCCGCTTGCGAAAACCGACGTTTTAGAACCATCTTTGTGGTCAAAGGTGCTGCCAAGAGCAATTCCCTGCACCTTTTTAGTAAATCTTCCAAAATAACTGTTGTTGTTTTTCAAATCGATATCCCCAGCCCGAATGTTCCAGTTTTTACCATAGAGTTCAATAAAGATTTGATCAAATTCGTCCAAACTTTGGGAATATCCTCCTTCTTGTGTGGGAATGTTGGCATCTTGGATAGAGGCCCTTATGGATACCTTGTCACTTAGTTTTCCGGTAATTTGCAGATCCAATTCGCTATTCACTACAGCATTTTGATTGTTTCCTATAGTAATACCGCGGGTGATGCTTCCCACCGCATTGAGTCCATCAAAAGGGGAGTTGTTTTCGTCTCTGGTACTAGTGTCTAGGGCGTAAAGTTTGTCAATACTTCCTGTGTTTTCTACGATAATTTTTGGATCTAAAACAAAGTAATCTTTCGTCAGAAAATCGGGGTACCTTAAATAGTCTACCGTTGCCGAATCATTTTCACGCTTAAATGCTTCAGAAAAAATAATAAGTCCGCTTTCAAAATCAATGCGGTAATTGGTAGAATCGCTAAGAACCCCTCGTTGATCTTTGATCGAAAACCGAGAAGGGTTTAATGAAACCGAATCAATTCTAACACTATCTGTAACAGCGATCTTCTTTGTGCGATAATTAGAACCCTCATCTTGTGCATAACCCGATAGGGCTATAAAGAAAAGAAAAAGATAGAGGTACAACTTCATTAGTACTACAACTTACGGGATCACTTTTTATTTTGTTGATTCTTTTTTGAAAACCTTTCAGAAACGGGTCGTTGTAAAAATACAATGTTATTTACATTAGCATCGTAAAATTTCAAACCGAAACACATGAAAATAATATCCTATAATGTAAACGGTATCCGCGCGGCTATGCGCAAAGGCTTTACCGATTGGCTTCAAAGTGCTAATCCCGACGTCATTTGTATTCAAGAAACTAAGGCCCATGTGGATCAAGTAGATGTAGCCGAGATCGAAGCGGCCGGTTATCCTTACCATTATTGGTTCAGTGCACAGAAAAAAGGATACAGTGGTGTTGCGATTTTTTGTAAAACCGAACCCAATCATGTGGCTTATGGTACGGGCATAGAGTCTATGGATTTTGAAGGCCGTCAGATTCGGGTGGATTTTGACAATGTTTCGATCATGAGCTTATATTTACCCAGTGGGAGTAATATTGAGCGGGTAAATCATAAACTGAAATTCATGGATGACTTTCAAATTTATGTCGATAAATTGAAAAAGGAATACCCCAATTTGGTGATTTGCGGCGATTACAATATTTGTCATGAAGCTATCGATATTCACGACCCGGTACGAAACAAAAATGTCTCTGGATTTTTGCCTGTTGAACGCGAATGGATCGGTAATTTTATAGCTAGCGGATTTATAGATAGTTTTCGTCATTTTAATAAAGAACCACATCACTATACTTGGTGGAGTTATCGCGCAAATTCTCGGGCCAACAATAAGGGTTGGCGTATTGACTATAATATGGTGTCACAACCCCTACAAGAAAATTTGAAACGAGCCGTTATATTACCCGAGGCCTATCATAGCGATCATTGCCCGCATATGGTAGAATTGGCTTTTTAAGGTCATTTGGGCCCAAAAAAAGTTAACCCAAACAAACCTAAATCTAGTGCTATGATTAAAAATATTTTCTTCGGAATTACTCTCATCTTGCTAACAGGCTCGTGTGTTTCGTCACAAATTTATGAGGACCTCAAAGCCAAAAATGACGCGCTGAAGGCAGAAAATGAGCAGTTGAACGCACAATTAGATGGCTCTGGAACGGATGGCGAAATCTATACAGTGGCTAACTTACGAAAGGAGATTGAAAAGCTCAATTCAGAAAAAACACGTTTGGCTATGGATATGGAGGCGGCCAAAAATAATTACAATCGCATGAAGGCCTCCTACGATGCGTTAGAAGCCAATAGTTCGTCGGCCCTTACCGAAAATTTGGAACGCAATAGAAAATTACTGGAACAATTAGAAGCCAAAGAAAAAGCGCTGGCCGATGAGGAGGCAAGACTCAAAGACATGCAGCGCCAATTGACAGATCGTTCCCAACGTGTAGAAGAATTGGAAGGGATAATTGCTTCCAAAGACGCAAAGATGAGAGCTCTTAAAGATGCGATTTCGGCTGCCTTAACCAATTTTGAAGGCAATGGCCTCACTGTGGAGCAACGTAACGGGAAAGTTTATGTTTCCATGGAGAACAAACTCCTTTTTGACAGTGGAAGCTGGGCCGTAAATGCGCGTGGCTCGGAAGCGGTTAGCGCATTGGGGAAAGTACTTGAACAAAATAAAGAGATCGCTGTACTTATTGAAGGTCATACCGATAATGTGCCTTACGGCGGCAGTGGAAATATCAAAAATAACTGGGACCTTTCTACCAAACGTGCGACTGCGATAGTTTCTATATTGACAAATAATAATGGTATTCCGAAGGATAATCTCACGGCTGCCGGTAGGGGAGAGCATGCACCAATAGCATCCAATTCGACCCGCGAGGGTAGATCCAAGAATCGAAGAATTGAGGTTATTTTAACTCCAAAATTGGACGAAATTAACAGACTGTTAAACGAATTGTAACTTGAAAACGCCCAAAGCGGCATCTGAATGAAATATACCAACCTTCCAAATACAGATTTAGAAGTTTCTAAGATCTGCCTCGGCTCCATGACCTGGGGTAGGCAAAATACAGAAACAGAAGGCCATGCCCAAATAGAAATGGCTCTTGAGCGTGGCGTTAATTTTATTGATACTGCCGAAATGTATTCCGTTCCTTATTCCAAAGAAACACTTGGGGAAACCGAACGAATTATAGGTAGTTGGCTAGCGAAAACGGGAAGGAGAGAAGACATCATTCTAACCTCTAAAATTACCGGCCCCGGAAGAGAAATTTTTAAAGATGTTAGACCGCATTTGGATTTCAGCCAGGTTTCTCTGGAGGACGCACTGCACAAAAGCCTCACTCGTTTACAAACCGATTATATTGACCTATACCAATTGCATTGGCCCGAGCGGGAAGTTAATATTTTTGGGGTCAGAGATTACAATTATAGTGGTAATGCTCAATGGGAGGACAACATCGGTGCCATTTTGGATCGCTTGGAAGGCTTCGTGAAAGCTGGAAAAATTAGACATATTGGATTGAGTAACGAAACTCCTTTTGGCCTTATGCGGTATATGGAAGAACACCGAAAGGGCAAATTAAAAATGGTATCCACTCAAAACTCTTATAACCTATTGCAACGCAGAGATGAAATAGGACTTACGGAGGTGCTGCAAATGGAAAACGTTGGGTATTTGGCCTATTCTCCATTGGCTTTTGGTGTTTTGTCCGGAAAGTATTTAGATGGGCAAAAACCGGCCGCTGCCCGTGTTACTTTATTTCCGAATTATAGTAGATACAGTAGTAAGGCTTCGTTAAATGCAACTCAGGCCTATAGTGAAATTGCCAGGAAGCATGGTTTAAGTCTTACGCAAATGGCCCTTGCTTTTGTAAATCAGCAGCCATTCGTGACCAGCAATATTATTGGTGCCACCACATTATCGCAGTTGTCGGAAAACATCGAAAGCGTAGACTTAGTTCTTTCTGAAGAAATACTTCGGGAGATTAACCAGATACATCAGTCAATGCCCAACCCAGCTCCCTGATGATGATCGTACAATAGGTTTTAGCCGAATAAATGTTTTACAACATCATGAACTTTGGCCAATTTGATTACAGTAATCTTATAAGCTTGCTTGGGGAGTTTGCAATATTTTGAAATAATAATAGCATTGAAACCTAGTTTTTCTGCCTCTAAAATGCGTTGTTCTACGCGAGTAACTGGACGAACTTCTCCAGCAAGTCCCACTTCCGCAGCAAAACAGATGCGCTTATCAATGGCAACATCCACGTTGGATGACAAAACAGCGGCTACAACAGCGAGATCGATCGCAGGGTCATCAACAGTAATCCCTCCGGTGACATTTAGAAAAACATCTTTTGCGCCAAGTTTAAAACCGGCCCTCTTTTCTAATACCGCTAATATCATGTTCAGTCGCTTGGCATTGTAACCGGTGGCACTACGTTGCGGCGTTCCGTAAACTGCGGTGCTTACCAAAGCCTGTATTTCGATCATCAAGGGACGCATTCCTTCCAAGGTCGCAGAAATGGCTGTTCCGCTAAGGTCTTCTTCGTTTTTGGAAATGAGGATTTCACTCGGGTTAGACACCTCGCGCAAGCCGTTACCCTGCATTTCGTAAATGCCCAATTCGTTGGTACTGCCAAATCGATTTTTATTGGCCCTTAGTATTCGGTAAATATGATTGCGATCTCCCTCAAACTGAAGCACAGTATCGACCATATGCTCCAAAATTTTTGGTCCGGCGATATTTCCATCTTTGGTAATGTGGCCTATGAGAATAATGGGTGTGTTGGTCTCTTTAGCAAACTTGATCAATTCGGTGGTGGTTTCTCTAATTTGAGAAATGCTTCCCGCACTGCTTTCTATAAAGTCCGTATGAAGCGTTTGAATAGAATCTATTACTACAATATCCGGCTCCATTTGGGCAATGTTCCTAAATATGTTCTGTGTTTTTGTTTCTGTTAGGATATAACAAGTTTCCGAATTGGGATGAATGCGTTGGGCGCGCATTTTAATTTGTTGAGCGCTTTCCTCTCCTGAAACGTAAAGTGTTCTATAAGGTAATTGAAGAGCAACCTGAAGCATCAATGTGCTTTTTCCAATGCCCGGTTCTCCACCTAAAAGTGTTAAAGACCCGGGAACCAGTCCTCCACCTAAAACTCGATTGAGTTCATTGTTCTTGGTGTCAAGGCGTGCTTCAGAAGTGTTCGATATTTCCGATATTTTTTGCGGTTTGGCCGCCCTTCTGGCAGGGGATGTTTCGGCTATATTCCAGCTAACTTTTTCCGCCTTTTGAATAATTTCTTCTGCAATGGTATTCCATTCCTTACAAGAGGTACATTGCCCTTGCCATTTGGAATATTGACTTCCGCAGTTCTGACAAAAAAAAGTGGTTTTAGTTTTGGCCATAATAGTTCAGCTAAAATAGATATATTTACAAATAAAAGAATCTTTCTCCCCCAATGAAATTTAGATGGCTCTTAATTTTCATATGCAGTTACACTTCAATTTGGGCTCAGTCTGGGGACTTTTACCACGAAATAATCACAAAACAGGATGGCTTAGAACTGGATAGCATTAATGCCATGTGTATGGATAATGACGGGTTTCTTTGGCTTGGAGGTCGAAACCTGGATATTAGAACCATTGTCTTGAGTGATAAGAAATTAGGGATTCAGCGTTTCAATGGACGTACTTTTCAAAATATAGTTCTCCCTGAATTCAATGGCCCCATCATAGAGGTGGGTCAATTTTATAAAAGAAAGGACGGAAAATTTTACCTGCATGCCAGATCCGACCAACACCTAATTTTTTTGTTCGATCCTTATACCATGGAATTCACCATACCCGATTTTGTCACTGAAGATCTCACCGTGTTTTCACATGTTTTTGAATATGATAATAGGGAGTATTTGCTCTCTCAAAAGGATCGCGTAATTACGGTAAATGTGCTACACGAAAATCTGTCCTTGGAGCCAATTTTCAGTTTTACAAACACAGAGAATAAGTTTTTGCTGGACCCTTCTACGACCTTTATCGGATTTAAAGATTATTGCATTATTGGAGATGATAATTTCCCGATCACGACGATTGCTTGGGATGGAACCATTCTTAAACGTGAGTCTGGTGAATCCTTTATGAAGGATGGAGCTGCTAATCCATCAAAGTGCTGGATCAAGGGACAGTTTCAATCCGATGGTGTTTTTTACAACCTACTGGAGCAAGACCCACAACTATATCAAATTTCTAATGAAACTCGAGGCGTAAAACCTGTTTCAAAATGGAAGCTTCCGGGAGGGAGAAATCAGGTGGTTACCGATGACGCTCTTGAACATTTAATTGTAAGTCAGGAAGAAGGCGACCTGGTTTTTCGAACTTTTAATAGGGAGCAGGGATTTCAGACACTTTATAAGAATGACATTTTTGAAGTATATCCCGCGTTGTCCTTATATTCAAACAACACCAAGCGGGATTTGTGGATAGGAACTTCGGGTGGCGAACTGCACTATTTTAAATTCCCTTCAGATAAAATAAAAACATTTATTCCAAATACGAGTGTCCGATCCATTGCGGCCCTGACGGATTCCACCTATATTGTTGCGACCGAAAGTATAGGATGGTTTCAACTAAACACTACCAGTGAGACCATGACGCATCTGGAGCTAAAGGAAAATGGAACCTCAGTGATTCCAAATTCGTCCCGCAATATTTTTGTGGAAGGAGACACCATATGGAGCAATGATTGGAGCAATGTGATCAAAGTAAGTCCACCCTCCATGGAAACCGAAGCCTTTAAACATTATCCTGTTATTTGTATGGTTGCGGCAAGCGATTCTACCTTTATTTATGGCACCCACGGCTATCATTTAATGGAATTTAATAAAAAGACAAAAGCACATAGATCCCTCGCCCAAACGGATACTTTAGAAATTTATGATATTGAATTACAAAATGATCTATTAGTTGGAGGTACAGATAAAGGGGTACTCACGTATAACCTGACTACCGAAATGACCACGTTTTATGGTGCTTCGGAAGAACTAAAGGATCCATTCATTTTAATGACAGACTACCACAAGGACCACGGTTATCTTTTAGGAACCAGATCGGGATCTATTCTGTCTTTCGATCCCGAAACTATGTCATTTACAACCTTATATGAGGATGCGTTAAAGGCAGGTATTGCCACCATACTTTTTGAGGAAGACACCTGGTGGATCAATACGTTCAACGGCATTGTGGCTTTCAACTTAAAAGATCAATCTGCTATTCGTTTTTCTGAAAAAGATGGTTTAAGTCATAATGAGGCCAATAGGTATAGTGCATTAAACACGGGAGATGGATTTTTAGTAGGTACCATAAAAGGACTAAACTATTTTAAGCCGAATGATCTGAAGCCGGCAATCAATAATTCTGAATTGGTTTTGTTACAACTGCGAAGTTATGATGTTAAACAAGCGAGATTCACTTCAGAATTGAATAGAGACATCCTACAAAACAAAGAGGAAATTGTCCTGCCATCGGAACACAAAGAACTATTACTGGAGTTTGGCCTCACTCATAATGTCGAAAACAGAGAGCACCATTACCGATTTAGATTGAATGACAATCCCTGGGTGGATATTAACGAAGAACAGGCCATTCGATTTCCAAATTTGTCACCAGGAAATTATCTGTTGGAAATTGAGGCACTGGATTTTTCAGGAAATAAGATTGGGAATTCATTGCAATTTAAGATTAACTCTAAAAATTTTTTTTACCGGACCTGGTGGTTTTATTTATTACTCACCTTTGGCGCCGTTTCTTTGGCCCTGTATTTTTTGAATCAGGCGCTGGCGAAACGTCGTTTACAAGAGAAATTCTCGGAGGCTCTCATATTTTCTCAAGAGGCGGAACGTACGAGAATAGCTAAAGAGTTGCACGATAGTGTAGGGCAGCAACTCACATTAATAAAGCGAAAGACTCAAATGGAGGGTTTGGATGAGATTACTTGCATGACCAATTCGGCTTTAGAGGAGGTGCGAAGTATTTCCAGAGGATTGTATCCTACGGTTTTAAAACAATTGGGGCTAACAGAGTGCCTGGAACAGTTAATAAGTGATGTGGACGAAAGTACCGCCCTATGTTTTACATCCGAACTGGATTTAATCGATGCCTATTTTTCTGAGAAGGAAAGCTTAAATTTTTATAGATTTATGCAAGAAAGTGTGACCAACATATTAAAGCATGCAAAGGCCACTTCCGTAGTGATAAAAATCAAAAAGCTACCTCAAAAAATAGTAATAAAAATTGCGGATGACGGAATAGGTTTCGATCCTATACAAGCGCGTAGAAATCAAAGCTTAGGGCTTAAAACCATTGTTGAGCGCATTCGAATTTTAAAAGGAACCATTAACATTGCAAGCAAACCAGGACAGGGAACGATTATCCAAACAGAAATCCCCATAAGTTGATAAAAGAGGAAATATCCATTGTTATTGTAGATGACCATCCTATGCTCTTAAAGGGGCTTAGTGATGTGTTGACCGGCAGGCGCTACCCAGTATTGGACTCTGCTTTAAATGGCTTTGATGCGGTTGATATTATTTTAACACGTCGTCCTGTTATTGCCATTTTAGATATTGAAATGCCGGGACTTTCTGGCTTTGAGGTGATTAAAAAATGCTGCGAACAGGAATGTCAAACCAAGTTCATTATATTGACATCTCATAAAGAAAAGGCCTTTATACAGAAGGCCAGAGATTTGAAAATATCGGGTTATTTGTTAAAGGACGAACCTTTTCATGAAATTGAGGCCTGCATTCTTGCTGTGGCAGCCGGAGGCGAATACTTTAGTCGCAGTTTTAATGAGGTATTTAGAAAGGAAATTTCACCATTGTTGGAGCGAATTCAGTTTCTGTCCCCTTCAGAAAAGAAAATTGTTCAATTAATTGCACAGGTGAAAACCTCAAAAGAGATTGGTGAAATGTTGAATATTTCTCATCGAACCGTTCAAAAACACCGAGCGAATATAATTTCTAAATTAGTGCTTCCTCCAGGGAGGGATGTTTTGATGGCGTGGGCTATTGAAAATCGAGAGTTTCTGTCCTCGTTATGAGCCGTCCCCTAGCCTTTGATTAGTATCCAAAGTCTTCTTTAATTTTATCAGCCTTGTCCAGCATCAAATCGGTTGTGATAAAATCCACTTCCTCTTTATCAAATGCCCCTTGGTAAGTTCGCATGGCTTTTTTGGGTTCACCGACCTCCTCATAATATCGCGCCAGGTAGTAGTCGCCTAAAACGGTGTCCGGGTATTGCTTTTTGGCCATGGTTGCAATGGCTCTTAGCGAATCCCATTGTTTGGTCTTCTCACAAGCCCTCGATGTCGCAAGGAAATCGTTAACGCGTATTGGGTTTGTAAGTCCAAAAAGGTCTTCAATAGTTTTGTACTTATCTACCAGGTATAGATGAATAGATGTCTCCATCTTCAGTAAGACCTCTGTATATTCTTGTTTGGAGATAGGGCGATAGACCGAAAATATTTTTTCCATTGCCGAAGGAATGGCTCTTGCGACCAAAGAATAGTGTGTAGCTCCTTCAAAATTGTCAAAACTATAAGCGAAGGTATCAGTTTTCAAAGGGCTAAGTGATTTGTCCAGAGCGACGCTTATTTCCATCAAGTCCTTAATATCATCTGTTCCTGTAGCTAAGTAATAAAATAATTTGGAAGGGATGTTCGGAATACGTTGCGGAAGCCTTTCATCCATCATAGGAGCCAGGTCGGGACTTAAGCAGATATATCCATTAAACAATGGGGGATCTTTAAACAGATAATAATTAATGAAATTGGCGGTAAAATCATGGCCAACGGCGATGGTAAACTTAGCAGTGCGAAAACTGCTGTCTATATAGGGAAGCAATTCCAGACCAATAAATTCAAAGAAGTCGGCACCTTTATCAGCAGGCATAAAATTAGAATCGTCATAATCGCAATCGTCGTAACGAGCGTCACCTTGCATAATTCCAACGACAATGGATTCGGGCATATCTTCCCAATAGCCAAAGTAATCTACATTTCCGGCTACAGGTTCGAATAAATAATTTGCGTCCAGTACCAATATTATAGGATATACCTTATCAACATTTTCCTTATAATCTCTTGGAAGTTGAATTTTCAATTGTCTCGTTTCTCCCAACTTTATTGAGGAGAATTCTTCATAGATTATTTTAGATTGGGCAAAACCGGCAACAAAGAATAATAAGTAAGCAGCGGTAAGTAGGATTCTTTTCATAAGGTGAAAAATTTATGGGGTAATATACTAATTTTAGAAGAAAATTCCGTTTGGAAATAGCTCTTATCAGCTTTCCAATCATGGAGTCGAAAGGATTGAATTCGTAAAATTTTATAATCTTTTTCTATTATAAATGGGTAATAAAATAAAAGAGATTCCTCCCGAAATGAGGATATAAACAATGTTAGATGCCCAAACAATCCAGCCCAATGCGGTTCCAACTGTTTCAGGAATACCAAAAACCAGTAGAATACCAGCGATGGCTACCTGATAGTAACCAAAACCGCTATTGGTAAAGGCGAAAGTGAAACTGCCTACCACAAAGGTTATAATAATGATACCCAGATCTATACCTGTAGTCTCTTCAAGAGCGAAAGTTGACACATAAAATGAACTGATGTAAAGCATCCAGATTAGTAAGCTGTGAAGAATGAAGACGCCTTTTTTCTCCATCTTCACGATGCTAAAAATTCCGTCTTTAAGTCCTGAAACCAGACCTTTTATTTTTCTGCTAATGGCCCCTTTTGAATACTTCAGAAACAATAAAAACAATCCAAACAGTACGGCTAATATTCCAATGGAAATTCCAATTTTTTTGACAGGAACAATGTTGGTAAGGTATTCATACAGAAGATCGAACTGCAGCAACAGCGCAACCAGTGTAAAGATCAATAGAAAAATAAGGTCGACTATTCGTTCGGAAACGATGGTTCCAAACCCTTTTTCGAAGGGCACTTTTTCATATTTATTGAGTACCGCCGCCCGCGATATTTCACCACTTTTCGGGATGAATAGGTTCATTAAATAGGCCACACATACAGCCATAAAGTTGTTTGCTAAATGAGGGTGATATCCAAGCGGGGCCAGCATGAAATTCCAGCGATAAGCCCTCACCACATGACTAAGCGCGCTCATTAATACTGCGATGACCACAATTCCGTAGTTGGCATTTTTAAAATGAGAAAAAACTTCGTCTCGCTGCTCTGGGGTATATTGTGAATATACATACCACATTAGAAATACTCCCAAGGCCATGGGAAGAGCAATTTGCAGAAACTTTGATAAGGATTTATTCAAATTATGTCAGTAAGTTGTTTTCTTCGTTCGGAAAGACCAGTGCTGGTTTGAAGCTCTTGGCTTCTTCCACACTCAGGATGCCATAGGTAAAGAGAATGAGGACATCACCAGTAGCTACTTTTCTTGCTGCTGCACCGTTTAAAGTAATTTCCCCACTGTTTCTGGGACCTGGAATTGCATAGGTTTCCAGGCGTTCACCATTGTTATTATTCACAATCTGAACTTTCTCCCCTTCCACAATATTGGCCGCATCCATTAAATCTTCATCAATGGTAATGCTACCAATATAATTGAGTTTGGCACCAGTAACCTTTACTCTGTGGATTTTAGATTTTACTACATGAATTAACATGCGGCAAAGATAATTGAATTGTATGAAGTAGAAAGTAAGAAGTATGAGTTTTGTCCTACAGCCAAAGACGGTCTATTTTTTGCTTCAAACCAACTTGAGTCTAGTTGAGGGCAATATTGTCTATGAGCCGGACCTCTCCAGCAAAGGCAGCAATGAAAGCTCTATATACTGTTCCTTTGCGTTTTCGTTGAGCTGTTTTTAATGTTTTGACGCTGGCAATCTCAAAATACTCAAGCTCGAGGTGTTGATTTTCCTGAAAGGCTCGCGTTACCATCTCACTGAGCTTCGTGATACTAAGGGAGTCAAAATTTCTTTGAACTTCTGAAAGTGTTTGATGAATAATAACGGCCTCTTTAAATTGTAGAGGAGAAAGTCTTTTATTGCGAGAGCTCATGGCCAGACCATGGGGTTCTCGTAAAATGGAACAGCCTACGATTTCAATGGGAAGTTGCTCAATTTCTACCAGTTTCCTGACTACTTGCAACTGTTGAAAATCTTTTTCTCCGAAATAAGCTTTGTTAGGTTCAATAGCTCTAAAAAGAAGATTGAGGACCGTACCCACCCCGTCAAAATGGCCCAAACGAAATTTTCCCTCCATCTGGTGTTCCAATCCTTCAAAATCATACTTTTTTGAAACCACATTAGCACCGTACAAATCGTTGGTTTTAGGCGCATAGATCAGAATGTTTCCATTTAATGTTTTAAGTAATTTGGTGTCGGCATCCAGTGTTCGGGGATACTTTTCGAGATCTTTCGCTTTATCAAACTGCGTGGGGTTTACAAAAATGCTCACCACAACAATATCATTTTCTATAAGTGCGTTTGAAACAAGTGACAAATGTCCTTCATGCAGGGCTCCCATAGTGGGAACAAAACCAATAGATTGTTTTTTGGTTTGGTGGCGCGCTATTTCCTGCCGTAATAAATGTTGATGATGATATATCATGTGCTATAAAAATCGAGCAAAATTAAGATATTACACGCAATCTGCATAAATTTTCGTAATTTTGCATCCTTTAACAACAAGCCAGTAAATTATAGAATCTATGAAATGAGTTTAGGTGGTGATTTTCGACCTGAAAAGTAATAAATTATTCTTGTTACTCCTGCTCTCGTTTTAAAAAATAAATGCTTATGATGAAAGATAAAAGAATCTTGTACGTGTCTTCAGAGGTAATTCCATACCTGCCGGATACGGAGATTTCTTCCATGTCGTTTGAGGCGCCTAGGATGGTCAATGATAATGGTGGTCAAATCCGCATTTTTATGCCTCGTTATGGCAATATTAATGAGCGTCGTCATCAGCTTCATGAGGTCATTCGGCTTTCGGGAATGAACTTGGTTATCAACGATTTGGACATGCCTTTAATTATTAAAGTAGCTTCTATTCCGAAGGAAAGAATGCAGGTCTACTTTATTGATAACGAAGACTATTTTAAACGCAAGGCAACCTATGCTGATGAAAATGGAAATTTCTTTCAGGATAACGATGAGAGAGCCATTTTCTTTGCTAAAGGAGTTATTGAAACTGTAAAGAAATTGAACTGGTCCCCCGATATTATTCATGTCCATGGATGGCTGGCCTCCTTTTTGCCACTTTACTTAAAGACCTATTATAGTAATGAACCTCTTTTTGAAAATAGCAAAATAGTCACGTCGGTTTATAATCAAGGTTTCGAAGATACGCTGAACAAAGATCTTGTTAAAAAGATCAAATTTGACGGTATTGCCGATGAGGTGGTAGATCATTTGGAAACCCCAGATTATTTCAATGTAATGAAAACGGCAATTGATCATAGTGATGCGATCATTGTTGGCTCCAATGACCTTTCTTCCAATTTTGAAACATATCTTAAAAATCTCGAAAAGCCTGTGTTAAAATATCATAATAAAGAGGAGTTTTCTCAGGCATATTTAGACTTTTACCAATCGAAAGTATTAGACTAAAAAAACACTGTTGTATCTATGAAGATGAAGTACATTTTGCCTAAAATTGGGGCAATTATGGTTGTGATAATAGCCTTAGCTTCCTGTGAAGAGGACTTTAGCAATATCGATACCAATATAATAGACCAAAATTTCAACACCGAATTGGACGAATCGAGGACGGTGATTGCCTACAGCAAGAAAGTGCCAGCAGTACAAACCAACGGCTTACCAGTATATCAGCTTGGAACCTACAACGACCCTGTTTACGGAAAGACAACTGCCAATTTACTAGCTCAGGTAACGCTTGCGGATAATGATATAGATCCGGATTTTGGACAGTGCACCGTTTTAGACAGTGTCGTGTTATACTTGCCTTTCTTTAGTGAATCGACCGTTGACGGTGAAGAGACAACCTATACGTTGGACTCCATTTTTGGGAATCAGCCCATTAATATTTCTTTATTTGAGTCCAACCTTTTTCTAAGAGACTTTGATCCTAATTCTAACTTTGAAGAATTTCAGAAATATTACTCCGATGAGGGGCCTGCATTTAAGGACCAGACTGTTTCCGGTGGGGTAAATAGTTTGAACTATACCATTGAAAACTTTGTTCCCAGCAACGAACCTCACACCATTCTGGTAACCGAATTGGATGATCAAGGCGCCGAAACGAAAGCGAATCAGGAATTGCCTCCCGGAATACGCGTTAAATTACCTGTTCCTTTTTTTGAAGAAAAAATTATTGCGAATGGAGGATCACTGGCATTGCTAAATAATAACAACTTCAGAGAATTCTTTAGAGGAATCTACTTCGAAGTAACATCAACTTCTGAGAATGGCAATCTGTTTTTGTTTGACTTAAGTGGCTCCGATAGCGAGGTATTGAACAATGCTCGAATTAGCTTGTTTTACACTTTTAAATCCTTAACGGGAAATGAAACTTGCGAGGATGAAGGACTCGATGAATTTGAAGGAGATGTAAACCTTCTTTTCAATGGTATTTCGGTGAATGTATTTGAAGATGATATTCCCGCCGAAATCGAAACCGCATTAGCATCGGCAGACGTTAATGAAGGTGAAGAGACACTCTATGTTAGAGGGGGTGAAGGAGCACTCACCATTATTGAACTTTTTGGGCCGGATGCAGACA
The DNA here is from genome assembly GCA_039028295.1 of Bacteroidota bacterium. GTDB lineage: Bacteria > Bacteroidota > Bacteroidia > Flavobacteriales > Flavobacteriaceae > Aureisphaera. Next base: position 173,955 of record JBCCIJ010000002.1, read on the forward strand.
ATAACGGTGTGGCGGACGAACTGGAAGACCTAAGAGACAGGGGATGGCTCATTAATGAAGCCAACTTGATATTTTATGTAGATCAGGACAAAGTGGATGGAGGATCTTCTGAACCAGAACGCCTTATTATCTATGACACTAAAAATAGCAGACGTCTGATCGATTTCGACTTTGACCTTACCTCTAATGCCGAACCTTTAGATGCTATAACCGAGCACTTAGGAAGATTAGAACGCGGAAGTGATGGTAATGGAGATTTTTATAAAATTAGAATCACATCACATTTGAGTGATATCATTAATAACGATTCTATTAATGTACCCTTAGGGTTGATCGTTTCTCAAAATGTAACTGAACCTGCTTTTCAAAGCCTGAGAAGCGAACTTATACCAAGACCGGGAATTAGTATTGAAGATGCACCGGTCTCTAGCGTAATTGCTCCACAAGGAACAGTACTCTTTGGTAATAAGACTAACAATACGTCCAAAAGACTAAAGCTTCAAATTTTTTATACCGAACCCGAATAAATCTAGAATATGTGTGGAATTGTAGGTTATATTGGTGCAAGACAAGCATATCCCATCATATTAAACGGCCTTAAGCGTCTGGAATATAGAGGGTATGACAGTGCAGGAGTTGCATTGTTCGATGGCACCGATATCGTAGTGTCCAAAACCAAAGGAAAAGTTGCCGATCTCGAAACTCGTGTTGAAAAAGAAATTGACACAGAGGCTCATTTAGGAATTGGCCATACCCGATGGGCCACTCATGGTGTTCCCAACGATATAAATTCTCACCCACACTATTCCAATAGCGGAGACCTGGTAATTATTCATAACGGAATTATTGAAAATTATGCTTCTATCAAAAAGGAGTTGATCAATAGAGGGTATTCTTTTGAGAGTGATACCGATACGGAAGTACTGGTAAACCTTATTGAAGAAATTAAAAAGCAAGAGAATGTGAAGCTAGGAAAGGCGGTTCAAATTGCGCTAAACCAAGTAGTTGGAGCCTATGCTATCGCACTTTTCGATAGAAATAAACCGGACGAAATTGTAGTCGCCAAATTGGGAAGTCCTTTGGCTATTGGTATTGGTGAAAAAGAATTTTTTGTTGCCAGTGACGCGACTCCCTTTATTGAATTTACAAATAATGCCATCTATTTGGAAGATGAAGAAATGGCAATCATCCGACTTAAAAAAGGGGTGAAGGTTCGTAAGATTAAAGATGATAGCCTGGTCGACCCTTACATTCAGGAGTTACAATTAAATTTAGAACAGATTGAAAAGGGTGGTTACGATCACTTTATGCTGAAGGAAATATACGAACAGCCTACCGTTATTAAAGATACCTATAGAGGCCGACTATTGGCCAAGCAAGGGATTATCAAATTGGGTGGGCTCCAAGACCATATCAAAAAGTTCACCAATGCTGAACGGATCATTATTGTGGCTTGTGGAACCTCATGGCACGCTGGTTTAGTGGCCGAATATATCTTTGAAGATTTAGCTCGTATCCCGGTTGAGGTGGAATACGCAAGTGAGTTCCGTTATCGAAACCCAATTATTACTGAAAAAGATGTGGTTATTGCCATTTCTCAAAGCGGTGAAACAGCCGATACGTTAGCGGCGATTAAGTTGGCCAAACAAAAAGGGGCATTTGTATATGGTATATGCAATGTGGTTGGTTCTACTATTTCGCGTGAGACCCATAGCGGAACCTATACGCACGCAGGCCCGGAAATTGGAGTGGCTTCCACCAAAGCATTTACTACTCAAATTACGGTATTGACCATGATTGCCTTGAAGATCGCTGATGCTAAGGGCACCGTTTCTCAGAGTAAGTACATGGCACATTTACGTGAGTTAGAACTCATTCCTACCCATGTAGGTGAGGCGTTAAAAAGCGAAGAGAAAATAAAAGAGATCGCTGAAGTTTTTAAGAGCTCGCCTAATTTTCTTTACCTCGGAAGAGGTTACAATTTCCCGGTAGCATTGGAGGGAGCCTTAAAACTTAAGGAAATCTCCTACATCCACGCCGAAGGGTACCCGGCAGCCGAAATGAAGCACGGCCCCATCGCGTTGATCGATGAGCAAATGCCAGTGGTGGTCATTGCGGTTAATAGCAATCACTATGAAAAGGTAGTGAGTAATATTGAAGAGATCAAAGCAAGAAAAGGAAAGATCATCGCTGTTGTAACCGAAGGAGATACCGAAGTGAAACAATTGGCGGACTATATTATGGAAGTTCCTAAAACTCCTGAAAGTCTTAGCCCGTTGGTAACGACCATTCCTTTGCAATTGCTTTCGTACCACATTGCCGTAATGTTGAATCGCAATGTAGATCAGCCACGCAATTTGGCGAAGAGTGTGACGGTGGAATAATCTCAAAGGTATCTGTTAGACTTACCTAACTCCAAAGTTAAGACCAACTGAAAGACCAAAATAGCTACTTTTAACCACCCCTATGGGTTGATCATTTGGTATTTCAATATCAGCTTTTGGAATGAAATTGTATTCTATTCCAAATCTTGTTTTGCCCAGGTCAAATCCACCCCTAAGAAGCATCCCTATTTGATTGTTAACACTTCCTTCTGAGACCTCTTTGGTTGGGTTGGCTATTGCGACATAAGAAATCAAATAATAACCAAGACCAAGACCTAAATAAGGTTTTACCTTATCCTTTGTGAAATAGTAATCATAGGATGGCACGAAAGAAACTACAGCACCGTCGCTATTTCTATCAATAATGAACTGAGCGTTTTTGTTTTGTTCAAATTTGTGAGAATTAAGTGCCACACCAAATCTCAATCCGATGCTACTTCTTTCTGAAATTTTAAAATGAGGTTCTGCATTTAACATCAAGCCCAGGTTATCTGAATCTGATAATAAAAGAAGGCCCGGGATAATTCGTAGGTTTAAGTCATGCGTTTCCTGAGCATTAAATTTGAAAGGGCCAAACAACAGAAAAAGCAGGAGTAATTTTTTCTTCGGAAACAAATGTTCATTCCAGAATAATTGTAGTAGCATTACCTTCATAAACAATCGTCAGTCCTTGGTGAAATATTGAATAGAACGTCGAACTTGAATAATTGTTGTTAAAACGGGCTAGGGATAGCAGTGTAAATCCCGCAATCCTCTAAAGCGGAAGGTACGACCAGCGAAGGAGGTGAGGAATTGAAACGAATAGCCCGGTCGACAAGCTTTGAGTTCCGAAAAGCGAAGGAGAAGCCCCCAAATTAGTGACAATAAGCCCCCCTTTACGTTTGTTAAGACCCATTCAAAATTTTAGTCTAATCCGTTGCGATTTTGTTGTAGAAAAACATATCTTTGCACCGTTAAAAAACAGGTCGCTAATGGCAGGCCTAGATAACTAAAAAATAAACAATTACACATGTCACAGGTTACAGGAAAAGTTGCACAGATTATTGGCCCGGTAGTAGACGTTGAGTTTGCTAATGGAGCTGACCTTCCGAAAATTTACGATTCGCTTGAGGTTGATAACCTCGGAAACAAGTTGATCCTTGAAGTACAGTCGCATATTGGTGAAAGTACGGTACGAACCATTTCGATGGATTCTACCGATGGATTGAGCCGAGGAGTAGATGCCGTTGCTACAGGAGCTCCTATTCAAATGCCTGTTGGTGATGATGTTTACGGTCGTCTTTTCAATGTTATTGGAGATGCTATTGACGGTATTGGTGACCTTCCAAAGGCTGGAGACGATGGATTACCAATTCACCGTGAAGCACCTAAATTTGAGGAACTTTCTACTTCTACGGAAGTTCTATTCACCGGTATTAAAGTAATTGACCTTATTGAGCCTTATGCAAAAGGGGGTAAAATTGGATTGTTTGGTGGTGCAGGAGTTGGTAAAACGGTATTGATTCAGGAATTGATCAACAATATTGCAAAAGGACACGGTGGTCTTTCTGTGTTTGCTGGTGTAGGAGAACGTACTCGTGAAGGAAATGACTTGCTTCGTGAAATGTTAGAATCCGGAATTATCAAATACGGTGACGATTTCTTACACTCCATGGAAGATGGTGGATGGGATTTGACCAAAGTAGATAAAGCAGCCATGAAAGAGTCTAAAGCGACATTCGTATTTGGACAAATGAACGAACCTCCTGGAGCACGTGCGCGTGTTGCCTTATCCGGATTGACAATTGCTGAGTATTTCCGTGACGGAGCAGGAGACGGACAAGGGAAAGATGTACTTTTCTTCGTGGATAACATTTTCCGTTTTACGCAAGCAGGTTCTGAGGTGTCAGCACTTTTAGGACGTATGCCATCTGCCGTAGGTTACCAACCAACATTGGCAACTGAGATGGGTGCGATGCAAGAGCGTATTACTTCAACTAAAAGAGGATCTATTACTTCGGTACAAGCGGTATATGTTCCTGCGGATGACCTTACGGATCCAGCGCCGGCGACAACCTTTGCGCACTTGGATGCTACTACCGTATTGTCTCGTAAAATTGCGGAACTAGGGATCTACCCAGCGGTGGACCCACTAGATTCAACTTCTCGTATTTTAACTGCCGATATTCTTGGTGATGAGCACTATGATTGTGCACAACGAGTAAAAGAGTTGTTACAACACTATAAAGAATTACAAGATATTATTGCGATCCTTGGTATGGAAGAACTTTCTGAAGAGGATAAATTGGCCGTAGGACGCGCGCGTCGTGTACAACGTTTCCTTTCTCAGCCTTTCCACGTTGCGGAACAGTTTACCGGTATTCCTGGAGTATTGGTTGATATTAAAGAAACGATCAAAGGCTTTAACATGATTATGGATGGAGAGTTAGATCACCTTCCGGAAGCAGCTTTCAACTTGAAAGGGACCATCGAAGAAGCGATCGAGGCTGGAGAGAAAATGTTGACTGAAGCTTAAAATTAGTGTGCTGTGGTCAGTAGCAGTTTTCAGAACTGCCAACTGAAAACCGCGAACTGAAAACTTAAAAAAATGTACTTAGAAATTGTAACCCCAGAGGCATCCTTGGTAAGTGGCGAAGTAACTTCGGTGACTGTACCTGGTGTAGATGGTGAATTCCAAATGCTGAATAATCACGCATCTATTGTTTCGTTGTTAGGAGAAGGCAAGGTAAAATTTGACGGAAACCCTGCAATTACCGAGGGTTTTGAGAAAAAATTTACGCAGGAAGACGGTAAATGGATACTCGAGATCAATAGCGGAACTGTACAAATGAATGACAATAGAGTGGTTGTCTTAGCGGATTAAAACCAATTCCTATAACCCAATATAAAGCTCCAAATTCTGAAAAGGATTTGGAGCTTTTTGTTTCCTAGTATTAAATTCTAATTGCTTAGTTGGGTATCATGCGATAGTTGTAGTTCGTTATTAATTTGGTACCTTAGCTTGCTTAACTTCTTAAGCCGTAAGCGATATGGGGATTTCCAAGGACCAATCGATAGTTTATAGTGAGCCGGGAAAATTTGAAGAGACTCGGTTTGAAAAAATTCACAATGTTATATTTAATTCTTCTGCGGAAGCGTCTGTTTTAGTAGCCCGCGAGATGGCGCAACTTATTCGAGACAAGCAAGCACTGGGACAGCCTTGTGTGCTTGGCTTGGCCACAGGTTCGTCTCCCATTAAAGTGTACGAGGAATTGGTGCGTCAACATAGGGAAGAGGGGCTAAGCTTTTCACATGTGATAACTTTCAATTTGGACGAATATTTAGGAATGGAACGAGCTAATATTCAAAGTTATTATTACTTCATGCACGAACATCTTTTTAATCATGTAGATATTCCTGCTGCCAATGTGAACATTCCGGATGGGACTGTTGCGGTTGAAGATTTACGCAGCTATTGTTTGGAATACGAAGCAAAGATTAAGGAAGTGGGCGGTCTGGATTTTCAGTTATTGGGAATAGGGCGGACAGGGCATATAGGTTTTAACGAGCCAGGATCTCATGTTAATTCCGGTACACGTGTCATTACGCTCAATCACGTTACTCGGGTAGATGCTGCACCTGCCTTTTTAGGAATAGATAATGTTCCCAAAAAGGCAATTACTATGGGAATAGGAACCGCCTTGAATGCAAGACGAATTGTACTATTAGGTTGGGGCAGTACGAAGGCGAGCATCTTACAAAAAACCATCGAGGGAGCGATAACCTCTAACGTGCCTGCTACCTACCTTCAAGAGCATTCCAATACAACCTTCGTCATAGATACAGCTGCATCGGCAGAACTTACGGGCATAAAAACTCCGTGGTTGGTAACCACTTGTGACTGGGGAAAGTCGCTCAAACTAAAGGCCGTGGTTTGGCTTAGCCAATTGCTTAATAAATCTATTTTAAAATTGACCAACACCGATTACACCGATAACGGATTGGCAGAATTATTAGCCCTCGAAGGCTCGGCCTACGACCTGAATATTAATATGTTTAATAGACTACAACAGACCATAACAGGTTGGCCAGGAGGGAAGCCAAAAGCGGACGACTCGAACAGACCGGAACGAGCAACTCCATCCAGGAAAAGAATTATTGTCCTAAGCCCACATCCCGATGACGATGTTATTTCAATGGGAGGCACCCTGGATAGATTGATAGAGCAAGGTCACGAAGTGCATGTGGCATATCAAACTTCGGGCAATATTGCGGTTTCTGACGAAGAAGCGTGGAAATTTGCTAAAACAGCGTTAGGATTGACACCTAAGGCTACTGAAATGAAACAGGTGCTTAAATTTCTTGAAGACAAAAAGGAAGACGAAATCGATGCATTGGAGGTACGTAAATTAAAAGGGCTTATTAGACAGAATGAGTCCTATTTAGCTACAAAATATTTGGGTTTGAACGCGGAGAATGTTCACTTTTTAGATATGCCTTTTTATGAAACCGGACGGGTGAAAAAGAACAATTTATCTGAAGCTGACATCCAAATATTACAACAAATCATACAAGAAATAAAACCGCATCAAATATATGCCGCGGGCGATCTGGCGGACCCTCATGGGACACACAAGGTTTGTCTGGATGCCCTTTTTGAAGTGTTAGATTCGTTAAAGAATGAGGACTATATGAAGGACTGTTGGGTTTGGCTTTACCGAGGTGCATGGCAAGAATGGGAGCCGTATGAAATTGAAATGGCTGTTCCCATGAGTCCGGATCAGGTATTGAAAAAAAGGCATGCTATTTTCTATCACCAATCACAAAAGGATGGCGTCATGTTTCAAGGAGATGATTCTCGAGAATTTTGGGTGCGAGTAGAGGATAGAAATAGATTAACGGCAACTCGTTACAATGCATTGGGGTTAGCCGATTATGCTGCCATCGAAGCTTTTAAACGCTATTTTTTTTAGTCAGCGCAACCTAATGAGTTCCCAATCGTGTCCATCGGATCGATAGCGGGATAACAATTCAAATCCGACGGCATAATGAGCCTCTAACGAGCGGGTGTTTTCGATGTCTACTTCGGTAATTATACAATCAAATTCTGGTTTAATTTCCTGAAGCATATAACGATAAAGCTTTCTGAAAATTCCTTGCCTCCGATAGTCTTTGTCAACGCACACCTGTCCCATGGCTATATATTTTTCACTGAAGCCAAGGATTCGATTTGTTTCGGCAAACATGGGCTGGAGAACCTCAATTTCATCACCAAATTTTGGATGCATACAAAGTGTATAACCTACAACCTTATCTTCATGGGTCGCAATAACATGTGGGCAAGCCTCATTCATTCTATTTAATATGTTGAAATCATGATGCACTGTTACAAAGCCTTCCATTTTTTTAGTTTCCTCTGAAATGACCGTGGGTAAATTATCTCGCTGAAGCTGAAGAATTTGTTCCAGCTCATATTTTTGAGATGCCCTTTTGTAATGAATCATGGGGAAGGTTTATCTAAAGATACTTAAATTTGAAATGTGAACCAACTACCTAATAAACTTCAGAAAAAGTTAGAAGACCGAGCCTCCAATAATGCCCTGCGCTCTTTGGGTGACAACTCAAATTTGGTAGACTTTTCCTCCAACGATTATTTAGGTTTTAGTACTTCGAAAAGGATTTATAAAGGCACCATTGCGCTATTAAAAGAGCACGGTTTGGAATGGAATGGCGCGACAGGTTCGCGATTGCTCAGCGGTAATCATCCATTATATAATAGTGCCGAAACTACTATTGCGAAATTCCATAACTGTGAGGATGCGTTAATTTTCACGAGTGGTTATGATGCGAATCTTGGATTTTTTAGCAGTATACCTCAAAGAGGAGACGTCATTTTTTATGACGAATTAGTGCATGCTTCCATTCGTGATGGGATACAATTAAGTGCCGCAAAACCGTATAAATATAAGCATGGAAACCTAAATGACCTAAGTGCATTGGCTGAGCGTATAAAACCTGATCGTGGTGAAGTTTATGTGGTGACTGAGTCTGTTTTCTCGATGGATGGAGATACTCCAGATTTGACCTCCTTGGCGACCTTCTGCACTAATGAAGGATTCTATTTGGTCGTAGATGAAGCTCACGGAGTAGGAGTTTTTGGTGAGACCGGAGCGGGAAGAATGCAAGCGCTTGGACTAGAGCAGCTTGTATTTGCGCGAATAATTACTTTCGGGAAAGCATTGGGAGGTCATGGAGCCGCAGTTTTAGGGTCAAAAGCATTGAAGAAGTATTTAGTGAATTTTGCCCGTAGCTTTATTTACACAACGGGACTTCCACTACATACGGTGGCAACGATACAAGTTGCTTACCGCCATCTTTTAGAAGAAAATAAGGCGCAAGAAAAATTACATCGTAATATAGAGATATTGCGATTATATGTTGAAAAACATAATTTGGTTGAACAATTTATTCCTAGTAACTCTGCTATACATTGCTGTATTATTCCAGGGAATGACCGTGTCAGGGCCGTTTCAGAAAAACTGAAGGAAAAGGGCTTTGATGTAAAGGCAATTCTTTCACCAACAGTGCCATCTGGGCGGGAAAGGTTACGGCTATGTGTACATAGTTTTAATACAGAGGATGAGATTAAAAATTGTATTCAACTTATAGCTACTTTTGTCAAATGAAAAACACTTTCTTCATAACAGGAAGCTCCACTGCCGTTGGCAAGACCATTGCTTCGGCTATCATAACGGAAACCTTAGAAGCAGACTATTGGAAGCCCATTCAGGCGGGAGAATTAGATAATACCGATACCCATAAGGTAGCCCGTTTGTTGAGCAATGACAAAACTAGACTTCTTGAAAGCGCCTACAATTTAACTGGATTTATGAGTCCGCATGCCGCCGCCGAAATAGACGAAGTAATTATTTCGGCAAAAAAAATAAAACGGCCCGCTACCAGGAATAGCTTAGTGATCGAGGGAGCCGGAGGGCTGTTGGTCCCAATTAATGATACTGAAACCATAGCAGATCTAATTAAACCCTCGGACAAGGTGGTGGTGGTGTCTCGCCATTATTTGGGAAGTATTAATCATACCTTGCTCACCATTGAGGCCTTGAAGCAAAGGAAGTTGGATATCTTCGGAATCCTATTTAGCGGTGATGCCAACCCAGCTACAGAACGAATTATCGAGGAAATGAGTGGCGCTTTTATTTTGGGACGCATTGATGAAGAACCTTATTTCGATCAAAATGTGGTCAGGGAATATGCCAATAAGTTCAAAGAAGTTTTTGAGGAAAGATTGTCAAAATGAGCCTACAAGAAAGAGATAGTAAACATATTTGGCATCCTTTAACGCAGCATCAAACTGCCAAAATGCCCATAGGGATTGTGAAGGCCAAAGGGGCGTCATTTTGGGATGAAAAGGGGAATGAGTATATTGATGGCATTGCTTCTTGGTACACCGCCATGTATGGTCATTGCAACGATTTTATTATCAATGCTGTAAGTGAACAAATGCGGCAATTGGATTTGGTTGTGTTTACCGGTTTTACCCACGAACCTGCCGTTCGATTATCCGAGAAATTAATGGCGATCCTTCCAGATAATCAACAAAAGATATTCTTTAATGATAATGGGTCGACCGCTGTTGAAGCCGGAATTAAAATGGCGCTGCAGTATCATTTCAACAAAGGAGCAAAGAGAGATACTTTGATTGCCTTTAGTGAAGGATTTCATGGAGATACGTTTGGTGCTATGAGCACTTCCGATCTGTCCGTATACAATGGCCCTTTTGAAGACTTTTTTCTGAAGGTAAGGCGCATTCCCACTCCGCAAGAGGATAATGTGAAAGAAGTGCTGAGTCAACTACGACGACTTATTTCTGAAAATAGTTGCGCTGCATTTGTGTACGAGCCTTTGGTACAAGGTGCTGCAGGAATGAAATTTCATAATGCAGATGGTTTAAATGAGATATTGAAACTATGCCAGGAGAATGAGGTTCTCTGCATTGCCGATGAGGTCATGACCGGATTTGGAAAGACAGGGAAGCATTTTGCGTCCTTTTATTTGGAAACTCATCCCGACATTATATGTTTGAGCAAAGCACTCACGGCTGGCATGGTTCCCATGAGCATCACCAGTTGTACCCAAGAGATATTCGACGCCTTTTTAGATGAACGTACTTCCAAGGGCTTTTTTCATGCCCATACCTATAGTGCAAATCCGCTGGGCTGCGCTGCCGCAATTGCTGGTATAGATCTATTGCTTTCAGAAGAAATTCAAAAGGATATACAACGTATTGAACGGGCCCATACTTCTTTTTTAGAAAAGATAGAAAATCATCCCAGGGTCGCTTCTGTACGAACGATGGGGGTCATTTTTGCGTTAGAATTGAATATAGAAATGGAGCGATACGGCGACCTTAGGAACCAATTGTTTGAACATTTTATGGAGCAAGGTGTGTTTTTAAGGCCTTTGGGTAACGTTATTTATATGCTGCCGCCCTATGTGATCAGCAATCAGCAACTGAAGAAAATTTACGATGCCATTGAAGAAAGTTTATCACTGATCCAATAGCGGAGCCGTCTCCAGCAAATCAATAATCTCTCGACTGCCTTCAATGTGCACTTCCATTGTTTCGTAGGACCAATTATCGTTCATTCCTCGACCTACCACAAAAATGGTGGCTTCTCCTTCCGGACCTTTGATAGGAATACTTAGTTCGGCACTTTTAATTCCATTGTTAATGTTTAAACTTCCACCGCTCACCCCATTGGTTTCGATTGGTTCACCTAATAATTCGATAAGCGCGTCATTGTTTTTCGCGGCTTCCATTGAGTCTTGATAAGCTTGTGAATCGGTCATCATGGAAGTAATTCCAAAGAACAAACTTCCGGCAAAGACCACCAAAAGTATAATGATTAAGAGGCATCCTCCTGTGGGAACCGCCCATTTCCAGTTTCTGCCAAACCATCCTTTTCTTTGTTCAATTTCTTCCATTTTTGTCTTGTGTTAGACCGTTTACAAGAGTAAGAACCCTTATTTTTGCTTCAAATTACTAAAAAAATTGCAAACACCTATTTCCATTTCCGGGATCGCTTCGGTTTCTGCCTTAGGGATTACTTCAGCCAATATTTGGCAACATTATCTAGACGGACAAGCGCTATTCAGTAAAAAAAGAATAGATGACGCTGAGGTTTTTGGTGCTTTTGTTGCTTCAGAAGTGAACCAGGCTTTGGAGCAATTGCAAGGCTGCAATATACCATACAAGAATCTGGATAGATCTGTTTTATTGGCGATTTTGGCGGCTAAAAATGCATTTGATCCGAAAGAATTTACCCAGAAGAACATAGGAATTAATATTGGCTCTTCCCGTGGGGCTACGGCACTGTTTGAAAAATACCATTCGCAGTATCAAAGGATAAGGAAGGTTTCCCCCTATGCTTCACCAACGACCACCTTGGGAAATATTTCTTCATGGGTGGGGCAGGAGTTAGGGGTCAACGGAGTGCAGATTGGACATTCGGTCACTTGCTCAACGGCCATGCATGCCGTACTGAATGGAATTGCCTGGCTCCATGCTGAAATGGCCGATGTCTTTATCGTGGGCGGAAGTGAGGCGGCATTAACTCCATTCACCGTGGCTCAAATGCAGGCGCTAAAGCTCTATCCCAAAGTAACAGACCATCCCGTTTGCGAGTCTATGAAATTCAATAAGAAAAGCAACACCATGATTCTTGGTGAAGCAGCGGCCGTAGCAGTTTTAGAACCTTACCCGTCGGATCGTTCTTTGGCCCTGGTGATAGGATATGGATTTGCTTCGGAAAAACTTGAACACAACAGCTCTATATCTGAAAATGCCAGCTGTTTTCAAGAATCCATGAAAATGGCGTTGCAAAAAGCAGCACTGAGCACCGTAGATGTTATTATTATGCACGCTCCTGGAACGGTGAAAGGCGATAAAGCAGAAAAAAATGCCATTGATGCAGTTTTTGAAGACGAGCTTCCAATGCTAACTTCTAACAAATGGATGATAGGGCATACGTTTGGAGCTTCCGGTATGATGAGTTTAGAGTTCGGTATTCTTATGTTACAACACAATAAATTCATAGGAAACCCATTTTTCGATAATGCTATTGATGCTTCAGAAGAAATAAAGACGGTGATGATCAATGCCGTGGGCTTTGGCGGAAATGCAGTGTCTATTATAGTGGGAAAAGCCCATTAGAAACGGCATTTCTCTCGGTTTCAAGTTGAAGCTCGTAACAAATTGGAGTGAGTTGAGACTAATATTAAACTTAAGTGTCCCAATAGAAGCTTCAACAAGAATGAAACGTGGACTATCATTCTTATAAGGGATTACCCAAGTAGTTTCACAATCTTTTTTAATACCCCGACTGCACTCAAAATGGGTGTTGCAAGCTTCATTTCCAAATTGGAAAGTGTTAGTATCCTTGTGACAAATTAGTGAGGATGGCCGTCTGACAGATTTAAAAAGTTAGTATATTTCTTAACATTAAAAATCGAACACTATGGAACAATGGTTCGCTGAATTAGGCACTTTTGAAAAAGTGTATTGGATTACTGCTTTAATTTCTTCTTTACTATTTATTATTTTAATTGTAACGACCTTCATGGGAGGAGAGGTTGATGATTTGGGAGATGTGGACGCGGATATTGATGGCGATACTGGCATCGGATTTCAATTTTTGTCTTTCAAAAACCTGATGGGTTTCTTTACCATATTTGGCTGGTCTGGAATTGCTTGCATACACTCGGGTTATTCAACCGGAGTCACACTTGCCGTTTCAATTGGCTGCGGTCTATTAATGATGACCGCTATGGCTGCCCTGTTTTATTATTTGAGCAAATTGACCAGTAGCGGGACACTCAAATTGCAGAACGCCCTAAACAATATTGGAGAAGTTTATTTAACCATTGGAGCGAATCGATCGGGTATGGGGAAAGTCCAAATTAAGGTGCAAGGTAGCTTGCGCGAATTGGATGCTTTGACGGATGAAGATGCCGACTTAAAACAGGGAGACGTTGTCACGGTGACCCAGGTCACGGATAACGGGATATTAATTGTAAACAAACACACTAGCTAATATGAATACACTACCATTACAAATTGAAGCCTTTGCGAGCGTAATCGCCATTGGCTTTGGAATTTTATTCGTCTTTATTATTATTATCACCTTTATTAGAAGGTACAAAAGATGTCCTTCCGATAGGATCCTCGTGGTTTACGGAAAGGTGGGGAGCGGAAACTCCGCTAAATGTATACACGGAGGTGCCGCTTTTATTTGGCCGATAGTTCAAGATTATCAATTTCTGGACCTAACTCCTATCTCTATTGAAGTGAATCTTGTGAATGCTTTGAGTAAGCAAAACATTCGTGTAAATGTTCCCTCGCGATTTACGATTGGAATATCAACCGAACCTGGAATTATGCAAAATGCGGCCGAACGTCTTTTAGGACTTGGTCAGCAGGAAATTCAAGATTTGGCTATGGAGATTATTTTTGGTCAATTACGTTTGGTTGTTGCCTCTATGGATATTGAAGAAATTAACTCGGATCGCGACAAGTTTTTGAGCAATATTTCTACCAGTGTTGAATCAGAATTAAAAAAGGTAGGCCTCAAATTGATCAACGTAAATATTACAGATATTGTTGATGAATCTGGATATATTGAAGCTTTAGGTAAAGAAGCTGCTGCACACGCGATCAACGCTGCTCGTAAAAGTGTAGCCGAAAAGAATAGAGATGGTTCCATTGGTGAAGCCAATGCAGTACAGGATGAACGAACTCAAGTCGCGGCCGCTAATGCTAAGGCGGTTGAAGGAGAGAACTTAGCGAAAATTGAAGTGGCAAACTCCGATTCGAAACGCCGTCAAAGAGAAGCAGAAGCCGAGCGAATTGCAATTGCTGCTGAAAAAGTTCAGGCAGCGAAGGCATTGGAAGAGTCATACGTAGCGGAAAAAGAAGCTGAGATCTCTCGTGCTGATAGAGAACGAAGTACACAGTTAGCCGATGTCATTGTACCAGCAGAAATTGATAAGAAAAAGGTGGAAATTGATGCAGAAGCAGAGGCAGAACAAATTAGAAGACTGGCAAAAGGAGAGGCCGATGGAATTTTATTCAAAGCCCAGGCCGAAGCACAAGGTATCTTCGAAGTATTGACAAAACAGGCGGAAGGTCTGGATAAAATCGTACAAGCTGCCGGAAACAATTCAAAGGATGCCGCGTTGCTTTTAATTGCAGATAAATTGCCAGAATTGGTGAAGATGCAAGCTGAAGCCATTAAGAATATTAAAATTGATAAAGTGACCGTTTGGGAGAATGGTGGTGGAGGAAAAGATGGTAAAACGTCCACTTCAAACTTTATCTCCGGAATGTACAAAGCGGTGCCACCACTTCAGGAAATGTTCAATATGGCCGGGATGCAACTGCCCGACTATTTGAAAGGAAAAGAAATTGAAGAAGCGACCGACATTTCAGAAGAAGAATAGTAAATTTGCATAACACATTTAAAGGATAAAAACCTACGAGCGTTTAAATTTGCTCGTAGGTTTTAACCGTTTTAAACCACTAAAGAATGAGTAGCATTAAGCACGACTGGACTAAGGAGCAAATCCTTGAAATTTACCGAAAGCCAATGATGGAATTGCTTTACGAAGCGGCCACCGTGCATCGTCAATATCATAACCCTAATGAAGTACAAGTGTCTACATTACTTTCCATAAAGACTGGTGGTTGCCCTGAAGATTGCGGTTATTGTCCACAAGCGGCAAGATATCACACAGACATTGAAGGAAATGATTTGATGACCGTTTCTCATGTAAAAGCTCAGGCACTGCGTGCAAAAGCCTCTGGGAGCTCGCGAGTATGTATGGGTGCAGCGTGGAGAAATGTGAAAGACGGAAAGGAGTTTGATCAAGTTTTGGAAATGGTGCGAACCATTAACAAGTTAGACATGGAAGTGTGTTGTACCTTAGGAATGATTACAGAAAATCAGGCGCAGCGCTTGGCGGAAGCGGGTTTGTACGCTTACAACCACAACTTGGATACGAGTGAAGACTATTATAAGGATGTGATATCTACCAGAGCCTTTCAAGATCGTTTGGATACTATAGACAATGTTAGAAAGACCAATGTTACGGTTTGTAGTGGAGGTATTATTGGAATGGGCGAAGCCGTAGAAGATCGTGCGGGCATGTTGGTTGCATTGGCATCATTAAACCCACAACCGGAATCGGTTCCTATTAACGCTTTGGTGGCCGTGGAAGGTACTCCAATGGAAGATATTGAACCCATTTCTATTTGGGAAATGATAAGAATGGTAGCCACCACACGTATTGTGATGCCACAAACACAGGTGCGATTGTCGGCCGGTAGAACCGAGATGAGCCGTGAAGGACAGGCCATGTGCTTTTTTGCCGGAGCGAACTCTATTTTTGCCGGAGATAAATTATTGACCACTCCTAATCCAGATGTCAATGAAGACATGAAAATGTTCGAATTGCTGGGGTTGCAACCCATGAAGCCTTTCGTTAAAAAAGCGCAACCGGAGACGGTGGAAGCGACAGATTCGCAATTTGAGTCTTTAGGCGAAAAACCAAAATGGACAAGACCAGGGCATACCATTGAGCGAAATGAAGAGGCGAAAACCAAAGCTTCTGTAAAATAAACTTTCTTTTTTTCTTCAGGATCGATTCCGTTTTTTGGCTAGCCATACAATTTTTGGTTAAAAACCGCCGTTTTAGATGCTGCCAAACATTACTTAATCTAAAATCCTGTACTATGAAAAAACTGCTCTGGTTAGCAGCTGCTTGTGCATTATTGTTTGGCTGTTCTAAGAATGACGATTCCACGAATCGAAACTGTTCAAAACCCGAAAATATTTCCATCGATCAAATAAATAGCGCTTCCGTTTTCTTTAGTTGGGAAACCGGAGGAGAGTCTGCCTTCGAAATTGAATATGGCGAACGGGGCTTTTCACTGGGGAGTGGTTCCGTTATTCAAACCTCTCAACGTGAGTATTTGATTGATGGTTTAAATCCGTTGACCAGTTATGAGATTTTCTTAAGATCGAATTGCGGAAGTGATGGATTTAGTAGTTATATCTCAGCCATTTTTACCACTTTGGAAAATGTGGATCTCTGTAATACTCCAACCAATTTGGCTTTGGTATCTGTTAGTTCCAGCACCATAGAGCTCACTTGGGATGAGAATAACGAAACTGCCTGGGAAATTGAATATGGATTTGTAGGATTCCCAGTAGGTTCCGGAACTGTGGTTCAGACCACCCAGAGTAATTTTGAATTAACGGGATTACTTCCCTCTTCAACCTATGAAATTTATGTTCGGGCCAATTGCGGTGTTGATGGTTTTAGCGAATATTCAGATCAGTTAGTTGTCACAACCGACGGACAATAAGCAATTTTCGAAAATGAAAGACAAGGCCCGCCTTGTCTTTCATTCTTTAACAAAAAGTTATTTTAAAGTTTTGTAATTTCGTATGACTTTATGGACATATGCAATTAAAACAAATAGATAGAGTCTCTACTATAACCAAGGAGGATTTCCTAAAAAATTATTTCAAACCGCAGCAACCAGTAATTATTGAGCGGTTTGTGGATGATTGGCCTGCCATGAACAAATGGAATTTGGATTATATGGCCCATGTTGCCAAGGACATCACGGTACCTTTGTACGATGATAGACCCGTTAGACATGACGAAGGGTTCAATCAGGCGCATGCCAAAATGAAAATGAGTGAGTATGTGGATTTGTTGAAGCGAGAACCCACTCGATATCGAATTTTTCTTTGGAATATTTTAAAGGAAGTGCCTGAGCTTCAGAAGGACTTTGGTTACCCGGATTTTGGCCTAAAGCTGATGAAGGGTTTGCCCATGTTGTTTTTTGGTGGTGAGAACAGCCATACATTTATGCATTACGATATTGATCTGGCGAATATTTTTCATTTTCATTTTGAAGGAAAGAAACAGGTGATATTGTTTGATCAAAAACAGAATGACTACTTATATAAAATCCCGCATTCGCTCATTGTTCGTGAGGATATTGATTTTGCCAATCCAGACTACGACAAATGGCCTGCGTTAAAGAAAGCAACCGGCTTTATTGGAGATTTGGAGCATGGAAATGTCTTGTATATGCCAGAAGGCTATTGGCACTATATGCGATATGTAACCCCAGGCTTCTCCATGAGTTTACGTTCCATTCCTAAAAACCCTAAAAATTTAGGAAGAGCGGTTTACAATATCGTTGTAATGCGTCATTTCGACAATTTGATGCGCAAATTAAGGGGTCAGGCTTGGATCGATGCCAAGAACGAAAAGGCAGTTACCCGTACCCATCGCAGATTAGGAATGTCGTAATCGATTCCTAGGACATGATTTCTCGAAGTTTTTCCCAAATTAAATGAGGCTCCCAACCGCGGTAGAGTAGATAATCGGCAATTTTCTTTTTTTTCTTATGAATATTTTTTTCTGAATCAACCTGTGCAATTCTCTTTTCCATGAGTTCATGGAAGGTATGAAAATAATCTTCCTCAGGAATTTCCTTCAACGCCAGTTTTAGGTTGAATTCTGAAATATCACGCATTTTTAGTTCTCGAATAATCCGATTCTTACCCCATTTTTTAGTACGGAACTTACCTCGTGCAAAAGCTTGGGCAAAGCGGGTTTCATTCAGAAAATTGTGCTGCAACAGGTGGTGAATAACATGATCCGCAGCATCGGGGATCATACCCATATCTCGCAACTTTTGACGTACTTCTTTGTGGCAGCGTTCCTGGTAGGCGCAATAGCGTTCCATTCGAGCTTTAGCTTCAGCGACTGTATAGGATTTGTTTGTTTTCAGTAGGGGAAATTAAAAATCTTTTCAGAATAAATCATAAAAAAACCCTCCAAAACCGAAGTCGAGGAGGGAGTGGTTATTTAATCTTGTTACCATCTTTGTCTGTGAAGTGATATTCAAGATACGTGTAAGCGTCTCTAGGTTGAATAGTCACCCACTTTTTGTGCTCCATAAACCATTTGGTTCGCACGGATGGGAATCCTTTAGTTAAAAAGGCTGCTATAAAAGGATGTGTGTTTAAAGTGATCTTTTTATAGTCCTTTTTGAAGAGTCTTTGTAACTCTTCGGTAATCTTTTGCACCACGAGAATGGGAGCTTCAATTTCACCGTTTTCACCCATATTCGGATTTTCTTCTGCGGTTTTAATATTCACTTCCGGTCGTACTCGTTGACGCGTAATTTGAATTAAGCCAAATTTACTTGGCGGAAGAATCTTGTGCTTAGCCTTGTCCTCGCTCATTTCGTCTCGAAGGTGATTGAACAACTTTTTTCGATGTTCGGCGCGAGCCATATCGATAAAGTCGATAACAATAATACCTCCCATATCACGCAGTCTTAGCTGTCTTGCTACCTCGGTAGCAGCTATTAAATTGACTTCGAGGGCCGTTTCTTCTTGGGACTTGGACTTGTTACTTCGGTTTCCACTATTTACGTCTATAACGTGAAGGGCTTCCGTATGTTCAATTACCAAATAGGCACCTTTTGCACCTGAAACGGTTTTTCCAAACGATGTTTTAATCTGTCTTTCAATTCCAAATTTTTCAAAAATGGGAACTTTAGCATCATAAAACTTTACAATATTCTCCTGTTTGGGTGCAATCTCTTGCACGTAATCTTTTATTTGTAAATAAAGGGCTTCGTCGTCAATATGAACGGCCGTAAACGAATCGCTCAATACATCTCTAATGATAGATGCGCCTCTATTTAACTCTCCTAACACCTTGCTGGGGTGGTGTGCTCCCCGTAGCTTTTTACACATCGCTGTCCAGCGATCCTTGAGATTTTCTAAATCTCTATCCAGTTCTGCTACTTTTTTGCCTTCTGCTACGGTACGTATAATAACGCCAAATCCTTTTGGTTTAATGCTCATAATCAAGCGTTTTAACCGTTCTTTTTCTTCCCGTGATTCTATTTTTTGCGAAATAGAAACTCGTTCAGAAAATGGAACAAGGACAATGTATCTACCGGCTATCGAAAGCTCGGAACTAATACGCGGTCCTTTGGTGGAAATGGGTTCTTTTACAATTTGTACCAGAATAGATTGATTATTCTTGAGGGCGTCATTAACACCTCCATGTTTATCAATCTCCTTTTCTAATGGGAAATTTTTTAAAGAGAAATCTCTTAATTTACCTGTGCTTACACGTTTTACGAATTTCAATAAAGAAAGGACTTTGGGTCCCAGGTCATGATAATGCAAAAAAGCATCTTTTTCATAACCAACATTTACAAATGCTGCGTTTAGACCAGGAACGGTTTTGCGTATTTTGGCGAGAAATACATCGCCTACGCTAAAATTATTACCTTCTTCTTCCTTGTGTAATTCGACTAGTCTTCCATCTTTTAAAAGAGCAAAATCAACTTCTTGTGAACTGGATCTAATAAATAATTCGTAGCTCACGTTACATGATTTTTATCCATCCCGAAATACTCGGGACAAATGGATTAAACAATATTTTGTATCTATCCTAATGATTAGATTCCTTAGGGTAGATGTAATTTGCCAAGAGCACATATGAAAATTTACATACATTATTTTGGCGAATGTCACAGGGTTTTACCGCCTATGGCGGATTTAAATATTACCTGTAGAAATTACGGTACCTTTGGGCACTGTAATCTCGTTGTCAAAGAACGATTTAAATGATTCCAAAAAGAAAAAAGTAGTTACGAAAACTACTTCTTCTTGTGGCGGTTAGCGCGACGTCTTTTTTTGCGCTTGTGCGTTGCAACCTTATGTCTTTTTCTTTTTTTACCGCTTGGCATATTAACGTTTTTTAAAAAGCCCCACTCATAGAATGGGTGGGACGTATTATTATTACTTTACTTCGACGTTGGTTTTCACTCCGTCCACAAAAACTTTAGCAGGCTTAAATGCTGGGATGTTATGTGCTGGAATCTTGATAGTCGTATTTTTTGAAATATTTCTTCCTGTTTTTTCAGCTCTCTTTTTAATAATAAAGCTTCCAAATCCTCTTAGATAAACGTTATCTCCACTCTCAAGTGAGTTTTTTACTTCAGTCATAAAAGACTCCACTGTAGCTTGAACGTCACCTTTTTCCATTCCAAGTTTTTCTGAAATTTTACCTACGATATCTGCTTTTGTCATTTACTGGGGGTTTTAATAAGTTAATAAATAAGTTTTAATCAAATTCGGTTTGTTTTTTTTCAAGATGGCAAATATAATGATTTTAATGTCAAAAAATCTAATCGTAATCCATTAAAATATAAATAGATAACAGCTACATTTACCAAATGCCAAAAAATACGACTTTTTTTTCTAAAAACCTCATAGTGTGGTATTTACAAAATGGAAGAACCTTGCCATGGAGAGAAACAAGAGACCCTTATAAGATTTGGCTCTCGGAAATTTTGTTGCAACAAACCCGAGTTGCTCAAGGATTACCATATTATATTAAGTTTATTGAGGCCTATCCCGATGTGCACAAATTGGCTCAAACGTCTGAAGAAAGCGTACTCAAATTATGGCAGGGATTGGGGTATTATTCCAGAGCTAGGAATTTGCATTTTACAGCGAGATACATTGTCGAGCAGTATCAGGGAGTGTTCCCCGATAACTACAAAGACCTTCTAAAATTACGAGGAGTAGGAGATTACACGGCAAGTGCAATAGCTTCTATTTGTTTTGACGAGCCCGCCGCGGTAGTAGACGGAAATGTCTATCGAGTACTATCAAGAATTTTTGGCATTGCTACTCCTATTAATAGTACTTCAGGCGTTAAGGAGTTTAAGAAACTTGCCCAGATCCTCATTGACGAAGACCAACCCGGGACTTTTAATCAGGCTGTCATGGAATTTGGAGCAAGATATTGTGTGCCAAAAAACCCAGATTGTGATCGTTGTATTTTTTCTGAAAAGTGCCTGGCATTCAAAATGAAAAAAGTGAATGCCTTACCTGTGAAGATTAATAAAACGAAAGTCAAACAGCATTACTTTAATTTTATAGTTCCTATCTCGGCTGAGGATACGACTATTTTGGAACAACGGAAAGGAAAGGGAATTTGGCAAAATCTATATCAATTTCCTTTGGTGGAAAGTGATTCCGAGCTTAGCTTGAAAGAACTCTTGAAAAATGAAACTTATAAAAATGTTTCAGAAAAACTTAAAATAACCAGCCTTACCTTATACAATTCAAAAACGGTTTTGCATAAATTATCACACAAACACCTACACACTCGATTTTGGATTGCTGAAGTCGATTCGATCCAGGAGGGCAGTATTAAGCTCAGTGAAATACAAACCCTGCCTGTTCCAATTCTTATAGGAAACTTTATTTCAGAATTTTCCGCCTTCAAAGATTGAAAAAATAGCTATATTTAAATCACATAAGCTACCTTTGTTGCGTACAAATAAGCTATGAAAAAGCGGAAGTTTTATTTCTGTAAAGTTGAATTATTAATTGAATCATAAACCATATAACTAATGAGTGGTACATTGAATAAAGTGATGCTTATTGGGCACACCGGTGACGAAGTGAAAATGAATTATTTTGAAGGAGGAGGTTGTATTGGAAGATTCCCTTTAGCCACCAACGAGACCTATACCAACAAGACAACCGGTGAGCGGGTTTCAAACACGGAATGGCATAACATTGTAGTCCGAAATAAAGGAGCCGAAATTTGCGAAAAATACCTTAAAAAAGGAGACAAAGTATATATAGAAGGACGTATAAAAACGCGTAAATGGCAGGATGATCAGGGAAATGATCGCTATAGTACCGAAATACAGTGTACGGACTTTACTTTTTTAACGCCTAAAGTAGAAAGTGGTGGGGCACCTCAAAATCCCGTTTCAAAAACAGTACAACAACCAGCACAGCAGGTGGCTCAAACGCCCGTAAAGCCTCCCGCTGGAGAAGAAGATGATGACCTTCCTTTCTAAGTTGAACCAGCCAATTAATTAAAGGCTAAAACAATAAATTTGGATATAGAACCTCCTAGTTTACTCTTAATTTCACTCCTTACGGTTCCGCAGATAACCAGTTTGGTTGTCCTAGCTATCTTATTGTTTTTTTCCGCTTTAATATCGGGTTCGGAGGTCGCTTTTTTCTCGCTGTCCCCAACCGATCTGAATTCCGAAGAAGGTAAAGAACTCCCTAAAAAACTGAACCTTGTTTCAAAACTGTTGACCAAACCTAAAAAGCTATTGGCCACTATTTTGGTAGCCAATAATCTAATTAATATTGCCATAGTTTTACTATTTGCCTCCCTTCGAGAACCCTTTTTTGGCAAGATCAATTATTCTTTGAATTTATATTTCTTTGAAGCAGATCTGGTGTTTTTACTGGAAATTGGAGTCATCACTTTTTTGATTTTATTATTTGGAGAGATCCTCCCAAAAATATATGCCAGTAGAAATAAGGTTTCTTTTTCGTCATTTATGGCTTACCCTATTCATGTACTCAATATCCTATTCGGTCCTTTAAATAACCCCATGCGTTCGGCCACTATTTTCATTGAAGAACGCTTTGGGAAACAGAAATCGAATATTAGCGTAGACCAGCTGTCACAGGCACTGGAGCTTACTAATGAGGATGAGACCACCAAGGAGGAACAGAAAATTCTTTACGGAATTGTAACCTTTGGAAATACGGATACCAAGAATGTAATGCGCCCGCGAATGGACATATTTGCTCTTAATGAAGAGGCAGATTTTAAGGAGATCATGTCCGAAATCATTACACAAGGCTTTTCCAGAATACCCGTATATAAAGATAGCATTGACAACATTACAGGAATTTTGTACGCCAAGGACTTATTGCCTTATTTCGATCAGGGTTCGTTTGATTGGGTGCGTTTAAAACGGGAGGCTTATTTTGTTCCGGAGAACAAGAAGTTGGATGATCTGTTAAATGAATTTAAGGATCGGAAAATGCATTTGGCCATCGTGGTGGATGAATATGGCGGAACCAGCGGGCTAATTTCTTTGGAAGATATTATCGAAGAGATCGTAGGCGAGATTAGTGACGAATACGACGATGACGATTTGGTTTTTTCTAAGCTGGATGATACCACATTTGTATTCGAAGGAAAGACCCCTTTGAAAGATTTTTATAAAGCGATAAAATTAGACGACCCTCAAAACTTTGAAGACAACAAAGGAGAAGCTGAAACACTTGCTGGTTTTCTGTTGGAAATATCGCGAGGGTTTCCTAAAAAAAATGAAATAATAACTTTTCACAACTATACGTTTACTATAGAAGCTTTTGATAACAAACGGATCAAACAGATTAAACTGTCTATCAACCCTTAATTTGAACAACCGCCCATGCGTTTCCTTTTAATACTCTCTTTGTGCTTTCTTATGAATAGTTGTGGCGACGAGGCGGTGGTAAAACCGGCGTCACAATTGAGCCTGGAATACCCACGTCAGGAATATAATGTGCCGGCATTGGATTGCCCATTCGATTTTGCAAAGAACGAGGTGGCTACCCTAGTTGCTAAGAATAACTGCGGAATTAATATTAGCTATCCGCAAATGAAGGCAACCGTATATCTTACCTACCAACAAATACAGGAGAATAACCTGGAGGCCTTGTTACGCGATGCGCAAAAGCTGGCGTATGGACACAATATTAAGGCCAACGAAATTTTTGAACAACCCAGAGTGGACACCGTAAATAAGGTCTTCGGAATGTTTTACATTATTAATGGAGAAGCGGCTTCTCAGTCTCAGTTCTACGTAACGGATAGTCTTAATCATTTCATTTCTGGTGCGCTTTATTTCGAAACCAAACCCAATTTCGATTCTATTTATCCAGCCGTCGTTTATCTGCGAGATGACATTCGCAAGATTATGGAAACTATTTCCTGGAAGGAGTAAATATTTGTAATTACGGAATTCTCAATTCAGAATTATTCCTCAATTTTGTGTTTTCTAAAAATAATGAGCAACCAACAGCTTAAATGGATATACCTTATGATACTATCCCTTGTATGGGGAAGTTCATTTATTCTTATTAAAAAAGGGCTAGTTGGCTTGACCGACTACCAATTAGGCTCCCTTCGCATTGTTCTTACTTCCATATTTCTTTTTTCCGTAGGATTTAAAAGCATCCGACAAATCGAAAAACGGCATTGGATTTGGGTGGCTATTTCTGGACTGGTTAGCTCCTTTTTTCCTCCCTTTTTGTTCGCGATGGCGCAAAATCATATTGATAGCGCCGTAGCATCGATACTCAATTCGTTGACACCGCTTGCAACGGTCGTTGTAGGTATAATTTTGTTCAGAATCTTGAGTAGCAGACGACAAATATGGGGGGTGTTAAT
This sequence comes from Bacteroidota bacterium, assembly GCA_039028295.1. GTDB lineage: Bacteria > Bacteroidota > Bacteroidia > Flavobacteriales > Flavobacteriaceae > Aureisphaera. Next base: position 198,713 of record JBCCIJ010000002.1, read on the forward strand.
TGGTTTGGTAGGCACGGTATTGCTCATTTTGGCTGGCGCCGATTTCAATCCGAATCAAAATTATTGGTATTCTGGATTGATCATTATTGCCACTATTGGTTATGCTTTCAATGTCAATATCATCAAAAAGTATTTGAGCGATATTAGCGCCTTAGCAGTGACCACCGGAAATTTTATTGTCATATTTCTACCTGCGCTGGTCATTCTATACCTCACAGGTTTTTTTGAAACTATTCTTCAGAATAGAGAAATGCAGCTCTCCTTCTTTTATGTGGCCATTTTGTCCCTGGTAGGAACGGCCATTGCCAAAGTAATTTTTAATAAGCTGGTACAAATTGCCAGCCCGGTCTTTGCTTCTTCGGTAACCTATATTATGCCCATTGTTGCAGTAATGTGGGGTGTTTTTGACGGTGAGCGGTTTGGTGTGTTACAAGTAATGGCTGCGGTTATTATTCTTTTTGGGGTCTATTTATCCAATAAGAGAGGTAATTAACCTGTTGTTTTTCAACTTATTCTGAAATTTTTTACCGAAATTTATATGAAATAAATACCTAGAGTCATGGGAAAGTATGCTATAAAATTCGGAATAGGGATTGCCACTATTATGATCGTCTATTTTTTACTCACCAAATTGGTAGGTTTACATCAATATCCGGTATTGAGTGCCTTAAACGGGCTGTTCATTGGTGGAGGTATTTTCTTCGCTTTAAGAAAATACAAAGCCAGTACAACTTCTTTCAAATATCAGGACGGATTTCAATTAGGTTTATGGGCTGGAGGCCTGGCAACGATTATCTTTTCGGTATTTATGGCGGTTTATATTTTTCAGATTGATGCCCAATTTGCTGAGGCTGTTCTAAAATCCTGGGGACTTGATTATAACAAGGGGTCACTCATATTAATTATCTCTTTGGTAATTATGGGCTTTTCGACCTCTTTTGTTCTTACATTGGCCTTTATGCAACTCTTAAAAGAATCCTGGAATCAAAAACATTGATTTTGGGCTTTTTAAGTTAAAAAACACTTTGTCGTTTTCATTTTAAAATTTATATTTGCACCCGCTTTTACCATAGGGTTGAAGCATTTGTATAACAAAATTAATTAAACGTTTACGCTATGTACGCAATTGTAGAGATAGCAGGGCAGCAATTTAAAGTTGCAAAAGACCAAAAAGTCTATGTAAACCGTTTAGCCACAGAAGAAGGTAAAAAAGTGTCTTTTGACAATGTACTTCTTATTGGTGACGGAGACAAAGTGACTGTTGGCGCCCCGGCTATAAACGGCGCTCAAGTTGGAGCAAAAGTCGTTAAGCACTTTAAAGGTGATAAAGTTATTGTTTTCAAAAAGAAAAGAAGAAAAGGATACCGTGTTAAAAACGGTCACCGTCAATCTCTTTCTGAAATCATTATTGAAAGCATTGTAGCTTCCGGAGCTAAGAAAGCAGCAGCTCCAAAAGCTGAAACTAAGAAAGCTGCCCCTAAGGCTGCAGCGAAAGTTGAAGCTCCCAAGGAGAAAGCTCCTAAAGCAGAAGCAACTCAGGATTTAGCGAGTATGACAGTTGCTCAATTAAAAGAAATGGCGAAAGCTCAAGGAATCACAGGTATTTCTTCGATGAAGAAGGCAGACCTAATCGAGGCCTTAAGCAAGTAATAACACTATAAAATCGTAAGAAAATGGCTCACAAAAAAGGAGTTGGTAGTTCTAAGAACGGTAGAGAATCAGAATCGAAACGTTTAGGCGTTAAGATTTTTGGTGGACAACCTGCTATCGCTGGAAATATCATCGTAAGACAGAGAGGTAATACACATCACCCAGGTGAGAATGTATATGGTGGAAAAGACCACACCTTGCACGCCAAAGTGGATGGTGTTGTGAAATTCACAAAGAAAAAAGATAACAGATCATACGTTTCTATCGTACCATTCGCAGAAGCATAAGACATTATCTACCTAACGTAAAAGAACCCCCGACCTAATGGTTGGGGGTTTTTTAGTTTTAGTTAATGACCGTCAAAAGATCAACTTGATCTAAAATTCAAATGACTACATTGCACCAAATTTATTAAAACTACTATCATGAAATATTTAGGTATAACTATGCTGCTTTTGGCTGTATTTTTCTTTACATCATCGGAAATGCTGGCCCAAGAAATTAAGAAATATGATTATCTGGAGGTTATTGTCATTCAAAAGGCGAACAATAGCGGAAAGATAAAGCGTATCAAAGTACAGGAGCAAGAATCACTGGAAGGGAAGTCCATCTCTATCGATGCTATTGAGGATATCGAAGGAACTTCGGCTTTGCTTAATTATATGAATAGGGCCAATTGGGAATTTGTAGATCGTCAATCGATCGTTTCCGAAGAAAACGACCCCGTTTGGATGAGCTATATTTTTAGGAAAGGGAAGTAGCGTATGTTTTAAACTAAATTGAAGTTACTTCCGTTATTTAAACATGAAGAAGTTTATCTTCCTTTTATTTTTTTCAACCTTACTCTACGGGCAAGAAACTACCAACTCCAAAACCATCCACGTTTACGTAGCTCTCTGTGATAATATAAACCAGGGCATTGTTCCAGTGCCAGAAAAGTTGGGAAACGGTCAAAACCCGAAAAGCAATCTCTATTGGGGGGCACTGTATGGGGTGAAGACTCATTTTAATCGAAGCGCGGACTGGAACCTGGTGAAAACCCTTGAAAGTCCAGATTCGAAAATTTTGGAAAGGGTACTGTTCAAACATAATACCACAAATACCTACTTATTAGCCGATGCCTATGACGGGGCATTTATAGAGCAAACAACCATCGATTTTTTAAAAGCTGCCAGCGGTGATCTCAAGGAGAAAATAAGCTATAATAATACCCAATTAGATTTTGGTGGAGGCGCAGGACTTGTTGCTTACATTGGCCATGATGGTTTGATGGAATTTGACCTTGATGTAGCTTTTAAGCCTTGTGATGAAGGCAAACGTGATGCTATTATCCTTGCCTGCATAAGTAAAAATTATTTTGCACCTTATCTTGAAAGGACGGGAGCGCGTCCGCTAGTTTGGACCACAGGTCTGATGGCACCCGAAGCCTATACTTTAAAATGGGCCATCGATGGATGGATTCTTGGTGAAACCGATATACAAATTCGTGAAAGAGCCGCCGCGGCCTATCATAAGTATCAAAAATGTGGAATGCGAGGTGCAAGGAATTTGTTGGTGACTGGTTATTAGAAGATAATTAACCTTATTCATGGTATGTTTATTGAGGTAGTTGCTCTAAACCATCATTTATGAAGCTTTTCTACTCGTTCGTTTTTTCCCTCTTTTTTATTTCATGTATCCCGCTGCAAATTGCACCCAAAATTGAGGGTGGTAAGGTAATGGTCGGGAAGAAATTTAAACGAAAACTTCCCAGGCAGTATACCTATGTTTTTGAAGACCCGAAAGATGCTAACGAATTTTATCGTTATGTGAATGCAAAATATCAGCAAGTGTACGATGATAATACCGGGAATATAGCAGTAACCATTGATGGAGAAGAACATTTTCTAACTTTTTATGAGGTAGAGCGAAGCACTCAAACGGTTAACTTGATTCCCATGATCGTAGATGTCGCATTGGAAGAAAAAGGGTATGGGTCTGGCTCGACATTTGAGAATGCTTATACCTCCAGGTCTGGCAGCTGGTACCTCGCTCTAACCGTAACCGATTCAGACTATAAAGACAGCCTTCATCCGGATCATTATCGTCAAAAAGCCGTGGTGGCTTATGTGGATGGATTGCGTAAGGAATATTTAAACACTATCCATTACATTGAAGTGTATTTGAAGAGTGAGTGATTGGATTGAATTGTGATTGCTTATCTTAGTAATATGGAAGGCTACTCGGGAACACCATTGGCAAGAAAGTTAGGAATTAAAGAAGGATTTACGGTCCTATTTGTAGACGCACCGGCACATTATTTGGATCTCTTCACTGATTTTCCTTCGGGAGTAAACCAACTTAAAGACCCACAGCAAGGAACTGCCGATTTTATCCACTTATTCTGTAAAACTCAGGAGTGTTTGGAAACCGAAGCCCAACGTTTAAAACCGTTTTTAAAGAAGAGTGGTATGTTTTGGGTAAGTTGGCCCAAAGGAACTTCCAAGATAGAAACCAATTTGAATAGAGAAATCGTAAGAGCCTACCTTTTAAAAGAGATAGGTTTAGTAGATATTAAAGTGGCAGCCATTGATGCAGATTGGAGCGGTCTAAAATTTGTATACCGAACCAAGGATAGATAACTTACCTTGGTAACACCTGCCTAATGGATAACCACCTTCTTAAATGATTATGATCTATTAAAGAAGAACATTTCTACTTTAAAATATCTCTTACAATTTTGAGGTGGTGGTGGGTGTGCACTTCGATAAAGCGTAACGCTTGGCCCCGGTTTATGATTCCAAAATAGGGATGATTAAAATGTGCGTTGTCAGGCAACTCAAAGACCAAAATGAGTCTGTTTTTGGCTTCTTCCAATTGTCTTTGGAGGTCCGACTGGGTGATGTTCCCTGAAGGAAGAACAATAGATGGAGATTGAGCGGCACCTCTTGGAATATAATTTAAGGTGAGAGATATGATTCTTGAGAAGTTAATACTCGCTTTAAATGCATCTGGGTTAGAGGCTTCCAGGGCCTTACAAATTTCGTTAATGGTTTTAAGCATGTGGTCGAGGTGCCAGGCCACAGTCACCTTAGATACCTTCGGGTCTATCTCATGGCCGTAATCAAATTTTTCTTCAATTTCGGACAATGGGGCGGTTAAAAAATTGGGATCTGTTACTTTCATATTATAATGCGTATATACGTAGGCAATTACAAAAAGGGCCATTAGCATAAGAAGGGATTTTTTAAACATAATTCTTAAAGATTAAATAATGTCTGTCTGCTATTTTCTGGAAATGGAACCCTCGGATTTTATGATTACCCTCTAAGGGCCCTAAGATACAATAGCTAGAGTTAAAATTGAAAGCGATAACCAAAATCGGGGAAAAACCCAATTTGGTTCACCTGGTCTACTTGATTGGTTACTCGATTATAGCGTCTGGCAAAGACATTCTCGTTGTTTGTCACATTTTGAAAATCGAAGTAAATCTGATGTGACGTTTTCTTGCTTTTGCTGTTGAGCTTGAACCCGGCCTTTAGGTCCAGTCTAAAATAACCATCGTATTGTTGGCTAAAGGCTAATTCTTCTTGCAGTACCTCAAAACCTGCGGCTTGTGATGCTTCCAGGTCAACAGGAGTGAAATACCTACCACCCGAGAACGTAAGGCGGGAGTCGAAGAAAAGTACATTTTTTTGAGCTTTACCAACGGTAAACTCTCTTCCACCCAGAAGATTCACTACATAACCGTTGTTGAAAGGAGTGTTACGTTCTATATTGTCACTTCCTTTGTACTTACTTTCAAAAATTGAGGTGGTGAGAAGTCCATAATAACCATCACTAAAGAACTTCTCCAATGTTAATTCTATGCCCTGATTGAACCCTGTGCCCTCATTTACTAGAGACACCCGGTCGTTGTCAAACTCAAAATCGGCACCTTCGGTTAGAGACGAATAGCTAGAGGGAAATGACTCTACAGCCGCATTGCTTATATCCTGATAGTATAGCTCAAATTTGGCGCGCCAGCTTCTGGCCAAACGAATATCGTAGCCGACAACAAAATGCTGGCTTCTTACAAAATCGAGATTGGTGTTGGTTTGCAGCAGTGTGCCATTTACATCTTCATTTAGAAATAAAATGGGCAGGGAAACAGGTTGGTGGTGTAATCCGTAACCCAGGCTAAGGCCATGTTTTGGGGCAATTTTATAATTTATAGAGGCACGTGGCTCGAGAACAAACTGTTCGTTTAACGTACTATATTGAGAATGTATTCCTGCATTAAGTGTGATTTTTTTTGTTAGGCGAAGCTGCCCTTGCACAAAAGGTTGTATTATCGTAAGGTTGTCGTTAATGCTCAGAAAGGTAAATAAATCGGGGTCGCCGTCTCCATCAAGATCGGGTTGTTTTTCCCGATCTCTTTGTGCAATTTGAATGTCGTACAACTCTGCCAGTAGACCGGCTCTTAAGGTCGCCTTGTTACTCAATTTTGAATTAATCAAGGTGGAGAAACTGTATCTGTCTTCGGTATTATCTGCTTCGGTATAGCGAATCAACCGTTCGGCTTCAGTACCCTTTTCGATGAAGCGGTCCTGTTTAAAATTGCTTCCGTTGGTAGATCCGGCCACAATGGTGCGCAAATAGGTGTTATCTGAAAGATTAATTTTATGTTTGAGTCCAACAACACCAAAATTGGATTCGAAAAAGGAATTCTCATCTTCGGCAGCGAACAGGTCGTTTTCGTCTATATCGTTTCCAAGGAATTCGATATCCGAGAATCCAAGGATTCCAAACGCGGAAAACTGACCCCATGTGCTTTTACCCAGATCTATGTTAAATGAAAAGTCGTTATAATTTGGCGTAGCCGAAGTGCCGCCAGCTCCAATGCCCAAGATGCTTACCAAAGAGTAGCGCCCGGAAAACAAAAATGAGCCATTGCTTTTGCCAAGTGGGCCCTCTGCCAGAGCTTCGACTCCAGTGAAAATACCGGATTGCAAGGAAAACTCGTAGTCGTCTTTATTTCCATTTCGGAAGCCCAGGTCAAAAACACCTCCAAGGGCATTTCCGTATTCAGCCGGAAAGGCGGAGGTGAGAAAATCCGAATTCTTTAACAGATTGGGATTGAGGGCAGAAACAGGGCCTCCTGTGGTTCCTACAGCCGAAAAATGGTTGGGGCTTGGTATGGGAATTCCTTCTAATTGCCAAAGCAAGCCCGTAGGTGCGTTTCCACGAATTACAATGTCGTTTCGGCTGTCATCGGGAGAAGAGACGCCGGCAAAATTGGCAGCCAGGCGGCCTATATCACTTCGTCCTCCTGAGAATCGATTTACCTCTTCCATACTAAATTGTCGGGCCGAAATTGTAGCGAGTTTGTTTACCGCTCGTTCCTTATTGGAGGCTGTAATCACCACTTCGTCTAACTGGTCGAATGCCTCGGCGAGTGTAACATTAACTATGGCATCCTTGCCCGAGGTAACCACAATATTAGGAATGGTAAGGGGTTCAAAACCAACATAACTTGCTCGTATAGTTTGTCTTCCTAAAGGAACATTTTCTAACCGGAAGTAGCCATCGAAGTTGGTAATGACTCCATTTACCTCATTGCCCGTAAGCAGTTCAATGGTGGCTCCGCTCAAGGGAGTTTCACTTTGCTTATCAACCACGATTCCTTTAATAATCCCGTTTTGAGCAAAGGCAACTCCACACATTATAAATAGTAAAGCACTAATTTGTTTTCTCATTGTTTTCTGGTTTTAGTCAAATTTGGGTGTTTATGCCAGGTTGTGGTAGCTCAATTCGTTTAACTGGTGTTTTTTATACTGAGGTGTCTATTTTTCTAATGAATCGTGATAAGGCCAAAAGAATTGGCTTTAAACAGTTCAAGACCTATTGAAACAACTCACCTGTTCATATGACAGTTCAACGGGTGCGAAAAGAGAAACAGAAAACTCTTTCTTATTTTAGCACTTGGTCTTACAATAATCCAATAATGTCCAAAACAAGATTAAAGAACTTGGGGGTTCGCTTTTTGCTTATCAATGCTGTTTATCTCATTGTGAAGTTGACCATGGATCATGGTGAAGAAGGGCTTACCTGGTTTGATCCCACCGGGACCTTTTACTATATAGTAGCTGTATTTTTGTTCTTTGGAACCTGGGAGGTGAACGATTGGCTCATTAGAAAGTATCAAGCTAGAACTAAAGGTGGAGTGATGGACCAAAAAGACCATATGGCTATTGTTGGTGGGACCCTCGCTATTATTGTACCTGTGACCGCACTGGTATATTATCTGGGTATTTTTGAACTAAATCATCTGTGTGAGATTGATACAGAAAATCCTTGGCTGCGCTGGCGTATTGATTTCTTTAGAGCAATTCTTATTGGCATAGCGGTTATCTTTTTCAATTTATTTTATAGTTCTTTAACCCAAAAAAAGGAATTGGATAAGCGCATGGCCGAATTGAAGAAGGAAGTGGTAACCTCCAAATACAAGTCCTTAAAAAACCAGATCAGTCCGCATTTTTTGTTCAATAGTTTGAATACGTTAACCTCTTTAATGTATGAAGATCGTGATTTGGCTTCTGATTTTGTCACAAGATTGGCTTCTTGTTATCGATATATATTAGACAATCGAGAAGAAGATTTAGTAAGTTTGGAGAAGGAATTGAATTTTCTGGATTCCTTTGTTTTTATGATGAACGTTCGTCATGAGGGGGCCCTCTCCATTAAGACTGAAGTGACCTTGGATCCCTGCAATTATGTAATTCCAACTTTGACACTACAAATGTTAGTTGAAAATGCACTGAAGCACAATTTGTATTCCAAAGACCGCCCCATGGAAATTGTGGTGCGTTCCAAAGGCACCCAACGGTTGTCGATAGAGAACACCTTTCGTAAGAGGGAGTTGAAAGAGGCAAGCACAGGGTTGGGAATTAAGAACATTAGAAAACGCTATTCTTTTTACACAGCTCAAGAAATTTGGGTAGAACAAACAGGGTCTTTGTTTATCGTTGAGATACCCTTATTAAAAAAGAACATTAGAGAGATTAAAAATTTATCTGTTTCATAAATGAAAGCTGTCATTGTAGAAGATGAGTCTATTGCCTCGAGACGCTTAGCGAACCTAATAGCGGAACTCGCTCCCGATATGAAAATAGTGGGACAGGTGACCTCGGTCGAGCACGGAAATCGTTGGTTCGAGCATAATGAGCTCCCCGATCTTATCTTTCTTGATATTCAACTCAATGATGGTTATGGGTTTGATATACTCGATCGATTGGTGGATCACCCTCCTGTTATTTTTACCACTGCCTATAACGAATATGCGATTCGAGGGTTCAAATATAATGGGTTGGACTATTTGCTGAAGCCTATAGACAAGGCCGATTTACGAGATGCCTTGTTTAAATTTCGAAAGGCCAACGGGGTGGACATAGACAGGGACAGTCAAAAGATCGAACAATTGAAGAAACTGTTTTCTAAGGAATACAAGAAGCGATTTATGGTCAAGGTGGGAAATCACTTCAATACTTTTGGGGTACAAGACATTGCGTACTTTAAATCGCATGAAGGGGTGATATTTTTGCATGCTCATTCGGGGCAAGAATATCCTATTGAGTACACCATCGATCAGTTGGAAGAAATTTTAGATCCCGTGCGTTTTTTTCGAATCAATAGGAAGTTCATGGTTTCGGTGGAAGCGGTGCAGGAGATACATACATACTTTAACAGTCGTTTGTTGATCAAGCTGCTACCTGTAGAAGAGGAGCAGGTTATTGTGTCTAGAGAGCGGACCAGTAATTTTAAACGATGGTTGGATCTATAGAAAGGCACAATTTTGCAATAGCGATAGCAGTGGCATCCTTTTTTGTGGGCTGAGGTACTCGAAGCATACAAAAAAGATATAGCGGATAGCGCGGCCATTGCCCAAAGAAAAAACCCTCACCCCTTCGATAAACTCAGGGAACGTGAGGGTCTATTATTTCAAATTGACCATCTAATATCGTCAATCGAATTTTGAAAATTCTTAGTATCTGTAGTACTCAGGCTTAAACGGGCCTTCCACTTTTACACCAATATACTCGGCCTGATCTTCACGAAGTTCGGTAAGCTCAACGCCAATTTTAGCCAAGTGTAATTTAGCCACTTTTTCATCCAAATGTTTCGGTAGCATATACACTTTGTTTTCGTAGGCTTCCACGTTGTTCCAAAGCTCCAATTGTGCCAAAGTTTGGTTAGTGAATGAATTACTCATCACAAAGCTAGGGTGTCCAGTAGCACAACCGAGGTTTACTAAACGGCCTTCGGCTAAAAGAATGATGTCCTTTCCATTGATATTGTACTTATCTACCTGAGGTTTGATCTCTACTTTCTCGCTGTTGTTGTTTAACCAAGCTACGTCGATCTCATTATCGAAGTGTCCAATATTACAAACTATGGCCTTGTCCTTCATCGCCTCGAAATGTTCTCCGCGCACGATATCTTTGTTTCCCGTAGTGGTAATGATAATATCTGCATTACCTACCACTGTTTCCAGTTTTTTAACCTCAAAACCGTCCATAGCAGCTTGCAACGCACAGATAGGGTCGATCTCGGTAACCGTTACGATAGATCCGGCACCCTTGAAAGAAGCAGCCGACCCTTTACCAACATCTCCATATCCACAAACTACAACACGCTTTCCAGCTAACATTACATCCGTAGCACGACGAATAGCATCTACCGCACTTTCTTTACATCCGTATTTGTTGTCAAATTTGGATTTGGTAACACTATCATTCACGTTGATGGCAGGTAGTGGTAAAGTTCCATTGTTCATGCGATCGTATAGACGGTGTACACCCGTAGTAGTTTCTTCACTCAATCCGTTGATACCATCGACCAATTCGGGATATCTATCTAAAACCATATTGGTCAAGTCTCCTCCATCATCCAGGATCATATTTAAGGGTTTTCGATCCTCTCCAAAGAAAAGTGTTTGTTCGATACACCAGTCAAATTCCTCTTCGCTCATTCCTTTCCAGGCATAAACAGGTGTTCCGGCAGCGGCAATCGCAGCGGCAGCCTGGTCCTGTGTAGAGAAAATGTTACAAGAACTCCAGGTAACTTCTGCACCTAATGCTTGTAAAGTTTCAATCAAAACCGCTGTTTGAATGGTCATGTGTAAACAGCCAGCGATACGGGCACCTTTCAAAGGTTGCTCATTTTTATATTCATCGCGTAGGGCCATTAAGCCTGGCATTTCGGCTTCAGCCAATTCAATCTCTTTTCTTCCCCAATCTGCTAAGGAAATATCTTTTACTTTATGCGCTACGTAGGGCACTGTTTTCGTTGACATATTATTATCTTTGAATTAATAAGTATTTCTGAAAAATTCAGAGTGCAAAATTAAGGAATATCCCTGAATTTATATGCCTCTTTACAAAACTATAACAATAAACCCCGTAACTAAAGCCCTCATTTGGAAGATTGAAGAGCCCTTTGAGCAATTGGCAGAAGGAATTGTACTTACCGATCATTGCCAAAATAGAGTGGACGGAATGAAGAGTGATTTGCACCGCAGAGGCTTTATGAGCGTCAGACATTTATTGGCGGAAGAGGGATATGTTGACCACGATCTTTTTTATGATGACAAAGGTAAGCCTCATTTAAAAGACGGTAAGAAAATATCCATTACGCATTCTTTTATTTTTTCGGCCATTATTATTAGTGATATTGAAGTTGGGATCGATATTGAAATGCAACGCCCTAAAATATTGAAGATCGCCCATAAATTTACTCCTATTGAAGAATACCGAACGCTGGCCAATGACGATGCGGTCATGCGAAAGTTGACCATGGTTTGGGGAGCAAAGGAAAGTTTGTATAAAAGCTTTTCTGAAAAAGGAGTTAGTTTTTTACAGCATATTTTTGTGGAGGACTTTAGATTGGATGATGATCAAACCACTGCCGATATAAGTTATGAAGGCAAAATTTCAAAGTATCGGGTTTGGTTTTTAGAATTTGAAGGATTTACATGCGCCTATGCATTAACCAAGGAGTAAATGGAAATTAAAAATTTGTACGAATCCTTTACACAAGCAAGCCTGTTGGGTAAAAAGCTACTTGCTGTTTTAATAGACCCCGATAAGTTTGAATTAACCCATACGGCCTCTTTTCTAAGAAACCTCCCTTCGGATACAAGTCATATTTTCGTAGGCGGAAGTACCGTTTCTGCCGGGGAAACCGAGTCCTTAGTGCGTGACATAAAATTGTATACTTCTCGACCCGTACTTATTTTTCCAGGGGATTTTTCTCAAATAACCGATGTAGCGGACGGATTGTTATTTTTGAGCTTATTGTCCGGTAGAAATCCAGAATATTTAATTGGACAACAGGTGAGGGCAATTTCTCGTTTACGATCAACTCAGTTGGAAGTGATTGCAACGGGTTATCTTTTAATTGATGGGGGCAGGGAGTCGGCGGTGGCTCGGGTAACGGGAACGTCCCCAATGCCTCAAGAAGCCGTACAACATATTGTAGATACAGCCAAGGCAGGGATTTTGATGGGGGCCAAACTCATTTATTTAGAGGCGGGGAGTGGGGCCATAATACCTGTTTCAGCCACAATTATTTCTGAAGTAAAAAAAGAAATTGATGTCCCTTTGATTGTAGGAGGTGGAATTCGTTCCGAAGCACAAAAACAAGTGGCCTATGAAGCTGGTGCCGATATGGTTGTTATGGGAACGATTTATGAATTGAATAACTAACAATTAGTGGCCATATAACTACCAAATATACTGTATGAAAATATCTGTTGAATTAACTTTAACCCCACTACAAAACGACTTTGAACCCCCTATTATTAACTTCATTAAGAGTCTTCGTGCGTCTGGTTTAGCGGTGTTGGAAAATCCACTGAGCACACAGGTCTTTGGAGACTATGACGTCGTGATGGATATCATTAAAAAAGAAGCAAAAACGGCTTTAGAAGCTATGGAGAATGGCCTTTTGTATTTAAAAATTGTCAAAACCGATCGAAGCGATTATGAGCCCCATTTTTGATTTTCTTTTCGGTCAGTATGCAGGTTATGAGACGCTGGATATTGTTCTTGAAATTGTTGCCATACTTTTTGGATTGGCATCGGTTTGGTTTTCCAAACAAAATAAAGTGCTAGTTTTTCCAACGGGAATGATAAGTACCGCAATTTTTGTATATCTCCTGTTAAAATGGTCCCTCTTGGGAGATATGATGATCAACGCCTATTATTTTATTATTAGCGTTTATGGTTGGTATGTTTGGACCAGAAAGGACGATGACGCTCATGTAACCCCTATTTCTCAAACAACAAAAAAAGAGAAGGTCTATTCGGTGCTCATCTTTCTGATGACCTTATGCTTTGTATATATTGTTTACGACTATTTTGATAAGTGGGATAATTGGACAGCTGTCATAGACACTATCACAACCGCTATTTTCTTTGTTGGGATGTGGCTTATGGCTAAACGAAAAATAGAGAATTGGATCTATTGGATTGTTGGTGATGTCATTTCGGTTCCGCTCTATTTTTACAAAGGATTTACTTTTACCTCTTTACAATATCTTATTTTTACCATTATTGCCATTTACGGCTATCTTGCATGGAAAAAACACTTACACAAGACAACTCAGACTGCTTGAAAATTGTACTGTTTGGCCCGGAATCTACTGGAAAAACAACCCTGGCTAAGCAACTGGCAGACCGCTATGACACACAATGGGTTCCCGAATATATGCGTGATTTTCTTCAGAAAAAATGGGACACCAGCAAAGAAATTATTCGGAAAGAAGATTTAGTTACGATAGCAAAAGGACAAATTAATTCTGAAAATAGTGCATTGAAAGAAGCCCGGGAGTTCTTGTTCTGTGACACCAATTTACTAGAATTAAAAGTATATTCTCAATATTATTACGATGGTTACTGCCCGAAGGAGATACTTGATGCCTGCGAAGAAAACACCTATGACCATTATTTTCTCACTTATATTGATACGCCTTGGGAGGCGGATGATTTAAGGGATAGACCTTATGACAGAGAAAAACTATTTCGTATTTTTGAAAAGGAATTACAACAAAGAAACCTCCCTTATACCCTGCTCGAAGGGAATAAAAGGGAACGATTGCAAAGGGCTACCCAACTCCTATCAAACCTGAAAAAACACTGAATGCTCACTGAAAAGGATATTAAGCAGATTGAAAATTATGGACTTTCTTTACAAGAAGTTTATCAACAACTTGAAATTTTTAGACGGGGTATTCCCTACGCCAATATCGTGACCACCGCCTCGGTTGGAAATGGCATTAAGCAAATTTCCAAAGTAGAACAGCAGCGGTTGGAATCGTCCTACGAACGGAAAAAAGACAAACTGGATGTAGTGAAGTTTGTACCTGCTTCTGGAGCAGCAACGCGCATGTTTCAATTTTTGCACGAATTTTTAGATAGTTACGACCCTAAGGATATGCTGTTTCGTGACTTTGCCAGAAAGAACGATAGCCAAGATCTACTTAAGTTTTTTGGCGCTACTTCAGAATTTGCTTTCGTGAATTTAGTTCGAAA
>JBCCIJ010000003.1:0-189445 GCA_039028295.1 Bacteroidota bacterium
AATTAAAAATAAGATATCTTTGCCGAGAAGTTAACGAACCGATTTATGCGTTTTATTCTTATTAAGACTCTCTTGTTATACAGCTATCTGTCATTCTCGCAGACGGTTGTTCCTATTGATACTTCGAAAGTTGAAAAGCTTGATCAAGTGGTAGTTACGGGACAAATTAATCCACAGGCTATAGAGAAGTCTGTTTTTGAGGTTAAAGTGATTTCTAGAAAAACAATTGATCGTCAAGCCGGGAATACTCTGGCAGATGTATTGAATACTACATTAAATTTGAATATTACACCCAATACGTCCACAGGAAAGTCCGGTGTAAGTTTGTTTGGTTTGGATGGGCAGTATTTTAAAGTTTTAGTTGATAATGTACCTATTATAAATGAAGAAGGTGTTGGTAATAATACCGATTTAACACTTATTAATCTTGATGATATCGAACGTGTTGAGATTGTCGAAGGAGCCATGGGAGTACAATACGGAGCCAATGCTGTTTCCGGAATCATTAACGTCATTACCAAAAAGACTTCCCGAAATGATTGGGAGGTAAAAGCGTACGTGCAAGAGGAGACCGTAGGAGGAGAGTACGATTTTTTTAATAGAGGAAGACATATCCAATCGTTCAGTATAGGACATGGGTTTTCAGAAAAAATATTTGCCAATGCCGTATTAACTCGAAACGACTTTACTGGATTCTTTGACGAACGTCTTGGGGAGAACTATGATCAAAATGATGGTCTGCGCGGTTCGGAATGGTTGCCAAAGCTACAACAAAATGCGAAGGCGGTTGTATCGTACACCGATGATAATATCAAGTTGTTCTATCGCTTTGATTATTTAGATGAAACCATCAACAGATTTAATGATATAGTAAACCTCAATGAGAATCCATCAACCAACACCACAGATCCTCTGGCTCTAGATGAAACATACTTTAATAATCGACAATACCATCACCTAAATGCCACGGGAGCTTTAGGACAACGTTTGAATTATAACGTTTCCCTTTCCTATCAAAACCAAACCAAAGATTTAGAAAGCTATACCTATCGTATCCGTAAACAAGAGAGGCTTAATGTAGAACGGGATGAATATCAATCAAGAAGTGCCTTTTTCTCTAGAGGAACGCTCAGCAATTTGTTGAAAACAGAGAAAGTAGGACTACAGATGGGATACGAATTAACCAATGAACAAGGAACCGGTTCTTCTTTAGCAATTGTTATTAATCCTGGACAAGACTTGGTAAGTCAACGTCTCGATAATTATGATTTTTTTGCATCTTCTGAGATTAGTCTTTCAAACAGTCTCTCCTTTCGTCCTGGGCTAAGAGCTTCTTTCACCAATCTATTCGAGCGTCAGTTTATTGGGTCTTTGAGTGCCAAAAAGACCTTTGGGGACGACTGGGAATTAAGGACAATTGTGGGGTCTGCCAACAGAACACCAAATTATGATGAGCTATATACTTTTTTTGTCGATGTAAATCACGACGTACAAGGCAACCCAAATCTAAACCCGGAAAGAGGTATTTCGACCTTTGTTCATCTTAAAAAGAGAAGTTCCTTAATGAACGGAAAATTGAGATTAAAAAACAAACTGAGTTTTAATTATCTGGGACTTGAAGATAGAATTGAGCTTATCGTGGTTAATCAAACACCTTTGGCATTTCAGTACAACAACATAGATAGTTATAAAGCCGCTGGGGTATTTTCTGAAAATGAAATTTATTACGACAATTTCAGAGCTCAAATTGGAGCCTCTGTCCAAGGTGTATCCAAGATTCTTGATAGTAGGACTGGAGCGGAAGATGATTTTTTGTTTAACCTGCAGTTAAATACCAATCTCACTTATGCTATACCCAAATGGGACACAAATCTCTCTTTCTTTTTCAAGCACATAGGTCCGCAGCAACAGTTTGTGGAAAAAACCAACGAAAACGGAGAGCAGGAATTTCAAATTGGAGAAACTGATCCTTACAGTTGGATGGATGTCACTTTGAACAAGTCCTTTTTGGACAATACTATTTCTATGACGCTTGGGTCAAGAAATATATTGAATGTTACTTCGGTGAACACAACTGCATTTGAAGGGGGGGCACATAATGGACCGCCTACTCAAATACCATTGGGCTTTGGTCGCTCATATTTTTTAAAGCTGTCGTATAATTTAAATATATAAAACATGAAAATTAGAAAGATAAGATTGTCTTTTTTACTGTTGCTGGGACTTCTTTTGACGTTTGTCTCTTGTACTAAAGATGATGGTCCGGATGTCTCATCCAGTCAGCCATTTGTGGTGGCTTTTGAGAATTTATCGGCGAGTTTGAGTACTATCACAACTTCCGAAAACATTGCGTTGGTTTATTCTGAAACAACTTCCACTAACGGAACCGTTTCAATTTCGATCAACACCACGAATGCTGTATATGGTACAGACTTTTTAACAGTTCCGGCTGCCGTTGGAAATGTAATTACCCTTGATATTGCGCCCAATACCTCTGGTAATAACTTAGTATTTACTAAACTCAATGGAAATCTTGATGAAACTTCCGAAATTCTGTTTACGATAACTTCCATTGGATACGAAAATTCGCAAATTCAAGGTAATTCGACGTTTACATTGAACAATACGGCGTCTTTAGGACGAGCCACTGCGCCTCAGGTAGGGGGACCTAATCAAGGGAATCAGGTGTATATTGATTTAAGTACGGATACCGAAACGCTGGCGAAACGAGATTCTTGGGATCTGGCTTTTTATTCAGGAAGTGAGTTTAGAGTAGGTCTAAACGCTTCTATTTATATGGCAGCGGCAAATTTAACAAGTTATGACATTGATGCCATTTCTCAATCTGATGTGGAGGATCTATTTCCTTTAGTGGCTGTGGGGACCTTTGATCCAGACAACATTGCATATATTGATCATCCTGATGGAAATATCCTAAGAACGGCGATAGATGCTATAAGTGCAAACGATTCGGAAAATCCTGTGTATTTGATAAATATGGGGTTTGAAGTGGGAACAGAAACGCCGGAAACTGGAAGTGTTGCTATTGCCGGAGATGCCAGAGGCTGGAAAAAGATAAGAGTACTTCGGTCTGGAGACGGTTATTTATTGCAATACGCAAATTTGAATGATACCAGCCATCAGGAAGTTGTTGTTCCCAAAAAGGCCACACACAATTTTAACTTCTTCAGTTTTAATTCTAATAATCTATTAGATGTAGAGCCTCCCGCCGAACAATGGGATCTCAATTTTACAGTATTCACCAATATTATAGATGGCGCCGGAAGCTACGGGTTTGCCGATGGGGTTTTACACAACAGAAAAGCAGGAGTAAGTGCTTATGAAGTGATAACAGACCAAATCGACTATGAACAATTTGTATTGGGTAATGTAAATAACACTCTATTCGATGCAGATCAAAGGGCCATTGGAAGTAACTGGAGAGATGTTTTTGAGGGTGTACCACTTTCCGATAGGTTCTATATCCTTAAAGATACTAACGGCAATATTTATAAACTAAAATTTCTAGCACTAACCAACGACCAAGGGGTAAGAGGTTATCCCGAATTTGAATACGAACTTTTAACATAATTGACAACAAATAAAAAAGAACTAAAATGAAAAAATTAATACTATCAATATCAGTATCGCTTATGGCAACTTTAGCTTTAGCACAGGAAACTACTGTTAATCTCAGTTTAGGCGCTGGGTACGAAAATGAGGTTTATTATAAACTGTCCGACGAAACTTCTTCCATGTATCTGGCAGCCGACTGGGATCTTGCTTTTTTGAGAACAAGTATTTTTGATCTGGGTGTACGAGTCAATGACGGTATTGGCATTAAGGTATATGAAGTAGCAGATACTCCGGCGGGGTATGAGACTGTGGATGTGACCAATCAAGGTTCCTGGGTGGAATTATATAATAGCGATACCGAATGGAAAGATGGAGCTTTTATGCAAGGTTCGGCGAGCTTCGGTTTTGGGGAATACAATCCGGCGACCAATCATGTGGAGGGGACCATCATATTTGTTTTGGAATACCAAGATGGTACTTTCAGAAAGCTTTTTATTGAAGACTATTTTGGAGCCTATACGTTTAAATATGCCACTTGGGATGGAGCCAATTGGTCGGCGGATATTACAACAACCGTTTCCAATACAAGCAATCCAGACGCTATTTTTAACTACTACAGTCTGGAAACAGACAGCGAAGTAATTGGCGAACCCAATGCCACAGATTGGGATTTTGTGTTCAGAAAATACAATACCTATTTGGATCCTCCAGGTCAATACTACAATGTAACGGGTGCATTACATAACCCAAATGTTACTGTAGCTCAAAATGAAGAAACCGGGGCTCCAAATCCAAATGGATTAAGTTATTTAGAGGCCATTAATACCATTGGTTATGATTGGAAAGAATTTACTGGAACATGGGTAATTGATAGCGATCAAAAATACTATGTGAAGTATGAAGATAACACGGTATTCCGATTGTATTTTACTGAATTTGAAGGGTCTTCTACCGGAAATTTAACCTTTGTGTTTGAGGACGTATCTGGTTTGTTAGGTCTTGAAACACTTTCAAACGGAATTACTTTTGGAATGAGTCCTAATCCAAGCGTAAATAAAACAGTGGATATAATTTATGACTTAACCGAATCAAATTCTGATTTAAATCAAGTGGATATTTATGACTTAAATGGTAGAAAGGTATTCGCAGTGGCCTTATCCAATACTCAAGGTTTCTATAGCAATACATTGGACCTTTCCGCGCTCCAAAGCGGAGTATACGTGGTACGATTCTCTTCCGGAAATAAAAGTATTAGTAAAAAACTAATTTTAAACTAGGAACCATGAAACCACGATACATTGTTTGGAGCTTCGTCGCTGTGTTTAGCGTAACAATGAATGCTCAAAGCAAAAAGAAAAAGGATGCAGAAGCCATAAAAAAAATGTGTGGTTGCTTTGAGGTTACCTTTAATTTCGCTGAAACCTTTAATTATAGCCAGGACTCACTTTACAAACCATCTAAGACCAAAACAGATAGAGGTCTGGAATGGGCTCAATTGGTGACGGACGATAAAAATAAGGTTTCCATTCAACATCTTCTACAAGTTGGAAATCCTAACGAACCCTATATCGTAAAGCATTGGAGACAAGATTGGTTGTACCAAAACCAAGATTTTTACATTTACGACGGGGATAATAAATGGGATTATGAACAAAAACCGAAAACTTCAGTGAAAGGACAATGGACGCAAAAAGTGTTTCAAGTAGACGACAGCCCTCGTTATGAGGGGTCTGCTACTTGGGTTCATGTAGATGGTAAGAGTTATTGGGAAAACATAACCAACGCACCTTTGCCCAGAAGAGAGTATACAACCAGAAGTGATTATAATATAACTGTGCGAGGAAATAGGCACGAAATCACCGCCAACGGTTGGGTGCATGATCAGGACAATAAAAAGATGCTTAGAAAAGTGGGCAAAGCAGATCTAGTCATCGCAAAGGAAAAAGGTTATAATACTTATGTAAGAGTGCCGGATAGTAGATGCGAGGCAGCGGCTAAATGGTGGAAGGACCATCATGGTAAATGGTCTATTGTACGTGCTAAATGGGACGAGGTTTATGGAAGAAACAAAGATTTGTTACTTCAGAAAAAAGTAGACAATAAAGCACTCTACAAGCACCTTTTCTTGGATGAGTTCCAATCTGAAAAAGACATTAATGAAATTATTGAATCGTTTGTGAAAAAACCTTAATATGAAATCGAAAGTCCTGTGGACGGTGTTTGCTGTGATGTTGTTTTCTGTTCAATTGAGAGCCCCGTTCATTGAGGATTTAAGTCTTCTTCATTATTTTATTAAAGCTGGAGCCAGTTTTAACAGTACCGACACCTACGGTAACGGTATATTTAACTATGCTTCAAAAGGTGGAAATACTTGGGTTCTGGACCAACTCATCGAGTTAGGTGCAGCGGTAAACATTAAAACGACAAACGATTCAAATGCAATGATTATGGCTAATAGAGGAACAAGAGGAAAAGTTAATACACTGGAAGCGTTCAAATATCTGGAACTAATAGGAGTAAAACCCAATACCGTCACAAAGTCTGGTTTTACGCCTTTACATGCGCTTTCCTTTAAAAATAAGGACCTAACCATATTTAGATATTTTTTAGATCAAGGAGTTGACGTGAATCAAAAAGATGAAAACGGCAATACGGCCTTACTCAATATGACAAAAAGCAACGATTTGGCATCCATTCGTTTTTTAGTTGAAGAAGGAGCTCTGGTTAATGAAGTAAATGATAAGGGTGAATCTGCACTGATGCTTGCTGTAAAACAAAATGATGTAGAGGCCGTTGAGTTTTTGATCGAAGAGGGGGCCAAAATTGATGACTTAGATGTCAACGGAAATTCCTTGGTGTATTATTTGTTAGCATCGTTTAACTACGATAACTCAGAGTCTTTTGATGCAAAGTTAGAATTGCTGCTCAAGAATGGCATAGATCTACAACAGATACAGGCCGGTGGGAATAGCCTTTATCATTTAGCTGCCAAGCAAAATAACATGGAATTATTTAAAAAATTATCCAAGCATGCCCCCCCTGGGAATACTAAAAATGAAGACGGATTGACAGCCTTGCATATTGCAGCAATGAAGGCTTCAAGTACTGACATCCTGGAATACTTGCTAACCTTAGGAGGGGACAAAAGCATAAAAACAGATTTTGATGAGACCGTATACGATTTGGCAAGTGAAAACGAATTATTACTAAAGAACAACGCCCAAATCGAATTTCTTCAATGATCATAGTTGGTATGGAGAATAGGGTTTACTAGTTAGTTTTTTTGTTTCATAATGAACCTAGCTGTGTGAGGCAGCTAGGTTTCACTAATAATTTACAATAATGAAAGTATTTTTTATGCTTTTTTTGGATTATCTTAATTACAGCAATAATTACTTCCGAAAGGGTAGCGCTACTAGAGATCACATCCATTAAATGTAGTACATATCGCGCTATGTAGTTCTTTCAACACACAAAATAAAGTATCAAATTCTAAAAATACATTCACTAAGGATCGTCGACAAAAACGCCAAGCTACTTTGAAAGTGAAAATCGAATATTAATGGACTGCTACTAAAAAAACTTTTATGTGTCATCGGGTAAAAACCATTGCTAAAAATTGTGACGGAAGCCTTTCCTTTTGCGAGAGCTGTAATATATATCACTTAACCTTCAACAACCTTTATATTGAATTTACCCCAAAAGAAATGAAGTCGTTTCAAAAATTTGTAAGTGAAATTGAAATAGATTACTGGGAAACCAAATACGAACGTTCAGTAATGAAGCGAAAAATCCCCATAAATACACTCCAGCGTAACTTGTCTATGATTTTTAATAAACAAGAAATTCAATCGTTGAAGAATTTGATTCTGTTAAATACAAAACCTCCTTTTTCCAAACTATCGGCCCTGGATATAGACTATATTTATTTTTTAAATTAATAAATACTATGCAACCATACTTAGTTTGAACCCTGCTGAATTTCTTTTGCTACCGCTTGTACTTCGTCCAGAACTCTTAATAAATTGCCACCCCAGAGCAGCGCAATTTCTTCTTCGGTATAACCGCTGCGAACCAATTCGAGCGTAACGTTGAAGGTTTCGGAAGCATCACTCCAACCTTCAATTCCACCACCTCCGTCAAAATCGCTGCTAATGCCAACATGCTCCAGACCTATTTTTTTAACCAAATAATCAATATGCTCCACAAAGTCCTTTACATCCACAGCAGGAGGGAGGTCTTTCATTTGAGCCAACTGCTTATCTCGTATGGGAACCATTTTACCAAAAAATTCGTAGAAGGCTTCTCGTTCAGCTGCGGTGACTTCTCGAAGTTCGTGCCATTCCATCCACTTTGCGCCCAGGGAGTCGGCAATTTGTTTGGCTACCTTCACTTCTATATCTGCGCGTGCTTTGTATTTTTCAGTATTCAAATAACTTTTAAAAGCCACGGTTTGCACTACCCCGCCATTTTCTTTTAACCACAATAGTTGTTCGTCATCCAGATTTCGACTGTGATCACATAGCGCTCTTGCGGATGAATGCGATGCAATGATTGGTGCTTTACTAAGTTCGATCATTTGTTTCATTGCTTCCTTCGAGGGATGCGAAACATCTATCATCATACCCCATTTGTTCATTTCGGCAATGACATCTTTCCCGAGATCGCTCAAACCATTATGCAGCCAAATATCATCTTCTTCACCTGTATTACTGTCGCTTAGCTGGCTGTGCCCGTTATGTGATAGCGACATATAGCGGCCGCCCAGGTCATAAAACCGCTTAACGTTGTTTATATCCATTCCCACCGGGTACCCGTTTTCAATGCCAATCATCGCTACTTTTTTTCCTTCGGAATTGATACGTCTTACCTCCTCAGAAGTAGTGGCCAATTCAATTTCATCGGGTGCATAATCGTTAACCAGCCTTTGGATAGCTTCAAATTTAGATATTGCCGTCTCCAGCGCTTTGGCATACCCATTTTCGGTCAACGAATCCTGGCCCGTATAAACAATGAACCAGGCAACATCTAGTCCACCTGCCTTCATTTTCGGTAAGGTAACCTGATTT
This sequence comes from Bacteroidota bacterium, assembly GCA_039028295.1. Lineage (GTDB taxonomy): Bacteria > Bacteroidota > Bacteroidia > Flavobacteriales > Flavobacteriaceae > Aureisphaera. The sequence continues at coordinate 8,646 of JBCCIJ010000003.1, forward strand.
TCCAGTTCCTGAGTATAATTAACCGAGTCGGTAAAATTTTTAACATTAATGTCACAATGCGTGTCCAAAGTAATGACGCGTTCGTGAATGGCTTTTGCTTTGGCAATCAAGGCTTCTTCGGTCATGGGTTGGTTTGAGTTACAAGCACTAAATAAGAGTATAAAGGTACAGATGGTTAGTAGCGATTTCATGGAATTTAGTTTTAGCTAATTACAAAAATCCGAACCGCAAAAGAAATGCGATCCGGATCACATAGGATTGTAAATTACAAAAAAAACGGAATATCTAACTCTGCTATTTTATGTCGGCCTCTGAAATTAATAATGGGTAAGCATCCCTTACTTCTTTTAGTTCGTCGGGAGTGAGCGAGGCGATATCCTTTTTGAAATTATTTTGCACAAAAGTCTCTCTCAATTCGTAATAGGCAGCTGTTAATTCGGCCTGAATTGCTATGAAATCTTTATACGATGATTCCCGGTCGGAAGACAATGAAATAACTGCTTTTTTAGGGTTATCTGACGCATCCGTGAAGCCATGACCTTGGCAATAGCCACAGGACCTATCTCCATTATTGTCAATGAATTTAATCAATAGATCCTTCAGGTCCTTTATTCGGGAAAGATCATCATTCACCATTAACTCTCCATTACGGTTAAGGGCAATTCGAAGGACATTACGTTCGTGAAAATCTTCTATGCAAGGCGGAGTTTCACATTTTCTGGGAAGTTTACGTACAATTCCTTGATCGTTAGGAATGGTAGTGGTCACTAAAAAAAAGATGAGCAGCAAGAAGGCAATATCGGCCATACTACCCGCACTTAAATGAGGTGTTTGTCTATAATTTCTCATACGTCAATGGTTTAAGGATTTACAGAGAGGTATCAAGAAAAATGCCAGAATGCGAAACAAAAAAAGTCTCCAAGCAATGCAGTGGAGACTTTAGTTTATAAGTTTAAGTTAGATCGTACTATTCCTCTATGGGTTTTGGTTCTCCTTCTTCTTCCAATCGCATCATGAAATCCTCGAAGGTTTCAATATGAATATACATTTTACCATCTAGCATTACTACTGGATTGGTAAGTTCACTTAGTGGAACGGAAGCTCCAATAAATGCTTTTTCCAATTGCTTTTTTACTTCCTCATTTTCAGAAAGAACAATGGTTCTAAATTTATAAGGGCTATTTTTTAGAGGATTGATGATAGTATCGCAAGTGGCACATTTTTCTGTAACATACATGGTGATGGCCTTTTTGGGATCTATTTTGATCTTCGTAAATTTCTTTCGGATAGAGCGTCGTGAAAGACTATCGGTAACGTCCAGCTTATATGTGTACATGGCTTGCTTACCACGTTCTACGATCAGACTAATTATATTCACTTTTGAGGTCGCAGGAACTCGTACCTTTCTTGGAAGACCTTTTCGTTTCTTAAAACCAGTTCCTTCTACAGAAATAGCAACATCGTAGTCTTCAAGGTTTTCATTTACAACATATAAAAAAAGTCGATTAGCTTTTTTTTCTTCTTCTATTCTAAGTGGCCTTTCCTGCGCAAAGATAACACTGGTAAAGAGCATTAAAATGGGTAAGCTGAGTAATAGATTCTTTTTCATTGGGATGCATTTAGGGGTCGAATATAATGATAATTTGACAAAAAAGGCACTAAAGCAAAGGCCTTAGAGTACTAAATTTCTCACAAAAATCACATGACATTACCTTGGTTGGCTTCATCCTTACTTTAAACCTTTTATAGTGTTGCAGAAAGCGATCTTTTGGAAAGGAAATCTCCATTACTTGATAAATAGACCTTGGTTTATGAATGAAGACCATTTGGGTTGATGATTTACTAAATATAGATTTTGTTGGATATTGCCATAAATCTCATATTTTTCTATTGAATGTCGGGTTTTATAAAATTAGAGGCTAAATTAGGGTGTATTTAACCTTTGTTAAGTTCAGATAATTTATTTTTATAGGGCATGTTTAATTCATTCAATCAAAAAACTATGAAAAAGATACTACTACTTTTAATTCTTGCTTTAATTTCAAATTTGGGTTTGAACGCCCAGAATGCTGTAGACCGTATTAATGCTTTGCATAATGAGACAGAGGATGATCCCTATGTTTATGTGGATCGAGATCTAATGCCTAAGAGTCCGGCATATAATGTTATGCGGTCGAGCTACTTTACGACTCAGGCTAATGTAGATAGCGATGGAAACAATATCGTGGGAGATGCTGGTAACGAACCGTCACTGGCAGTAGACCCCACCAATAATGACCGCATTGTAATAGGATGGAGACAGTTTGATAATGTCAACAACAATTTTAGACAGGCGGGTTATGCTTATTCAACAAGCGGCGGTGGAGCATTTACGTTTCCCGGACCCATTGATCCCGGTGTATTTAGATCGGATCCCGTTTTGGATTTTGATGGTGATGGAAATTTCTACTATAATAGTTTACAAAGCACTTTCGCCTGTGATGTTTTTAAGATTGAAGATGGAGGTGTTGTTTGGTCCAACGCTTTTCCGGCAGGTGGAGGAGACAAACAATGGATGCGTGTAGACAGAACGAACGGAATAGGTTCGAAACACAATTATTCTAACTGGAACGAGAGCTTTACAACCTGTGCTCCAGGCTATTTTACCAGATCAACAGACGGTAGCGAAACCTTTGAGACTTGTATTGAAATTGATGAAAGCCCGAGATGGGGTACCTTGGCTGTTGATGCCAATGGCGATTTATTCATAACAGGTATTAGTAACTTCGGTACCGGATTTGTGGTGGTTCGATCCACTTCCGCCAAGGATCCTAATGAAGCTGTGGTTTGGGACGCTGTGACTGTTGTAGATCTGGACGGTGAATTAGGTATTGGAGACCCAATTAATCCACAAGGTCTATTAGGGCAGACTTGGATAGATGTAGATCTTAATAATGATAATGTCTATGTCCTTGCCTCTGTTTCGCGATTTTCCGTGTCCGATCCGGCCGACGTTATGTTCGCGAAGAGTACAGATGGAGGGGCTAGCTTTGCTCCCCCGGTTCGAATTAATGACGATAATGGTACGGATGCCCGCCAATGGTTCGGCACCTTAAGTGTTGCACCAAATGGACGTATTGATGTAATTTGGTTGGATACCAGAGATGCACCAGCCGGAACTCTCGATAGTGTTTTATATTATACTTATTCTGACGACGAGGGAGAAACCTGGATGCCGCAACGGGCCATATCAGATGCCTTCGATCCCACTATTGGATATCCCGCACAAAATAAAATGGGGGATTATTTTGATATGAAAAGTGATAATGATTTTGCTCATATCGCCTGGGCAAATACCTTAAATGGTGGTCAGGATGTGTACTATACTCGTGTGACGCCTTCTTTGTTGGGAGTTGACGATTTATCCACCAATAGTTTGGGAGCAACCGTATCACCGAACCCTTTTACCAATAATACGACCATACAATTTGATATTGAGACGAATACGAATACAACGGTAACCGTTTACGACCTTCTGGGTAGAAAAGTAAATACCTTGTTGGATGGGGCCGTTTCTGGAGAGCAACGTTTGTCATGGGATGGCACCAACACCAGCGGCTCCAAATTGAACGCTGGACTCTACTTTGTGAATATTGTTTCTGGAGATAAAAAAGCCAGTTTAAAAGTAATATTGAAATAAACTTTAATGAAAATAGAGGGTGTGAAAATGCCCTCTATTTTTTTTAAAAGTTGATTGGCACCTTCTCTCGCTCAGTTTCAAAAGAATTTACTCAGCTGCGGAACTATTTCTTAATGACCTTTCCTTTGGTAATTAAAGCATCATCATCATAAAGAGAATAAAAATAAGTTCCTGCCGATAAATGGGACAGGTCAAGTGTAATATCCAGGGGTTTTACGCTCTTTCCGAAATTGTTTGTTTCCATCACTAGTTGTCCTTTCAAATTATGAAGCTGGATGGAAAGTTCAGAGGAATCCATTTGAGTTATGGAAGCTATTTGAAACGGGCCTTTCGTCGGGTTTGGATACGCAATAATGTCAATACTCGAATTGAAATCGTCCACGGCCAATGCTGCAGGGTCAAATAGGAGTAGGTCATCCGTTTCTTGGAAATTTCCGAAATAAAGATCCGGATAGGTGTCATTATTGAGATCGGCAGCATGAATGCTAATTCCATTATTTAGCCCAAAGCCTTCAAAAACATCCACCGTCGTTTCCGAATAAACGCCGTTACCATCATTAGCAAAAGCATGGTAGTTGGTGCCGTTCGGATTTTGGAAATCTGTAGTGATAAGGTCCAAATCTCCGTCTTCATCGTAATCCAGAAATACCGCGTCCAATGTATTCTGAAATGAAGTGGGAAGATGATCTGCAGTGACATCGGCAAAAAAACCATTTCCATCATTCAAATACAGTCTGTTTTGAAGATCTGCGGTACCTGTAAAATTAACGGTAGAAACGTAAATATCGGGATGCCCGTCATCATTTACGTCTCCCAAACTAATTTTTCGGGTCTCTAAAGTTAAGCCCGTATCGGGTAGGCGATTATTTTCTTCCGTAAAAAAGCCGTTCGTGTTGATCAGGATATTGTTATCTCCAAGGTCAATTCCCTCTATCACATCCAGATCGGTATCTCCATCCAAATCGACCAGTTTTAAATCTTGGGTCCCTTCACTATTAATAGGCCACCGATTGTTTTCTGCGGTAAAAGTGAGGTCCTGATTGTTGATGTAGACATTATTTTGACCGTTGTTTCCAATAATTACATCTGGGTAATCGTCATTATTGAGATCAAGGACGGCCACAGCATTCCCTGTTGAGCTTGGAAAATCGTAGGCAATGAAGGTAAAATGACCCGCTCCATCGTTTATGAGTAGCTCATGAAACAGGCTATCTTCACTTACAAATAAAATATCCAGATCGTCGTCCAAGTCGAAATCTGCGAAGACAATATCCTCAGAATCCTCTCCAGGAAAGCCATCGTTTATATTCTTCTCTGGAAATAATCGACTAGCATCTTCAGCGAAAACACCACTGCCGTTATTAATTAATAATAAATTTCGGCTAAACTCACCAGCTACTACCAGATCTAGATCTCCGTCACCATCCACATCTGCGCTTTCAACATCCATTGAATTTATAGACGTATTCGACACAGGGATGTTATTATTTGAAGGAAAAAAATAAGGCCCTTGCGCCCCCAATTCATGAAATGAGAGTAGGGCTAATAGAGGAAAAAAAACAAAATATTTCATTCGGGGATGTTTACTTTCAAAAATAAGAGAAATTATTCAAAACTATATGTTAAAATCAGGGAACAGGTCTTGAAACTAAAATCGCCAGGCAAGAATCCTGCTTTGTTTGTTTCCCTGGTTCATTAATAACGTTTGATGGGTGGCTTTTAGTTTGTCCAGTTGTTTGTAGCATTTGTTGAGGTGCTCTTTTTTAGACACTAAGGTAGTAAACCATCCTACCTGGTTCTTGAAGCTTGTACTTTGTTTGATCATTCTTTTTATAAAAAGAGCCTCACCGCCGTTGCACCAAAGTTCGTTGGCTTGCCCCCCAAAATTAAAGGTGATTTCCTTTTTACTTAACCTTCGTCCTTCCACATGCCGCAATTTCATTAAGGTGCCTTTAGCGGCTTCTTCCGCAGAGGAATGGAATGGAGGATTACACATGGTAAAATGAAAGTGATCTTCTGGGCCAATAATGCCATCGAAAATATTGGCGTTGATCGGTTGATGTTTGATTTCAATTTTATTCTGAAGCGCAGGAGTTGCCAGTACATTGGCTTTCGCCACTTTCACAGCGACCTCATTTATATCAGAGCCAGTCATATGCCAGTTGTATATTTGTGCCCCGAGGATGGGGTAGATACAGTTGGCACCCATACCAATGTCCAGTCCTTTGACGTTGGATGGGTTCTTTTCGGAAAGTAGATCGGCAATATAATGTATATAATCGGCTCTGCCGGGAATAGGAGGACAGAGGTAACCTTCTGGAATATTCCAATCGTTCAATTCATAATGGTGTTTTAAAAGGGCCTTATTTAAGTGAAATACCGCCTCGCTTTTAGAGAAATCGATGGTTTCCGTTCCGAAGTCATTCAGAAAAACAAAATCTGACAACTCTGGATGGGCCGCCCGAAGGTTCTTGAAATTGTAAGGAGCTTTGTGTAGGTTATTGGAATGCAATGTTCGATTTTAATGCGTAAAGGTAGTCCTTTAATAGTTGTCGTCATTGGTTGATTTTGGGTACAAAAAAAATCCCTCACTGTTAGCAGCAAGGGATTTAGCGAAACTTAAAAATGTGATAAGGATTATCTATGGATGGCATAACTACTGGCTTTTGCAAATTCTTCTAGTTTTTCATTCCACTTACTCAGTTTCTGGCTCCAAAATTCTTTTAAATTTTTCATGACTTGAATATTTATAGGTTAATAATTAATACTATGAGATTATAATACTCTTGGACTTTACATCATCCTTATTCTATTTTTTTGAGTAATTATTTTCTCGTTGTTTATTCTAAATCCAACAAGCGTGCCATGATTTCCTGTTTCAGAAAACAAAACCATTAATAGTCTAATTGCCAGTTGTATATATGCGATATATTTTTCAGAATGCAGATTTTCTACCTAGCCCAGATCACTGAGTAGTTCTATTTTTTATGCTGAATTGAACTCGCGAAATCACAAATAAATGTGAAGATTGCAAGAAAAAAAATGAACGACATCTATACCTATATAAGAATCTTGGACAAAGATTCTTAAGCAGTTCGATATGAAATGTCACCTAAGAAATTTAGGGTTTGCCTGAGGGGCAGTCTTTTTAGTTGTTTATCAATATTTTGATTACTTTTCACCTACCAATAACCAGTCTCATGAAAAAAAAGAAATTTTGGACTTCCGATAAATTGGTTTCTTTGGCTGCCATGTTCGTTAGTTTAATAACCTTATTCATTTTTATAAAGCAGACCAATATTATTGATACACAAAACCATTTATCTGTAATGCCTTATTTGATGGTGGAGTCGTCCAATAATTCGGAAGCTTATACCTATCGCATAGATTTGGAGAACTATGGGGTAGGGCCAGCTATTATTGAAGAACGGGTAATTTATTATGAAGGCAAGGAGTACCGCATGGAGTTCGAACCTTTTTTAAGGGCTACTATTCCCGAAATGGATAGTGTGGTGGTTATTAATCAGTCCACAATACAGACAGGTTTGGCACTGCCCGCGGGTGGGAGGAGAAATATAATTACAGTCGGAGGTGGGAAAAAAAGCTACGAGACCTTTTTACGAATTATTACAAAAATGCAAACCAAGGATTTGAATTACAAAATTGAGTACAAATCTATATACAACGATCGTTGGGAGATCAATTCTGAAAGCGATGTACCCCAAGAACTATAAATGAAATTTAACTTTAGAACTTTAGATCAACGTATTGCCAAACGGATGAAGGCCTTGGGAATTCCCGCCGTTCGTATTTCATTCGGAATTATATTTTTCTGGTTTGGAGTATTAAAACCCCTGGGCCTATCGGCTGCCGAGCCTTTATTAAAGGCCACTGTCGCTTGGCTACCCTTTGGGGATCCGGAGGTTTGGTTGGTGGTTATCGGTTGGTGGGAAGTGGTTATTGGAATTACGTTTTTATTCAAAAAAACCACTAGGATCGCTATTGGGCTACTGTTGCTTCAAATGGTGGGAACTTTTATGCCTTTGCTCTTCTTACCAGAGGTGGTCTATCAAAATGGCAGTTCCATCTATTTACCGACTATGGAAGGACAATACATTCTAAAAAATTTGATGATCATTGCTGCGGCCCTGGTGATTGGGGGGTCCATGTATGGGGATTCGGAAAAAAGTTAGCACCACTAGCATTAGATCCCGAAATGCCGTCGGCTAGAGCGATGGTTAAGGAACTTCAAAATTAATTAGGGTATGCACGCTATTCTCTTGCTTTATGAATGAAGGAGACTGCCCTAAACCCTTTTAGGCCATTCTTTTATGAGGATGGCCTTTATGTTTTTGTCTTTTGGATACTCAGCAGCCTTTAAAACCCTATTTTTGTAACAAACTAGATGAATGGAGTCTTTCGCAGAATTTGCTATTTCAAAACAGTTGGGTTATGCCATTGCCGACTTGGGCTATGAAAGACCAACGCCCATTCAGGTGAAGGCCTTTCCCGTTATTATGAGTGGAAAGGACATGGTGGGTATCGCACAAACAGGAACCGGTAAGACGTTTGCCTATATGCTGCCCATTTTACAGGGTCTTAAATTTTCAAAAGAAAAACACCCCAGAGTTCTAATTATTGTGCCTACCCGAGAATTGGTTTTACAGGTTGTTTCTGAAATAGAAAAATTTGGAAAATACTCGTCCGTCAGAGTGGTAGGCGTCTATGGAGGAACCAACATCAATGTTCAAAAGCAGGAAGTGGCCCAAGGAACCGATATCGTGGTCGCTACTCCAGGTCGTCTATATGATCTTACCCTTAGCAGAGCGCTTCAGTTAAAATCGATTAAGAAATTGGTGATAGATGAAGTAGACGTGATGCTAGATTTAGGGTTTCGGTTTCAACTTACTAATATTTTTGAGCTTCTTCCACGACGCAGGCAAAATATTATGTTTTCGGCAACAATGACGGACGATGTGGCCGCACTCATCCAGGACTTTTTTAAAGCCCCAACAACCGTTTCAGTAGCAATAAGCGGTACCCCTTTGGACAATATCGACCAGTATTGTTATGCCGTCCCTAATTTTTACACTAAGGCCAACCTTTTATCCTATTTACTGCGTGATGCTGAATTATTTAAGAAAACTCTGGTATTTGTTTCGAATAAAAAAAGTGCCGATCTACTTTTTGAAGTGTTGGAAGAGCAGTTTGATACTGAAGTTGCCGTAATTCACTCCAATAAAACACAGAATTACAGATTAAGATCTATTGAAAACTTTAATGCTGAAAGAACCAGAGTACTCGTTACCACCGATGTAATGTCCCGGGGATTGGATCTGGATGAAATTTCTCATGTAGTTAATTTCGATACACCCTCATTTCCAGAAAACTACATGCACCGCATAGGTAGAACTGGTAGGGCAGAGAAGGAGGGGGTTTCTTTCTTGTTTTATTCTGAAAAGGAACAAGCGGCGAAGGAAGCTATAGAACAGCTAATGAGTCTTAGCATTCCGAAGAAAACACTACCTGAAGACCTTAAAATAGAAACGAAACTCACTCCAGAGGAACGACCCAGATCCTTTGAACCGAACAATCCCGTTAAAAAATCCAAAGATCAGGCGTCTGGGTTTCATGAAAAGAAGGCAAAAAATACTAAAACAAATCAAGGAGGTTCTTATCAGCGTACCATCAAAAAGAAGTATAAAAAGCCTAAAACTAAGGGCGATAAGAACTACAACAGGCGCAATAAAAGAAAATAACCGCAGTGTTTGTCTGCCTTTTTTGCATTGACCATCCAGTTTTGAAAAAATAGTTTACATTTTTTTGTTAATAATTCGTTTATACCCTATGAAAGGGTGTAATTTTGCAAATCTTTTAATTGGATGGTATGGCCGAGATTTCAACAGGATTGCAAGAAAGAAAAACAGATAAAGAACTCTACAGTTATCAACTAGGAGCTATTAATCAGATTTTTGAAAAATTTGAGTCGGCCCCGCCAGATTATCATCTGCTCTACCAATTGCCTACAGGAGGAGGAAAAACTGTGATCTTTTCTGAAATTGTCCGGCAATACTTGAAAAATCATAATAAGAAGGTGCTGGTTATGACGCACCGAATCGAATTGTGTCGTCAAACTTCCGAAATGTTAACCAGCTTTGGAGTGGTTAACAAAGTGGTAAACAGTACCGCCAACCTGGATGATCAAGCCCAGTATAGCTGTTTCGTCGCCATGGTTGAAACCTTAAATAACCGCTTAAATGATGACCAATTAGACATTTCCGATATTGGTCTGGTCATTATTGATGAGGCGCATTACAATTCGTTTACAAAACTCTTTAAGTTTTTTAATAATTCCTTTATGCTGGGGGTTACGGCAACACCGTTAAGTTCGAATAGGAACCTCCCCATGAATGATAACTACGACGAGCTAATCACTGGCGAAACCATAGGAGCACTCATTGAAAACGAGTTTCTCGCACGAGCCGAAATATTTCAATACGATATGGGCCTTACCTCACTTGAAGTAGGCGCCAATGGGGATTATACGGTAAAATCTTCAGAAGATCTGTACTCGAGTAATTCTATGTTAGACAAGCTGTTAGATGCCTACCTAAGACATTCAAAAGGGAAGAAAACCTTGATCTTCAATAATGGAATAAACACCTCCATACAGGTATATTATACATTTAAAGCGGAAGGACTTCCCGTTGCTCATTTGGATAATACGGCCACTAAGAAACAACGAAAAGAAATACTAAAATGGTTTAGAGAAACTCCGGATGCTATTTTAACCTCCGTGAGTATCTTAACCACAGGATTTGATGAGCCTACCATAGACACCATTATATTGAATAGAGCCACAAAGTCATTGACACTCTATTATCAAATGATCGGACGTGGCTCTCGAATTTTAAATAACAAATCTACTTTTTCTGTTGTGGATCTAGGAAATAATTGCCATCGTTTTGGCCCGTGGGGTGCAGATCTGGATTGGAAATCTATTTTTAGATCCCCCGATTTCTACATGGATCGCTTGCTAAGCGATGAGGAACTGGAAAGCAATTTTAGGCATGAAATGCCCGAAGAGCTGCGTGCTCAATTTGCCAAATCGGAAGAAGTATATTTCGATATTAAGCACACTTATATTACGGCCACCAACAAAGGTGAGTCTTCCAAGGTGGTTTTGGAGCGTTCCATTGCACAGCATGCGCGGATTTGTATTGAAAATAGTGAGGACGTATATGATGCGTTGGCATTGGCCAAGCTGCTGGGAGAGGATATTGATCATCGTATTATGGCCTATGCAAAGTGTATCAGCAAGAGCACCTTCAGTTTTCTGACTTGGCTTAAGGATGATTACCGTAAAAAGTTAAATGCCTATTTACGAGCTAATTTCGATGAGGTATATGAAGAAATTCACGGACACCCTCCCATAGAAGACGACGAATAGTCAATCGGTCAGGTTGAAGTCCTTTTTTTGCTTTTTCGAAAGCGGTTCGATAGGAGTCTGGGCTAAAAACTCATCCAATTGTATAATCTTTAGGTTGTATATTTTATCTCCGGACGTCATCATTAAGGTACGATTATCCCATCCAAAGGTAACTGAAAACACACTCCCTCTATCGTTTCGGTGTTCAGCTAAAATATTCGCGTCCAGACCCCATAAACGAGCTGTACCTCCGTCGGTCCCTGTTAATATGGACTTTCCGTCATGAGATATTGCCACAGAACGAACAGCTCCGATAGGGCCTTTAAATTCCTGTACAAGTTGGCCATTTAAGTCCCAAAGTCTTGCTCCTTCGTCTTGTGACCCGGTTAGTATTTGTGAGCCATCAGGTGTAAAGGCAACACCATTGACAAAAAGTTTGTTGGGCTCAATTATTTCAGTGACCGTATCTTTTTCCAAATTCCAAAGTAAGGATTTACCAAAGCTCCCGCCTACTACCGATTTTCCATCTGGTGCAAATGCTACTGACGTGATGCCTTTATCATGTTTATACTCCTTTTGTATACTTCCATCCAGATTCCATATACGTATCATAAAATCCCAGGAACCGGTTACAAATGACTGCCCATCGGGAGCAAATGCTATAGCTCTTACTGCCGCTTTACCTTGATTGATCGCAGCTCTATCTCGATTTAATACATAATCCTTCTCCCAGACTTGTTTCCCGCCAAATTCCCAGAAGCGAACAATCCCGTCCAGGGAACTCGTTACTATATGTTGACCATCCGGGCTATATACTGCTGAAAAAACCATTTTAGTTTTGTCACCGGGGTATTCACGTAATAAAACACCCTCGCGATCCCATAGCTGAGCTTTACCCTGTGTACCCGTAAGAAAAGTCTCATTATTGGGTGCATAACGAATGGATCGGATCGCTTTATCTTGTTCGATCTCCACTTTTTTAATGCCGTTTCGAAACCAGGTTCGAACGGTGCCATCTCGAGAGCCACTAAGAATTGTTTTTCCGTTATCGGCAAAAGAAACAGACCGGATCTCACCATCATGCCCCCTAAATTCGTCTATTAAATTACCTTCCAAATCCCAGGAGCGCATGGTGTTGTCAAACGACCCTGTTAGTATTTGCTCACCATCAGGAGAAAAGGCAACACTAAGAATGGCACCCCAATGGCCTTTGAAGTGAGTTTTTTGGTTTCCTTCTAAATCATATAGACGTGCGGTCGAATCCCAATTGCCCGTAAGCACTAATTTGCTGTCGGGTGAAAAAGCCACCGTATAAATTTGGCCACGCCGTTCTGTGAATTGATGAAGTGAATCCCCCTCCATGTTCCAAAGTTTTGCCGTCCTATCTTTAGACCCGGATAACATCATATTCCCATCGTTTGAGAATGCGAGGGCTGAGATTTCAGCGTTATGCGCCTTGAATGATTTTCTAATATTTCCATCCGATTTCCAAAAGCTAATCGTTCCTCGTCTATCAGCTGTTACTAGTGCTCCTTTTCGCGTATATTCAATTTGCGTCACGGGTTGATCAACAGAACTATTCCTAACTAAATTGCCCGAATGAGTATCCCATTCCTTAACCGTGGAATCTAAAGAACTACTAATGAAAGTTGATTCATCCGGAGCAAATTTTAAGGAAGTGACCGCGCTTTCATGGGCCTCATACGTATGAAGCACATTTCCCTGATGATCCCACAACCTAATGGTTCCTTTCTCGTTTCCAAATAATAAGAATTTTCCACTAGGAGAAACAGCGATGGCTGAAGCACCAGCCGAATCCCTTGCCAGGGTTCTATAAAGCGGATGGTTATTAACCATTTCCATGGCAAATTCTTCGAAACCGGAATAATTATATAATTTAAGTGCTTCCTGTTCTAATCGAACGGCGGATGTTGGGTCTTTACTCTCAACCACGGTGGCGTGGAAATGTAGCTGAAAGGCACTCTTTATATTACTCGTTTCTGCTTCTTGTGATTTGGCTTTTATTCCAGCGAATATGGCATAGATGGCAGAGGAGACTATAAGTAGAGTAATGAATACCGTAGCTCTAAATTGTCTTTTCCTTTTTGACTTTTTAATATTCTCAAGGCGAATATGTTCTTGATGACTTGCCTCCAAATAAGCCATATTTTCTTGGAAACCCGACTTATAGCGGTTGGCCCAAACTGCGGTTGGTTTAAAGTTATTTCTCCAATTTAATGCAATTTGCAATTCCGTTCCGGTTAAATAATCCTTTTTGCCGGTTGCCTTAAGTCCTCTATTTTTGGCCAACTGCAAATAGGACGAAGAGGACTCGGCTTCTTCATCAACCCATTGACGCAAAGTGTCCCATTGCCTGATCAAACTTTCGTGTGATATGTCAATTACTTGATCCTTTCCATCGCTTGTAGATGCCGCTATAAGAAACGAGCGCTGATCTTTTATGAACTTATTAATAATATCTTTTAGTTTCTCTTCACTTGCTCCAGTGAGGGCTTGGAGATCACTTAGTAGAAGGCGACGTCGAATTTTTCTACCGTTCTCGTCCACCGCTGTAAGGGCTTGAAACAACTCTTTCGCAATAGCAATATCACGGTCATCCATATCAACAATGGCTTCTTCTGCATGTTTGGATAGCGCATTTTCAATTCCTCCCACGGCTTCATAATCTTCCAGATCGAGCATGCCATTTTTGTGAACATTTACTTCGTGATTCCACATTCGCATTAAGGCGTGTTGTACCAGAGGCAGTTCGTCTTTTACTTTTTCCAGATCATTGATAAGACGTGAGGTTAGGGTGGGATCAAATTTCTTTCCGTAGAGTTTGGAAGGTCCTTCGATGACGGTTTTTAACTGCTGTCGTGATAAGCGAGGTACCAAATACTGACTTTTATTCATGGCCTCGGGCAAATCACGGAACTGAGCACAATCACCAATAAAGTCGGAACGCATGGTTAGCACCACGTAAAAAGACAGTGCTTTCTGTCTGGTAAGACTAAGAATGGTATTTACAAAATCGATAGCGTCCGTTTTTTTAGCGACTCTATGCTGTTCTGAAGTACTGCGAAAAAGTTCTTCAAATTGGTCGACCAGTAGAAAGAAATTGGTGCTTTGTTCCTTTTTCAGGGGCTGCAGACGATTTAAGATGGCAGTAACGCCTTCTCTTTTTATTTGTAAGACCAGCTCGTTGATTTCCGAAGTAGTTACTTCAGAATTTATTTGAAACAAAATGGACTTCGCCAAATTGAACATCGCATTTTGACCTGGCTTCATGGTATAAACCATCCATTTACGACTGTCTTCAATTAAATAACCACCTTTCAATGCTGGGATCAATCCTGCGCGGATCAGTGAAGATTTTCCGCTTCCGGAACCACCCACTACCGCAACAAAACGATGCTTATGCAGTCTTTGCAGCAATTCTAAAGTTTGGGCGTCTCGACCAAAGAACAAAAGGTTTTCTTCAGCTTTAAAAGGACGTAACCCGACATAGGGACTAAACTGCTTGCCACTCATCCTGTCTTCGCTTTTAGATCGGACAAAAACTCGGTAAACAACAATGGATCGATCTGTTCATTGGCACTATTGTCCACAATTTTTACCATCGGACTTTGAGCTACTCTAATGTCGGTTGTTTCCTTTTGAGGCGGTGTTAAGTAGATGAATATGTTCTGATTGTATCGATCGTCTTCCACCAATTTTTTCATGGTATTTTTTACACGAACGTCTACCCACTCATTATTTTCTTCATTCCCATAAAGGAAAATGTATTTTTGCGCCTCGCTGATGTTACTGTAGAGAATTTCAATATTTTCCTGGGGATCACCGTCTTCCGGATTGAAAATGAGCTTAATATCATTATTCACCAGATTCTTTTTTAAGTTGAAGGCATAGAGGTAGTCATCTATATGGGTGTCCAACAATACCTTAAGATCATCCGATTCTGATACGTCCTGTTTAATTTCAACCAATTTGTTTCTTTTCAGTCGATTGGCGGCATCCAGAATCATATTGAGTAACTCGGCTTCATTGGATCGAATAAACTCGATGGACTTGGACGATAGCGTTCCAGCCTCTATACTTTGTAAGAAGGCTCTATGTCCTTCATTTTCAATAGATTTAATTTCTAAATCTGATGGAAGCCATAAAAGTTGGGGTGTCGAGGATTCCAAGCCAATTTCAACTTCCTTCTGTATGTAGCGGCTATCCAGATCCCCAATGATCTTTTTTCCTGGAAACTCACCCAATAAATGAACAGCCAATTGCGCGGTCTGAAAGGCTTCTTCGGTTTTGTTCTGATGAATATTTACTTCGGAAACGGACGGGTCTCCAATGGACACTTCGTAGCCTTCAGCATTAAGTCGGGCAATAATACCATCACGTCGATCCATAAGGGAATCGTTTACTTCAGCTAAATGAATAGTGAAGGCATCTTTTTTCTTTTCGGGCTTTTCAGGGGTTTTGTTGAAATCTTCAAATATACGTACCAGCGCATTTCGAAGTTCTTTCATCTGGTCTCCAAAAGGACCGTCGGAACTTACTTTTAAGGGGTCTCCATAATCTCCTCCGTCATGAAACGGAAAACCACTTGTGCCCTGTAACTTTTCTGGCCATTCTGAGTAATGAATGTTAGACAGTAATACGTTCAATACGCGAGATCTGTTGCCCACCACTAAACCGGCAGGTTCCTCTTGTGCCTTTTGATGAAAATGATCCAGCTCTTTTATGCAATATTCGGATTGCGAATACCGTCTGGAATGCAGACAGATCATGAGCGCAGATTTGTTAATTGCTTCCTCAATAGAGTCGTCAAACACTTCGCTGCGATCTAAGTTTTTCGAATCCCACCAAATCTTGATCTCTTCCGAATGTTTATTAAGTTTGGTGTCTAGATATTTATAAAACTGATCTACCCACCCTTCATCCGAGTCGGTTTCAGAGGCATTATCAGCATGCACATAGCTGATAAAAATATCATACTCATATCCGGGTATTAATGCCATTTTAATTTATTCATTACTAGGGGAGTAGGTTATAAAAAGAAGGCCTTGTTTTTGGATTGCAATTACTAAGATAACGATATTGAAATAGTAATATGCCATTCCTGGTCATTATCTTTAGAAGAAAAGGCCTATTCGGTGGTATTTTCTTCCGAATTATACAAGAAGATCATCACTCATTAATTCCGTATTCTTTTTTCAACTCTGGTGTAAGGTGCTCTATTTGATCACTTGCTAAGAATTCTTCCAGCGGAAGACGTGGAGAGGTATCCCATAAACGAATTCCGCCTTTGGTAGAAGTACTAACAATGGTCTTTCCATCTGGCGCGTAAGCAACGATATTCACGGGAGCGGTATGCCCTTGTAATTTTTTATAAAGCTCACCGTCGGTTGTAAATATTTGTATTTGAGCATTATTCATACCAAAAACAATTTGATCTCCATTGGGAGCAATAGCAACGGATAGACAATCTCCATTTAAGTCTTTGAACTCTTGGATTAATTTACCATTGGTACCCCATAATGCAGCGGAGGTGTCCTTATAACCTGTGACAATCAATTCGCCATTTGGAGAAAAAGCGACGGGTAAGCGTATGTCGGTCGTGGCATCAAAGTCGTTCAAAATATTTCCTTCCAGATCAATTACGAACGCCCCGTGACGTTCTTCTATTCCTACTAAAATTGAATTGCCATCGGGAGCAAATGTAACCGATGTAGTAGTATGACTATCGGGGTCTTTGAAAATTCCATGCAAGACTTCAGCATTGTTCGCTCCTACGAATCCCCATTTTATTTCGCCAGAATTTGTTCCTACCGCAAATTTTGTAGCATCCTTGCTAAACGTAACTGAGCTTACATCGATGTTTGTTTCTCGGTAGAGAAGGTTTCCTTTAATGTCCTCCAGAACTAACTGACTATGTGTACCCGTTAAAACATACTTTTCATCAGATGAGAATGCGAGCGCGTTATATACGGCAGTTTTATCGCCGTGTTCTGGTTCCAAAATGCTATGCATTTGTCCTTCTCGATCCCAAAAAGCCAAAAGGCCATCTTTACTCCCAGTGAAAAGCGTATCACCGCCTCTTGAAAAAGCGGCAGTTAAGAGGAAGTCCGTGCCGTAATGTTTACTTCGAAGTACGGGTTTGAGGGGTTCGTTGAGCATCCATTTTCTGGTGGTCAAATCCAAAGACTCAGTGGTAATGGAGGCGGCATCTTCGGACAACTTAATGGAACTGATCTTGCCTGTATGGCCTATAAACTTCTGAATGATATTACCGTCCATATCCCACAAGATGACCACATGATCGTTAGATTCAGAAACTACATAATTGGTGTTCTTATATTGAATAAAATCAACAAACACGACTTCGCTTTTATGACCACTGAAGGCTTGGGTATAGCTACCATCCGTTTTCCAAACTCGTACCCTTCGATCTTCACCTCCTGTGACCAGCCAGGTGTCGGAATCATTAAATGCAGCGGCATGTAAAAGTCCGGATTCGTCATAACTGCTATAATGACTGGTGTCGGTCGTTAGTTTTTGTTCCATTTCATTATTAAAAATAACATTGCTGAAATAAGAACTGGCAAATAATAAAGAGTCGTCCTTTGAAAACTTAACCAAGACCACTGGGTATTGATTATTTTCAGTTAAATCCTTTACATAGGAAATGTCTCCTTTCTCATTCCAAACCGTGACCGTTCCTATGATATCTCCTGCGGCCAACTTTTCACCATTAGTTGAAAAAGTTAAGCTCGTTAGGCCCAAAGAATCCAATGGTCCTCTGGACAATTCCTTCAAATTCTTCTTTCGTTCATCCCATACCAAAATTTGTCCTTTTTCCTGACCAATAGCCAGTTTGCTACCATCATTAGAAAAGGTCATTACCGCTACCCGAGTAGAATCGAATTGTTTTAGCAACTTTCCCTTCATATCGACCAACCGTACTTCTCCGGAGGTATATTCTATTAACAATTTGTCATAACCTGGGGCGATGAGATAGTCGTGAACGGTGTCGTTATATTTTTTTAACGGTAGTTCTGAATGCTTGTTGATAATTTTATAAAAAGAATAAAGTCCTTTATATAACAACTCCGCTTCGTCTCGATAAGCAACATTTTTGGTAACATTATAAGCGGCCATTTCCAGTAATATAGCCTTTGTAGGATCATTTTTTAGTGCTAAGTCTGCATTTTCACTCAAACGATCTCCGAGGTCATTTTTGTAATCTTTTGATATTTTGTTAGCTAAAATAAAACCACCGAGAATCGTTACCATAAACAAAACGACCGAGGTCAAGGTGAGCAGTTTCATTCTTTTAATGCGTCTTCTTTCAATCTTTTTTCGCTCCAATTGGGCTTGCTCACTCTCCTTCAAATAGGTCATACATTCGTTAAAACCTTCTCCGTACCTTTTTGCCCAAGCTTCAGTAGGTTCAAATTTGTCCCGCCACTCAACAAACTTTTGAAGTTCCAGGTCTCCTAATAAACCCTTGGAACCGGACCTGTATTCGGTATGAGCCTCGGTCAACTTAATGTATAGGCTAGAATTTTCATTTTCCTCATCCACCCAATGGTCAAGAATGCTCCATTGTCTAATAAGGCTTTCATGTGAAATATCGATAAGTCTATCATTAGGGTCGGCCACCTTTTGAACTGCAAGGAAAGATCGGCGGTCTTTAACAAAATGGTCAATAATATCGAGTAGGGCACCGCCACCTGTATCGGTTAATACCGAAAGCTCACTCAATAATGCCGGTTTTCTTATTTTTCTTCCATAGTCGTCAATGGTTGTAAGTCCTTTAAACAACTTTCGAACAATTTTCTTTTCTTTATCATTGAGTTCATGAAGGGCTTCGTCTGCATGAATTGACAACGCTCTTTCAACGCCACCAATACTTTTATAATCTTCAAGATCCAGCATACCATCCTTATCACTTTCAGATTCAAACTCCCATAAGCGCATTAAGGAATGCTGAAGGACTGGCAATTCGTCACTAACCCGTCCTAAGTGATTTAAAAGGCGAGAGGTTAGATAAGCTGTATATTCTTTTCCAAATAACTTAGCTGGACCATGAATGACCTTTTTCAATTGCTGCCGGTTAAGCCTAGGAACCAAATACTGACTTTTATTCATCGCTTCCGGAAGACCATGAAATTGAGAACAATCTCCTATAAAGTCGGATCTCATGGTAAGCACAGTATAAAACGGAAGTTCTTCTTGAGCAGAAAGTTCCAGGAAGACATTTACAAAATCGATGGCCTCGTCCTTTTTTACAGGATCGTTCGATTCCATAGAAAAACGGAATAACTCTTCAAACTGATCAATTAAAAGAAAGAAATTGAAATGATCTTCTTTTCTAAAATCCGCAATGAGATCTACAATAGCCGAGGCTCCGAACTCTCCAATCCTTTGAATCAATTGATGGATGTCTTCCGAAGAAACTCCTCCTCGAATTTTGGTCAAAATGGCGTTGGCCATATTGTACAATGGATGCTGGCCTGGTTTCATAATAGCCACCTTCCACTTATCGCTATTGTTAACCAGAAAACCTCCACTGAGGGCGGGAATAAGCCCAGCTCGTAGCAAGGAAGACTTACCGCTTCCAGAACTTCCAACCACCGCTACAAACGAATGCTCATGAAGGCGTTGTAATAACTCTAGAGTCTGGTCATCTCGGCCAAAGAAGAGTAAACTTTCGTCGATATCAAAAGGTCGTAATCCTACATATGGATTTGCTTTGTTCTTTTTACCCATTTGCTTCAGATTTTAAACCTGCGATCAATTCTTTCATTTTTTCCTCCCGATCCACACTACTGTCACTGTGGTTAATGATCTGAATAGGAATTCCTTGTTCGCGTATCTTTATGGTATCTGATTGCTTTTCCGGAGGCGTCATATAAACGATCATGTCCTTAGCCGAATGGCCATAATCCAACAAGATCTTTAGCGCCGTTGTCAAGCGTGCATTCAACCAATCGTTCTCTACTTTTCCATATAAAAAGACGAACTTTTTGGATTTGCTGATATAATTTCTCAGCTTCTCATTGTTGTTTTTTGGGTCATCCTCCATGGGAGTAAGGAAAAAGTTAATACTATGTTCGCCCAATGCATTGTTTAATTCGAAAGCATCATCTCTATCTTTACTATGGTTATCTAGCAATACGTTAATGGGACCGCTGGAAGTTTCGGCTACTTCTTGTTCGGTTTTTACCTGATCGGCATGACCAACCACTTCTTTCACAATATTTCCCTTAATACTTCGCATAAAGGCATAAGGCTTCTTCGCGCTAACACCATCTTCCAAATTCTGAATAAAATTGCGATAGGTTTCATCTTCTATGCTCGAAAAGTCTACTTCGGCCGCGGACCAGATCAATTGAGTAGCTTCGGATTCTAAGGCGAGCTCTATTTCTTTTTTTCTGAACCAATTGTGTGATTCTCCTTCGATGGAGCGTCCCGGATATTGATCCAAAAAATGAATCGATAATTGCGACTTGCTTAAAACATCTTTTACCTGTTTCTCGTGTAAATTAGCGTCGTTTATGGGAATGTTTGAGACCACATGAAATCCTTTTCGTTCTAATTCGGCTATAATTCGTTTGGGTCGATCACCTAAAGAATCTGGGACATCACCAACAAAAATGCTCACTTTACTGGTGTCATTAGCCGGTATAATTTCTTCAATCGCAGGCTGTGTCTTTTCAATCTTTTTAAATCCTTTAATTAACTTAAGAATTACATTTCGCAGTCCCTTCATTTGATTTTGAAACTCATCTGAAGAGGTAGATAGTGGATCTCCTTCCAGTTCTTCATCTGGTGTTTCAAAAAATTCGAGTCCTGTTCTTCCTGCAAAGGCACTTGGCCATTCATCCTGGTCCAAATTATACATTAATACATGAACCACTCTAGAATTGTCCCCTACCATAACTCCTATGCCATCTTTTTCAGCTTGTTTACAGAAATGATCGAGCTCCTTTTCGCACCATTCCGATTGTATGTAGCTTGGAGAATGGAGACAAATAATTATGGCCGTACTGTTCAAGCCCTTTGTAATGGTTTGATCGAAGTAAGTGTTGCCGTCTAATTTTTTATCATCCCACCAAATAGCAATATCCGATCGCCCGGTACTGCGAATTAGTTTGTCTTTCAGGTCTATATAAAATCGTCGAACCCAACCTTCTTTTTCTTCAGCTACTGTGGTGTTATCCTTATGAGCGTAACTTATAAAAATATCATATTCGAAATTAGGAATGAGTCCCATAGGAAGTGTGTTCTATATTAAATGGTCTAAAAAGCACGGGGAGAATGCTTTAGGTCTATAGTTAGTTTTTTGGAAAAACTAAGATACTAAAAGTTTGTAGATGTCATTTGGATCGAGTTATTTTAAAACAGATATTCATGAGCCTACCAGCAAGACCTGTCCGGACGAAGTGAGTAAAACTATTTCTGTAGCTCAAGATATTAATGAGGATTTTTCTTTAACTTTAAATCTTTATTCTAACCAACCTTTCATTCCCATGAAAAACTATCTTTTTCCGAAAATTTTCATCGTATTTTTCGTTTGTACCCAATGGAGTAGTATTGCTCAAGAAAATGTCATTGAAAAATTGGCGGAAATTGCCATCGTCGATCAAAAGATCATGATGCCCATGCGTGATGGTGTGCGATTAGTCACAGATATTTACCGCCCAAAGACTTCTAATAAGGTTCCCATAATTTTTTCCAGAACTCCCTATAATTTCAATTCATGGGGTGATGGAAAAGAGAAAACGAGAACTGCTGAAAGAGCCTATGAAGCGGTCAAACGGGGTTACGCTTATGTGGTGCAGAATGAGCGGGGACGTTATTTCTCTGAAGGGGAATGGGATATTTTAGGGGTGCCTCTAACCGATGGTTATGATGCTTTTACCTGGATGAAGGATCAACCCTGGTCGAACGGTAAAATAGGAACCTTCGGATGTTCTTCTACAGCAGAATGGCAAATGGCCGTTGCGGCTTTGGATCATCCCTCACATGCTGCCATGGTACCTCAAGGTTTCGGGGCTGGTGTGGGACGCGTAGGAGATTATTTGGAGCAAGGAAACTGGTACAGAGGAGGAGTAGAGCAGTTGCTGTTTTTTTCCTGGTTGTATAGCGTTGAGCATGATAAGTTCAAACCTCGAATTCCAGCGGGAGCAACGCAAGAGGATCTTATTCGAATTTCTAGATTCTATGATTTAGCACCTGAAAACCCACCCATAGACATGTCCCAGGCCCTTGGGCATTTGCCGATTTCAGACATTTTACAGAATATCAACGGTAAACGGGAGATTTTTGATAAAATGGTACGCAGAGCTCCCAATGATCCGGATTGGTATACAGGTGGACTTTATCATGATAATATGGACTTTGGAGTGCCTAGCTTTTGGTTTGCTTCCTGGTACGACGTGTCCATAAGCCCAAATTTAGCGCTATTCAATCATGTTCGAGCCAATGCTAGCGATAAGGAAGTTAGAGACAATCAATATTTAGTAATTGCACCTACCTTACATTGTCGATATACGAGAGCTACAGAAAATACCATCGTAGGAGAACGAAGTGTTGGTGACGCCCGATTAAACTATGACGAGCAGATTTATGGCTGGTTTGATCTTTGGCTGAAAGGAGAGGACAACGATTTTAAAGAGAAAACTCCCAGAGTACAATATTATACCATGGGCAGCAATATCTGGCAGTCCTCAGAGGTATGGCCTCCAGCGGACACAAAAATGACGACCTATTATCTGAATAGCGGAGGTTCAGCTGGTGGCAGCAATGATAGCTTTATGGGGGATGGTACACTTTCTTTGAAAAGACCCGGGAAGGATCATCCGGATTCGTTCACTTACGACCCTATGAATCCAGTGCCATCGTTGGGCGGGAACGTATGTTGTACGGGGAATGCGGTTAAAGGAGGAGCTTTTGATCAGCAAAAAATGGAAACGCGAAACGATATTTTAGTATATACCAGTGACGTTTTGGAAGAGGGTGTGGAAGTGACGGGCTTTATTGAGTCCACCCTATATGTGTCGTCAGATGTAAAGGATACCGATTTTACCATCAAACTAATAGATGTTTATCCCGATGGGAAGGCCTATAACCTGGATGAAACGATTCAACGAGTTCGCTATAGAGAAGGCTATGACAAAGAGGTGTTTATGGAAAAGGGGAAGGTATACAAGGTGGATCTTACCCCTATGTCTACCAGCAACTATTTTATGCCAGGACATCGTATTCGAATTGAGATATCAAGCAGTAATTTTCCAAGATTTGCTCGAAATCTAAACACCGGAGGAGCCAATTATGACGAGTCTAAGAGCCTTGTTGCTCATAATAAGGTACATCACTCCAAGATTTATCCTTCTCAAATTAGATTGCCGATCAAGAGCAAGTAGACTTTTTTTACACCTTACTTTTTTCAGACCCATGTCATAATGGGTTTCTGAATGTGCTGCTACTTACCCAATTTTAGAGAAGTTTCCAGATGCTCGAATGATCAGTATTCACTTAAAGAGCACCATCTTTTTATTCAGAATAATAAAAAATAATAAGGAGGGTGTAATAAAATTAAATTGGAGCCACTAATCAAGAAACAACTAGCGTGAGTAGCGATTTTTACAAAGCATCCATCCTTCCCTTCGCAGGAATTATTGTTAAGATATGCCGGGCCTATACTAATTCTCAGGAGGATTTTGAAGATTATTACCAAGAGGTCTGTCTTCAAATTTGGCGGAGCAAAGACAATTTCAGTGACCAATCAAAATGGTCTACATGGGTTTATCGCATTACTTTGAACGTATGCTTAACCCTATTGAAGAAAAGAAAGAACAACGGTCAATACTTTGCTTCAGATGCTATACCCGACCATATGACGGAGGATAGTCACGCCTTTGGAGACGAATCGCTTAATGAATTGTATAAAGCCATACGCAGGTTGTCGGAAATAGACCGGGCCGTGATCTTGCTTTACCTGGAAGAAAAAACCTATCAGGAAATTGCTGAAGTAATGGGAACCAACCCAAACAACATTGGGGTTCGAATTAAAAGAATTAAAGAACGATTAAAAAAATTATTAGATGGAAAAGTCAATTGAAAGTATTTGGAAAGAAGGATTTTTAGAAAACGATGCCCTGGTCGCTCCCACGGTAAACAATTTGTATAATCAAAAATCGAAGCTCATCACAGATCGATTAAAAAGGATGTTTAAAATAAACCTATATGCCATTGTGGTGATGGCCGTTGCTATTTGGATAGGTTATGCCTTTTTGGGAGTTCCTTGGGCCGGCTTGTTTATATTTCTGCTATTGATGGGGGTTTTTGCACTAGCCATTAGACAAGGTCGTTCCTTAAAGGAGTTGGACCATGGCCTAAGTAGTTATGAATATCTTAAAGCCTTCAACCATTGGATTCACGGAATTATATCGAGTAATGTAAAAGTGATGCGGTTTTTCTACCCGCTTGTATTTCTGGCATCCATGGCACCTATATGGTACGCCTTTAAGAATGGAGAAGTAACAGGGAAGATACTATTAGAGAACCCTGATATCCCCTTGATTTTTGGAATTCCCGTAGTTGCGATCGCTGCCGTATTTGGAGTGATGCTACTGATGACCATTTTTGGTGGGAGAATTTATCGCTGGGATGTTCATTTGGTCTACGGTGGTGTATTCAGAAAGTTGGACGGTCTTGTTAGTGATATGGAAGAGTTACGAAAGTAACCAACCCTTTATTTTTCAATATAAATTATGATGAAATGATACATTTTGGAATAAACTTGCTCACTCTTTGTACCACATTGCTCATGCAAACGTCCCTGGCTCAAAGCGTAAAATTAAACCCATCGGGATTTGACTGGTTCATAACCGACCAGTTTGTGTGGTCCTTGAAACTAACTTTGACTATGTTGATGGGATAATGGAATTCTATGCCCGGGAAGACGGACTTTACGATATAGTGCTTATTGCGTATCTTTATGAAATACAACCAATTAAATTTAATAATATGAAAAAAGCATTACTTCTTTTTACCATTCTTTGCACTTATATGGCCAGCGGACAAGTTCCTATATTTAACCCAGGAATGACCATTACTTCCTTTGGAATTGTCGATTCTCCAGTGGGAGAAGAAGTTGACAAAATTATTGATGGTGATATAAACACAAAATTCCTGGATTTTGAATTGGACGATGGAATGGCGTTTACAGTAGACTTGGGCGGAACTGCAAAAGTGGCTACCTCATTGGAAATGACCACGGGAAATGACTTCGAAGTTCGTGATCCTATAGGTTACGAGATATTTGGTTCGAATGACGGCAGTTCTTTCACAACAGTAGCGACCGGCGACATTCCTTGCATTGTAGATCGATTGTTCACCAGAACCTTCGATTTTACAAATACCGAAGCTTATTCTTTCTATCGAATAAATTATACGGTGGCTTGTGATCCTTCCGGAGGAACTGGTATACCGAGTATTCAGGTTAGTGAAACACAATTATATGAGATCGAATTGGGAACGAATGACACTCCATTAGACCATGCCATTTCCTTATACCCCAACCCTAATAATGGCGTTTTTACCCTGAATTATACCGGAAACGAACAACTGCTGAGTGCCGTTGTTATGGATTTTAGCGGTAAGATTCTTCAGGAAATAGAGTTAAGGAGTGTTAGTGGTCCGCAAAAAGTTTTGTTGGAGCCAACGAGTTCCGGACTTTATTTTGTCCAAATTAGAACTGAGTATGCCGTAGCAACCAAAAGGATTTTGTTAAAGTAAGAGTATTTTAATAAGCAAGACCATTGAAAGAGGTTTTGGAGTAATTTTCCGTTATAAAAAACCCTCGGCAGCAGTGCCGAGGGTTCTTTTGCAATTGAATTGCGAAATGATAGCTATCGATGGATGGCATAACTACTAGCTTTTGCATATTCTTCCAGCTTCAGTTTAAAATTCCACCTCTTTAGTTTTTCATTCCATTGTTGTAATAGTTTTTTCATATATATCTGTTTAGAGGTTACATGGGTTAACTTCTCGTTCAGATGAGTAGGTGACAACCAATAAATAAGGTTTGCATCCAAAGAAGTTGCGACCTAGATCGCACAATAGTATAAGTAGTAGTTAAGAGGGAGTTTAAAACGGGGTCACTATAAATGTACGAAATTTCTGCCAGCTATAGGCCGAAAATTGAGATAATCGTTGAACCGTAGAAAACGGAGCATGAACGACTAAGAACATGAAGCCGAGGAACTTTCAGTATAAAAAGTTGACTTTAAGTGATTGTTTAAGAGCATGTTTTGTTGGTAATGCGTTTCAATGAGTAACGCGCTCCAAATATTTCAATATCTAGTGGGTTATGGTGAACGCTCAGGTGAAATAGGTATATATACTTATTGTATTACTTGTGAATGCTTTTTAGATTTGTTTTAAACCTATTTTCAGGACTTTTCTGTCCTATTGGATATTCGAGATTAATTTAAAACCTACTACTATGAGTTATCTTCCTTTTCAATCCGGTCGAAGACCTTCTTCAAGACGGTCAAAACAGTCATCAGGTTCTGTTCGCAAAGCATTTTCGCAATGGTTGATTGATAATTATGGAGAGAATTACCAAACAGAATTAAAGAAACAGCGCTCGAGAAAACAGGGCGGTAAATTTAAAGAAGTTCTCGAAGCTACCTATGCGTTAAAAGAAGGGCAAGCACCATTAGTGGGAATTGTGGGCGGAGGATTTGCTGGCTTGTATGCCGGGCTTATCCTTCAATCTCTAGGTATTGAGTGCGAGGTGTTTGAAGGTTCAGATAGAGTAGGAGGACGAATAGATACCTGGTATTCTGAAGAGTATGATGCAAAGGATAAAAATAGAAGCGGTCTTTATGGCGAAGTAGGAGGAATGCGACTACCTCAATTTTCTGAAGATATGCTTCCAGTGCAACAGCTGGCACTTGCCGTGAATTCTGTATTGAAGAGAAATGGCTTAGAAGAAATGGCGGTAAAATGGCGAAAGTTCTATTATAATTCACCTGTACAACGCCTTCGATACAATAACATGAAAGCACCCATATTGGCAGAGAATGCCGCACTTAATCCGTTAAATTTTGGTGTAAACCAGGGTGGTGATCTCCCTATGGTTTGGGTGACAGAAGTAACCCCAACTCATGGTGATCCGTATCTTCCAATAAATATGGTTCTCGACAAGGTCAATGAACGCTTTTTAGATGCTATTGACAGATCCTTTTCTGAAGGCTTTGAACTTTTGATGAAATATGATAATTATTCCATGTGGGCTTATTTGACCAACGTTTTTACACTGGAACAACTGGGAGAATATTATGATGAAGCCATGGGAGACCCTACATCAAATTTGCCTTACAATGTGGCAAGTTACCTCGAAACACTAAACGTAGGTACGGGTATGTATTCGGTATCTTTCGTTGAAATGGTCATTGCCGTTTATGACTGGGGAGGAAGTAAAAATCCATACGACACTTCCGACGAAAATATATACATGCTCACCGTGGACAAAGGAATGCAGCATTTTCCGGATGCCTGTAGAGCTGTATTAGATCTCGACGAAGGTGTGAGACCTGAAGATGGAAATGTCGCTCAGGTCCTTATTGGCCAGATCGATGGCGAGAATGATGCCAAAGGATATTCGCCTCCTAATCTAACAAGGGACGCGGAGCCGCCTGCTTCTGTCCCTCCAGCTGAGGCCAAGACTCCTCCTCCTGGAAAACCGAGCCGCAAAAAGCAGCGCGTCTTTATGAATCATCGAGTCACGCAAGTAGATTATGATGCTTCTCTATATGGTGGTCATGGAGGAATGAATATAACTGTCGAAAACAACTCGAATGGAAGTTCGAAGACCATAAAAAAACAATATCCTTATGTAATTAGTACTTTGCCCAATGGTGCTTATTTGAGCGGCCAATTAAAAACAAATTTCTTTGATAATCTTTCGTTCTCTAAAGCCAGAGCCATTCGCGAATGTAATTATATGCCTTCGTTCAAAGCGTTTATCACTTTTAAAGATCAATTCTGGGTAAAGCTTGGAAACAGACAGGGAAAAGGACTTGGAGTTGCAGCTTCCGATCGAGCTAATCGCCAAATAGTGTATCCGTCTTACGGATATGAAGCTGAAGGTGGAGTACTGCAAATTTATTGCTGGGCTCAGGATGCGGAGCGCATGGGGGCTCTTAACGATGAAGAGCGTGTGAATGAGTGCCTAAAAGGAATTGCCTATTTGTACCCGGAAGTAGATGTTTATGAAGCCTTCGCTGGTTATAAGCCAGAGGTTACTACCAAAACTTGGTTTTGGGACAATCATGCAGGCGGAGGGGCCTTTGCCTTGTTTGCGCCAGGACAGTTCAAAAACTTATATCCCACTTTATTGACACCAGAGTTTAATGGCTGTCTAAACCTCGCCGGAGAATGCTGCTCTGTGCATCATGGTTGGATTGTTGGAGCACTGGATTCGGCCTATAATGCCGTGAATAATATTTTGAAACAAGCAGGGGCAGAAGATAAAATTAAACAAATGGAAGAAACCTGGGGTACTTTAACCGCACCGGATATTGCATCTGGCAAGCCAGCTCCAAGTAGCTTGGCATAATAATTAAATTTAAAGTGTGAGGTTCTTAATTTCTGTTGATGGGTAAATAGGTTGCAAACACTTAATTATTTACCCAACGCCGATAAAATCGAGGAGGTTAAATTAAATCTGCCTTTGGGTACATAAGTTCAGGGGCCGGACGTTCAATAACTTCATTGGTGTTAATGCCTTGATTCTCACCTTGGGCAGCCCACGGAGGGCAAGAATTCAATAGTGAAAGACAAAATACCGAAACACCAAATTTAAAAAACCTTTTCATAGCAACCTTCTTTAGAAATTAATTACTTAAATATCAAACACAAAAACAGTTTAAAAGGTAATCCCGATAAAAGTTAACTCATAAAATCCTAACAATAAGGGGATAATTATACAATTTACGAATTTTTTTCGAAAATGAACGAAGTCAGCCAGTTCTAAGGCATTTAATGTTGAAAAGATCAATCTTAAAGGTGGACAACTAACGGGTATTAAAACTTTCATTTATAATTTCTTTGGCTTCGGAAGAATGGGTCACTTTTATTTCTTCAACCGCACCGGCACCCAAAAAACGATATCGAATTCCAACAAAGTTTCCAATAGATTCTTGATATTGCCCAGCATAAATTTCTTCAGAATTAATAAGAACAGCAACCTTTTTATTTTTTATTTCAATGTCTAAATGGGTGTTTTCGCTTAAATCCACTCCAAAAGCCGAAAGATCATGTTCCTTACCATTAAAACTCACTTCGTTGAGCATTAATCCCAAATTGGAGACACAGCCAGGTGTTGAAAAAGGAATGATTAAAGCACCTTCGGTCCCTAAAATTACGATTCTCAAGTTTTGACAAACCGCCCATTTTTCGGATAAGGTATTACGTACGACGGATCTAATTTGCAAATTGTCATCGGAAACTGCACCAAAATCCTGAACCAAATGAAAGGTGCTGATTAAAGGGGTGTCACTATTGCTAATTTCTTTTATAACCGAAGCAGGCATAGACAAGCCATCGGAGAAAAGCTGCTCTCCCTGGATATACTTTGGAACGGGTCTGTAATCCACGGTTCCTACCCAATCTTTAGTGCTAATAAATAAATCATGTTCCTTAACGATTTCGCCATCCACTAAGAGTTTTGATCTAAAATAACCTGGAAAATAGTAGATGCCGGTTGCTTGTTCTTGGTCCTTTTTTAGTTTTATGGTTTTGGTTTTGTCCCAGAACTGCTGGATATAAAGGCTATCCGACTGAATACCATTCAAATTGAAATCGAATACGACAGAGTTGGGTAAATCATCGGTAAGCACCCTGCTTGAGAAGGTAACACTTGAATAGTCTTTGGCAATTCCTGCTTCCTGAACTCCAACCATAGAATACAAAGACACAAAAACTACCGTTAAAATAGCCGCCGAGGTTACAATGACCCCCAAGTTAGGAGTGATCTTGCGTTCTAACCATGAGGGTTTTTTGACATTGGATTTGTTCTTAAAATCACGCCAATTGGCGTAGCCGGCAAATCGAGATAGCGCATTTAAGGTGCTAATACTTGGGGCGCTGTTGTATTCTATTTTTCCCCATACGCGTTTCAGGGTGGTAGGACTTAATTGTACTCGGGTTTGATGAAGTACTCTTTCACTCAACTCTATAAAGACATCGTTATGCCACTGTTGAGAGGCACCCCAGCCTAACTGCTCTTCAATTTGAAGAAGGCACTTTTGCACAAGCTGATGTTCGGGATATGACTTCATATATCCACAAAAGTCCCGAAAAAAGATGACGTGCACAACATTGAACTGTTTTGAACCAACTTGTTTTCCCGGGCTACTGTTAAAAACAGAATTTTGAATTCATCAATACATCAAATTATGATCAGATCACTCTTTTTTATTACCTTATTTTTCTTGAGTTGCTCCATTAACTTTGCTCAAAATCAAATTCCTCTAGATACGTTGCATTGGAATATTAATGCAAGAGCCTATGTTTTGGAACAGTATCAGGGCAAAGATGCTATTTATATCCAGGGCGGCATCATTGAGCTTAAAGATGATACATTTTTAAATGGAACCATTGAGTTCGATGTATACCTCAAACAAGAACAAGCGTTTCCTGGAGTGGCTTTCAGAATTAGTGAAGATTCAAATGCCGAACAATTTTATTTGCGCGCCCATTTACCGGGGAAGCCGGATGCCACGCAAGCAGCGGGGAGAACCAAGGGAATTACCCCATGGCAACTCTATTTCGGATCAAAATATTCCTTTCCGCATCAATTCAATTATGACAATTGGACCCATGTAAAAATTGTGGTGAATGGCGATAAGGCGCAAGTATTTATGGATTATTCTGAAGAACCACAGCTATCATGGCATTTGTTTCATGAGGCTAAAGAAGGGAAGATTGCGTTTAGTGGAGGACGTTTCAGCGGGATGCACCTGGCTAATATCTCGATCGATCGAAAACTACCCGAGCTGATCAATTTCAACCCCGGCCAAAGAGAACCTATAGATGGGCTGATACAAGAGTGGGAGATATCTGATGTGTTCGAGGAAAAGCTGCTGGAAAACACCTCCGATATAAAAAAGCTGATCAAGGCCAGAAAATGGGGACGAAAAATACAAGTTGAGGAGGGGACTGCCGCTAATATTTCGAGGCAAGTAAACTTACGCCAAATGCAACCAGCTAATACAGTATTCGCAAAGGTTGAGATCACTTCTGAAAAGAATGAGCTCAAACTCTTTGAATTCGGTTATAGTGACCGGGTGGTAGCCATTCTAAATGGAAATCCCATCTATAAAGGAATGAATAATTACCGTTCTCGTGATTATCGTTATTTGGGCACAGTTGGTTTATTCGACGCTATTTATCTTCCTCTGAAAAAAGGAAAAAACACCTTGTTGCTAGCAGTATCCGAGGATTTTGGTGGTTGGCTTGTTACCGGAAGACTAAACGACTAAGTCCGGCTTATTCTCTTTCCAAAGCTTAATTTGTGTTTGTGAAAAGAACCCTTGACATGGTTATCACGTTAGGGGCTCTTTTTTTGTTCAGTTCAATCGTACCTTAAGCGTCATTCCATGAAGGGAGGGAGTTATGGTAAGCTAGTCATTTACTCTTAAATGTTGGTAAGTACTGGTTTTTAAATGAGTTATCACACAACATATGAAGTAACAGTATAGGTTGTAGGATTCTTAGGTGTTAAGTTAATGAGAATAGAGGGTAGGAGCGAGGTAGTTAGCCTCGTGTTGGTGGATTTTGCCTACGAATATGAAATTTATGATATAAACACCCAGCGCCTTTTTAATCACCCGATGTTTCTTGGTGATTAGGCCAATCCATGTTAATTTATAACTAAATAATTAGTTGTAACTAATTATTTAGTTATATTTGAAGCATATCTCTAATTAAATGTTCCCTATTATGCATCATTTCTATTCTAAGGTCTTACTTTTATTGACTTTTTTAGTATTTCATTACGTTGGTCATGCTCAAAGTTCTGGGCAAAACGATGACTTGCTAGCCGCTTTTAACGCCCAGGGTTCTTTGCAGTTGAAAGAATCGAACTTACTTTTTAAAAAGGTAGTTTCTGATACAAATGCCACGAAAGAAGATAGATGCAGGGCGCTACGTCAATTGGCTATTCAGGATTGGAAATTTTATAAGAACTATGAAACTGCTATTGAAAAGTTAGATCAGGCGGAAGCATTGGGTGCTTATGCATCTGAGACTTGGATCGTTCGAAATAGAGTAGAAGTAGGGTCAAAAAACTTTGAAAAAGCCTTGATGGCCGCCAAGCGATCTATAGAGTTATCGGCATCAAAAGCGGACAAGGTATATGCAACATATAAATATTGTCAAACCTTATTACGGCAAGCGCTGTATTTGCTCAAAGCCAATAAACCCATTGATCGAGCTTTATTGTTGGATGCGTCCCAAAGATTACAGGACATTTTAGCCAAACGACCCACACACGTCCACGCTGCAGAAACCTTATTGGGAATTGCCCTCCTTTGCGAAGATGGGCCGTTGGCATTGCAAGCATGGCTATCCTATTTCAGATTTGCCTCGGTCGAAAGCGTCTATGCCTATTTACAGCCCGTGGCAACATCATTGCAGAAAATTTTACCCAAATGGAGCAACAGTCCTCTTCGTATGGATCAGACCATAAGTTTGGCACAGTCGTTGGGCAAATCAGGTTTTTATAACTATGCCAGCGCATTAGTAAAACCATTAAGGGGTAATGTTTCCCTGAATGAACAGCAGCGATCCTCTGTACAGAACATAATGGCTTATTATGATTATTTACGAGATGTTAAAGACTTTACCAATGAGCACTATCGGAAAACAACTATTGACGCCCCAATTTCCGATGATTATACAGAAACGCTACTGAATAAGAGTGAGCAGCTATTTCAAGTATTAATGGCTACAGAAGAAAAAAAGGACACTTTTAGTTTTAGGAATTTCAGAGAATTAGTAAGTTCCAAATACGGCACAATTCTCATGCTTGGTCAGACGAGTAGTTCCAATGTGCCAAGTTTGATCATGGGACAAATAGTCAATGAAAGGATTCGAAGTGTAACTCAATATGGACATTCAGCTGATTTTAATTTTACGGAGCTCGATATGATGATCTCTAATGGCTATCCCAGTTGGTTTTGGGAAGACAGGGGTGCTGGCGGATTCGCAATTTCAGGTGGATTTATACGAGTAAAAACCATGTTCAAGTACTTAGGGATTGAAGCATGGGGCCTTGTAACCGACTCGATAAAAAGAGGCAAACATCTCAAAAAAATCAACACTCATTTAACCAATGCAACCTTGGATTCCTCTAGAAACAGTATTTATTTAGGGGTAGCTTCGAAATTGGAGCTCGACGCGTTGGATGCCATTTATAACGAACTGCTTCTTAAAAATTTTGAAGGGCTTGAGCTACAGTTAAAGTTTATTGAAACCTATGATTCCTATCGGGACAACGCCACTATGTTCGCTCATGAAGGTCGTCATTCTTTAGACCGAATTGTTCTGGGAGATGAATATCGAGCCTTAGGAACACCAACTATTGAATACCGTGCACGCTTATCGCAAATCGCATTTAGCGAAGCTCCAAAACTTGAATTAGCTAATATGCTTAATGGAGTTGGTAACTCGGGAGCAGGTCTTTCCAATAAAATGATCGTTGAGGTTGCAGAGGATTGGATTGCTAAAAATAGTTCAAAAATTACTGAATTTGATGCCTCAAAACCCCCGTTAACACAACTGTTTAGAATGACAGATGCTCAAATTAAAAGTTGCTACCGCGAAGTAGATCCATTTTATCAAGCCCAGACGAAGGAATAAATTCATCGAAGCCCTTTTTTTACTATCTTAGTGACAACTTGCATCCCAATAAGCTGTGCGGAGGCTTTGCTTTTAGGGAAATGAGTTTCATCATCAATCATTAAATACTACGACATGAAAATCTTCAAAAATGCAGTCATAGCTATAGCTATGCTCTTGTCTATTGCCGGCTTAGCAAATAATATTCAAATAGCAGATATTCAATTCAACAGAAACAAGGGAACGGTTGACTTTCAATTGTCTTGGGAGAATTGCTGGAAAAATGACAAAAACCATGATGCTGCATGGGTATTTGTAAAATTACTACCATCTGATGGAGGGTATATTCATGGAAATTTGGCGGCCTCAGGTCATAATGCCAGTGGCAAGAGTGGTGCTAAAGCCCGCCTACATTTACCCAATGATAAGGTAGGACTATTTGTAGCTGCCAAGGAAAATTACAGAGGAGCTGTTTCCTGGAATGTACAGCTGAAATTGGATGCTTTTACGCTAAAAAATATAAACTCGAATGTTGAAGTTGCTGTGTTTGCCGTTGAAATGGTCTACATCCCTGAAGGCTCATTCTTTATTGGAGATACAGATCCCGATGCTTTGAACTATGCTTCCTTCTTCGAAGTTAGTGCCAACAAGAGCCCGGCCGGGCCTTATAAAATTACTTCCGAAGACCAAACGATTACGGTAGGAGGTTCGGAAGGAGATTTATATTATGAAACAGGCAATTCCCCTTATCGTGGTGATAACAGTGGTATCATTCCCGCTTCATTCCCCAAGGGATACAACGCTTTTTATATGATGAAATATGAAACTAGTCAAGGGCTTTATGCCGATTTCTTAAATACAATTTCTTCTGAATTGGCCGCCAAATTAACACCGCATAAAACCAAGGAGTATTATGAAAAAAGGGGCAGTATTAAGTTTGAAGCAAATAGATACGTAGCCGAAAGTCGAAACAGGCCTGCAAATTATATTACTTGGGACGATGGTGCGGCCTTAGCCGATTGGGCTGGGCTGAGACCCATGACCGAACTTGAATTTACCAAAGCCGCCCGTGGTCCCAATAAGCCTTTTACTCACGAATTTCCTTGGGGAACCAGTTCGACAGAAGAATTGAAGCGCAAGGTTACTTTGGATGATGAATTAACACTCGTGGACGAAACTTTGGAAGGTGATTTAAAGGACTCCAATAGACAGGTATATGGGGCTTCCTATTATTGGGTGATGGACTTAGCAGGTAGCTTATGGGAGAAATGCGTAACTATTGGTGATGAAATAGGAAGAAATTATTTAGGGACCCATGGCGATGGTAAGATTTCAGAAACTGGAACGGCAACAAATCAGGATTGGCCGGTTGGAATTGCTGAAGAAGGAGGATATGGATATCGTGGTGGGGGTTATTACAATCACGGTATGAAAATAACAGATTACAATCCACATAGCCCAATCTCTTATAGACCTTATGGAAGCTGGGCGGGAGGAAAACGCTCCATTGCTTATAGTCAACGTTATGTGAGAACGGCGGATTAAAGTATTTTTTGGCTTTTGAAATTCTTGCGCGGTGGCATTATTTTTAATTAACTTTAGAAGCTAATCAACCCACGCTGAAGTCCAATGAGAACTCACCTACAATTCTTTTCCTTTATTGTTTCATTTTTTATTACAAGCACTTTAATTGCGCAAGACTTTAAAGCCTTAAAGTATCGCTTTGTGGGCCCGGAGCGAGGAGGTCGCGTTACCGCGGTTACTGGCACACCGGTATTGCCGGGAACCTTTTATTTGGGAGCCACAGGAGGAGGTGTATGGAAATCGGACGATTATGGTACGACTTGGAATAATATTTCAGATGGATTTTTCGAAACTCCTTCCATTGGCGCCATTGAAGTTGCCGTAAACGATCCCAATATTGTTTATGTAGGAACGGGATCGGATGGATTGAGAAGCAATGTAATTAGCGGAAAAGGGATATATAAATCGATAAACGCTGGCAAAACCTGGGAACATATTGGTTTAAAGGATGTCGGGCAAATTGGTGCGGTTGAAATTGACCCCACCAATCATAATGTGGTTTGGGTTGCTGCCATCGGAAATGCCTTTAGAGCTAACAACGAAAGAGGTATTTATAAAACCACTGATGGAGGTCAGCACTGGGAAAAAGTGTTATTCGTTTCGGATAAGACGGGATTCTCCGATTTAGAACTCCTTCCGGGAAACCCGAATATAGTTTATGCCGCAGCCTGGAAAGCAGAACGTAAACCATGGACCATTATTTCCGGAGGAACTCAAAGTGAAGGAGGTATTTATAAATCGGTCAACGGAGGAGCCGATTGGACCAAACTGGAAAATGGATTACCGCAGGGGTTGATCGGTAAAATTGATTTGGCCGTTTCTCCCGTTGATTCAAGCATTTTATACGCCGTAATTGAAGCGCCTGGAAAGGAGGGAGGTTTGTACAAATCGGTAGATCAAGGAAGATCGTTTGAACAAATTTCGGATGAAAAGGGACTCGTAAACCGACCTTTTTACTACACTAATATTGAATTGGATCCTACCAATCCTGACATTGTTTACTCTAATGCCAATCCTCTACTGAAATCCAAAGATGGTGGTAAAACCTGGAAACGGATGAGCGTACCCCATGGCGACAATCACGATATTTGGATCAATCCAGACAACACGAACTTGCTAATACAGGCGAATGACGGCGGTGCCAACGTATCCCACAACGGTGGAAGGACTTGGTCTACACAATTCAACCAGCCTACTGCGGAGTTATATCAGGTGGAAGTGGACGATCAATACCCCTATTGGTTATATGCAGGGCAACAGGACAACTCTACTACTATTGCTGTACCAAGTTTTCCACCAAACGCCATTCAGTTTCCTGGAAAAGGATGGATTATTAATACAGGAGGATGTGAAACGGGGCCGGCTGTTCCAAAACCAGGAAATCACAATATTGTGTACGCCAATTGTAAAGGTCGTTTTAGTGTGTTTAATAAGCTTACCGGTACCGAAAAGGCATACTATATTGGCGCTTCAAATATTTACGGGCACAATCCCAAAGATTTGCGATACAGGTTCCAGCGGGTGGCACCTATTCATGTTTCGCCACATGACCCCGATGTAGTGTATCAGGGATCTCAGTTTTTGCATAAAACGATCAATGATGGATTGATTTGGGAAACCATTTCACCCGACCTCACGGCCTTTGAGGCCGATAAGCAAATGGCCTCCGGTAGCCCGATTACTCGCGATATTACGGGTGAAGAATACTACAGTACACTCTATGCTATTCGAGAATCGAAATTGACGAAAGGGCTTATTTGGACAGGGTCTAATGATGGAATAATTTCACTTACCAAAGACGGTGGTAAAACCTGGAGCAACGTAACGCCAAACCAGTTACCAAAAGGGGGTAGGGTGGAGTCCATAGAACCGTCTCAATTTAATCCGGCTAAGGCTTATATTGCCGTGGACCGTCATTTGCTGGGCGATACCAAACCGTATATTTATAAAACGATCAACTATGGTGAAAGCTGGGAATTGATAAGCACCAAAGACAATGGTATTCCTACAGATTTTACCAGTCGTGTGTTGCGTGAAGATCCCGTTCGGGAAGGACTATTGTATGCCGGCACAGAATATGGCGTATTCATTTCTTTTGATGATGGAACGTCTTGGAGGGCATTTCAGCAAAACTTACCCATCGTTCCCATAACCGATTTAAAGATATTTCGAGGTGACATGGTATTAAGCACCATGGGGCGGGGATTTTGGATCTTGGATAATATTACCACTTTGAGAGACGTCGAGGTGAGCCAGCTAAAAGAATCACCGCGATTGTTTAAGCCGGATAATACGATACGTTATCGCAATCCGTTTGCGAGTCGTTCTTCCTTCCCGAAGTACCCACAAACAAGCGTGATCATTGATTATTTTCTTCCTGAAGAGACCAGGGGTAGTCTACAATTGGAAATACAGGATGCGAATGGAATGACTGTAGCGACTATTCTAAGTGATAGCACTCAATTGAGATCAACGACCAAAGTGGTGGAGGATATGAATTTGAGCAGAACCTTTGTCTACGTAAATAAAAAACTGAGCGCAGAACGCGGCCTGAACCGATTTGAGTGGGACCTACGTCAAAAAGGGGCCTGGGCAAAGGATGAGAAACAAAGATACAAGTTTGGCCCTTTAGTGGCACCAGGAACCTATACGGCCAAGTTAACCACGGATAAACAAGTTTTGGAACAACCCTTTGAAATTCTTATGGATCCCAGAGTAGCACAGGAGGGAATCTCTAAAGCTGATATTGAAGCGCAATTAGTAATGCAAAATAAAGTCATGGCATTATTATCGGAGGCGAGAAGATTTCAGGCCGACTTAGAAGAACAAGCTGAAACTCTGGAAGGAAAAAAAGCCAAGGCTAAAGTGGCAAGACTAGAAAAAATAAACACCGTTTTAAATCAACTTAAGAACGCTGATGGCGCCTATCCGCAGCAGATGTTGGTCTCTCAAATTTCTTATTTGCTTAATATGATAAGTGGTGGTGATCAATTGCCAGGACAGGATGCAGAGGAACGGTATGAAACCTTGGTAAATGAACTGAATACAGTGAAAGCAAGGAGCATTGAATAGCCTTGATCACCGGTCATGTTTTTTATTCCGGCGCACCAAATAAACAACCAACCCGATAACAAGGCCGAAGAAAAGAAACAGAAGAAGAAGTAAAATAATCTGCCAAGGCCCAATTGCTAGTATCATAGAGTTTATAAAATTTTGGTTTCCTAAAGATACTCTGTTTTTTATTACAAAACCGCTATTTTTGAGTACCCATGAATTTTGATCAGCAGTTGTTATTTTTCTTTAGTGCTCTGGGAGCTTTTAACGGGCTCTTTTTAAGTCTGTATTTTGCTTTTTTTATCAAAAATCGTAGCAGGGCGACTTATTTTCTTTCTGCCTTGATTTTTGTGATCAGTGTGCGTGTGGTGAAGTCGGTGTTTCTAACGTTCTATCCTGGAACTTCTGGTTTGTTTATTCAAATTGGCTTGACGGCCTGTTTTTTGATTGGACCTTTTCTTTATATCTATGTTCGCGAGGTAAAAAGGCAAAAGATCGGTCCAAGTAGCTGGCTGTGGTTGCTGCATGTCGTTCCGGTGATCTTGGGAATGATTTTAATTGGTTATTTCTTTCCGTATTATGAGAATAGAAGAATGTGGTGGAGGGTTCCTCCAGGAATTTTCGGATCCTTGTTATTCAGTCAATGGCTACTGTATATTATTTTTTCAGGATTCATTGTTCGTGATTCCTTCCGCAGATTATTCCGAAGAAAAGAAAAAGTGACCAATCAAGATTTTTGGGTGCTCAATGTGGTCATTGGAGTTGGAGTGATTTGGCTGGCTTATAATACTACGCAATATACTTCCTATATCGTTGGGGCCTTGTCGTTTTCGTTTACACTGTATCTCAGTCTGCTGATTTGGGTGTTTAAGCGACGAAAATCCGCTCAATTTTTTGCGCAACCTGTAAAATATGCTCACAAACGTGTTTCGGCGAATGAAGCCGTTATCATCAAGACCAAATTGTCGGACCTTTTTAGTAAAAGAGCATTATATACAAACCCTAATTTAAAGCTTAAGGACGTTGCCAGCGCTATTGAGGAAACTCCTCATGCCTTGTCCGAATATCTAAATGATGATCTAGGTAAAAGTTTCAATGAATTTATCAATGGATTCAGAGTAAATGCAGCTAAAGAGATGTTGCAATCCAGTAATCACCTTACCATAGAAGCCATTGGAAATGAGTGCGGTTTTAAGTCGAATTCTACATTTTATGGTGCATTTAAAAAAGATCAGGGCATGACGCCAGCCCAGTTTAAAAAGGAAAGTCGCTAGTTTTTTTCTTCGGAATTATAGATTCGAAGAGCATTTCAATGGATTTTAGTTGCCACGACTTTGATTTCGAATACTTTCGTTTCAACTTAAATTTATACCCATGAAAAAAGTATTTGTATTTGCTATGCTATGGATGGTTAGTTTTACCGTTCAAGCCCAAACAGAAGAAGAACTAATCACCGCTACCTTGTTAGACTATATTGAAGGAACTGCGAACGGCCAACCCGAACGTATTGCCAAAGCCTTTCATCCCGATTTAAATCTATACGCTATAAGGGATGGTGCATTGGCCATTCGATCCGGAAAGGAGTACATTGAATTTTTCACTGACGGCAGAAAACGGGACCGCATTGGCAAAATTTTGATGATAGATTATGAAAATGATGCCGCCATGGCCAAAGTGGAAATAGGCAATTCAAAAAACACCACGCCCTATATC
Source organism: Bacteroidota bacterium (assembly GCA_039028295.1). Lineage (GTDB taxonomy): Bacteria > Bacteroidota > Bacteroidia > Flavobacteriales > Flavobacteriaceae > Aureisphaera. Next base: position 49,031 of record JBCCIJ010000003.1, read on the forward strand.
GATTATTTCATGTTGTTGAAACTGAATGGTAAATGGACCGTGATTCATAAAATGTATACTAAACGGGAAGCATCCAACTAACCGTTGCCAACAAAATTCAGGAAAAATTTCACCTAAATTCTAGTCATTCGAGTACAGGGAGTCACCCCATGGAACAGTTAGTTGGATTAGTTCTTGCCGATATTGGGACTAAAAGAACAATTCTGCTTCAAATTCTATGGCATCCGAAATAGAGTGGTTCTTCAGTTTGTTGTTATAGACAATGCCCCAATCCCTACGATCTATTTTAAACCGTGTGTGCATAATTTTAGTAGTTGCATCAATGGTGGCCCAAAACTCGATAGGCTTTGAAATACCTTTTATGGTAAGCTGGCCTTCCATTTTATGTTGATTACCATCAATAAAATAAGTCACTTTGTTAATAACCAGTTTAGCTTCCGGGAATTTAGTTACATCGAAAAAGTCGCTGTCTTTTAGGTGCTTTACAGGACCTTGTTTCCTCTCGTAGTCTTCGTTGGTAATGGAGTTCATATCGATGATAAAGCGCCCGCTTTTTAGGTGGCCGTTTTCGGCATGTAACTGCCCTTCCTTAAATGAGACCGTACCGCTGTGTTCGCTAAATTGAAAGGCATAAGTCCCCTTCCAGTTTAATACACTTTTCTCAACATTGAGTGGATAGGTTTGTTGTGTTTGTCCAGTTAATGATAAACTGGTCATTAAAATTAGAATACAGATAAGTTTTTGCATGATAAATGATTTTTTATGCGAATCTATTTGGGTGCGTTGTTAATTGTGTCAAATAGTTGTAAAAGAAGTGTCAAAAGATGTAAAATTGCTTAGTTACACCCTCTGTAATGAACAGCATTTTTTTTGAGCTGTGATTATTTAAGCGTTGATTTCCGGGATCATTTGAGGAAAATACTCCTTAATAAATGGAGGGAAGACCTGTGTTTATTGTGATCGTATTAACCTAAGTTTATCATTCCATTATAAATATATCACAATGAAAAATCAAAGTACATTGAACGATGTTTTCAAATTTGTCAATATTGGTCCCGGTAATATTTTAAAGACCTACCCATTACAAAATTCTCACCAAGTAGCCTTATTAGAGGATAGTTCGGAAGAAGAAAAAAGAGAAAAGGCTAACGAATTTTTCAATAAAGACGACTTCTCCATAAAAAGCTTAGATCATGGAGAAACCATTTTATCTGAATTTGAAAATAACAGACAGAATCCAAATAACTTAATCTCGGCATTTTACGATATCATTCAATGTCAATATGAAATTGATTTCAATTCGGACAGCTTTAGATGCGATATTGAGAGTTTATCAGACGCTTTGTATTTACTACCATATGCGGATACTCCTGTGGTTCCAGATGAAATTCAAAATGCCTATTTGGCTTACAATATCCTTGCCAGGGCAGATGCGGATGTTAGGTATAGACAAGTATCCTTTGGGAAAATTGATCTTTCTGAAAACGCCACTAGTGGTATAATTAAGAATATTGGAATTGCAAATTTAATGGTTGTGAAGCAGCATATTCTTCGATATGAGGCAACAGAGATTTCATACATAGAAAATGTCATGAAGGGAGAATCGAGATCAAAGGAACATCGTTTTTTAGATCGTTTTGAAGAAACCTTTATTAGAGAAAAGGAGTCCACAAAGGAAACTGAGGTTGAAAAAGAGCTAAAAGAGCGTTTTGAGATGAATCGAGAAACCTCCAAAACAATTGAGGAAGATCATAAACTAAGCGCCGACCTGTCTATTTCGGCTAGTTATGGCCCTACCTTAAGCATTCAATCTGACCTTGGATATTCCTTCGAGCATTCAGAGTCTTTCGATCAAAGTGCTTCATCTACCTATGCTAAGGATGTAATGGATCGTTCATTGGAAAAGGTGACAGAACGAGTGAGAGAAGAACGGATTACAAAAATCCTAAAGGAGAATGAGACCATTAACAAGCACGCATTCGAAAATGGTCCGTCCGACTTCTATTCCACTGCCGATATAGATCACATCAGTGGTATTTATCAGTTTGTGGATAAAATTTATAAGGCACAGGTCTTTAACTATGGAAAGCGACAGATGTTCGACCTGATGATTCCTGAACCAGCCAGTTTTCTTCATTTTTTAAATAAACGAGGAGAGGCAGAAGGCTTGTCAGAAATTGACAAAGTCCCGAAGTTCGACATTAGCCCCTTTGAGATTGAATATGAAGCGAACCACCTTATTACTGGATTGGGTCTTGAACAAACAAGGCACTATTCAAATTTAATAAAAGCCTATAAAGCCAATGGCGTAAAGCTTCACCCGTCTCCAAAGACATTTACTTTTAATCATGAAGAACCAGCCGGGGATACCGGCGATGGCTCTCTTACCAGTGATGAGGGGCCATTTCCAGTGAGTCCAAAAGTGATTGAGGTTGAAATTGTTAGCGGGTATATTCCTAGAACAATCAACATTTCAATAATAGGTTCTACCGATAGAGTAGATACCGTACAGTTTTACTTTGTGATTGGAAGTGATGAAAAACAAATAGTCGACAGACGTATTCCACATTATCCAGACTATGGAATCCGCTCGCACCGAAGAGGTGCCGGAGCACACGAACGAGTGACGTTTACGGGTAAACTGGGAGGCATGCATGAATTAGAATTACCACCTACTTTTTCAGTAGATGACCAAAATAAATTGTACATAGGATATTTCCCGGTGGAGAGTGCCAATCACATCATTAATGGAGAAGTCCACTGCGAACCGTCTCCTGAATTAATTAAAGAATGGCAACTCGAAACTTTCGACATCATAACCAGTGCGTATCAGGATAGGTTATTGGAGTATGAGAGTAAAATGGCTCAATTAAAGTTGGATGAACAGGGACGTGAAGGGAATGACCTTAAAAAGTACGGAGTTCCACCATCCAAACAAAAACAGGTTATTTTAACTGAACTTAAAAAACACGCCATTTCTATTTTTACTGATAACTATTATCAGGAAGCAGTTTTTCAAAGTAACTACCCGCTTTATGACGCTGCATCGGAGCATGAACCGCCGAAGATAGATCGCATAAAAGCGAAAGCGCAAGGTGATTTTATTCGATTTTTTGAGCATGCCTTTGAATGGTCTCAAATGCAATACGCATTTTACCCGTATTTCTGGTCCAAAGTAGATAACTGGACGAATCGATTTAAAGAAACAGATATCAATTACGAATATGAACAATTTCTTCAAGCGGGAAGCGCAAGACTAGTTTTATCGGTAAGACCAGGATATGAAAAGGCGGTTAATCATTTTCTGGAAAATAATGAAATATGGCTTGGGGAGGGTGCGCCCGAAATAGAAAATCCATTGTACCTATCCATTATAGATGAAATAAAAGAAGCCTCAGGTAATTTGGAGCAGGATCCAGAGCCCGTAGGAGAACCTTGGGAGGTCAGACTGCCCACGTCTTTAATTAAACTAAGAAAACAAGAATCGCTACCCTCATGGGAAGAAAACCCAGATGATAGTTGGGAATGGGTGAGTGTTGAAGAAGATTAAGTATTGATTGATGCTGCTTACAGGGGATATTCGATACCGCTATATTTATGGCTGCTTAAGTCGTTATCATCACTATTATGAGATGATGTGTCGCTATACACCAGATTTCATTCCTTCGGGATTCCTGCATTTTTGGACACTTAATGAAGCAAGAACGAGACGTGTTTACGAAGGACAATCTTTAGAAGGATTAGAGATATTTGTGTATGAACCTCTTAGGTCTGATGAGATATTTCAAAATCCCGAGGTGGACCTCAGTCATTTTCCACCCGTATTGGCGTTTCTAGGGACACGGGTAGAAGAGTTAAGTGACATTCGAACCGATTTAAATAAAGTAGGAGTTGGTTTAGATCGATATTTTACCATAGAGCCCATTATTAGACGGATTATCCTGGATCTCCACAGCAGTTATGGCAAGGTGGTGGTCACCGGTTTTAGTTTAGGTGGTTGTCTTGCGCAATACACGGCATTGAGACACCTGCCCTATATAAAAGAATTGGTTACCTTTCAATCTCCAAAGATTCCGAAGTATTTTCAAACTTTGTTGCGTCCTCCCGATGTTTATCATCATACCAACGATCAATTAAAACAACTATATAACTCCAATACGTTTCACTATCAAGTAGCGGGTGACTCAATTCCTTCCGGATCGGATCGATGGAATGTTGATGCATCCCATATCGAATTTACACCGGGCTTTAAAATTACATTCGATTTTGGTAGTTTAAGCACCACCGGAATTGATGAACATACCATCAAGTTGTTTACCTATTTTACAGGTGGAACTTCTAGAGAGCGACGTAATAGAGCAAGTGTAGGAATGCGTGACTGTCAAGAATTTATAAGAACGAGTAGTCCAACAATTCAAAGTATTTCTCTGGAAAAGGTAAATAGAACTGGTATGCGATTTCCAAGAAGCCTGGCCGTCCTTGAGGACGACATAATCCAAAGTATTTTGCCAGATTTTAGGTCCATTGCAACAACGGCAACGGGAGCATTAATTGCTTTATTGCGCCCCATTTTTGAAGCAAGTACAATGGACTATTATTACACTTTCTTATGGAATAAGTATTCATTGCTTTTGATACAAAACCCTCCGGGGACGGAGCATCATGAATCGATATTGACAGATTTGATCAATTTTAATGAACCCGTTTTTTATCGCTCAAACTTGAGAAATCATTTCCCTCCTAACAGTTTTTTATCGGATGATCTAAAAGATGAAATTCGGCAAAGGTTACTTTTATTTACCTATAAGGTGAGATTCCCTGAACCAAGAGGACGTGTCGTATACATTGATGTCGAGGGCCGATTAACCAATGATGGTCTACATAGGTTACGTCAGGCAGAGACACGAGAGCACACCCGTAGATATTTACGTAATCCACATAATGAACAAAACGTCAAAGAAATTTTCGAGGGTGTTCATAATAGTAGCGGGAATGACCACATCATTGTAAATGGACTAAAGATATATCATGATTCCTTGCAGTTTCGGTGGCGGGAAATGCTCATCAAACAAGAGATTATAAATAGTAGACGATTGCGACCTATGGAGAATCATGTGTACAGTACCAGTCGGGCTGTCCGAAACGAACGAACGGTTTATATGATCGAGGGTATTAGTTTGGGGCGCATTTTGGATGTCTTACCTAGAATTGCTCAGCATTACGCGCACAGATTAAGCAATCCAAGAACCATTGATCTTAATTTTGATTTTACGGTTAAGCTACCAGGCTCGAGTATTTTTATAAGTAAGAACATTAGGAACTTGAAAGTACATGAATACTTAAGTTATCTTATTAGGGATGATATTATTGTTAAAATAAATAACGTTGTATATCAAGACGAGGAATTGGTTTACAGTTATTTTATGGCGCATCAGTTCTATATTGGTTGTATTCGGAAAGACCCTCTAAAGCTGTTGGTAGATCAGCGCAGGGAAGATTTATGTTCTGGCGATATTAACGAGCGTACCGGTCGGCAGGTGTCCGATCCGTTCAACACTTCAGAATTCCAAAGAAGAACACAGGATGCTACAAGACCCTATGCTCAAAACAGCGAACTGGATGATGAGGCTTTAAAAGTACTTCGGAATTTGAGCATTGCCGAATGGTATAATTTCCTATTTGCAGGAGCCGAAACTGATAGCAGCAATAATCGAGGCCACAAGTTTATTGCCGATGGGATTAATTCTGATAATGTTCCTAATAACGATTTGCCGCTAGCTAATGATGCCTTTATTAATCCAAAAAATCTAATGGATAAAATTCCTGATATAACCCTAATTTTACCTCAGCGCGAGCTAGTTGAGGTAATTGACCCTACTTTTAGATTTGACATTCCGTGGCATAACTTTAAAACAGCAGTTTATGTTTCGGTACTCAGGTTTGTTTTTCCCAACGAATGGTCCTTTAGAGGAATTGATCACAGAGATGCCAGAAGGAGCAGGTTTGCCTATTCATCTACACCCTGATCAAGTTTTGGACAATGCACTATTTAAAACACTTTCCACTAAATAATTATTTATCTTTGGGTAAACAACAGAAAATATATGAAAAATATTCTCCCCCTTTTCGTTCTAATGTCTTTGCTTGTCTCATGTGGAAACGACAAAACCTCTGAAGAACCCACGACCCAACCCCAACAAAAAGAAGTAGTATTTGACGGGATTTCCCCTTCTATTAAACCAGGAGACGATTTCTTTAATCACGTAAATAAAACCTGGTTTGACAATGCCGTCATTGCCGAAGACCAAGTGGGTGTAGGCTCGTACCGATTTTTAAATATTCCGCAGCAATTATTATTGCAGCATATTTTAGATGAAGTGTCTAAAGAAACACATCCGGAAGGAAGCATTGAACAGATGGTTGGAGATTTTTATGCCTCTGGGATGGACACCTTAAGTATTAATGCTCGTGGAATAGAGCCTATAGAACCTATTTTGGCGCGGATTAATGCTATTTCTGATATATCATCGCTGATGGAGTTTGTAGGAACTCAAATAACCTCGGGAGATTATTCTATGATCGCCGGTTATATTTATCCCGATCAGAAAAATAGCTCAATGAACATTGCGCATTTTATGCAAACAGGTTTAGGCTTGCCCGATCGTGATTATTATTTTAAAACCGATGAGTCTGTAAAGAACATTCAGGATGCTTATAAGACATATCTGGCTACTTTATTCAACTTGGTAGGTGACGATAATTCCGAAGAACAGGCAACCCTGGTTTACGACATAGAAAAGCTGTTGGCTGAAGCTCACAAAACACGGGTGGAACGACGAGATATTAAAAAGAATTACAACAAATTGGCCGTTACCGATTTAGACGCATCTCATGCCAATATAGGTTGGTCAACTCTTTTACAGACCTTGGGGATGGTAACCGATTCGGTTGATGTAGCGCAAATTGGGTATTATGATAAGTTGAATGACCTTTTATCTACGGTGCCATTGGATTATTGGAAAGTTTATTTAAAAGCAAATTCTATTGGTTCTCACGACGGAATTTTGGGACAAGCGTTTCAAGATGCGGCATTCGAATATACCAAAGTGATATCGGGCCAGTCCGTACAACAGGCGCGAGCTAAGCGAATGGTAAGAAGAGTAGACCGTCAAATTGGGTTCGCATTGGGGCAGTTATATGTAAAGCGGTACTTTAATGAAGATGCTAAAAAACGTGCCTTGGAGCTAGTTAACAATTTTCAAAAGACCCTGGAGAAGAGAATCGATAACTTGGATTGGATGAGCGATAGCACCAAAGTAAAGGCAAAAGACAAACTTTATGCCATTAGTAAAAAAATAGGATATCCGGATGTATGGCGCACCTACGATGTAAAAATTGATGAGGGAAAGTTTTTTGAAAATGTCGTGGCTCTGAGAAAGGATGAATATCAATATTCGCTTAAACAATTGAACCAACCACCCAATAGAGAAGAGTGGGGCACTACACCTTCTACAGTAACAGCCTACTATAATCCGGCATTGAATGAGATCGTTTTCCCTGCTGGAATCCTACAATCGCCTTATTTCGATTTGTACGCCGATGACGCTGTAAATTATGGAGGCATTGGAATGGTGATTGGTCATGAGTTTACCCACGCCTTTGATGATCAAGGAGCGCAATACGATAAGAACGGGAATGTGACTAATTGGTGGACCGATGACGATTATACAAAATTCAAGGCCAAAACCCAGCAAATCGTAGACCAGTATAGCGCCTTTACGGTATTAGACAGTGTACATCTTAAAGGTGCCTTAACTGTAGGCGAAAACACCGCAGATAACGGTGGTATTGCCATTGCCTACGATGCGTTTAAAATGACAGCCCAAGGACAGGATACCACTAAAATTGGTGGATACACCCCAGACCAACGTTTTTTCTTGTCCATTGCTCGTATCTGGCGTGTTAAAACAAGAGATGAATTTTTACGTAATTATGTGGCAACCGATCCACATTCTCCGCCTATCTGGCGCGTAAATGGACCACTGATGAATTTCACACCTTTTTACGAGGCCTTCGACGTTCAGCCTGGAGAAGCGAATTATCGTACGGAAGAAGAGCGGATCAAAATCTGGTAGTGTGCGAATATCCTGCTGCTACTTGTTTTTAAATGTAACCATTGGAGTTTCTTTTTTTGGATTGTGTGGTAATCTGTTTGAATAGATAAATAGTTGCCCGAAAAGGGCGTTGCTTACGTCCAAATCCATATAAATGAAGCCATGTTTGGTGGATAGTATATAATTTTGCTCAGTTCCTAAATAGTGAATGGGATTAGATTTTAAGAATCCGTCGCTTTTAGTGTGCAAGTGCCCGTTTTTACCATTAAGAGCCAAGGTGCCGTCATAAACTTCTTTTCCCTTTTCAGAATTGTAAGTGACGCGAACCGCCTCATTCGGGATCTTAATGGTGGTACCTTTTATCTTACCATTTCTAATTACTTCGGCAAAAATATGTGCAGTTTCTTCTATTAGAACCTGACAATTTGCATTGACCATAAGACTTATATTGAGGTTTTGGTTTGGATAATGCACGATAACGGTTCTTGCTCCTCTCCAGCTACCTGCATGTTCGATGACTCTATTGTCAAAGGGATCGAAGGAAGAACGCCAGGCGATTCCGACATTGGTTTTTGTGCCATTTTTTAAATGATGGCTTGAGAACATTTCCTCTACCACTTTTTTTGAAATAAATCCATTGGAATAGGCCTCCATCATTTTCACTAAATCGGAAGGAGTAGTTCTAAAACCGGCACCTGGTATTTTGTAACTCGGATTTGTGATTTTTTCGAGGCGAGGCTTACCGTTTTTTACATAATAGATTTGTGCATCTTTTTTCGTCAGTTTTTTTATATGCTCAGCACCCGTATGAGTCATACCAAGAGGTTTGAAAATGGCGTTATTCATATAATCTAGAAACGCTTTACCAGAGGTGCCTTCTATCACTGCCGCGAGTAAATTATAGGCATGCGTGGAATATTTATAATCCGTATCAGGTTCAAATAGGAGTGGTGCTTCCATTAGCCCTACCGTTTCTTTTATAGCGTCATACTGTTTCTTCTTATAGCGAGCTCCTCTAGGTCTATGTGGCAAGCCAGCAGTATGCCCGGCAAGTTGACGCGTGGTTAAATGTGCATAGTCTTTATTAATGTATGGCACATATTGGTGAATAGGAGCATCAAAGTCGAGTTTTCCTTCAGAAGCTAAACGACCTAAGGCGGTAGCCGTTATTACCTTTGCCACTGAGGCCGTTCTTAATCTTGTGGTGGTATCCATAGCTATGCTCTTTTCTATATTAGCATAACCAAATCCTTCAGCATAAATAATATTGCCATTTTTGCTCACGGCTATGGAAAGCCCGGGAGTGTTGGTTTGGAGTAAGAATGCTGCTGCTAGTGATTCCACTTCTGACCGAACAGAATTGGTCAGTTTCTCTTGAGCATTTGTACTTATAGCCAGCGTGAGAAGCACGAACAAAATAGAAGTTCTTATTTTATATTTCATGATCAATAATGAATTTAAAATTGAAGTTATTCCTTGGCTCCTTTACTTTTGAGGTAAGCAATAACCTCATCGTGATGACCTCGTTTTGCCATGATAAGTGCGTTTCTTTTTTCAGAATTTATAGAATAGCGATCTCGAACGGTTTTATTAATATCGGCGCCTTTTTCAATGAGATACTTAACAATAGGAAGATGACCGTTCCAAGCGGATCTTATGAGAGGTGTTTCATCCCCCTGCACATGAACGTTGACATCTGCTCCCGATTCCACAAGAAGCTTTACCACTTCAGTATGACCATTTTTTGCCGCCATAATTAATGGGTTCCCATCCATAGAGCTAGACTTATTGACATTGGCACCAAGGGAGATAAGTGCTTGAACCATGGCCAAATTACCTTGAGCGGATGCCTGAATTAAGGCCGTGCCATCTCTCTTGGTCGCTTTGTCGATATCCCCAGAATGCGAAAGTAGTAGCTTTAGAATTTCAACATGATCATACTTTCCAGCCAACATAATGGCATTACCATCTCCCACCACTTCAGCACTTGGATCGGCTCCCGACTTTAGTAGCAACGAAACAATGTCCTTGTTTCCTCCTTTTACAGCCGACATTAGTGCTGTACCATCACCGTCTATCTTACGGTTTATTCTGGCTCCATTTTCAACAAAGTATTTGGCAACATTATAATGCCCTCCTTGTGATGCGATCATTAGTGCGCTGGCGTCATCTATAAATCTGTAAGTAATTTTGGCTTTATGTTTTACAAGTAGTTTTACCATGGCCAGATCACCATTCTTAGCGGACATTCCTAATGGAGAGCGAGGCTGATCTACACCGTCATAAGTACAGTTAGGATTTACGGTTTGTAAGAGGTTTTTTACTTTATCGTAATCACTGCATTTTACCGCAATAAGTAGGTCTTTGCAGGTCTGTGAGTGCGAGTTGAAGTTGTTTATAAATAAGGCCATTAAAATGAATGCGACTGTTTTCATGATTGTTCGTTTTTATTGATTCTGAAGTAAAAGTATAAGTGATAATGAGCAATTTTGCCATAAAAAGACCAACACCCGGTTGCAACCTTCAAAGGACCCATTGCGCTGTACGAGTATGTTCGTCATGAGCAACCTTCCATCGGTGTGTAGCAAGACTGTTTTTATATATTTCGTTGAATAGTATAGGCTTAAATAGTTACTTTTATCTCGCATGGAAAATCAATCATTACTAGATCGAATACTACAAATCAGGTGGCTCACTCATATTTTATTTTGGAGCGTACTGTTTCTTTTATTTGCAGTGCTCGCGAGCCTAAATACGGGGGAGATTAGACCGCACTTCATAACTGGATTGGCCATGTTACCATCCCAAATGGCTGCTGCATATCTTTTGAACTATTACCAAATTCCGCGTTTACTTTATAAAAGGAAGTATCTGCTTTTTACCTTATCACTATTAGTGTCTATTTATGTTTTTTCGGCATTAGGCAGAATGAGTGTCGTCTATATTGCTGAACCTTTTATTAGAGTAGATTTTGAGCAAGAAACCATTCAGGAAATACTATCAGATACCGCCTACTTATTCTCAGTGTATTTCACGTCCACCTATGTCTATGCATTTGTAATGTTGCTTATAAAGGCAGTGAAGATAAGATTTGAAGAAAGACATAAGATCGAAATGTTGCAAAAGGAAAAAGTAACTAGCGAACTCAAGTTTTTAAAAGGACAAATACAACCCCATTTTTTATTCAATACATTGAATAATTTATATGCATTGACACTTTCAAAGTCGGATTTGGCGCCTCAGGTAGTTCTTAAACTTTCCGAGTTGCTTGATTTTATTTTGTATCAAAGTAATCAGTCTACGATACCTGTTTCAAAGGAAATTGAATTAATACAAGGGTTTATTGAATTGGAAACCTTGAGATATGGTGACAAAATTTCTGTCCAATTTAGGCATGAAACCCAAAATAACAACACTCCAATTTCCCCTTTATTGCTTTTACCATTGGTTGAAAATGCCTTTAAACATGGTGTAAGCGGAAGTACGAAGAATGCAGAAATTAAAATTGATCTAAAAGTAGACTCTAACCAATTGCGTTTTGAAATTTATAATACAAAACCTAGGACAAAAGTGTCCAAGGATCTAAAGGGTAGTGGTATTGGTACTGCAAATATGAAGCGGCAATTGGCTTTAAATTACCCGGGAGAACATACCTTTGAGATTGAGGAAAGTGCCGATGATTATTTGGTAAGATTATTTATTACTCTAAATACAACATTGAATGATTAGATGTTTAATAATAGACGATGAACCCTTGGCCATAGAGGTAATAAAAACACACTTATCAAAGCTGCCTGAACTGGAATTGGCAGCTACCTTTAATAATCCTATTGAAGCATTGGAAGTGTTGAAAGAGAAGAAAATTGACCTGATCTTTTTGGACATAGAAATGCCATTACTGTCAGGTATCGATTTTATGAAAACGATTCCAAGTGTGCCGAAGGTCATTTTTACTACAGCCTATCGAAACTATGCTATCGAAAGTTATGAATTGGATGTCATCGATTACTTGTTAAAACCCATTTCGTTCAGTCGCTTTTTTAAGGCAATTAATAAGTACAAAGCCGTCGTGAAGCTTCCTGTTTCAACGATAACAACTTCAGAAGAAATTATTGCCAACGACCATATCTATGTAAATGTCAATAAAAAATTCGTTAAAATTAAGTTTGTCGACATTCAGTATATTGAGAGTATAAAAGATTATATCCGAATTCATCTACCTGCACAAAGCATCGTGACCAAGGACGCCATAAGTAATTTTGAAGACAAGCTCCCAAGCCAATTTTTGCGAATACATCGTTCTTTTATTGTCAATACCGTGAAAGTTACAGCTTTCACAAAGGTTGATGTTGAAATAGGGGATAAAGAGATCCCTATAGGTTCTAGCTATAAGGATGCTGTGATTCGTTTTTTAAAGGATTGATGAACTTTATATGAGTGGCCACTGCTGAAACGGTTTCTTCAAAATAAAGATTAAACTGTAGCTATTAAGTACCATCATTAGCATCCAAATAATTCCACACGAAGGCCTTCTTGAACGTTTTTGATGATGATCGGAATTTTTTCCAGAGTGCAACGGGGTTCGATGGTAAATTGAATGAAACCCTTTACGACAAAGTAATCCTTGGTATTTCGTTTCAGCCTCAAAGAATACTTGGTGTTCTGTCGCACCCAGTTCACATTTCCCCTAACAAAGGGATGTGGGTCATATTCTTCGACGGATCGAGGTGTTTCAACAAGTTCGGAGGCTGGAATGAGGTGTTCACTTTCGTCCAATTGTAATGTGAATTTTCCTTTAAAGTCCCTTTTCGCATTGGGAGAAACATAATAGGAACCGTTGTAAAGCAACATATTTAGTTTCAGTTCATACACATCGGCCTCTAACTTGCTCATTTCCATTTTAAGTTCATAAGGCTCTGGATGTAACAGCGGTCCTGCCATGGGGGGTGCTTCCTTAAGTAATTCTGAAACAGGCATTTTCATGTTTACTGCCATTTTCTGAGGTAGTTCGTTATTGGATTGACAACTAAAAATTATAGTAAGGATGATTATTGTAACGGCCTTTCTCATAATAAAGATTAAGATAATTAATAGGATCGATGGTTTTATATTGCTTTCTTTTGTTGATATCCCAAATCTATAGGAAACTCCACTTGGAGGCTTCAAAAGAATGTAAAAAAAGTGTCAAAAGGTTGTGAAAATGGCGCCAGCGACCAAAATTTTTATCGCACTTGGCATCCCCATGGTCTATTTATCCTTGTTGAAGGATGTTAAAATACATTTTGATGAATGCATCTTTTTCAAAGAAGGGGAACAAAAGAAGCGCCAGACGAAATGACTGAGAAACTCTTCAATAAATTTTTATATTTGAGTTTTTTAGTACCTCATGAATTTTTCGTCGCAAATACTTTTCTCTTTAGGAGCTTTAGGGGTTTTTAATAGTTTTCTGTTGAGCTTTTATTTTCTTTTTTTCAGAAAACAAAAACAGCTGTCAAATAAGTTATTTGGGCTGTTTCTGCTGTTTCTAAGTATTCGTGTACTTAAATCCTTGTTTTATTTTTTTGCCACTAGCGAACCCATACCTTACCTACAATCCGGCCCGGCCATTTTCATTTTGATCGGCCCTTCACTCTTTCTCTATGTGCTGTCCGTAAAACAACCAGAGAGCCGATTGGTGAAACAATGGATATATCATCTTGGTTTTTGGGTGTTGTTAGCACTTACTATGTATATTTTTTATCCCTTTAAGGATCATGTTAATTTATGGAAAGAGCAACTTATGTTCATAATTTATATGCAATGGATTTGCTATTTGATAAGCAGCATTTTTGTGATAAGAAAGGAGTTTTTTCAGGTTTTTTCAAAAGACAAGAAGGGATCCGTAGTCGAGAAGTGGTTGCTGTCGTTGCTCTTTGGAAACATCGTCTTATGGGCAATTTACTTCTTGATCGATTACAACTATTTTATCATTGGGCCCATTGCTTTTTCTATGCTGTTTTACAGCTTCTTTTTGTTTTTTCTTTACGATAAGAAAAAAGCTTCTCTGGTATTTGCTGGAGGTGGTAAATACGTTGATAAAAGAATTCAGAAAGATGTCGCGAGTCAACTTATTTCCCAATTAGATACTTTGTTAATGGAAGGACAGATGTATAAAAACCCTAGTTTAAAGTCATCCGATTTAGCGGAACTTCTGAATATTTCAACTCACCAGTTTTCGCAATTATTGAACGATAATCTTGGAAAGAACTTTTCGGTTTTTATCAATGAATATCGAATAGAAGAGGCAAAGCAACTGATTCGATCCAATACCAGGTATAGTTTAGATGCCATTGGGAATGAATCGGGATTCAATTCGAAATCAACGTTTTTCACTACGTTTAAGCGGATGGTAGGCATTACACCGGCTACCTATAAACAACAATTTTAAGTTCATATTTATAAATTCGAACCTAATGGGGGTGCTTTTGGACTGAGAATTCTGTAATAATCCCTCATTTTGCATTAGAAACTTATTACTATAAAATAATTGCATATGAGCATTAAAATCAAAACCCTATTCCTCTATTTCTACTTACTATTGAATCTGGTAGGTTATTGCCAAACAAAGAACGAAGATGGGAAGATTCTAAAGAAATATCCCGAAGCCTGGTATGTTCAGGATTTGAATGAATTAGCTTCAACCCTAATTGAAACGCATCCACAACCATTTAAATTCACCTCGAAGGAAGCATTTTTAGCACTGCTGGAAGAAAAGAAAAACGCCATTGACGAAACCACCAATTACGGGAAGTTTATTTGGATGTGTAGCGAAATTATTGCCAACGTGGGTTGCGGACATACCAATTTAGGCTTTTTTAATCAGGAGTTTCATGCGCTTCCGGATTCATTGCGATTTCCAATGAATGTTAGAATGGTTGAAAATCGATTTTATGTTACAGACCCCTTGGCCAATGCAGATAAAGTAATTGCGGGAAACGAGATCTTTTCTATTAACGGTGTCTCTATGCAAACCATTGCAGCGGGTATATATAAGCACATTGCATCGGATGGTCATAGCAAAGGAATAAAAAAGAAGCATTTGAATATTGAATTCAACTCTTACGTACCCTATTATTTCGGATTTCCGGATTCTTACGAGGTACTTATTAAAAATAGACAACAGCCCATTCAACTAAAACCTATAAAAAAATACGATTGGAATCCTCAAAATGGCTATGGCAATCCGTGTAAAGAACAATTGTGTTATGAAATAAATGAAATTAAAAAGTATGCCATTCTGAGTGTTCGATCTTTTGCCTTTTATGGGGACAAGGCGCCCATCTTCAAACGATTTATTGATGAAAGTTTTGAAGATATTCGCGCCAAAGGAATTGAAAATTTAATTATTGATGTTCGTGGAAACGGAGGCGGACCGTCTACGACGACCTCTTATCTATTGAGACATTTTGCGGACAAACCGTACACCTATTTCACACCAAATACACCTTACGGTGAGGATTTTAAAAAACCAATGCTTCCGTTTCCAACCGCTTTCACCGG
Organism: Bacteroidota bacterium; assembly: GCA_039028295.1. Lineage (GTDB taxonomy): Bacteria > Bacteroidota > Bacteroidia > Flavobacteriales > Flavobacteriaceae > Aureisphaera. Next base: position 64,684 of record JBCCIJ010000003.1, read on the forward strand.
AAACACTTATATATTAATGGATAATGGCGGTTTTTCCGCGACCGGCCTTTTTCTGTCATTGGTTCAGCAAAATGAATTTGCCGTCCTAATTGGAGAGGAAAATGGATCTACCTATACCTGCAATGACAATTCAGAGAGATTCACCTTAACGCATACCGGAATTTCTTTTAAAGTGGCCAGAAGCACATTTACAACCACCGCAAAAAACCTCCGTGATGATCAGGGGATTTTGCCAGATCATTATGTGGTACAAAGTATTCATGATTTTTTGAAGGGTACCGATACGGTTTTGGACTATGCCATTGACCTCATAGATAATGAATAGTATATTTTGAGCTTAAGATCTTATATATCCATAAATATACGATCTGTTGGTTACAAAGTTTGAGTTAGGTCGTTTAGTAAGTATAACTTATCGTCTAAGATGCAAACTTTGGATATTTTATTGATTGTTATTTGTGGGGCAGGCCTCATCCATGGACTAACCTTATCCACCTATTTCGGTTTTATTAAAAGTAAGAGGGGCTTGTCGGATAAATTTTTAGCAATCGTCCTATTCTTAATGGCTCTCAGGGTGGGGAAGTCTATAGTACTTGAGTTTGATCAAGATCTTGAATTTCTGTTTATTTTCCTGGGCTTGTCTACCTTACTGCTCATTGGCCCTTTGCTTTTTTGGTATATAAATTCATTAATTCATACAAATTTTAAATTGCGGCTTCTTCATTATTTGCAAATAATCCCATTTCTATTTGTTTTAGGGATAAGTCCGTTTGTTTCAGAGCAGTGGTTTATTGAAAATGGTACCCATTGGGCGTATATTCTGCTAGTGGGAATATACCTTCACTTAGCTGCCTACATCTGCGCTTCAGGGATTGATCTTTATCGTTTCCAAAGAAATACTTTAAACACACCGAAAACAAAACCTCAAGTAAGGGTAATTAAGTGGTTGCGATATGTGTTAATAGGAATCACTTTTATCTGGATTTCGTATGTGCTAAATATATTTGAAGACCGGGTACCCTACATTCTCGGACCTCTTATCTACACAGCATTTATTTATGCCTTAACCTATATAGCTTATCCGTTAAAAGTACATAAGTTGAATTCAAGATCTGTTGAGGTTTCGGATAGCAACTCACATATCTATTCTGAAATCATAGCAGTTTTGGAAAAAGATAATATGTACATGTCTTCCGACATCTCTTTGCATAAACTGGGGGAGTTAACGGGTTACAGCAAACATTTAATTTCTGCAAGCATTAATAGTTATGCTCAAATGAACTTTAATAATCTTGTAAACTATTATCGGATACAAAAAGCCAAAGAAATTCTTGGTGCAAGAGAGTCTTCCAAATATACGATCTCTTCTATTGCCTATGATACGGGCTTCAATAGCCTTTCTTCCTTCAATGCTGCTTTTAAGAAGTTTACAAAAACCACACCGTCGCAATTCAGAAGTGTTTGTGAATAGCTCAAGGCGTTATTGACTTTAGAATAATAAATTACTCTGACGGATTTATCATTTCGACATTAATTACGGACTACTATATCTTATTTAGCCGAACGATATAAATGAAATGCTATGTTTAAAAAATACCGCGTCCTTAAGTGGACCTTAGTAACGATCTTTAGTTTAATAGCAGGCCTCTTTCTTTTTGGAATTTGGTTTGCCAGTCTTATTCCACCTAAGGATGATCTATTGGAAAGTACCTCTGCGAGTGATCTCTCATATTTATCCGAACAAAAAGTGCCTTATCGAGGTAAAATTTTGGCCGTTGTTACGAGTACGGATGTCATGGGGAGTAGTGGCAAACGTACAGGTTACGAATTGACAGAACTGGCCCGTGCGTATTATGTATTTGAAGCAAATGGCTTTGAGGTCGATATAGCGAGTCCCTTAGGTGGGACGCCCCCGGTAGTGATAGATGACGACGATATGGGACCATTTGACTTTGCTTTTTTAAACGATCCTCAAGCCCAGGCAAAAACTGCGAATACGATTCCAATAAACGATGTGGTTCCTGAAGATTACCAAGCCGTATTTTTTGCCGGTGGAAAGGGCGCCATGTTCGATTTTCCTGATAATAAGGCCATTCAAACCATTGTACGGACCTATACTGAATCTAATAAAGTTGTGGGAGCAGTTTGTCACGGACCGGCAGCATTGGTAAATGTTAGACTAAAAGGTGGACAACTTCTTTTGAAGAATAGAACAGTAAGCGGATTTACAAATAGTGAAGAATTACTTTTAATATCCGATGCCGAATCTATATTTCCTTTTCTGTTGCAAAGTAAAATGATAGAACAAGGTGCGCAATTTAATGAGGGTGCCATGTATTTAGAAAAGATGAGTCAAGATAATAATCTCATAACTGGTCAGAATCCCTGGTCCACATGGATTTTGGCCGAAACCATGATCAAACAACTTGGCTACACCCCTAAATATAGGGAGATTACGGACGAAGAAAATGCGATAAAGATTTTGTCGATCTATGAAACTGATGGTTTACGAGCTGCAAAGGACCTTTTGGAAGAAATGTCTGTAAAAGAAATGAAACCTATAAATAGAGTATTATTTGCGCAACATGGTGTTGTTGGGGTTATGAAGGGCGAGATGTGGCGCTTTATTGATATGATGAATCTTACTTCGTTTGCCAAAAAGCATGAGCCGGAGTAGGGTTTTGCGCAGTGGAAATACAGAAATTAACTATTTGCTAAACACAAAGAAAAGTAACGAACTACCGAATAGTATTTTTGAAGTGAAAACCTTGCGTTTAATTACCTCTCTAAGGACCATTACATGGCGTAGCTTACAATTCACTACATAAAACTGTTAGTTCACTACATTCGGTTTTTTTTGACTCTGGTATGCCTATATCTTTGATGTATCAATCATAAAACGTACAGCAATGAAAAATTTCAGTATTTCAAAAATAATCACCTTTGGGGTCGCATTAACGACCATGGTGTTATTTCAATCGGGTGATATTTTGAGCCAGAATAAGAGCTCTAAAAATTCCAGTATATCGATTAATAGAAACAGCAATAACGGAAAAAGCACCATCCATGTTAAGGAGAATGGGAAAGATTTTAAAATAGAATATGAAGGTGAGTTCACCTTGTCCAATGATGATAAAGATATTACGGCTATTACGCAGGGTGGTTTTATCGAGATCACGAAATCGTCCTTTGGAAATAGACGACGAATTTTAATTGAATCGGATCGAAACGGCACGTTAATTCGAAAGTTCTATGTTGGAAGCTCAGAGAAAAGCTACCTTCCTGAGGGTAAGGCATGGCTGGCTGAAATTCTTCCTGAGGTTGTCAGAAGCTCGGGCATTGCGGCAAAATCGAGAGTAGCCCGGTTTTATTCCAGCGGTGGGGCCAATGGTGTTCTTAGAGAAATTCAAAAACTAGAGAGTGATTATGTAAAGTCAATTTATTTTAGACTATTGTTGGAAAACAACTTGAACAATAGCGAATTGATCTCGGTGATAAGAGCCTCTGGTAAAGAAATCGAATCGGATCACTATCTGGCTGAAATTCTAAAAAGCAATCAAAAGGCCTTTTTGGCTAACCGTGAGACCATCAATGCCTATATTGAGGCAAGCGCTAGTTTGGAGTCTGATCACTATGTAACTAATGTTCTAAAAAAGGTGATCAGTGATTCCTCGATAACGGATAGTCAAATGGAAAGCCTTTTGGATATCTCTAAGAAAATTGAATCGGATCACTACGTTACGCAAGTTCTCATTGAACTAATGGAGCGACGCACATTGAATTCCGGTAATATTTCCAAGATCATACGTTTATCGAAGGATATCGAATCGGATCACTATAAGACCGAAGTACTCAAGAAAGTGATCCGTGATGAAGAAATACCTGCGAACGCCTACAATTCTATAATGGAAACGATGGAGGACATAGAGTCTGATCATTATATCTCCGAAGTTGTTAAAGAGCTCATGAATGGTCGAATGAAGGTCAGTTCGGGCGGGTTGACCAGCCTGGTTTCACTGGTAAATAACAATGTGGAGTCCGATCATTATGCGTCCAATATTTATAAATGGATAGCGAAGGAAGATCTTTCTGAAGATCAGATCATCACCGCTTTGAATTCGGCGAAAAGCATTAATTCGGGACATTATCTTTCAGAAGTACTTATAGCCTTTTCAGGCAAAGTAAAACGTTCATCTGAGCGGGTTAAATCGGCTTATAGAACTGCTGCAAAATCAATCAAATCAGATAGTTATTACGGTCGTGCCGTTAAGGCAATAGACTAATCCATTCAATTCATACCAGGGTAGCCTGTCGATCTAACCAGCTTATACTAAACTTTAACATAGATTGGCTACCTTGGTTCAATGAAATTCGTCCATCATATTGATCATTTTCATGTGAAAAAGCACGTTGTAATTTCGTCATTGGGTATTATATTCGGTTTTCTTTTATATAATTATTTTGCCAAGAGCACCGAAACGATTAGTAGTGGATTTGCGGCCGCAGAGGCCGTCCTGGCTAGTTTGACAGGTGTTTTGGTTTCATATGTAACTTACTTCCTGTCTAAAAAGATGGATGGGCTCATACCTTGGAGTACCCAGTTGGCAGCGAGATTTCTGACTGGAATTATCATCCAGTTTCTGGTGGCTTTCTTATTGATTTCTTTTTTGAGTTTTGCCTACATAAAATTTGATGTGGGCGATGCGCCCGAAATTTGGCAGAGTACCCTAATAAAACTTGCGATTCTCCTGTTTTTGATCATGCTGTTGTATACCATCGTTTATTTCGCATTGTACTCTTATTACAGTTATGCTACGTTGCAAATTGAAAATGTAAGATATGATCGCAGGCAAATTGAACTTCAGTTAAAAGCTCTTAAATCGCAGCTGGGCTCTCATTTCTTATTCAATAACCTCAATACCATTTCTTCTCTGGTTTTTAAGGATCCCGAGGCTTCCGAAACCTATATTCGAGGACTCGCCAAGGTTTATAAGTACTCATTAAATAGCTATCATTCCAAACTCGTTTCTCTGGAAGAGGAATTGGCCATGCTCGAATCCTACCTTTTATTGCTAAAAACACGGTATGGTCCCTTTTTTAACTATTCATTGCACATTGACGCTCAGAAACTATCTTCAAAAGTACCTCCGCTAACTTTACAAATGCTAGTGGAAAACGCTGTGAAACATAATATTATGAATGCTGAGAATGTATTACGCATTAATATATCTTCGGATAAGGACCTACTTATTGTGGCTAATAACCTGACCGGAGCGCCCAAGCATGTGAACTCTTTTCATATTGGTTTAAAAAATATTGAAGCGCGATACCAACTGTTACGCAAAAAGGGTATTTCAATAGAAGAGGAAACGGACTTTATCGTAAAAATACCCTTGATCCAATGAAAAAGTTGTTTATACATCATCCATTGTTTCGGTTGTTAAGCCCACTTTTTAGTGGTACGGTGGTCTACCTGCTCATTTTACTTATTCATAATAACGTTGGGCAATTACAAGAACAATTTCTGGGCGAGGAATTGTATGTATGCATTGGTCTGTCATTCATTATTCAAGAATTTTCGAGAGGGCTTTTGCTCATTTTTAACATGATATTGAAGAAAACCCATTTCTTGACCGCCCTGATTCTTCAGGTGATTACCTCTCTCGTATTGTGCATTATACTGGTTACAACCACCTTGTCTCTCTATTATAAATATGTATTGGGATTTTCACCAATCAGTGAAGAACTTTGGTTGTTCAATAGCATTTTTTGTTCGGTGACCTTCATTTATATTTTGCTTCACATAAGTCATCAATACCTGCATAAGGTAAATACCAAGCGTTTAGACAACGAGCTATTGCGTCGTCAAATGGTGGAGGACGATTTTACTCAGTTTCGTAATGGAATAAACCCAGACCTGTTGTTTAGCAGTTTTGAGGCACTCATTGTATTAATACGTAAGCAGGATACAGATGCTGTTGACGACCTAATGGATCATCTTGCCGCCACATACCGATATCTCTTATCTCAAAAGAGTCGCCAACTGACAGTCATTGAAGAAGAATTAGGCGCCTTGAGCCATTTAGCTAACCTTCTGAATTATCTGCCTTTTAGAAATGTGTTTATAGAATCTTCAATAACCTCATCTTTTTTATGCGTTCCAGGTAGTTTTTTACAGCTTTTAGAGCTAATTGTCAGGAGCACGATCCGTTCTTCGGGTCCTGTACTAACGATCGCACTTACTGAGGACGAGGAAATGGTGAACATGAAGTATCATCATAATGACCGGATAGACCAACCATTTGGTAGTAGCGACATTGAGGAAGTGCGTCGTGTTTACCATATTTATAGTGATCATGCTATCGTCATTACTACTGACAAAAAAACGAGAACGATACGGGTTCCAAAATTAAAGACAAAACCATAAAAGCATGAAGGTAATAATCGTAGAAGATGAGATTCCTGCATTGGAGAAATTGGAACGTTATATTCTGAAGTACGATGCTGGCTTTGAAATTGTGGCCCGTCTTTCTAGCATTTCTGAAACTGTGAACTGGATCAGAAACCATGAAGATGGATTTGATGTAGCCTTTCTGGACATTCAGTTGAGTGATGGATTAAGCTTTGATATTTTCAACCAGACCACCATTAATAAACCGGTAATATTTGTAACTGCCTTCGACGAATATGCTATTGACGCTTTTAAAGTAAACAGTATCGACTATATCCTCAAACCCATTACCTTCAGTGACGTTTCAAAGGCACTTAATAAGCTTAAAAATTTAAAAACATTCCTACCTTCCAATGCTCTGGAACAAACGGCAAAGACATTTTCGGAACCAAGGGTTAAAGATCGCTTTCTGGTAAAGCTGGGAAATCATATTCACTCTATAAAAATACAAGACATCGCTTTGTTCTATGCCGAGGGTAGAACGGTGTTTTTGGTGACTGATACTGGTAAAAAATTTATTCTTGACTATAATTTGGAAGCACTTTCACAAGTCTTGGATGCCCAGACCTTTTTTCGAACCAATCGAACATTCATCGTCAATCTAAATGCCATAGAGAATGTTATTCTTTACTCTAACAGCCGATTAAAAGTAATGGTAAAGACGGTTTTGGACAGGGATATTATTGTAAGCAGAGAGCGCGTGGGAGCTTTTAAAAGTTGGTTTGCGGGGAACTAATCAACCCATATAGTACCCATATAGTAGCTGGTAAGATGTATGGAAAAGGTTAATATATTTTTTAACTTTGAATGGACAAGACCCTATGAATGGAATGTGCCACGATATTTTATGATAAACCGCACTATTTTCCGATGCACCTGCATCCGGATCGCTATACATTTTCCTATATTTTAGAGGGGAGTGCGAATCTTATTTGCAATGGTACGGTTTATATGTTAAAACAAGGGGATTTAGTTATCATCCCTCCTTATGTTGCCCATCAAACGCTCATCGAACACTTTTTTCATTACAAGGTTATTCGGGTTCCAAAACTCCATTCTTTTGTGAATTTGAATAAAAACCAATCGGGTTTGACCATAATAGAGAATAACAATCTATGTAAAATTCAATATAATAAATGGTTCCATTTGATTAGGACAAGTACCGCTGCGGAAGAAACTATTGAAGTACCATCTATATTTGAGCAGTTTCTTACCGATGGAAAGATCAATTTATCCACTTCAAAAGTTATTTTGAAAAAAGCATTGATTCATTTAGAAAATAATTACCACAGACCCATAAACGTAGAAGAGTTGTCGGATTTGACCCATTTGAGCGAAAGTCATTTTCAACGTCTTTTTAAAGCTAACATTGGAATTTCACCCATTCGATATCTACAAAATCTTCGCATAGAAAAAGCAAAGGAATATATTAAAATGAGAAACAGCTTTACCGATGTGGCCTATGATACTGGTTTTTTCGATCAAAGTCATTTCAACAAATACTTTAAGATTAATGTAGGAATGATTCCAAAACGCTATGCTCATTTCGTGAAAAATGATTGAATCTTACAATTTTTAGGTCTATAAACGGCTGAACTTGCATACAAAAGTTACGAGATGCAAGATTTAAATTCAGATGAAGTACTAAAAGCTCAGGAGTCTTTGATACGCTATTGCGGAGAGTTTTCTCCCTTTATTGCTGAAAAAGCCTTTGGTAGCTATATCTATGATAGAAAGGGTAAGGCCATACTAGACTTTACCTCGGGTCAGATGTGCTCAGTATTTGGACATAATCACCCTAAATTTGTGGAAATACTGGAGAAATCCGGAAAGGAAGCGATTCATTTATTGAGTTCGATCTTATCTCCACCTGTGATCGATCTTTCGAAAAAATTATCAAGTGAATTGCCCGAGGGACTGGACAAATGTATCTTTCTCAACACGGGATCCGAATCCAACGAGGTCGCCATAAGAATGGCCAAATTGGTCACGGGAGGATTTGAGGTCATTGGGTTTTCCGGTTCTTGGCACGGCATGACTGCTGGCGCGCAATCCTATACCTATTCCAAAACAAGAAAAGGGTACGGACCCGCTATGTCTGGTAGTTTAATGATTCCTGCGCCCTATGAATATCGTTGCCCAATTGCCCATTGTAAAGGCAGCTGCGATACGAGCTGTTTGGAAGTGGGAATGCAAATGGCAGATCAACAATCTGTTGGCGCTTATGCCGCCTTAATTGCCGAGCCATTGTTGAGTGCTGCGGGTATGATCGAATTAAAACCAAATTATGTCAAGAGATTGAAGGAACTTTGCGATGAAAGAGGACTATTATTGATCTTCGATGAAGCGCAAACTGCTTTGGGTCGCCTAGGGAAAACGTTTGCTTTTGAACACTATGAAGTAGTTCCCCATTTCTTAACGCTTTCCAAGACGCTAGGAGGGGGGCTACCCCTGGCAGCAGCGGTTACTAGCAAAGAAATAGAGAATGAATGCCATAAAAGAGGATTTGTTTACGTCACTTCTCACGTGTCTGATCCTTTTTGTGCGGCATTTGGTCTGGCCGCTTTTGAAATACTCTACGAACAAAAGTTAGCGCACAACGCCCTTGAAAAGGGTGCTTATTTAAAGGAGCAATTAATAAAATTACAGGACCAACATGAATGTATTGGCGATGTTAGGGGAAAAGGACTTTTATTAGGTGTTGAAATTGTTGAAGATAGAGAAACAAAAATACCCGATGATGCCTTGGGGCAAAATATATGCAACAGATGTTTAGAATTAGGGTTGAACATGAATATAGTTAGAATGAAAGGTTATGGAAGTGTCTTTAGAATTGCACCTCCCCTTACCATCAGTAAAGAAGAAATCGACCTAGGAATCGCCATATTGAATGAAGCCATACGGGATTGTGTTTAGATTATATGAACTTCTAGGCATCAAAAATCATTTGACTAATTAAATCGGCGGCCTATTGAGATTTGAAAAGTAAGAATCGTTGATCCTTCAGAATCACCACCTTCCTTTCGGACAACATCGGACAGTTTAAGGTTGGTTCTGAACTGCAGGAACCAATCGTTATTCACATCGTAGGTGGCGCCAGCGGTAAGGCCAGGAGCGATTCTTTTAAAACGATTTCTATTCTCAGTATCTCCATTGCTAAATTTAGTGCGTTCGGTGACTTTCACTCCAAGATGGACACCGCCATCAACGGTAAAGCCATTCGCGATCGGGTATTTACCAAGGAATGGCAGGTTCAAATAAATAATGCGATCGTACCCTCCGTTCAGCATTTGTCCTTCGCCGGAGAAATGAGGTTCGAAACTTAAGGCCCATTCACTATCAAGGCTTTTATCTATGACCAAACCCGCATGAACAAAAAAGAGAAAAGAGTTGTCTCCCACATCCCCGAACATAGTGGAAAAATTAACACCAGCCTTGGCGCCAAAGTCCAGGCCGTTAAAAAAAGCATGGGAACCGGCTTCTTTTTCCTGGCCAATTACTGACATAGAAATGATACATAAAAGTAGGGTCAGGAGTTTTGTAGTATGATACATCGTTGCGTCTTTTGGTTATACCTATTTCTATATCATCGACCATTCCATAAAATGTCATCGGTCTATTATGGAATATTTTCTTTAAGAAGAGGCAAAAACTCTACAACCTTAGTTGGCGCCTCATCATGCATGGCCTGAAACTTTTCTGCTGAAGCATCACTTTGCTCTAAGAAAAAAAATGGTATCATTAGCAGATTCGATTTACCTATTATTTAGTACACTCCACCTATTTTAATGAGCCTTGTAGCTATTAATTTTGAACATTGCGCCCTTTTATAATTATTTTACCTAAAAGCTAAATGGAACAAAATGAAAATATGTGGGACGCTAATTTTACTCATAGGTCTTAGCTTTTCTTGTACAGCTCAAAGCAAAGGAAATTCTAGCCCTAATAATCAGGTCATAAAGTTTATTAATGGCCATTGGTTTAATGGACAAACGTTCGAGAAGAAAACGGTTTGGGTTGAAAACGGATTAATTAGCTTTACAACTAAGGATCGACCAATAGACTCAATTATAGATTTATCAGCTCAATATGTAATACCGCCATTTGCCGAAGCTCATAACCACAATCTTGAAAGTGATTACAAATTGGATGATAGGATTAATTCCTATTTACGCAATGGTGTATTTTATGTAAAACTGCTCTCTTCAATAAAAAAAAGAATCACTCCTTTAATGCATCATTATAATAAGCCTGACGGCCTAGACATTAGTATGGCGCATGCCCCGTTGACCGCCACTGATGGACATCCGATCGCTCTTCGAAAAAAGTTTCTTGAATACGGTCGTTTTGAAGGATTGTTTAATTCTGTAGAAGAAATTGAATTACATGGATATGTCATTATTGATGATTTAGAGGATTTAACTACAAAATGGGAAAAAATTTTATCCTTTTCCCCCGATTTTATAAAGTTGAACTTACTGTATTCGGAAGAGTACGAGCTACGAAAGAACGATACGGCTTTTTTTGGTAAGAAGGGGCTGAATCCAAAACTCATCCCTGAAATAGTAAAGAAGGCGCACGCGGCTAACTTAAGGGTTAGTGCACACGTAGCTACGGCTTATGATTTTCATATAGCAGTTAATTCGAATGTGGACGAGATTGCCCACTTGCCGGGAATACATAATGGAAACTCAATTGCTATCGAAGATGCTATACTGGCTAAAAAGAACAATATCACAGTAGTAACGACCATATCGTTAGTTAAAAAGAATGAAGGAAAAGAAAATTATGAATCGTTAATTCAAAATGTACGTTCCAATTTGAAATTATTGAAAAATGCGGGTGTAAAATTGGCTATTGGCTCTGATACCTATAATGATAATTCTACTCAGGAATTTGAATTCTTACATGAGTTGAACATTTTTTCCAACCTTGAATTGCTCAAAATGTGGACGGAAAATGCAGCCAGCACGATTTTTCCGAATCGTAAAATTGGAAGGCTTCAGGAAAGTTATGAAGGCAGTTTTTTAGTACTAGACAAAAATCCTATTAATGATATTTCTGGTATTAATAAAAGTATCGTTTCTAGAGTTAAAGAAGGTTTCATATTAAAGTAATCTCACTTTTATGCTTAACTTGACCGAATGGATTCCAACTTCAGTAAAATTTCCAAACATATAATATTTTGGTTGTTATATCTTCTTTTGTGGAGTGTACACGACCTCAACTATAACATCAACATATTAGAAAATCTAAGGACAAATGCAGTACCCTTTTTGTCTTATGCGGTCTTAGTATATTTCAACTTGTATGTTCTCATACCAAGATTTTTATTAAAGAAAAGAATAGCAAGTTATATTTTGCTAATGATCTTTTGTATGGTCATTATTGCTATAGGCACGTCATACTATCTTTCTTTTTATTTTGAAAATATTAGCGCGCCAACATCAGATTTTTTCCTCTCCATAAGAGGAAAAATCTCAATTATGACCGAGGTGATCATATCATTATGTCTGTCCATGGTTTTATTTTTGATAGACGAATGGTATAAAAAAGAACAGTTAATAAAGGCCTTGAAACAAAGGCAATTAGAATCGGAATCGAGTCTTGCAGACAACCAGATAAACCCACATCTCCTTTTCAACTCCCTTAACAGCATTTATGTAATGTTGGATAAGAAAGTTAATACTCAAGACGATCAAAACCACATTTTCATCAAATCTGACGGAATGGTGATTAAGGTCTTTTTGGATGATATTACTTATATAGAAACGGCGAATGATTATGTTTATATCAACACCGTTAATAAAGATCGATACCTAACTTTAGTTTCATTAAAGAATATAGAGAAAGAATTGCCGAAGGAAAAGTTTATGCGCGTGCATCGATATTATCTAATTGGAATAGATCATGTCAATAAACTGGAAGGGAATTTAATTCACATAGGAAAAACCAAAATTAAAATTAGTAGAGCACTTAGGAACCAGGTTTATAAATCTATTATTGGTACCAAACTTATAGAGCGCTAAGGGCTAACCTGGAGTATTTTAAGGTCGTGGAGCGTTGATAGATGGGAATATTATATGGCGAATTCCATTTTTGGCTTGACGTTCAATTTCACTAAAAACACGCCATAACACCGATAAAGTGCAAATAAAAACAGATAAAATGCGTATTTAAGTAAGAAAAAGCTTACAAATAGAGATATTTTTTCTAAATTGCTTTGTTGAAAGCATTAGAAGTTAACGTTTAAAAGTATCCCTATGAAACAAATTCTACTTATCGTCGTATTGTTAGTAGCTGTCCCCGGTCTTAAAGCGCAGAAAAAAGAAATCAAAAAGGCCGAAAAAGAGGTCAGAGCCGGTAACTTTGCCAGTGCTGCTTCTTATTTAGACCAGGCCAAAAGAATATTTGCTGCCGCCGACTATAAAACGCGTTCAGAATATTACGTGGTCGAGGCCGAACTGAGATTAGCTGAAAAGGAATTGGATTCAAAACAAATAGAATTAATTTCTCAGTCCTTAAAGCTTGCCAATGGTTATGAAGTGACTCCTTCACTTCAGGCCAGAATCTCGCAGATTAATTTAAAAATAAAAGGATCTTCCGCAACAATCGCAGCGGCAGAGCTTAAAAATAAAAATTATTCGAGTGCGGCCTCGCTTTATAAAGCGGCCTATCTGTCATCAAAAGATCATGGTCATTTGCTCAAAGCGGCGAGATGCCATTTACTGGCCGAAGAATTTCACGATGCTTATCAGTCCTATGCACAACTTTTTAATTCGGGATATACCAATGCCAAGACCAAATATATAGCCACCCATGTGACGACCAAGAAAAAGACGGTGTTTTCTTCAAAGGCGGCACGGAACGATGCCATAGCAGAAGGTTCCTACAAAACCCCTGAGGTTATAACCACTAACAGCAAGCTTCCTGAAATATTACGAGGAATAACCGTGGCAGCTATCCCGCTGGATAAAAAATATGCAGCAATAGCGATTATTGATAATGCCATAGCTAAAATGCCCGAAAACAAGATACTACTCAATCAGGCTTCACATTTTTACAGACAATTAGATGCGTATGACAAGTATAATGCTATCGTAGATCGACTCATTAAAGCGAATCCTAATGACACCAACCTATATTACAATGCTGGGGTGGCTAATGCTGAAAATGGTGATTTGCATAAGGCCAAGGAACTTTACAGGAAAGTTTTAGAAATAGATCCTAACTATATCAACGCCAAGGTCAATCTGGCTATCTTGCTTTTAGATCAGGACAAAGTGATAACTGATGAAATGAATGAGTTAGGGATGTCCGAAACGGAGGATGAACGTTATGAATCATTAAAGCGAAAACGGATCAATCTTTACAACGAAGTGCTTCCCTATTTAGAAAGTATTGTAAAGTCACAGCCTCAGGATAAGATGATGACTAAAAAACTAAGTAATATTTATCGATTTTTAGGTAAAGATGGAAATGTAGCGGTATTGCAGGAAAAATAGACGAATGATGGTAAACTAGGAATGGAATGAACTAAACTTCTAGAAAATACTCCTTAAAACTTGAGATAAAATCTTGGATATACTTTTTATTTCGTTGTTCCTTTTTAACAACTAAATAATGGGATCGCTTCAACCCATTTGTTCCAATTGGTTTAAAGACCAACTCTTTCGATAATTTGAATGAGTTTAATTGCCATTTTGGTGCACACATAATACCCATATTGGCTTGTATCATGGACAAGGTAATTTCAGTGAATGGAATCGCTGAAATTTTCTTAGGTTGTATACGATTCGGTTTTAGAAATTGATCAAAGACGGCTACACCCTCTAGGGGAAAAGAGTTAATAAGTAGATGAACATTAGAAAAGTGATCCGCTTCTAAATAATCGAACTTATGGAGTTGGTTTTCTTCATGAATAACCGCAAAAATTTCATCTTCAAATACTTTTATACTTTCTAACTCTTCTGAAACAGGTGGAGCCGTCACAATGGCAATATCTATTTCATTGGATACTACTTGTGCGATGGTTTGATGGGTGGCACCCAGGGTAACTTCGATGTTAATTTCTGGATAGAGCATCCCCATTTTTTGTATGAACGACGGAATGGAATGGAAAAAGGATTGACATTCGGCACTCAATGTAATAGCGCCTTTCGAACCTTCCTTGATTTGCCGTATGGTGCTAAAGCCTTCATCAATGGAACTAAACAGTTTATTGGCCAACTTATACAACTCTTGCCCTTCCTGAGTTAAATCCCATTTATTTCTTGTCCTCTGAAACACCTTAAATCCTAGTCGCTCTTCTAACTCACGAAGTTGATGACTCAAAGCCGATTGCGTTAAAAATAACCGTTCGGTTGCATTTGCAATACTGCCTTCCTCAGTTATGGTTTTAATTAACCTAAAATATTTGAGTTCCATAGGTGTAAAGATAGCGTAGCTAGTTATAAGTTATAGTTGAAATTTTTTCAGGGGTCATTTTAGAACGCTCAATTTCAAAATTACACAAACCTAGGTCTTTGATATATTTTTGAGTCAACAAACATCAAAAAGCGGAATGGAGATTAAAACGATAGGATTGATAGGAGGCATGAGTTGGGAATCATCGAAACTATATTACGAGTTTTTAAATACCATGGCGAACGAACATCTTGGAGGTTCACATTCTGCCAAATGCATTATGGTATCTGTGGATTTTGCCAACATTGAACGCCTGACTTTTAAAGGCGACTGGGAAGCCATAGGAGCCCTGATGAAGCAAGCGGCCCAGCAATTAGAGAGGGCAGGGGCAGATATAATATTGCTATGCACAAACACCATCCATTTGGTGAGTCATTTTATTTCTGAAAGTGTAAAGATTCCATTTTTGCATATCGCTACTGCAACTGGTACTAGCATTAAAAAGCAAAGGTTGGATAAAGTAGGGCTATTAGGGACTAAATTCACCATGGAAAAGGACTTTTATACCAAAACCTTAGTAGAAGACTTCGGATTTGACGTTTTGATTCCTGAAGCGAATGAACGTCAACTAGTTCATGATATTATTTACGACGAATTGGTGAAAGGTCAATTTACGGCTACTGCAAAACAAAAAATTGTGGAGATTATTAAAAGACTGCAAAACCGAGGTGCGCAAGGTGTCATTTTGGGGTGTACAGAATTACCTATTTTGATTGCTGCTTCAGATGTTAACATACCAATCTTTGATACGGGTAAAATTCATGCACAGTCCGCCATGGAATGGAGTCTCAGCATTATTGACTCGAATAAACTAACTACATAATTTAAAAAGCAACCTATGAAAACGCCCTTATCCATTTATTTTGCCGGTGTATATTTTATGCTTATGAGCTCTATTTCATGTGCGCAAAACTACCGGCTGAAGGATCACATTCTTTTTTACAGTTCGTTCGACGGTAAAACTTCTGCGAATTTAGCTATGGGTGATGCCATGATTTATACTGCTAAAAACTATAAAACGGTATCGGATGCCCAACCTGGTTTACACGACTCAAATGTTGTGTTAGCCAAAGGTGAAGGCCTATTGGGCGATGCACTTCACTTTAAAGAGGCTAAAACGGCCGCTGTTTTTTATAAAGCATTTCAAAATGTGGGGTATAGCAGTACGTCATGGAGTGGTACCGTATCTTTTTGGTTACGATTAGATCCAAATAATGCCTTAGCACCAAGTTATTGTGACCCCATATGCATTACCGATGTTCGATATAATGATGCCGCTTTGTGGGTAGATTTCACCGATCACGACCCTAAAAAATTTCGATTAGGTGCCATGGGAGATTTAGATGTTTGGAATCCTAAAAACGAAAACAATGAAGCAGAATGGAACAAGCGAACAGTAGTTGTAACGCAGCCTCCATTTCAGAACAAAGAATGGACCCACATTGCGATGACCTTTTCAGAAGTTAACAACACGAGATCTGAGTTTAAACTATATCTAAATGGTGAATTTCAGGGGGTAATAAGGGATATAAATGACCCTTTCACCTGGGAAGAAGAAAATGGAAAAATCATGTTGGGCCTTGGCTATATTGGCTTCATGGATGAGCTGGTTGTTTTTGATAAATCACTGAATCTCGAAGAAGTGAAACTTATATTTGAATTGGAAAAGGGAATAAAAGCTTTATTTGAGTGAAGATTTAGTCAGATTCGATGTTGAATTAACAAGGTGCGCTTAAGAAAATGAGGGTATAAAGAAGGAAGTAGCACTGCGTATGGCATTAAAATCATTTTGACAAAGCCTCTAATTTCTCAAAAACGATAACCTTATACATAGCGCTGACAGGGACTTTATTATTTTCAATCAACAAATGTGTCCGAGTTGCTTTGGTAACCCTATCCAGATTAACGATGTACGATTTATGGGTGCGTTGAAAATTTTCGGATAATAAGGAAGTTATGTTGATAAGTGTTTCAGAGATAAGATACATTCTTGAATCGGTAAAGATCTTTAAGTAATTTCCAAAACTTTGAACGTACAAAATGGATTTAAATGAAATATTGACGGGTACACCATCATGCTTTATTTGAAGTTCTTCACTTCCGCTAATTTTTTTTGGTTGCGAAATTTTTGAAGCTATAACTTTGTTTATGGCCTTCAAAAAGCGTTCTACTTTTACTGGTTTCAATAAATAATCCACCACTCCATAGTCATAACTTTCCAATGCATATTCCGAATAGGCGGTAGTTAAAATAACTTTAGGTGGATTTATCATTGATCGTAAAATTTCCATACCATTCAGTTCAGGCATTTCGATATCCAAAAAGATCAGATCGACTTCATTCTGCTGAACGAAATTGATAAACTCCAATGGATTACCTGTGCTCAATATCAATTCAAAGTTGTCTATTTTAGAACAATAGTCTTCCAACACCTTGCGGGCTAGTAGTTCATCATCTATAATGCCTATTTTAATCATATTTTTTATTTGGATACCGCCAAATCAATGGACAAATTTACGCGATACATTTTTTCTTGATCCTCAATTTCAAATAGATGGGCATTCGGATATAATAAATTTAAACG
The DNA here is from genome assembly GCA_039028295.1 of Bacteroidota bacterium. Taxonomy (GTDB): domain Bacteria; phylum Bacteroidota; class Bacteroidia; order Flavobacteriales; family Flavobacteriaceae; genus Aureisphaera. Next base: position 82,185 of record JBCCIJ010000003.1, read on the forward strand.
TCTTTTTACATTCTCTAGCCCGGTTCCTTCTCTTCTCGATGTAGCAACCGCAGGTGGCTTTGAATTAACCACACGAAAATGAAGGGTCGTATTTTCTACAGAAGCAGAAATATCAATAGTGCTTGGCTCATTTGTACTTTGGGCACCATGTTTAATGGCATTTTCAACAAATGGAATCAGCAACATGGGAGCAATTTGTAATCTTGATAGCCCACCTTCAATTAAGAAATCTACCGTACAACGTTTACTCAATCTTTTTTCCTCAAGTAACAAGTAATTTTCTATAAACTCGAGCTCTTCTTTTAATAAAACGGTATCTTTTTTAGAACTCTCTAATTGATATCGCATTAATTCTGAAAGTTGCATGACTACATCGGGTGTTTCCGGTGATTGCTGCCTGGAAAGAGAATAAATACTATTCAATGAGTTAAATAAAAAGTGAGGATTCACCTGCTCTTTTAAATAGTTTATTTCCATCTCTTTTTGTAATTTTTCTTTCTCGGCATTTTCTTTTCTGAGCATTATGCTTCTTCTTAAAAAAAATGCAGACATACCCGCTCCGGTAGTATAAATTAGAAAAAAGGTCATTTTATAAACACCATACCAGCCGCCCGTAACATATCCTTTAGTATATGCCACAATAAAAAGACTCCCAATAAGAAGAATTGTATATAAAAAATAGCGTCTCCTATCAAAAAAGAAGGGAATGAGAATAAAATGGTTTATCCAAATAATGGCCATAATGGCAATGGTATAATAAAGACCATGTAAGAAAAAATAAAAATTAGAATCAAATTTATCCCTTATCGCCCACATACTTAATATCTCAAGAATGAGCACCAATAAAAAGGCCCCTATATTTATAAGGATTGTATTCTTTAATGACTTTTTAAACATAAACGATTATAACAATTAATAAAGATACTATCCCTAAGTACAAATCGTCATAATTTCTTTATAAAAGCTTTATATCAATGACGAAATGGTTTTATCATTTAATCGTTGGGTTTATCATCTTTAAGATAGTAAGCATGGATTATACTATATTTTTAAGGATGGAATCTTGATAGGCTCAAAGATTATCGAGACACTCATACCTTAATAACAACTTATTTAAAAAGAAGAATATATGAAAACTTCGAAATTACTTCTCGTGCTAAGTATACTGGCCCTAAACACTGTCTTTGCTCAAGAAAACAGTATCAATGATAAAATACGATCAATAGAAAGTGCTTCGTTAGTATTACCACAGATTCAGGTTGTCCCGATAAAAGATCCTCAGACAGCAAAAAATTACGAACTTTATATAGAGTTACCGGAAGGTTATTCAGAAAATGACAACAAAACCTATCCTGTCCTTTATTATACAGATGCTGTGTGGCATCTTGAAATGTTATCCGGTTCTGCGGAATTCATGTTAGAAGACGTTATTCTGGTCGGAATTTCCTGGCAGAAGGATATCGCAGAAGATTTAATGCAACAATATGGGGCCCACGCCAGCCGATTTACAGATTATTCGTTCTGGGAAAAATCCAATCCTAATCATCCCAAACTGAAATTTGGCCATGCTAAAAATCACCTGGCTTTTATTCGCAATGAAGTTATTCAATATGTGGAGAACAACTACCGTATTGATCCAAACAGCCGTTCCTATTTCGGTTACTCCCTCAGTGGTGCGTTCGGTGCTTATATACTACTGACGCAACCTGATACTTTTGATAATTACATTCTGGGCAGCCCATTGAACAAAGGCCTCGTCCCTTACCTGACTGAGATTAACGCTGAACTGGGAACTTCCGGGTCTAATAAGAACGATCCGTTGCATGCCAATGTATTTATTGCCCATGGTTCCTTAGAAAAAGATACAGCCGAGCCTATCGACGAATATTTAGAATTGCTGAAGAATAGAAAGAATTTAAGTTTATCTGTACAAAATAAAACCATGGAAGGTGATCATGGAACTGCTTTCCCAAGGGTTGCTGTGGAAAGTGTCGCCTGGTTGTCTTCCATGATGAGTCCAATTTCAAGTGATAGCAATGAGGTTTCATTTTGGGATATTCCTCATCTTAATAAGCCATTCGTAACTACGACACCTGAGGATAGGAAAGATGGAATATCGGTAGACACATTATCGGTGAATGGCGCTGATCAAAACACCATCCTAAAGCTTTCGCAAGAAATTTTTGATGGCGAACACGGCAACTACGACGCGTTGCTCATTTCACATAAAAACAAATTAGTTTTTGAATCCTATTATAAAAAAGGGCGTATCAATTTGCCCCATGGGCAAGCGTCTGCAGTGAAAGCCTATACTAGTTTGATTTTGGGTAGAGCCATTCAAATGGGGTATCTATCGATGGAAGATTTGGACAACCCCTTGATTAATTTTCTAAAGGATGTCAATCCTAAAAAATTTACCAAAGGAGCTGAAAAAATCACACTTCACAAGGCATTGACCATGCACGGAGGACTCAATATTGACAGAGAGGAATGGAAGGAAATTGAAAAAGATTCCCTTCGATTAAAGGGCCAGGGGCTGGTTCAGACGCTTTTGGAGGAAAGCGAACCTATCACGGCAGCATCTCAGGCTTATTTATACGGTAATTTTAATCCCATGTTAGTGATGACGGTTATTGATGCTGTGGTCCCCGGTACTGCCGAAGACTTTATCAAAAGGGAGCTACTGGACAAGCTCGGTATAACAAATTATAAATGGTCTACACATAAGAGCGGTCTACCACAAGCGGGTTGGATGGTGAGCATGGAATCACGTGACATGCTTAAATTGGGACATTTGGTGCTCAATAAGGGTAAATTAAACGGCGAACAACTTATTTCTGCGGCGTATATTGACAAAGCCACCGGCGGCATTGTAAAACCTACTCAGGATTGGATGCCCAAAGACTATCGTTATGGTTATTTTTGGTATCAAACACTGGTAAACCTGGGTGATAAAAGTTATGATACCACATTTGCCTGGGGTGGTGGTGGACAACGGGTCATTGTCATCGAAGAACTCGACTTAACCATTGTAATTTCTGGGCACGATAGAGATGATAAAATAATGACTCAAATTACTGAAGTCGTTATACCTGCGTTTGTAGATCAATAATTCCTATAGAAATAGTAAGTCCAAAGGGAAACCCGAGCTTGTCTCGGGTTTTTTATTACCTCATTTATTCGTTTTATGTGAAGATAGGCTTTCGTTAAAAGCAAAATGTGTAACCGTACTAATTTATTTATCGTCCTACGGTTATAAATTATATAAATTCAATCAATCAATGAAACGTTTCAACATTCAATCAATCGCTCTTATTTTCTTTATTTCATGTTCTTTATTCAGTTACAGTCAAAAGCAAAACGCACTAGATAGTCTCTTTTCAATTGCAGACTTAAAAAGTGATTTCGCAACGCTTCGAAGCACTTTGGAAGAAGTACATCCCGGTCTTTATCTCTACCAAACGGAACGATCCCTAGACTCTTTATTTAAAGACACAGAATTAAAACTGAATCAACCTATGACGAGCATCGAGTTTGCGGTACTGTTAGGCAAGCTTACTTCGCAACTGGGAGATGGCCATTTAAAATTAACACCTTCAGAAGAATTTTTTAAAACCTTACAAAGTGGCTCCTATATGCTTCCATTTTCGGTTTCATCTTATGACAATAAACTATATGTAAGCAAGGATCTTTCAGAAGTTTATTCCGAAGATTTTATGGGCTCCCAACTCATTTCGATCAACGGCGTTAAAATGGATGATTTTCTCAAAGAGTACCTATCCGTTGTTTCTGCTGATGGGGCAAATGTTACTAGAAAGCATCGCTTACTATCCAACGAAAGATACTTAAGTCCATATTTCAATATGCTTCATGGGCTTGAGAGCAACTATACTGTGGAGTATATCCCTTTACATCAGTCTACTGTTAAGGAGATCAAGCTAAAAGGCATTGGCTTTGAAAAGTTTTCTGAGCTATCTGCCCAACGATATCCCAAGAGAGAAACCCAAAAACTCCCCATCGAAATACAGCTGGATCAATCTAATTCAACGGCGTATTTAAGAATTTCAACCTTTTCCAAAAGAGCCTACAAAAATAGCGAGATAGACTTCTCTGGGTTTCTAAAGAATGTATTTGAGACCTTGCAATCGCTATCTATTTCAAATTTAATTATAGATGTAAGAGGAAATAGTGGGGGAGAAGATGCCTATGGTAAAACCTTGTTCTCTTATTTTATCGATAAGGACTTCAATTATTATAAGTCGTTGACGATGAGTAAGGACGGGTTTGAGAGCATGAAATACACAGAACGTCCCAACATGAAGCCACCGCCAGGAATGCTCGAGAAGAACGATTTGGGAACCTACAATGTGGTTAGACACCCTAATTTAGGGAGCCAAAAAGCAGCTATGCCGGCGTTCAAAGGAAACGTTCTTGTACTTATTGATGGATTAAGCTATTCTACCACCAGTGAGTTTTTATCCTTATTACATTACCATACAGATGCGCTATTTATTGGTGAGGAGAGTGGGGGAGGGTATTATGGAAATAATTCGGGTATGGTTCCATATTTCACCATGCCCAAGACCAAAATAAGAGCCAAGATTCCCTTGATGAGCTACAGTTTGGCAGTACAAGGTTATGCGCATAAAGATCGTGGTATAATACCCGACTATCCTGTGTTACCCACTATTAAAGATGAAATAAACGGGGTAGATGTTCAGCTTAACTTTGCGAAAAACTTGATCAAAAAGGGCTTGTAAGACTTTATGGAATTGAATACATCGAGTTTAATGGAGTAATTTGCTCTGTTAAACTCGATGTTGTTTTTAGTTGTAGTGACTGAATATTTAATTATTGCCCAAAAAAATAGCTTGGGCAAAAGCCAAAGTTCTGAATGCTTGAGGAATTCAATAGAATTAAATATTATCCTTATATTTACAATAACCATCTTGTTGTTAGATGATTAAATTCTCCCCTAAAAAATTGTATTAGCCTTTTTTGGTATAGAATATACCCGATAACTGGTATTTGTAAATACTTGTTTATAGTATAAGTTAGCTGTTAACAAAAATTATTTAGACATGACTGGAAGTGTAGCACTGGATGTGGTTATAGGGTTGGTATTTATTTTCCTTCTCTATAGTTTATTCGCCTCAATTATTCAAGAGATTATAGCCAATATACTTGGTCTTAGAGCACGTAACCTTAGGCATGCCCTTACCAGGATGTTGGAGGACGATAAAGATGGAGCTACTAAAGATATTTTTAGTCGCCTTGCTGCCGATTCTAAGCAAGGTTGGAAAAGGAATGTTGCAGGTACCAAGAAGGAATTACTTAAGGAATTTTATAAACAACCCATTATTAAATACCTGGCTTCCGGGAGGTATTTCTCCAAACCATCTTATATAGATCAATCCGATTTTTCCAAGGCGATGATGGGAATTTTAAAGCAAAAGGGAAGCGACCTTTTAAAAGCTGAGGGAAAAGAAGGTGAAATAGCCCTTATGGATAAAATAACATCCGCGCTCAACGATGAGAACGATACATTAATTGAAAAAGAGACGAAAAAACATCTTAAAGACTTATTAGAGAATTCAGAGAACAACTTGCAGAGATTCGAAGCTAATCTCGAAGAATGGTTCAATAATATGATGGATCGCGCTTCCGGTTGGTATAAAAAGACCACGCAATTCAATCTGTTTGTTATAGGCTTTATTATAGCTGCTATTTTTAATGTAAATGCCATAGCAATTACAAAAACTTTGTCCACCGATGAGGATGCAAGAGACAGCATGGTAGAACTCGCATCAAAATTTGTAGTGGAGAACAAAGGCATGATAGAAGATATCCAGACAAAAAATGAAAATACAGAGAACAATAATATCACCAATAATGAGGGTGCGCCCCAACCTCAGGAGCCTTCCAATAATATAGCCCAAGACACGACAAAAAATAATGCCGACGACAAACAGTTAAAAGATTTTGAGGCCAAATTGGACGACCTTCTTGAGATCAAAGATGACCTGCAAAACGACATAGCCGCTGCCAACAATGTATTAGGATTTAAACCCGCTCGCAAATTGGCTGTTAAGGGTGATTCAGTTCCAAGATCTAAAATAGATTCTGTAAAGAAAACACTGGAAAACAAAGAGGGGATGATCGGTTACGGAAAGGAAAGTAATAAAACGCAGCAATATATTGTTGAATTCGCCAGTGCTTCCCTCGCTAAGAACACCAAAAAATATTATTACTTAGAGGATATTGAGGAGGACGATGGAACCATCACGACCTATGCAAAACTGGATGATTGGAAGTTCTTCACAGCTCATTTTAGTTTTTGGGGCTATCTCATTACGGCATTAGCAATTTCCCTTGGAGCCGCCTTCTGGTTTGATCTTTTAAATAAGCTGATAAAACTAAGAGGCTCTATACAAGGTCAAGGTGCTGAAACTCAAACTGATTCTAAGGCATAGGGTTTGGCTGGGATTGATGAAAGAGGGATTGGGATTTTCCTCATATACAAGAATAGTAATCGGTAGCAAATGGTTTTAACAAGGCTAACCTTCTTGGATTTTTTTTCTTTCTAAAAGGTTCTTTAAAAATGTAATGGAATACCCTTTTTGCAACTAGGGCAGGGGAGTCGAGGCAAAATGTGTACGGAATGGTATTTCTATTTAAGCAGTTTATTCACGTTAATCTTGTATGTTTTTCCAATAGGTATCACAAAATCTTTACTAAAAATTCTGTTTCCTTCGATGATATTAATGTGTTGCTTTGCTACTATAAATGATTTGTGCGTCTGAATAAAATCATTTCCGGGAAGTAGCTTTAGGATCTCTGATAATTTTTCTCTGACTTGAATTTCACTACTTTCTGTTACCACTTTTATGTAATTGCCTATTGCTTCAATAAAAAGGATATCATTTGTCTTAACCTGAACTTTCTTTTTATTAGAACGCAAAAACAAACTTTCATCTTGTTTCTTAATGATTAAATTAGGAGCGGTCTCCTGTTTAGGTATATCTATCTTATTTATTGCCTTTATAAATCGTTCAAAACCAAAAGGCTTTAACAAATAGTCTACTATATTAAGCTCATAGCCTTCAAGTGCATGTTCCTTATATGCAGTAGTGACAATTATTTTTGGTGGATTTTGTAACGTTTTCAGAAATTCAAATCCTTTAAGCTTTGGCATATTTAAATCCAAGAAAATTAAATCAACCTTATTATTGTTTAAGCATTCTATAGCTTCAATGGCATCATAACAATGTTGCACAAAACTCAACTTTGGTAAAGCATCACAATATCCTTTTATGATATCATGTGCAATATGTTCGTCATCAACAATTATATACTTTATCATAAGGTTAGCTTTAGTTGTGCCCTATAAACACTATCATTAATTACATGGGATAACTTATGTTTTTTATGATATACCAATTCTAATCGTCGCTTCAAATTTTCTAGGCCAATCCCTTTTTCACTTTTTTCTTCCTCATCAAAATTATTTTCAACATTTAGAGTAACTTCATTTTGATTTGATGCAATTGAAATGTTTATAAATGCATTATCCCTCAATACCTCCACACCATGTTTAAAAGCGTTTTCTACCAATATAATAAATAGTAAAGGCATCAGCTTAATATTTTCATTTTCAATATCAACGTCAAAATTAACGGCTATTTTTTTATGATAACGCATTTTATGTAGTGCAATATAATTGCTAATAAAATCGACTTCTTGTTGAAGCGCCACAGATTCATGTTGTCCATCATATATACTATAACGCATCATATCAGACAGTTTTAAAATCAGTTTTTTAGCCTGTTCACTGTCCTTATCAACTAATCCATATAAATTATTAAGCATGTTAAAGAAGAAATGTGGATTCACTTGAGATTGCAAGTGCATCAACTCTGCTTTCTTTTTTTCATTCTTTAGCTTAACAATGGCTTTTATGTTCACAAACAACCAATGAAAAACCGTAACAATGACTACAATAAAGTATAAAAGAAGAAATTCTATAAACCCTTCAATTTTACCCAAACTATCATTAAATGCCACGATAATGAAACCTAGTACAGCGAGTGTAATTCGAAATATTCGTATTGAAATCACCCTTTTACTACTACCACGAGATTTTAAATTCATAAGCCAATATTACTTAAATAAAGTGCTGTCTACAAATTAAGGGACAAACGACTTTCAATTGTAATCAAGTAGATCAAAAAGCGAGATAAACGCACTTTATCACTTCAAGAGGTATTTAGAACACGCTTTAAACCAAACACATCCCACTTTCTTTTTATAGCTAAACTTCACCATTAGGTTTGTGCTATCAATTTTAAAAATGAACAGCATGAAACTAACCATTGATAATTTAAGTAAAACGTATGATAACGGAGTTAAAGCATTACAAAATGTAACACTAGATATTCCTAAGGGCATGTTTGGTTTACTAGGCCCTAATGGCGCAGGAAAATCAACTTTAATGCGAACCATTGCAACACTACAAGACGCAGATAGTGGTCACGTTCTACTGGATGATCTAGATATAGCTACCAATAAACATACTATTAGGAAATGTTTGGGCTATTTACCACAACAATTTGGTGTGTACCCTAAAATGTCTGCTGAAGCATTACTAGATCACTTTGCGATCTTAAAAGGGATTACTCAAAAAAAAGAACGTAAAGATATTATTGGCGCCTTGCTATATAAAACAAACTTATATCAAGTTAGAAAGCAAAACTTAGGCGGATTTTCGGGTGGAATGAAACAGCGTTTTGGAATTGCTCAAGCCTTACTTAACAATCCTAAATTATTAATTGTCGATGAACCTACTGCTGGATTAGACCCAAAAGAGCGTAACCGTTTCTATAATCTCTTAAGCGAAATAGCCGAAAATATCATTGTTATTTTCTCAACGCATATTGTAGAAGATATTAAAGAGCTATGTAATAATATGGCAATTATTAATAGAGGAGAAGTGGTACTAAAAGGAAAGCCTCTCCAGCTTATAGAAGATTTAAACGAAAAAGTGTATCAAAAAACAATTCATCGATCAGAATTAGACAGCTATAAACAACAATATACAGTTATAAATGATAAGTTGTTTTTAGGAAAACCAATCATTCATATTGCAAGTGATGTACACCCTGACAACGGATTTGTTCCGGTTAAGGCAAGTTTAGAAGATGTTTATTTCTCTCAAATTGCTAACAACTAATACTGAAAATATGTGGTGCGAAATATTCAAATTTGAGCTTAAATATAGAATTAAACGTCCTGAAACCTATGTGTTTTTTGGTTTCTTATTCGTGTTTTCAATTTTTGGTGTTGATTTTATTTTTCAAGGAGCAGAACTTGGACTAATGAAAAAAAGTGCACCATTAGTTATTGCTAAAACTATGGGTGCTATTACAGGCATTTTTATGATCATGGTTTCTATGATTATGGGTGTTCCAGTTTTACGTGACCATCAATACGATACTGAAGCATTATTGTTTATCAATCCTATTACAAAACGTGATTATCTATTAGGTCGATTTTTAGGCTCCTTTACGGTATTGATGTTCATTTTTTGTGGATTACTATTTGGTATGATGATTGGCTCACTAATGCCTTGGCATAAAGCAGAAGATATGCTTGTATTTAATGCATTTACTTACTTGCAATCATTTGCAGTTATTGTATTGCCAACGTTATTTTTTGGAGCCTGTACATTTTTTGCCACGGGAATGCTAAGTAAGAACCTTTTAGTTGTCTATACACAAGGTGTGGTGATGTTTGTATTGTTTCTATTCACCAAGGCAATAACAAATGATTATTTACAAGGTGTTTTAGATCCTTTTTCATTAACGGCATTAACACAATTCTCAAAGAATTACCCTCCAATAGCGTTAAATGATTTGAGTATTACGCTTAGCGGAATCATATTATCTAACAAGCTCTTTTGGGTTGGTCTAGGTTGTATTATAATGATTTTTAGTTACCGTAAGTTTTCGTTTAGTGCGTTGAGTAAAAAACCAAAAAAGGGTACAATTCAATTGCTCAAGGTAGAAGGAGGCAACCAGGTTCAAAATATAAACATACCTACTGTTTCTGTTTATCAGAACTTTAAAGCACAATGTATTCAACTTTATGAATTATCTAAATTTTATACACTATCACTTTTAAAGGAGACGTCATTTTGGGCCATTGTTATTTGTGGTATTCTCATCATACTAATCAATTCAGTTAATTTAGGAACTGTTTATGGTGTAGATAGTTACCCCAAAACCTATTTTATTATTGCAGAGTTGCAAGAAATGTCGATGTTCTTTTTCATCATTGTGTTACTTTTCTATTCAGGAGAACTCATCTGGAAAGAACGTAATATAAAGCAGCATGTACTTAATGATGCTACTTTAGCAAATAGTCTAACAATCTTGTCTAGTAAGTTTATAGCACTTATATCAATTTATGTTGTCTTAATGCTTACCTTGATTGTTACTGGAATCGGATATCAAATTTCAAGTGGGTATTATGAATTTCAACTTGGTGTCTATTTTTCAGGATTTTTTATTGAAATTCTACCATTTTTAATACTCTATACGGCTGTTGCTTTTTTCTTTCAGGTCCTTAGCAAAAATAAATTCATTGGTATATTTCTAACCTTGATATTTTTTATTGTAAACATTGCTACGGAATTCTTAGGCTTTAATCATAACCTTTATAAGTTCGGAGGAAAACCCTTAGGATTATATTCTGAAATGAATGGCTATGGTCATTTTTTATCTCCTTATTTGTGGACTAAAGCCTATTGGTTTGTATTTGGAGCTCTCTTATTGGTTTTAGGTGCCTTATTGATGCACAGGGGAACTGAAAACAAATTATGGAAACGTATTAAAGCAATAAAGCGTCAAACTACAAGACCTATTGTATATACGGTAATAGCACTAATATCTCTATTCTTAATACTAGGGAGTTATATATTTTATAATACCAATGTTCTAAATACCTATTGGACCCAGTCACAAGAAATCAGCTTTAGGGCTAATTATGAAAAAACATTAAAATCTTTCGAATATATTCCACAGCCAAAAATTATTGATACGAACTTAAAAGTAGAATTGTACCCAGAAACGAGAAGCTATAAAATAGAAGGCACTTATATATTGAAGAATACCACAGATAAACCGATTGATGAAATTCATATTCAGAAACAAATAGCATCTCATGTCAAGCTTGAAAATGTGGTTTTTGAAGGTGGAGCAATGGTCAATACAGATTATGATGAATTTGACTATACCATTTATGAACTGTCCAAACCTTTATTACCAAATGATTCAGTAAAAATGGAGTTTAATCAGACCTTTCAACCAAAGGGATTCGAGAATGACAATCATGGAACTCAGTTTGTTTATAATGGTACCTTTTTCAATAACTCAATTCTTCCTTCATTAGGCTATAACAGAAAATACGAAATAGGTGATGCTGATATTCGTCAGGAGGCGTACTTGAATGCTAGACAAAGTAAGGCCAATATTGATAATGAAAATGAGTTAGTGAACTCACGCTCTGGGAGTGACTCTGATGGAACTTACTTAAACATTGTTATTGGTACAAATAATCAACAAAAAGCGATTACTTCTGGTCAGTTAATCAAAAAGTGGACAACTAATAACCGAAATTACTTTCATTATAGAACAGATCAACCTGTCATTAATTTTTATTCGATTGTTTCTGCTGAATATGAAGTAAAAAGAGATCAATGGGTTTCTTTAGATACACCAAAACAACCAGTACAATTAGAAATATACTATCATCCAGAGCACAGTTATAATTTAGATAGAATGATGGATGGAATGAAGGCATCTTTAGCGTATTTCAGCGCAAATTTTAGTCAATATCAATATGAACAATTACGCATTATGGAATTTCCACGTTATGATGAATACGCGCAGTCGTTACCGAGTACCATTCCGTTTTCAGAAGCTCTAGGATTTGTGCTAGATATAGATGATGAAACTGATGTAGATATGGCATTTTATATAACTGCTCACGAAGTTGCACATCAATGGTTTGGTATGCAAATTGAAGCAGCAAATGTGCAAGGAAAAAACTTTGTACTGGAAACTTTGGCACAATACGGAGCTATCATGGTACTAAAGCAAAATTTTCCTCAAGAAAAAGTGGGTCAGTTTTTAGATATACAACAAGATGAGTATGAGAAAAAGCAAAGAAAAGCAACCTCAGAAACTACCTTGGCATTGGTAGAAAATCAAGACTTTGTGTACTACCAAAAAGGCGTGATTGCCATGTACAGATTGCAAGAATTAATAGGCGAGGAGCAGGTAAATATAGCAATAAGGCGTTTTATAGAAGATTGGCGTAGTCATACAGGAACTATAAAAACAAAAACCAATCGTTATACAACTTCTAAAGATTTACTTGAATATTTTAAAGCGGTAACACCAAAAGAGTCACAGTATATGCTTCGAGATTTGTTTGAAACTAATAAAACGATAGAATAATAGCGTTTGCACGCGGCAATTTTATATAACGGCTAATTATGGTACAAACACGCCGAATCTTCAAGCTAGACCAAAACCCAAAAGAAGAATTTGTAATGACCCATAGACTTTTATAAATGAGTCTGACGGAATAGACTAGGGATATTTTACATAATAGAGAATTATGACTTACAAATAATAAGTACGGCAGATATAGCCAATATTATATTTGTATCATAATTAGTATTATGTAAAATAGAAAATCGCAAAACCTACTCTTTCTCAGCGATTAACATCCAAATCACCTTATCCTCGTCGTTCTCCCAATCGCCTAGGTCATTATTATGGTATACCTCTTTAAAACCGGTTTTCTTTAATTCCCTACGGACGTATTTCATTCCTAAGCTATGTGCATCGGTTTGGGCTTCTCTGGATTTTCCTTTGATTCTGGTTTTTAGTTTTTCGAGGATCACAATGCGTCCGCCGGATTTTAGAGAATTATGAACGTGATCTAAAATGGTCATATAATCTTCCATTTCGTGGTACGTATCCATAATGACGACTACATCCAAGGCATTGATTGGCAATTTGGGATTGTCGTAATAGCCAAGAATGACCTCTACGTTTTTAATATTTCGTTCCTCAAGATTTTCCTTTAAAGTATTCAAACGATCCGCTCGCACGTCCACTGCATAAACCTGACCTGCATGGCCAACTTTTTTGGCTAAATGCACGCTCAAATAGCCTTCATGACAACCAATATCAGCTACATAGCTTCCTTCTTCGATACCAGCAGCGTCAAATATTACGTTTACGTCCATCCAGGTATCCCGCTCGGCCCATTCGTCGGCCTCGTATTGGGCGCTCATCCATTGGGTGGACATGGCTAAAACCAGTAGTAATACAGTTTGGTATTGGTGTTTCATGTTATGAAAATAGGATTCTCGGTCTCATTTTGGAAACTGGAAATGCCAATTAACCAATATTTAACAGCCTCCCTCCTAGCCATATTGGGATTATATGCCTTTATTCGCTGGCACTGAGGGCTGTTTCTAAGTCAACGATAAAGTCTTTTACTTCGGTATTAAATCCTATAATGACGCTGTTGTAGGCCTTGTGAATAATGAGCTCCAAATAGGCCACACGGTTTCTAAAATCCGTACTATTGGTAAAATAATCCGTGCAAGCGGCATCACAATCGTTATTGGCGAGCAATGGCGCAAACCAATCAAACTGCCTTAAATGATCCATATTATCTTTAAAATTCTTTATCAGGGATTCCTCCAATAGTTTTAGGATGACCGAGCTGTCTTCGTAGGCCTCCTCTATCCGTCTTAATACCTTGGAAACGGTGTCATTGGTCAGTTTTGCATCTCTTAAAAGATGTTTCACTTTAGGGTCCATGTTGGCAACGTTCATATTTCCCATAATAAGCCCGGCACATTGCATGCAATGGAGCGGTTCGTTTGGTTTTGTTTCCCTTAAAACCAAGTCATAGCGGGTCTTTATATTTCGGTTAAAGGCCATTACCTTTCCAAAGTTCACCGTATCCAGCACCATTTGTGCACGTATTTTTTGGGCCAAATCCCGCTGTGCATTGCTTGCCTTTCGTCCCTCATTCCAGTTATTGATGCTTACGGCAATTAATATCCCGATCACCACTAACAAAATTTCACCCAAGGCATATAACAGGTATTTTTTCATTCCTTTTCCCATGACTAATTTCTTTCGCTTTCGGTTAAATAGTTTCATCTAAACACTTCGGTAAATGACATGCTCTTCAAATATACTTAAATTCTAAGCTTACAGTAACGCACTATTTTATTCAGTATAAATCATTGAAAAACAATAATATATGTCTGCATCTTATAAATTTTAGAAATAATTTGGCTGGGCTTGTCATATAAACACACTAATTTACAGACTAACTAATAACTATGAACAACAGCACACTCGAATCCTTATTGAAGGAACATCATACAGAGGCGTTCTTGTGGGCACTTCAGTGCTGTCGCTATAGTGAGGATGATGCCAAGGACGTGTTGCAGATGAGCTATCTGAAAATCGTCGAAGGAAAGGCCAGATTCAAAGAGCAGTCGGCATTTAAGACCTGGTTGTTTTCTGTGATTCGGTTTACGGCCATAGATTTTATAAAACAACATCCTACCAATCGGTCCCTGGAAGGTTTAGAAGTTGCCGAGGAGCCCGAATTTGAGACCACTGAAACCAATTATAAGCAGCTGCTTTTGCAACTGCCGGAACGACAACGGGAGGTATTGCTTTTGGCCTTTTATCACCAAATGACGCTCACTGTCATTGCTGAAACCACCGGGCTGCATATAGGTACCGTGAGAACCCATTATGAAAGAGGAAAAGCCGCACTGCGGAAACTAATAGAAACTGTTGAGATATGAAAGATGAGGATAAAGAATTGAAAGAATTTTTCGGTCAAATGAGGGCGTCCGAAGCAAAGGAAATAGAGATACCTCCCTTTGAGTTGCCACAGGTGAAGCGCAAACCTTCGACGGTGCGTTACCTCCTACCCTTGGGCTCTGTGGCGGCTGCGCTGTTTCTTTTCTTCGGAATGGATTGGGGAAAGGAAGTGGTTGAGAGCGAAGAAAATATGTTGGTCATTACCATGACGATCGAAGAACCGATGAACACAGATGAATTTCTTTCTGACGAAAAATCAATAACAGAATGGAAGTCACCTTCCGATATATTAATACAAGAATTTGAAGACTAATTAAAAACGAAATACATGAAAAAGTTAACGGTAATACTCCTATTTTTTGTCTGCACCACTGTTTGGGCGCAAGATTATTTACAATCTGAACTCTTCTCCGCCGATGTGGTCATGAAGTATCAATCTGAAATCGAACTGTCCACAAAACAAAGAGCAGACATTAAAAAGATCCATCAGTCTACCATGTCTAATTTTAGCAACGCCAAATGGGACCTGGAAGCTGAAATGACTACCCTAAATAAAATGTTGAACGAATCCAAAGTGAACGAATCTGCTACCTTAAAACAAATGGAGGTCATCACCAATTTGGAAAATGAAATGAAAATGACCCGTTTGAAAATGCTCATCAAGATAAAAAATGTGCTGTCCGAAAGTCAACAAAACGAGTTAAAGGGACTGCGCACCGCTGGGGACCTTGGCCCTTTAAAAGTGATCACCGATATCAACGACGGTCGTAAGGTGAAGTTTCAGATCAGTGGGGCTAAGTCGGACGGAGTTCATCCTTTATATGTTATTCAAAGCAAGCGTGGTGATATCATTATTAATGCGGACGACATGTCGAAATTGGATTCAGATAATATCGAAAGTGTTTCAGTTTTAAAAGGGAAATCGGCCGCTGCGGTCTATGGCGCGAAAGGTGAAAATGGGGTCGTGGTTATTAAATTAAAGCAAAAGAAATAGCCTACTAAACTTGCTTAAACTTAAAAACCGCACCCATTTAAGGATGCGGTTTTTTTATGATTGATGAATTTTTTAATAAAAAGGCATCTCATTCATTACCCATTTGTTCCAACATACTTCGGGCGTTAGCGCCTGTTGATCCGTTAGGGTCTAATACTATGGCTTTGTTATAATATTCTTTTGCCTTGGCGAAGTTTTTACTTTTCATATAAGCCTCCCCAAGACTGTCCCAGGTATTGGCCGATTTCGGGAAAAGTTGGGTGTTCATTTCGAGCACAAAAATGGCTCCATCGAATTGTTGTTGCCCCATTAATCGGTAGCCGGCACTATTCAATTCACTTTCAAAATTCACAAAACCATAGACGGGATCGTTCACAAGACGCTTGGCCTCTGTTTTGACTTTGGCGTATTCTTGCTTCATGAACAATTCGGTTAAATACCCCATAGGATCCAACAGGAAATTGGTGTTCTCAAAGTTAAGAACGGTGTCCAGCACTGGGTCTTGATTGGTTTTATATTCCTCAAAACTCATGTCAACGGCTAAATGCGGTGCTTGCCAATCAGCATTCTCCCATTGGGGTTTGTCTTGCCACCAGGCGAAAGAAAGAAAAATAGGAAAACGGCTATTGGGGAGGGTTACCCTTCTGTTATCTCCATAGAAATTCACATTTTCTGAACTGGGCTCTCCTACAAAAATGGCGTTGGTATAATTGTCTAGTTCATTCACCAGGTTCTGACAGGCGGAAAAGGTTCGGCGGCCAATAATTACGAACAAGCTACCCGGTTTATTGATTTTCCGAGAGGCCATAATTCCTGCTATGACGGGCTTGTTTTTGTAGTTATTACCCCCGCCATTCAGTCGAACGTCAATCACCAGTTTCTCCACGTCGTTGTTCTCCACAAAATCGAATACTTCGGCATAAAAAGTAGGAATATCGGCGGATGGATCGTCCTGCACCTGACTCTGTCTTACATAAACAGTTTTCTTTTCGGGTATATATTCGTAATAATAGATTTTGTCAAGGTGCTTTAAGTAATACGGGGTATTGTCTTGTTCTCGAGCACTTACCCACTCTCCTCCATGACGCGTTAGGCTGTATTGTTTTTTCATAATGTCCGGTGCCATGGAAGTAAAACTATGTTCAAAGGTTTGTCCATTTTTCTCCAGGGTGAAGGTAACGGTCTGGTTGAGAGACTTAATGATTCGTTGACCGTGTAATATTTCCGGAATTACCAGATAATTAATACCAAAGGCCTTAAAATATTGATCATTCTCTGCCGGAACGGTGGGTCGCACTAGGCGTAACGCCTCTGCAATAGGTGTGCTTTCTATGCTAATTATTTTAGCTCCAATGGCCTTGGAATGATCCTTATGCGCACCTTCAATATAGACTCCGTCGTTAAAATGATACAAATTGATGGGGAGTTTGTGATGAGGCACTACCCCACCTCTAAAACCTATATCCGTATGGCCGTATTTAAATAAAGAGATAATTCTGGCAAAGCCAACGACCACCTCATGGTCTTTTAAACCAGGTATTTCGTTATACAGTTTTTCTACTTCGGAATCGAATTCTGCTGCGGTTACTTTTTTGAATAAGTGTGCATAATCCTTATGGACGGTCTCTTGGATGAATTTTAGATCCTGCTGCCATTGGGAGGTAGTAAGCCTCTTTTGAGCCTGAAGGCTAGTAATGATTAGCAACGAGAAAAGGGTAAAAATAAACGGGAATAATTTTGCTCTCATGATGACTTATTTTTTGATTGATAAAGTACGTTGTACTTTAAGAGACAAGGTAAAAATAAAATTGTGACACTTTGAACGATCTCCATACCCAATTTGAACGTTAATTGGTTTATTTTTGCGCAATGCATAATCCCAAGCAAACCTCCCAATTCGAATTTGTTGCACTAATGGCCTCCCTTATGTCGGTAGCGGCTTTGGCTATTGATGCACTACTTCCGGCACTGGATGTTATTGGAATTGATATTGGGAGTACCCAGGCGGCAGACAATCAATTATTGGTTACGATGATCTTTTTGGGGCTCGGTGTTGGGCCATTGGTGTTTGGTCCTTTGTCGGACAGCATGGGTAGAAAACCTATTGTATATATGGGTTTTGCACTTTTTGTAGTAGCCAGCTTTATTTGTGTGCTATCTAACAGTTTGGAAGTGATGGTGTTGGGTCGTATCCTGCAAGGTATAGGACTCTCTGCACCTCGAACCATTTCTATTGCCATCATTCGGGATCGGTATGACGGTGATTATATGGCGCGTATCATGTCCTTTGTTACCGTAGTTTTTCTGTTGGTTCCTATTGTAGCTCCTGCCATGGGAAAACTGGTCTTAGACTATTATAATTGGCAGAGTATTTTTTATGTTCAGGTAATTATTAGTGCTTTGGTGTCTGTCTGGTTTTGGCGCCGACAAAGAGAAACTCTTGCCACCGAACATCGCATTCTGTTTTCTACTCGAATTATCTTGAGAGGTTTTAAGGAAGTCCTACGGAAAAAGCGAACCATGGGATATACCGTAATATCTGGATTTGTGGTTGGTTCTTTCCTGGTATATATTAGTAGCTCTCAACAAATATTTCACGATCAATTCGGGCTCAAAGAGGAGTTTCCTTATATTTTTGCCGGTCTTGCTATATCTATCGGCTCTGCCATTTTTCTTAATGGAACTTTAGTATTGCGTTTTGGTATGGAGAAATTGGTGAATCTGTCGCTGTTGGGCTTCTTTGCAGTGTCTTTACTCTATGTAATTTTGTATTATGGTGGTGCCAACCCAAGCGTCGAAGTATTACTAATTTTCTTCGGCTTACAGTTTTTTGCTATTGGTTTTCTCTTCGGAAACTTGCGCGCCTTAGCGATGGAACCGGTGGGTCATATAGCTGGAATGGCGGCGGCTGTCACAGGATTTATTGCCACCATAATGGCAGTGCCCATTAGTACGTTTATTGGTGGTTATATCGCGGATACAGCCCTTCCCCTCTTCATAGGATTTTTGATTTGTAGTGTGCTCTCCATACTCGTATTGGTCTATTTACGAATTTCAACGCCTAAGCGTTAGTGAT
Organism: Bacteroidota bacterium; assembly: GCA_039028295.1. Taxonomy (GTDB): domain Bacteria; phylum Bacteroidota; class Bacteroidia; order Flavobacteriales; family Flavobacteriaceae; genus Aureisphaera. The sequence goes on from JBCCIJ010000003.1 coordinate 101,185, forward strand.
TCAAATTTTGGATTGCATTTTTCTTATTGAAATGTTAAAAGTTGAAATGCATCCAATAATTTAACTGTTTCTTCTGTTCTAATATGCACTAACCCTTTCTACGAATCTAAACGAAATTTATGGAAACCAATATGTCTTTATTTAACCAAGTTAATAGCCTTTGTTATTGGTTTCAGCGAGAGACGGATTACCAGTGTTCTTTTGCATTGGATTCAGAAAAAGACATTTATTTCGTGCGTTTAAAGGATCAGGCTACCCAACTCTACGCCCAGCAGATCAGTGAATTCAGTAAAAAGTGTAAAGTGACTACAAAATTGCTCCAGATCGAGCTGTCTTCCATTGCCCACAGTTTGGTTCATATAAAAGAAAATTATGTGTTGGAGAATCAGCATGCTTAGTGCTTTTTCTAAGTTGAAGTTCTCTTGAACCGGCTTAAATGGTTACCCTAATTTTATTACATTTGAGAGAACCATCAGCGTTTCCTCATGAAATTACAAAACTACCTTTGGCTTATCTTAGTTATGCCCATGCTTTATGGCTGCCCAAAGGATCCTCCAAAGGATCGCATTCTTGTTTTTATACAGACCCAGGGTTACGTTCACCAATCGATTGAAGCAGGCGTCGCAGCGCTTGATCATTTGGGCGATAGGAATGAATTTGGTACGGTAGTTACCCGCAATGCGAACGATTTTAATTTGGAAAATTTAAAGAATTATACTGCCGTTGTCTTTCTCAATACTACGGGTGATGTTTTGAATGCTGAACAGGAACAAGCTTTCACTCAGTATATGCAATCAGGGGGTGGTTTTGTTGGGATCCATGCGGCGGCAGATACCGAATATGATTGGCCCTGGTATGGAAAATTGGTTGGAGCTTATTTCGAATCTCATCCCAAGCAGCAGGAAGCGCGCATAGTGATTCAGGATACAACACATTTAGCGGCGCAGGGAATCCCCAATCCTTGGAATCATTTTGACGAATGGTATAATTATAAGAATATAAGTCCCGACCTCAACGTGATAGCTTTATTGGATGAATCTACCTATACGGGTGGAACCAATGGAACCATACACCCCATAGCCTGGTCTCAGGAATATGATGGAGGAAGAATGTTTTATACAGGGCTTGGACATACCGTCGAGGCCTATTCAGATGATTTGTTTTTGACGCATTTGTTGGGAGGTATTTTATACGTTTTGGGAAGATCCGAATAATCACATAATTTGAAAAACCCGCCATGAAAAAATACATTTTAATTGCTTTATTCATTACACCATCACTCCTCTCCGCTCAGGCAATTGACATTAAGGAAGCCGAAGCGGAAGTCGCCTTCAATTTTGTAGATGACGACGTAGATGGAGTTTTAGAAGGCTTCATATTTACTGGACATCTGGACTTAAATGATCTTGCTCATTCGAAAGTGTCCGGATCGGTTGAAACGAAAACCATTGACACCAACAATTGGTTCCGAAGCAGGCACTTACGGGCGAAGAAATTTTTCAACGCAAAGGATTTTCCACAATTAACTTTTAGTAGCACTTCCATTTCAGGCAATAAGGAGATGTTTCAAGTAACAGGAACCCTGCAAATTAAGGGAACCAGGAAAACCGTGAAATGGGCTTTCGAAAATGATGGTAAAACCTTAAAAGGAACCACTACCATAAATACAACCGATTTCCAAATTGAAATACACGACGACCGACAACGCAACAAGGCAGTGATCACGATTGTCCTTCCTTATCAATAAATGTATTAGGCCAGGTATAAAAGAAAAACGACCGCACCTTGGGGAATGGTACGATCGCACTTCAAATTTCCGGCTAATTATATAGCCGAAAATAATCTGGGGAGATATTTCATTATAAATCGCAGCCTGCTTTCACAGTACCATAAATCCGGGAATTGTTGATTGGGGAGGCTTTAAGAAAAACAATCGAGTGGACAAAACATCAAGCCTTGTGGGTGTTGGTATTCATACGGGGGACTGTGTGAGGTTTGCTGAATATATGAACGTAAACGTGGTTCTTATAGTATACGGAAGACAAACTTTTGGGAATAGATTAACATCCTTCGGAAATCATTCCAAACGGCTGCAAAATAAAAACGACGCTCCACGGCGCCGCATCATTTATAGTCAATGAATAAAAATTTACTTGCTCTTTTTTTCAGAACGTAGTACTAACTGACCGTTTTCATCTAACACCAATTTGGTGCCCTTTGCTTCACTTTGGAAATTGAATGATCTCCGGTACCTGGACTGGAAATCGGCGTGCTTTTTTTTATCTGGTATTTTGGTCATAACTTCCGTTTTTATTTCGAATTTACTCAGTAATGATTTAATTTTAAAATTTTTTAGAAGAAAATTATGATAATCCCCAGAAATTTAACATTAGGTAGAAAGAACTCTAATTGGCTATTTGTCTTTCTGTTATGCTTTATGATTTTGTTGAGTTGTAAAGAAAACTCTCCGGAAAACACTCCGGAAACGAGCGAAGTAGAGGTCCTTCAAATGCCGTCCCTGGCACGTTTAGAATACCGTATTAATGCAAAATTAGGAGAAGGGGCTTACTGGAATCATCAAACGCAAGAATTGTATTGGGTAGATATTTTGGGAAAAGAATTACATATATATAACCCTGCCACCAAGGAAGATCGCTCCCTCCCTACTCCTTCCCGAATTGGAACTGTAGTGCCTCAAACCGATTCTACCGCCGTTATAGCATTAGACGACGGCGTATATATCATGAATACGAATTCGGGCGAAATTAATGTGCTTTCAGAAGTAGAAAAGGAAATGACGACGAATCGTTTTAATGATGGAAAATGTGATCCCAATGGTAATCTATGGGTAGGTTCTATGCATTTGAAAGAATCTGAACCTTTGGGTAGTGTTTACAAAATTAGCAGTACTGGAGAAACCACAAAGATGATCGATAGCGTGACCATTTCTAATGGTATTGTATGGACCAGAGACGCGAAGACCATGTATTATATAGATACTCCCAGCGCCGAAATAAAGGCGTTCGATTATGATAAAAGTTCAGCAACGATCTCTAATCAACGAACCGCTGTAAAAGTTCCTGTGGAAATGGGTTTTCCCGATGGCATGGCCATTGATGAAGAGGACATGCTATGGGTAGGGCTTTGGAACGGAAATTCGGTGGCGAGATTCGACCCAAACACCGGAAAGCTCATTTCAAAAATAGAAGTACATGCCCATAATGTAACTGCCTGTGCCTTTGGAGGGGCTAATTTGGATAAACTATATATCACCACGGCCAGCGTTGATATGACCGAGGAAGAAATTACGAAGTACCCTTTGGCCGGTTCTGTTTTTGTCGCGAATCCGGGAGTAAGAGGCGTCAAAAGCGATTTTTTTGCACTCCCCACGAAACTAGAATCTGCAGAAGCAACTAATGAGTAATGTTATCGTTATTATGGGAGTTAGTGGCAGCGGTAAAACCTCTGTTGGGCGGCAATTGGGCTGGTCTTTAGAGCAACCTTTTTATGATGCCGATGACTTCCACCCGAAAAGCAATATTGAAAAAATGAAAAGTGGCATACCGTTGACCGATCAGGATCGACATCCTTGGTTAAATCGGCTTGCTTTGGAAATTCAAGGATGGGAAAAAGAGGGAGGTGCCGTGTTGGCTTGCTCTGCATTAAAGGAAGATTATCGACGTACGTTGTCTCATAAGACGGACATTCAGTGGATCCATTTAACGGCAAGTTTTGACCTAATTTATCAACGTATGAAGCAAAGAAATCATTTCATGAAACCCGAACTATTACAATCGCAATTTGATGCACTGGAGGTACCTAATTATGGAATTCATGTAGCTAGCGAACAAAGTGTCAAAGGCACGGTTGCCAAGATCTTATCATTATTATAACAGAATGAAAGAACAGAGTAACTTCGGAATCATAGGGTTAGGGGTCATGGGACGTAGTCTCGCTGAAAACATTGCGAGTAAGGGCTTTAGCTTATCGGTGTATAACCGAATTACTGAAGCCGAACGTCAGGTTGTGCCAAATTTTTTAAAAGAGACCACTTCCCATGTTGTGTTGGGGTTTACTGAGCTGAAGGGTTTTGTGGCATCGCTGAAAACTCCCAGGAAAATATTAATTATGGTCAACGCTGGGGCTGCTGTAGATTCAGTAATTGCGGAAATAGAGCCTCTACTCGATCATAACGACTTGATTATTGACGGGGGCAACTCCCATTTTCAGGATACCCAGCGTAGAAGCAAAGCGTTGGAAGCGAATGGCATTCAGTTTTTGGGCGTAGGTGTTTCCGGGGGAGAGCAAGGTGCCTTGAAAGGGCCCTCAATGATGGCAGGAGGCCAAGCAGATGCCTATGAAAGTATACGACCTATTTTTGAAGCTATAGCAGCTAAGGACAAGAATAATGGGGCCTGTACTGCTTTATTAGGAAGTGATGGCTGCGGCCATTTTGTGAAAACCATTCACAACGGTATTGAGTACGCCGAAATGCAACTCCTGGCCGAATGCTTTTCTTTGCTGGCTCATAGCCATTCATACGACGAGATAGCCCATATATTCAATCAATGGAATGAAGGATACTTAGCTGGTTATTTGTTAGAAATCACGGCTTCGATTCTTAAGAATAAAGAAGGAAACGACTATTTGTTAGATAAGATTTTGGACAAAGCAGGTAGTAAAGGCACTGGCTCCTGGTCTTCGCAATTGGCATTTCAATTGGGCGTTCCGGCTTCAATGATAAATGCCGCCGTGACTGCCAGATATGTCTCTATGCTGAAAGAAAAACGAATGCAAATGGCCGCGGACGTAGATCGAAACAATGCCACTTTGATCGTTGACGTCCAAAAGTTGAAAGAAGCCTATCAATTTGCACGTCTCATTAATCACTATCAGGGCTTCGAAATTATTAAAGCTGCTTCGGAAGCAAATCATTGGCATGTCGATCTCAGTGAGACCGCTCGAATTTGGACTCAGGGCTGTATCATTAAATCGCGGTTGATGGAATCGCTGGTTGAGATTTTCAAGAAAGAAACCGACTTATTCAGACATCCCGCAATCATTTCTGAAGTAAAAAATAATGTGGAATCGGCAAAATTAATATTGAATAATGCCTTTAGTTTAAATATTTCAACACCTTGTATATCAAATAGTTTACAATACTGGATATCTATTACTTCTGAAAAATCTGGTGCTCATATAATTCAAGCGCAGCGTGATTATTTTGGAGCGCATACCTATCAAAGAATAGACAAACCTCTCACCCACTTTTTTACCACTAACTGGACCTCAAATGGATAGTACATTATTAATTGCCATTGGCGTTGGAATCGCCTTATTACTCATTCTTATATTGCGTTTTAAGATTCAGGCGTTTCTGGCTTTGTTGATTTCCAGCATTGTAGTGGGGGTCATAGCTGGAATGGAGCCTTACGTAATTATTGAGACCATTCAGAAAGGAATGGCCAGCACCTTAGGTTTTGTAGCGGTTGTAGTAGGGCTTGGAGCGATGTTCGGAGCTATATTGGAACATTCGGGCGGTGCAGAAGCAGTGGCTTCATTTTTACTGAAACGATTCAAAGAAAAAGGAACCTCTTGGGCCTTGATGCTTACCGGGTTTTTTATCGCCATTCCAGTATTTTTTGATGTGGCTTTTATCATATTGGTACCTATGATCTATTCCTTGCAACGAAGGTCGAAAAAGTCATTACTCCTCTACGGAATACCATTATTAGCGGGATTAGCGATTACTCATTCCTTTATCCCTCCTACCCCCGGCCCGGTGGCTGTGGCGGACATTTTAAATGCCGATTTGGGCTGGGTCATCGTATTCGGATTTATAGTCGGGATACCAACGGCCATTATTAGTGGTCCCTTGTTCGGACGCTATATTGCCAAAAAAATCCACATAGATGCACCCGAATTGGTTGAAAAAATAAACTCGGAAGATACAACGCGACCCTCGGTAGGTATGATCTTCGCTATCATTGGCTTACCTATTGTTTTGATTGTCTGCAATACCGTACTGAACAGTCCGATGGCCGAAGGATGGGTTTCGGAAGGGTTTCAGAATTGGCTAAAAATGATTGGCCATCCCTTTTTCGCACTTATTTTGGCCAATTTAATCGCTTGGTACCTTTTGGGAATTCGTCGTGGTACTTCTAATAAGATCTTACAAACCATTACAGGGAAATCGTTAGGTCCGGCGGGGATTATTATCTTACTCACAGGTGCGGGAGGTGTTTTCAAACAAATGCTCATCGAAACCGGAGCCGGAACCATGATGGCCGACTATTTTCAAGAATTAGGCTTAGGCATTTTTGCGGTGGCCTTTATATTGGCAGCCCTGGTGAGAATGCTGCAGGGATCGGCAACAGTAGCCATGATCACGGCTGCTGGCGTAGTGGCGGCCCTGCTTAAAACGGACCCTTTAAGTGCTATGGATACTGCTTTATTGGTCATTGCCATTGCCTCGGGAGCCTCGATTTTATCTCATGTGAATGATAGCGGTTTCTGGTTGGTGAGCAAGTATCTGGGAATGACAGAAAAACAAACGTTTAGAAGTTGGACCATGATGACCACGATTTTAGCCATTGTTGGTATTACCACAGTTGGAATTTTGTCGTTGTTTGTTTGATTTAATATTTGCGGAACAAAAACACTAATTTTTTGAAAGTGACATCTCAACCCTGGTATTTGCGGCTCTTCCTTCTCGCGTATTGTTAGAGGCTATGGGTTTGGATTCACCAAATCCTTGACTGTCAATTCTATTGGCCGCAATACCTCTAGATTCGACCATTTTTTTTAAAACCGCGGCGCGGGCTTTAGAAAGAGTGGCATTTTTAAGTCTGTTGCCTTGGTCATGAACATGGCACTCGATGGTTAATTTTGAGTTAGGGTATTTTTTTAGCAAGGTCACAAGTTCATTCAACTCTTTTTCAACATCATCTAATCTCTCTCCATCTGGAGTGAACTTAATGCGTTCGGAAATGGATTCCATTTCTTTTCTAATAGTTTCAATATCAGGCTGTTTTTCATTTCCAGAGAGTTCCACAGACGTTTTTTCCGTTGGCTCTTTCTTTTCAGATTTATCAGAATTAAAAACTCCTGCCGCAAACAAAATGCCCAGCAATACAACAATGCCACCTAAGATGTAGAACGGAAGTTTACTTTTCACAGGTGTTATACTCTTAGACGGAACTGGCTCGCGGCTATCGTCTCTAGGTGAAGAAACGGAGGATTTTTTAAGAATTTCAATTTCTTTTTGAGGTTCTTCAATGGGCTTCTTTGGTGTCATGACGACGGGCTGCGATTTTGCCGGAATCTCGTTGGTCAAACCCAGCGCCTTGGTCAGTGTCTCAATTCCCTTTTCACGAGAAACACTAAAATCGGCGAATTGTAGTCTGCGCAATCGAAATGGAACATCACACGCTTCCAGCATTACCGGCAATACCATCTTCCCTTCCTCCAAAGCATACGATACTTCGTCCATCACGTTATTCGATTCCACCGAAGTTTTGGAAAGTATTACTAACACAGTTTGTGAGGCGTCCAGGGCATCCTCGATGGACTTATCCCAACGGGTACCTGGTTTTATATCCAATTGATCCAACCAAACATTGGCGCCTTTTTCACGTAATTCCTTGGCAAGATTTAAAACAAATTCTGAATCGTCCCTCGAATAGCTGAAGAATATTTTTGGCTTTTCCATAATGTTACTGTTTGTTAGCTATTATGATGGGGAAACTACATAATAGGTTAAAGATAGTACATTTCAGAATAAACCCTTTAAATCTAAAGTAGCTCACTATTCCATTCGATAGTAGCCGCACTTTAAATACGCACCTTCTGGAAAACCAATGGGGTGATCCTGGTCATGATAGGTCTTATTTTCTACCTGGAAATCTCTCCCCGATGCTTTTAAGGCCTCGGTATTAATTCTGAAGAAATCCGTCGCCAGTATGCGTGAAGAACAACTGGCAAGCACTAATAGTCCATTACGCGCAGTTAATTGTACGCCCAATTGCGCTAACTGCGCATATTTTTTCCGAGCCACAGCTGTCTCCTTGGCGCTTTTGGCAAAACTTGGTGGGTCGATAACCACGATATTATATTTTTTGTTTTCTGAAATGAGACGTTCTAATTCTTTAAATGCATCGCCAACGATTGCAAGATGTTGCCCCGTATATGGATTAAGCTTTCCATTTTCCAACGCAATTTCAAGGGCTTGCTTGCTAATATCGAGGCTCGTAACCTCCTTGGCACCCCCTGCCAGAGCATGTACGGAGAATCCACCTGCATATGAAAACACATCTAAAACTTTCATTCCCTTGGAAAGCTTGCCTACTTGCATTCGGTTCTCGCGATGGTCCAAAAAGTAACCGGTTTTATGACCTTTGATCACGTTGGCCGAAAAGTGTACGCCATGTTCTAAAAAGGGCACTACCTCGGTTTCTAAGGTTCCGAACAGGACGGTACCATCGGTCAATTCGTAGTGTGGCGATTGTTGTAAGTTTCTGCTCAATCGGAGTACAGCACAGTGGCACTTTGAAACGTCAATTAATGCATTCAATATCATTTCGAAATAAGGAAACCAAATGGCCGAATACAATTTGACCACCAATACTTTATCGTAAATATCGGCGATAAGGCCGGGGAAACCGTCGTTCTCTCCAAATAAAAGCCGATAGCTATTGGTTTTGCTCTGCAATAGTTGCCTGCGAAGAGAAAACGCGACCTTTATCTTTTCTGAAAAGAAGGTGGTATTCAATTGGGCACCGCTTTCAAAATGCAACATCTTTATTCGAATGGGTGACTTGGGATCGTACAATCCAATACCCATCACCTTGTTCTTGGTATGACTAAAAATGACGCAAATATCACCAGCGTTTCCATTTTTTGAAACCTTTTCAATGCTGTCGGAAAAAACCCAGGGATGATGGCTTCTTACACTTCTTTCTCCAGCGCTTGTGAGTTTTATCGCCAGGGTTTTACACTCAAACTTTGGAAGCGAAAAGCGGAATTTATTTGTCGAGTTCATTCAATTCTTTGTTCAGTTTTTTCTGGTACCTGCTTTGAACTATATCTATGAGTATCAATACGGCAATGACAAAGTAGAAGGTGGTTTTGCTCATGGCGGTCACCTCGTTTCCGAAGAGCTTCATATGTGCTAGATGTCCCCCTTCCGATAGGAGCATAATACCTACGATAAGCAGTATAAAAAGGCCTAAAACCTCGTACATACGATTCTTTTTCAGGAACTCAGTGACGCGACCGGCAAGCCAGATCATGATGAGTCCACCGATTATGATGGCTGTAGCCATTACCCAAAAAACGTCTGTCAAAGCGATGGCGCCCAAAATTGAGTCGAAAGAAAAGACCACGTTCATAAGGACGATAGAAATAATAACGGAGGTTACCGATTTTGGTTTTGTTTCCTCTTGAGTTCCTTCGTGAATGACCATCATATGCCAGATCTCTTTCATAGCGGTATACATAATAAAAATACCACCAAAGAGAATGATCAGGCTATGTAGATTGAAAGATCCATCAAAAATACCCGTGTCGTGAATTTCGAACCAAGGTTCTTGAAACAGATCGATCAATTTCAGTAAAACAAAAAGCAATACGATACGAAGGACAATGGCCATACCAATCCCTAAGGTCCGTACTCTTTTTTGCTGATCTTCCGGAGCCCGTTTAGATTCTATTGAAATATAAAGAAGGTTGTCCAAACCTAAAACGGCTTGTAAGAGAATAAGTAAGGCTAAAGAAACAAAGTTTTCTAGTGCGAATAACGATTCCATAGGATGGGTTTAGTGGTTTATTTTATTCTGAATAATAGCAATAGCGCTCGACACCGTGTCCATGGCTTCCAATTCATCGTCTTTGATTTCAATTTCAAAGGCGTCTTCCACATCCAAAACAACGTCTACCAGATGAGACGAATTTATGTTCAATTCGTTGATCAAATGGCTCTCAGGGCCTATTTTTTCTACAGAAACGTCTTCGGGTAAGTAAATTGAAATAATGTTTTTTAATTGGCTATAAATGTCTTCCTGGGTCATTCGCTAAATTTTCTTAAAGATAACACACGCATTGACATCACCAAATCCAAAACTGGCTTTTGCTATAGTTTTTAGCGAAACGTCAAGTTTCTTCCTCGGTATTTTTTCTGCTGCAACATATTTAGCAATTTCGGGGTGTAAATCTTCGCAGTTTATATTAGGAAATACAAAGCCATGATATAATTGTAAAACTGCAGAGACTATTTCCATGCTTCCACTGGCAGCCAGGCCATGTCCTACCATTGCCTTAAGCGAATTGATATAAGGAAAGTGAGCTCCTCTTCTATGTAGTACCTGGCTCCAGTTTTCAATTTCGGTGGGATCCTTGGCGGTGGCCGTTAAATGCCCGTTGATATAATCAATTTCCGAAGCATCTACTTCAGCGTTTTCCAATGCTTTCATGATACAGCGTTGCACCGCCGTGCTGTTGGGTGCTGTCATACTTCCTCCTTGTCGCTGTCCTCCGCTATTAACCTCACCTCCCAAAATTTCAGCATAAATAGTAGCTCCGCGGGCTTGAGCACTTTCCAAGGATTCTAATAATAGAGCTCCAGCACCACTTCCAGGAACAAAGCCGCTGGCCGTAGCACTCATGGGTCTTGATCCCTGAGTGGGCGTTTCATTGTGTTTGAAGGTGGTCACTTTCATGGCATCAAACCCACCCCAAAGATAGGCTCCGTCATCACTACAGCTGCCACAGAGCATTTGTTCTGCTCTTCCAGAAGCAATGTGCTCGTAACCCATTAAAACAGCTTCCGTACCTGTGGCACAAGCTGAAGAATTGGTCGTTACCTTATTCCCAGCACCAATTTTCCCTCCCAAATAGGCACTAATACCGCTCGCCATAGTTTGAGCAACCGTAGTACTGCCTAATCTGCGTACCTTGCCTTCATCCAACTTATAAATAGCTTCTCTAAATTTCTCAACCCCGCTGGTTCCAGTTCCAAAAACAATGCCCAGATCCCATAAGGGATCCTTGTTGTTCGCTTGAGGCTCGATACCTGCATTGGTTAGCGCCTCCATACCAGCAATAACGCCATAAAGAATACCGCTGCTATTGAAATTTCGAAGTTCCAGATTGGTGAAATACTCTTTTTTAAGGGATTCGGAAATGGTTGGTGAGCCCCCAATTTGACAGGAAAAGTTCAATGCTGAAAGCGCAGGGTACCATTCAATTCCGGAAGTTCCGGATTTAATGGCGTCTAGAAATGAAGGAATGCCTACTCCATTGGGAGCTACAATTCCTAAACCTGTTATGACGACTCTTCTTTTCAATGGCTATAGCTACGGTTTGATGACCATTCCACTAATGGTTCCTTTACACACCAATGCACCTTCCTCATTGATTAGTTTCACTTGACATTTCAGTTTTCCAAAGCGGAAGTATTCTTTTTCCGAAACTACTTTTACTCGTTCTCCGGGGTATACGGGAAGGTAGAAATGAACAGCACTGCTCACCAAGGCAATCTGCGCGTCTTCAGAAAGCCCGTTTATCAAAGGAATACCAAGGCAGACCACTCCAATTTGCGCCATACATTCGGTTAGGATCACACCGGGAGTAACCGGGTTTCCTTTAAAATGTCCTTGATAAAAATATTCATCTTTTTTAAATCGGTATTCTCCCTCGGCTCTGTCCTCGGTTACTAACAACAATTTATCCACAAAAAGAAAAGGTTCTGTGTAGGGTAACTGGGCAATAATTTCTTCGTATGGCATCATTAACTTTTATTCATCGTAAACTCTCTCCCCCATCAACTTTCAAAACGGTTCCATTAATCCATTGGGCTTCATTCTTGGCCAGCAGATAAACCGCGTTCGCGACATCTTCCGGTGTAGTGAGTCGTTTAAAAGGGTTCCTTTTTTGAGCAATGGCAGCAAGCCGCTCGCTACCTGGAATCATACCAAAAGATTTCGTTTGGGTAACGCCCGCCTGAATGCAATTGGTCGTAAGGCCCATTGAAGCCATTTCTACAGCCATTTGACGCATTAAAGCTTCAAGAGAGGCCTTCGCCACGGACACCGCGCCATAATGCATTAGGGCTTTAGAGTTGCCTTCGCTGGTAAATGCAATATTTCTAGCGTTAGCGGTAAACTTATTTTCTTTTACTAATGCTTGAGTCCAATCCAACCAGCTCAAAGCCATGGCATTCACAGTGATGGCCAGGTCCTCTTTTGTCAATTGATCTTTTATTGTGCCTATCAACGGCTTTAGGCTTCCCTTCGCGATACTGTGAAGTAACACTTTTATTGAATTTTTTGGTATTTCTGAAATGACCTCAGTTATGGTTTCCGGTTTCAGCGCATCTTGATTGAACGTAAGGACTTTACCTCCATGACTTCTTATTTCCTCTACTTCCGAAGTAAATAGTTCTAAGTCTACTTTACGATCCCGATGTACAATACAGACATTGGCTCCATGGGCTGCCATTTTTTTTGCGCTGGCTAAACCTAGGCCGCTGCTGCCTCCTAAAATTAGGATCCATTCGTTATTAAATTCGTTATTCATTAAAATTCTAATAAGATTCTTTGTGCCGAAAATCCAGGGCCAAAACTTAGCATGAGCCCTAGGTCGCCTTTCGGGATATCCTTTTCCATAAAACGTTCCAACACATAAAGTACAGTGGCGCTGCTCATATTTCCATACAATTTAAGGACTTCTTTGGTATCATCAATATTCTTGCCCAAACTTCCGAAGAGTTCTTCCACGGTTTGTACTATTTTTTTACCGCCAGGATGAAAAATTAGATGATCTATATCTTCTATGGTGCGGTTGTTTTTGGCTAAAAACGGATTAATTATTTCCGGAAAATGGGTGGCAATCTTTTCGGGTACTTCCTTGTCTAAAATCATTTGCAGTCCCGAATTCACCAACTTAAAACCCATCATTGAGGTGGCGTCATAGAAGTGATACATGGCCTCATCTATGATCTTTGGCCCGGTGGCGTTTTCTTCCGAAGAAAGTAAAACACAGGCCGCACCATCTCCAAAAATGGCAGCGCTTACAATGTTGACCATGGAAAAATCGTTCCATTGAAAAGTAGCTGTTGGCGACTCTAAAGCTACTACAGCAGCTCGTTTTCCAGGGTTAGCTTTCAAGAAATTTTGTGCGTAAATAATACCAGAGACCCCTGCTGCACACCCCATTTCGGTTACAGGCAAGCGAACGACGTCTTGTTTCATTTGAAGCGCGTTGATCAAATAGGCATCTACTGAAGGAATCATAATTCCAGTACAGCTTACAGTGATAAGAAAATCAATATCGGTGGATTTCCATCGGGCTTTGCTCAAGGCATTTTCCACGCATTGTTGTCCCAATGTTTTCATGCGCGCTACATAAATATCATTTCGTTCTTCAAAACTGCTTTTTAAGAAGACTTCATGGGCATCCATAATCGAATAACGCCGATCGACTCCTGCGCTTTGAAAAATCTTGAGAACCTTGCGTTTAAAGCGCGGTTCTTGCCCTTCCAGCCAGGTTTCAATGAATGGAAGTATCTCCCTCGTTTCCCGGGTATGCGATGGGAGTTGTTTTGCAACGGCAGTTATTTTTACACTCATGTGGCGGTTTACTTACTTAGTGTTTATGGGTTTGCTTTTAAGGTATTGCTTTTATAATCCATTGATACCGAAAAGCCCACTTCCATTTTATACGATGTTGCCCTTCGATCTTTTTTGAAATTTGCAGTAATTCCTCTTTTTTAAAACCACTGGCAACGGATACCAGTCCATCATGCCTGGCAATTTTGGTTTTCAAAAAAATTAAACTAAATATACGAAACAACCAAAAGGACCAGCGGCTGCGATGTAGGTCGTTAATAACTACTCCAACTTTCGCTTCTGTTGAAAGTCTTTTTAGTAATTGGACGATTTGCGATTCGTTGAAGTGATGAATAAAAAGGGTGCACAAGGCAATGTCAAATTTTGGCAGCTCCCCTTTTTCAGAAAAAATATCCATCACCTTAAAGTTGAAACTTTCTAGATGTCCTGATCTTTTGCGAGCTTCTTTTAGAATATAAGAATTGGCGTCTATCCCTATAACCTTCAGTTTTATGCGTCGTTTGGAGGCCCAGTGGGCACATTGTCGAAGCATTTCACCATCCCCACAGCCAACATCCAGAACCGTAAGCGATTTATTTATATCAAACTTGGCAAGCAGATACTCCAGTCCATCCAGGGTGATGGCTTGGCCACCTAGCCATTTGTTGACTATTATTAGATCGTTAAGCAAGGCCTTCATAGGTTCGCCTTGCAATTCAAAATCGTCCATGATCTCGAGCTGTTTTGACCTCAATTTTGAAGAATAGCTAATCATAACAGTAATTCTCCATGCGTTCTTTTAATAATTTTCGGTAAAATGGATGGAAAAGCCTGGACCATTTTCAAACCCAGGTGTGCTGTAGTGGGATGCAGTAATAAACCTTGTATACGCCTTCCCGTTTGCAGTCTTCCAGTGAAAGTTTCTTCCCACTTTATTTGATAGGCATTTTCTAAATCTTCACGGTCAAAATGTTCCTGCGCAAAGGCTTTTAAAAATAATTCAGAGAATAACTTCGCACCATGGATCGCCATGGCCATTCCATTGCCACATAGCGGATGAATTAGCCCGGCACTGTCCCCGAGCATGAAAACATGTTCAACAATGGGAAGTTTTTTCTCAAACGAAATCTGACCAATGGTCAATGGTTTTTCAAACAATAATTGGGCGTTATCAAGGAAGGTACCCAGATGCGGGTTTTGGGACATGACTTCTTTTTGAAAGGCCGGAATGTCGCCTATACGTTTGAATGACCGGTAAGAAGTAAGATAGCAGACGTTGACGGCTCCCGTTTCGACATGAGATAAACCGCAATAGCCTCCATCAAAGTTATGGAGTGCAACCACTGCTTTGGGGAAGTCTGCTTCGTAATGGGCTTTAACTGCCAACCATGGCGATTTTTGCTGAATGAACTTTCTATTTAGAGTGGTGTCCAGTAATGATCTCTTTCCGAAGGAACCTATTACAAAATTGCCATGATGCGCATCTTTGTTGGTCGTATAAACAGTAAATTGATTTTGTTGGAATGAAACATACTCTGCCGTAGCAAACTCCACATCAATTTGATCTTGAACCAACTCGTATAATTGAAGATCCAAGGCATAGCGCGACATTCCAAATCCACCCAAAGGAAGCTCTGTAGTTACCTTCCTCCCTTCCTTACTACTAATTTCGAACTTGGAAATTTCAACAGCTCCTTTTTCAAAAGGATCCACCCCCAGACTCCTGAGGTAAGGCATTACTTCATTCGAAATATATTCTCCACAGACCTTGTGATGAGGATATTTATACTTCTCTATAAGCAAGATTTTGACGCCTTGTTGAGACAAGTGTAAAGCAGCTGTTAGACCAGCCAATCCACCACCAATAATTATAACGTCATACCTTTTTGAAGATCTCATCCCTTAAAGTACCGACGATTTTTCCACAAAAAAAAATCCCAAACGAGACCATTTGGGATTTTAACTTATTTTGAAAAAAGATTAGTTGCCTTCAGCTTCCTTTTCCGCATCTTGTTTCATTTTTTCGCTAGGTACAATAACAATATTTACCCTGCGATTTTTTGCACGCCCTTCAGCGGTATCGTTGGTGGCAATTGGACTATCCTCCCCAAACCAATTGGTCGTAAAACGACCAGCAGATAGTTTCTTTACACCTGTAAAATAATTGGTC
Organism: Bacteroidota bacterium; assembly: GCA_039028295.1. GTDB lineage: Bacteria > Bacteroidota > Bacteroidia > Flavobacteriales > Flavobacteriaceae > Aureisphaera. The sequence continues at coordinate 116,959 of JBCCIJ010000003.1, forward strand.
ACTGCCTGAGCCCTATTCTTGGAAAGCGTCATATTTAATTCGTCGCTACCAGAGCTATCGGTATGGCCAATTACCAGAACTTTGGTGTCCGGGAATTCGCGTAAGACGCCTGTTAGTTTATCCAGTGTCTCTTTGGAAGATTGATTAATGTTGTATTTATTGGTCGCAAAATTTACACCACTATTCTCATCGAAGGTAACTACAATACCGTCGTCAACACGTTCTACCTTGGCTCCTGGGATCTCTTCTTCAATTTTCTGAGCATTTTTGTCCATTTTCGCTCCAATAAGTACCCCAGCGGCACCTCCAACAACACCTCCAATAACGGCTCCTACTTCTCCATTACCGCCTTTTCCAATATTGTTTCCTAAAATAGCACCAAGTACGGCACCTCCCGCTGCACCAATAACGGCACCTTTTTGTTTGTTATTTGCATTCTTTGTGGCTTCGCAGCTGGTAATACCTATGACCAGTGTTAGGGACAAAGCCATCATTCCGATTTTTTTAGCTATCTGTTTCATTTGTTTGTTTTTATTTTTTTTTTGAATTAAAACGCTCAGGTCTTTAGAGCTATTAGTCCTCTAATTTTGAAAAATTCATACTAATGGTAAAGGGTTTTCCTTCCAAACTTACGGTTTGTTCCCAAGTCATCTTTGAACTGCTCATCTGAGCAAGACGTAAACGAAACCCAGTATTGGTTTCTGATTTTTTCTTTGCATCGGTTGGTTTAAGCAAGAAGTCATATAAGCCCGTGGTAGGATCAATTTCTTGAATTGCGAATATAAAATTTCGCTCGCCGGAAGGACAGTTTGAGTTGTCTATGGTGTAAGTTCCGGTGTTGTTATTTGGAATAAATCGCCATTGGCTTCCTTCAAAACATTCTCTCGAAGTATCGTTTAAAAGTTGTACCGTAAATGTACCTGCTTCGCTGTAGGAAATATTGTCCAAGGACCAATATCCTTTAATGACTTTTTTGGTTTCAGTAACCGTTTTAGGTGTTCCACAGGAAACGGCAAAAGCTGCTATAACTGCTAGGATGGCTAGTTTTTTCATATTTAAGTTGTTTAAATAGGTGAGATTAAAATTTAGTAATGTATTATCTAAAGATACTATAAAATTGAATACTATTCAATTACTATGGCGTCATTTCAATAAGCGTGCCATGACAAAAAGAATAAAAAAATCCACTTGGTTTTTCGCTTAATTACCATTTAATAGGACAAGAGCTGGTCAAGTGCAATTTTAAAACGTTCTTTAGGTAAGTAATTGGCTTCCAAGTTAGCGGCAAATGGAATAGGTGTTTCCAGGCTGGCAATTCGCTTAATGGGCCCATCCAGGTACTCGAAGCAGTTTTCTGAAATCAGAGCAGAAATATCACTGGCCATTCCACCAAACATGGAGTCCTCTTGCAAAATAAGTACCTTCCCCGTTTTCCTGATCGAGGCATAAATAGTTTCGGTATCTAAGGGAGATAACGTACGTAGGTCAATAAGGTCTGCAGCCACCGGGTTAGATGCTAATTCGGTCATCGCCCAGTGAATACCAGCTCCATAAGAAATAATGGTAATGTCGTCCCCTTCCTGTAAAACGGCGGCCTTTCCAATGGGCAGGGTATAATAATTGGCAGGAACTTCCTGTCTAATACTTCTATACAAGGCCTTATGTTCAAAGAATAAAACCGGGTTTGGATCTTCAATGGCGCTGGCCAATAATCCTTTCGCATCATATGGGAATGCCGGGTACACCACTTTAAGTCCAGGGGTGTGTGTAAACCAGGCCTCATTGGTTTGGCTATGGAAAGGCCCTGCTCCTACACCGGCACCACAAGGCATTCTTATTACCACGTCCGCTTTTTGGTTCCAACGATAATGAGACTTCGCGAGATAGTTCACAATGGGGTTAAAACCAGAAGTTACAAAATCGGCAAACTGCATTTCTACAATGGCCTTCATTCCGTTAATTGAGAGGCCCATGGCGGCCGAAACAATGGCGCTTTCACAAATAGGGGTGTTACGTACGCGATCTTTTCCAAAGGCATCCAAAAACCCTTCTGTAATCTTAAAAACGCCACCGTACTCCGCGATATCCTGCCCCATGATCACCGAATTATCATGACGCTCCATGGATTGCCTCAGGCCTTGTGAAATAGCATCGATCATTCGGACGTTTTCTTTTTCTCCGCTTGCAGTAACCTCTTTATATTCAAAGGATTGATAGACATCGGTTAGTTCGCTGCTCACCGTGGACGAGATTTCTTCTTCGGCATAAGCCAAATCCAGATTTTCGTTGATCTCATTCTTTATTTCAGATTTGAAATTTTCAATGGTATCATTGCTAAGTATACCCTCCAGAACCAGGTAATTTTCAAAATTCCGAAGAGGATCTTTAGCTTCCCACTCCTCTAATAATTCTTTCGGAACGTATTTTGTTCCACTCGCCTCTTCATGACCTCGCATGCGAAAGGTTTTAAACTCTATCAGCACGGGACGCGGGTTTTCACGCATACTTTTCACGATGGAGTTAACTTGATTATAGACCGCTAAAACATCGTTTCCTTCAATGATATGCGATTCCATTCCATAACCGATGGCGCGATCTGCTAAATGCTCGCAATTATATTGCTCGCTCGTTGGCGTAGAAAGACCATAACCATTATTTTCAATACAGAAAAGAACAGGTAACTGCCATACAGAAGCTACGTTCAGCGCTTCGTGTATATCTCCTTCACTGGTCCCTCCTTCACCGGTAAATACTGCGCAAACCTGTTTATTATTCTTCAGAAGATTTCCAAGTGCAATTCCGTCGGCAACGCCAAATTGGGGGCCCAAATGCGAAATCATTCCAACAATCTTATATTCCTGAGTTCCGAAGTGAAAACTTCTGTCTCTTCCCTTGGTAAAACCATTAGCCTTTCCCTGCCATTGCGAAAACAATCGATGTAGTGGAATTTCACGAGTGGTGAATATTCCTAGATTGCGGTGCATAGGTAAAATGTACTCATCGGCATCTAATACCGATGCAATTCCCACCGAAATAGCCTCCTGTCCGATACCACTAAACCATTTAGAAATTTTTCCCTGACGCAATAGAATTAGCATTTTCTCCTCGATGAGGCGGGGTTTTAACATGCTTCGATATAACGAAATTAGGGTGTCTTGGTCCAAATTGCCGCGATCGTAGTCAAAGTGAACTGTGGAAGTGATTTGGGATTTCATTGATTTTATTTGATCCGCTCAAAAATAGAAAAATTCCTATGGTTCGCATACCTTTTCGCTGTTTTTTTGCCTTGCAATTTAAGCATAGCTTTCTACTGTTCGGTTACCGAAATGCATCATATATTTGGTATATTTGTAATACACTAAAGATTGAAATTATGAACAATATACCCAGTGTAGATTTGGCCGACTTCCTTTCGGAGGATACAAATAGAAAGCAAAAGTTTGTAGATCAAATTGGAGCAGCATATGTTGATATAGGATTTGTTTCACTTAAAAATCACTTTCTCAGCGATGATCTTGTAGAGAATTTGTATCAAGAGGTTAAAGCATTTTTCGCCATGCCTGTTGAGACCAAAAGAGCTTATGAGATTGAAGGTTTGGGTGGCCAGCGTGGTTATGTTTCTTTCGGAAAAGAACACGCTAAGGGAAAGAAAGAAGGCGATTTAAAAGAATTTTGGCATTTTGGACAGGAGCCCGCAGCCGATGCCCAATTACCTGATGAATACCCTGATAATGTGGTGGTTAAGGAGCTGCCCCAATTCAATGAAATAGGAATGCAAGCCTATCGAATGCTTGAAAAAACTGGCATCTATGTTCTTAGAGCATTAGCGTTATATATAGGCAAGGACGAATTTTATTTTGACCATTGGGCTTCCAATGGGAACAGTATTTTACGTCCTATCCACTACCCTCCTATTACTGAAGAGCCCAAAGGAGCGGTTCGCGCGGGAGCACATGGAGATATTAACTTAATTACTTTGTTAATGGGAGCTTCGAGTGGCGGTTTGCAAGTACTTCGCAAGGACGGAGTTTGGATTGACGCCATACCTGAGGAAGATGAATTGGTAATTAATGTGGGTGACATGCTAGAGCGACACACCAACAATAAACTGCGCTCCACGATACATCGAGTGGTGAATCCGCCTAGAGAACAATGGAGCAACCCAAGATATTCTATCCCCTTTTTCATGCATCCAAGAAGCGATATGGATTTAAGTTGCCTGCCTGAATGCATCGATGAGGAACACCCCAAAGGATTTGATGATATAACTGCAGGAGATTTCTTACACCAAAGGTTGGTGGAAATTGGACTTATTAAAAAATAGTTATTCTCAAGAAATGGATTTACAAGACCAGTTAAAAAATCTCTTCCCGGATCATATCGCTTCAGAAGAACCTATAGCCAAAGAGGAAACCAGCCTGTGGCTTCAAGAGGCACCTCTGATTTGTAAATACGAAAAACGTAAGGGAAAACCTATCACTATTATTGAAGGCTATACCGGGGCTAACTCAGATTTTAAGCAATTGGCAAAGGAAATTAAGCAATTGCTGAGTGTTGGTGGTAGTTTTAAGAATGAACAAATTATTATTCAGGGCGATTACCGGGACCGCATTATGAAATTTCTTCAGGAAAAGGGTTTTAAAACCAAACGTGTTGGCGGGTAAGGTACTACATATACTCAATGGCGATAGTCTTTCCGAAGGATTGCAACTGTTGGATCTTGGAGGTGATACCCTCGTGTGGAGAGAAATGCTATGCGCAGGTCCCGTGACTGTAGAAGTTGGTGGAGATCGATTTTTTGAAAGCAGAAGTTCGTTTTTAAATCAGTTTTTCGAAGTTTCTGAAAGCAGATATCACGATGGTTTTATCAAACCGCTTACGGAAATTACTAACTTAGATCAATACGAGGAAATTAATCTATGGTTTGAATATGATCTATTTTGCCATATTAATCTCCTAGGGTCATTGGCCTGGATTTCGCAGCACAGTTTTAGCGGGAAAGTATTTCATATTTGCAGCGGGCGTGTTAAGGGAGTATCCAAATTATTGGGGCTTTCAGAATTAACCGAAGATCAATTAAGGGATCATTTTCGGCATAAAAAATTACTAAATTCTGAAGATTTGGAGATTGCTAACGACATTTGGCTGTGCTATACCAATGACGACCCCAGTGCTATCCTTCCGAAAATACCACGTAGATCTTCTTTCGATTACCTTTCCAATTGTCTTAAATCGCACATAGAACGTTTTCCCAGTATTGAAACTGGCCTAAATGCATTAGAAACGCATGTATTGCAACTTATTGAGACTCATTCCATCAAAAGTGAACATCAACTATGTGGGTATGCTCTTTCTCAACAAGGTTACTACGGCTATGGTGACAGTCAGATAATGAGAGTAATTAGAAATCTCCGCCCCTACTTTAGCACTGTTGAAGGCCATTTGAAGTTAAATGGCATTGGAATTAAACTGCTGAATAAAGAAATTAATGTCCTGAACCAGTTGCAAAGCGAGTATAGTTTTGGAGGGGCCAAAAAGTACGATTGGTTGTATGATGCAGCCAATAACAAACTTATAAAACGATAGCTAATGCCCATTGCAGATTCTGAACTTATTCTGAATACCGACGGTACCATCTATCACCTCAACCTTAGGCCGGAAGATATAGCCGGTACCATTATTACTGTAGGAGATCCAGACCGTGTAGGCGACGTTACCAAACACTTCGACGATGTCACCGTGGATGTGCAACGACGAGAATTTAAGACGCAAACCGGACACTATGGCGGTAAAAAATTAACGGTTATTTCTACTGGGATCGGCACCGACAATATAGACATAGTGTTCAACGAACTAGATGCGCTGGCGAATATTGATTTCAGCACTCGAACCCTCAAACCCGAGTTCACGCAGCTTTCTTTTATTCGGATTGGAACCAGCGGGGCGATACAACCAGAAATTCCAGTTGATGGTTTTTTAGTTTCAGAAAGAGCCGTGGGTTTTGACAGCTTGCTTCATTTTTACAAAGACACTCATTTTTTAGATGAAAAATATGCCACGGCCTTGATGGATCACCTCATTTGGAACTCAAAAAAGGGATATCCTTATGTGGTCAGAGCCGACGAAAATTTGCTGAATATTTTCACTTCAGAAGGCTTTTTAAAAGGAACTACCGCTACTAATGTTGGATTTTACGGGCCTCAAGGAAGGAAACTGCGTTTGGAACTCGCCGATGTACAAATGAACGATCGATTACAAAGTTTTCGGCATGAAGAAAGTAGCATTACGAACCTTGAAATGGAAACATCAGGTATTTATGGGATGTCCAAATTGCTGGGACATCGCGCCATATCCCTTAATGCCATTCTTGCCAATCGCGCTTTGGGTACTTTTAGTGAAAATCCAAGGCAGACCGTCGATCAATTAATCAAAAAGACCTTAGATTTGTTGGTAGTATGAAGAATTTCCGAATAGGCGGTGTGCCTGAACATTTTAATTTGCCCTGGTATTTAACTTTGCGCAATAAAGAGTACCACCGAGAGGACATCAATTTGAGATGGACCGATTATCATGGAGGTACCGGGCAAATGTGTAAGGCCCTGCGCGATAAGGAAATTGATATGGCCGTTATCCTTACCGAAGGAATTATACGGGATATTATTAAAGGCAATCCATGTAAAATTGTACAGGTATTTGTAAAATCTCCACTCCTATGGGGAATTCATGTAGCTAAAAATTCAGATTACCATAAAATTTCCGATTTGAAGGGTACCTCTGCTGCGATCAGCCGCTATGGGTCTGGGTCGCATTTGATGGCTTATGTCAATGCAGAGAATCAATTATGGGATATTGAAGAAGATCTAAACTTTGAAGTCATCAACAACTTGGATGGTGCATTGGAAAAGCTACCTTTGGGAATAGGAGACTATTTTATGTGGGAAAAGTTTACCACCAAACCCTATGTGGACCATGGTCCATTTCGCCTGCTAGGAGAATGTCCCACTCCCTGGCCTTGCTTTGTAATTGCGGTTCGAAATGAAGTGTTAGAAAACGATCCCAGTGCCGTACAAAGCATTTTGGATGTTATTAATAACAACACAAGTACGTTTAAAGAAATCCCGGTGATTGACGAGATGATCTCGAAGCGCTATCAACAAAAACTGGAAGACGTCCAACAATGGCTTTCTTTAACTGAATGGTCTCAGAAAAACCTCTCTGAAAAAGAGATAGATAAGGTTCAAAATAAACTACTTCAATTGGATTTAATCAAGGAGAAAGCAGCCTTGTCCTCCTTGCTTTATAACTTCGAATGAGACGGAGAAGTGCTAAACCACTTTAGAGGTAAACATGAGTTCATTTATTGTATGTAAGAGGATTATCCAGGACTTATTGGCATCTCGAAGCACAAGGCTACCGCAAAAAGTAGCTTTTTTTTATTTTTTTACGCAACCATAATAGAAATATCGCCTCTTATGTGCAGAACGACTTAATTATGACCACTTTTTTAATAGTCTTGGGGGCCTTGTTGGTGGCAAACTTTTTGCTCTTGCAATTTAGTTGCAATGACACCACGGAAGAAACACCGGAAGAAGAATAGAAACTATCTCCTCAATTTCTATACTACCAATTAATCATGCTACCCTTATTTTTGAGCAAATAGTTATTTGTTTTGCTGAAGTGTTTATTGCCAAACCAATAACCTCTATTGGCACTCAATGGCGAAGGATGACCACTAGATAGCACCAGGTGTCTGGAGGTATCTATTTTGGCACCCTTTTTCTTTGCATATCCTCCCCAGAGTAAAAAAACGATCCCTTCTCTTTGTTCGGATAATTTGGCTATGACGCTATCAGTAAATTCTTCCCATCCCTTGTTTTGATGACTTCCAGCCGAATGCGCCCTCACACTTAAAGTGGCATTTAAAAGTAAAACGCCTTGATCTGCCCAGCGCTCTAAATTTCCAGATTCTGGAATATCGATACCTAAGTCATCTTTTATTTCCTTGTACATATTCTGAAGCGAAGGCGGAATAGCTACTCCGTCTGCCACCGAAAAACATAGTCCGTTCGCCTGATTAGGGCCGTGATACGGGTCTTGGCCAATAATCACCACCTTAACCTCTTGAAATGGAGTATGATCAAAGGCTGCAAAAACTTTTTTTCCCGGTGGGTAGCAATTAAAATTGGCATATTCATATTTGACGAACTTCACCAAATTTTCGAAATAAGGTTTCTCAAATTCGGCAGCCAATTGTTGATGCCAGGAAGGTTCAATTTTTACGGGCATTATTTGTACTTTTGTGGGCATAAAAATAAGGCATTTCACTATTTAAACATAAAACAGAGCTATTTAATAGACTTCCTCAGCGGCAGGAGCCCTAATGATACGGATTGATACCAAAACCTTAGCCGATCTTGAATTTCCATCGGTACTTGAACAGATTTCAGAATTTTGCATTACCGAATTAGGTAAAGAAGCAACGCAGGCTATTGTGCCTTATTCCGATGAAGCCGCTATTGCACCTGAATTGCATCGCACCAGAGAATTTATGGCGTCTTTTGGTAGTGATAATGCAATTCCTAATCATGGGTTTGAATCGATTTCTAAAGAACTTCAGTTACTGGAAATTGAGAATAGTAGCCTCGAGTTGGCTGGATTTCGAAGGATTCTCTCCGTTACCGATACTACCAAGGAGCTTTTAAAGTTTTTCAAAAAGTTTGAAGAGTTCTACATTTATTTACAAGCCTTTGCCGAAACCATTAGCTATACACCGGCTATTTCCGAAGAAATAAAAGAAAAAATAGATCGCTATGGACATATTAAAGACGATGCCTCGCCCGAATTGTATGCCATTCGAAAAAGGTTAAACGTTGTGAAAGGACAAATTAATTCGTCCTTCACCAAAGCGCTTACCCGATATGCACAGGCGGAATATTTGGATGAAATAAAGGAAACTGTTGTTGACAACCGTAGGGTGCTAGCGGTTAAATCTATGTACCGTAAGAAAATTAAAGGCGCAGTTTTGGGTCAGTCCAAAACCGGTAGTCTGGTCTATATGGAGCCTCAGGAAACACTCGAATTTGCCAACGAATTGAGTAATTTGATCTATGAAGAGCGCGAGGAGATCAAACAAATCATTAAAGCCTTGACAGAGTTTGTTCGTCCTTATGGGGAGTCATTGGAGAGTTATCAAACCTATTTAAGTACGGTGGATGTCATGTATGCGAAAGCGAAATACGCTTCGGAAATAAATGGCGTAGTACCCCTGGTCGTTTCTGATAGGAATAAAAATGGGAACACAGATCAAGCTCCCAAAAGACTGTATCTTAAAAACGCTTTCCACCCTATTTTGTGGGTAGCGAATAAAAAACGGAATGAAAAAACCTATCCGCAAACCATTGAATTGCATCCGGAAAACAGGATTATTGTTATTTCCGGGCCAAATGCAGGAGGGAAAAGTATTACCTTAAAAACAGTTGGGTTACTACAAGTAATGCTCCAAAGCGGAATGCTGATACCTGTGGATCCGCTTAGCGAAATTTGCTTGTTTGATCGTATTCTAACCGATATAGGAGACAACCAGTCCATTGAAAATCATTTAAGTACTTATAGTTATCGCCTAAAGAAAATGAATCAATTTTTGAAGAAGTGTAACGATAAAACGCTTTTTTTAATTGATGAGTTTGGTACGGGAAGCGATCCCGAGCTGGGAGGTGCCCTGGCGGAGACATTTTTGGAAGTGTTTTATGAACGAAAGGCCTATGGCATTATTACGACCCACTACTCCAATTTAAAATTACTAGCCAACGAATTGCCTCATGCGACTAATGCCAATATGTTATTTGATAGCCGAAGTTTGGAGCCTGTCTATAAATTGCAATTGGGAGAAGCTGGTAGCTCGTTCACCTTTGAAGTGGCGCAAAAGAACGGGATTCCTTATAGCTTGATCAATAAGTCTAAAAAGAAAATTGAACGAGGAAAAGTTCGTTTTGATAAGACTATTGCTAATTTGCAGAAAGAACGTAGTAGGCTTCGTAAAACTTCAGAGTCATTGAAAACCGAAGAGGAAAAGGCTCGTGAAGAAGGGAAGCTTTTGGAAGATACGAATGCGCGAATTCAGCAAAAATTAGAGAGTTATCAAAAGTTATTTGATGCGAATCAGCGGCTCATTTCCTTAGGTAAAAAGTTTGATGTACTTTCAGAAAAGTACTTAAATAATAAACGAAAGAAACAATTACTGGACGAGTTGATGAAGTTGGTAATGGTTGAAAATAGCAAGCGAAAACCTCCAGCTCCAAAAAGCAAGCAAAAGAAAAAAGAAGAAAACGTAAAGCAACACAAAATAAAACAGGAATTGGAGCAGAAGGTAGCCGTCATCCGAAAAAAGAAAAAAAAGGAAAAAGAGCTAGCTAAAAAAGCACCTCCACCTAAACCGAAAGTTACCCTCAAAATTGGCGACAGAGTTAGAATGATTGACGGCCGAGCTATTGGTACGATTGATATTATTGAAAAGAAGAAAGCTATTGTAAATTATGGTACGTTCACGGCGGACGTTCGCTTAGAAGCATTGGAAAAAGTTTGAAAACCGATAAGAAAATATTATTGTTTGATGGAGTTTGCAATTTATGCAACAGCTCGGTAACGTTTGTGATCCAGCGAGATAAGAAGGATCTATTTCGCTTTGCGGCTTTACAGGATCCAGCGGGACAAGAACTTATTAAAAAATATGAAATTGATACTTCTAAAACGGATTCTATCATTTTAGTATCTAATGATAGAGCGTATACAAAATCTACAGCTGCTTTGAAAGTGGCACGCCATCTTGGCGGTGCCTATCCCCTGCTCTATGGTTTTATGATTGTTCCCAATTTTATTCGGAATTGGGTGTACGATTATGTCGCGAAGAACCGATACAAATGGTACGGCAAAAAGGAAAGTTGTATGATTCCTACGCCAGAGCTAAAGTCAAAGTTTTTATAGTCCTCCACTATTGCAACAGGGTCTCGGAGACGTAGTAAAGCACGAGCACAGCAATCCCGTTATTCACCGAATGAAAAACAATACCCGCTGCAAGTCCGCCGGTGCGTTTGGCCAAATAGCCCGTGACCAATCCAAAAATGAAATAGAACGGAAACAAAGCAAAGTTGAAGTGTATAATTCCGAAGAGGGCGGCCTGAAGGAGATTGGCTGGTATAAAACCAATATGTTTGGACGCACCGTTCAGTATAATTCCTCTAAAGATAGTTTCCTCATAGAACGGAGCGAAAACAGCGATAATGAGCAAGGAAATCCAAACCCCTTTCTCATTAATCAGCGCTAATATTTCGGGACGCATACTCAGGACCGAAGTGAAATTGGTAACGTCCGTCAGGTCCACAAATACGCCCAAAATACGAATGATGAGTACATTGAACAGGAAAAATGCGAAACTCATACCAATGATGCGGGCGATCGACCAACTGGATCGAAAAACATATTTGACGCGTTCTTTATTCAAAAAGAGGAAGGTTGTTATTAATAGAAAACTTGAAAAGGCGATCATTTCATTAGGCGCCACCAAAGCTTCTTCATCTTCCACGCCCAACCCATATCCTCCAGTGATGTCGAAGATATTTTCCATATAGTTTTCGTAATAGAAAATAAGCCCAAGCAAGACTTGCGCGGCGAGATAAACAAAACTTATGAGCCAAAAATGTCTTAATCCCCAGTATTCACCGCCTCGAAATTTCCATCCAAAATATTGGCTAAGACCATGTATGGGGAGTACCCATAGGTAAGGAACAATAAGAAGAGCGATCAGGAGTAGAAATAACCATAATAAATGAGTATAACCAACAGGCGAAAAGCTTCCCCAGGGATCCTTTAAAAATATTCGAATTCGTTTTATACCGAAGAAATCGTCGTAGTAACTTTCTTCTTGCATTCTTTTATAGGTTGCTAGTGCCACATCTTCGCTAGAGTGCGCAATATCGTGCTGCAATAGTTTTTGAATGGTTCTTGTTTTACTCCATTCATTGACGGTATCCTTTACCAATGAGTTTCGAGCCAATTCAAACTTTTGTTCTCCAATTAGAATTCTATAAAGGCTGGTTTTATCTACGTAATTAGAATCCTTAGCTCTCACCCGTTCGAATATTTCCAAAGCCTTATCGAGTTCTCCCAGTTCAACCAATAAATCCCCCTTTTCACTTAAGACCCAAACTTCATTGTCATAAAACAGGTTGGTGTCAAGCACTTCTTTCGCTTTCTCGTCATTCCCTAATGTCATATGCGTTTTTGCCGTGAGTACAGATAGATCTAACTCCTTATCAAATCGTTCTGCTTTATTGGCGTATTCTAAGGCTTTTGAAGGATCTATATCGGCATATCGGTAGGCCGCAAGCTTAAACAAATTTCCCCGGGTTTTATCACTCCATCTGTCGATATCTTTATAATATATATGGATGGACTTGTCAATCAATTCGGCACGCTCATCACCATAGGTATTTTTGATCTTGTAAACAATGACGTCAGGATGTTCAGGATGGTCGAGGTACAGTTTTTCGACACACGACTCAGTTTTTTCCCAGTTGAGATCATACTCTTCAGTTTCGTCGTAGTAAGCAGTTCCAATAAACTTACAGCGCTCTATTTGGACACTAACATGATCTGGGTGATTAAGAATATAAGAATCATACTGTTTTAGTATGTCTAAATATTTGAGCTCTTTAGAGGATTCTAGTTCCTCTGCGAAGGCCTGATGACTATTTAAATCGTTCGGATTAATTTGCTGGCCAAAAGTGATATTCGAGAGAAAAAAAAGAAATAGAATAAGCCATGAAGTCCTTCGCATAGCGTGTTACTTCAAATTCTGAAGAATAAACTCCAATTTTTTATTTTGATTGCTATTGGTATCAAAAGCGGCATTCTTATAAGTTATAGTGTCTACTAAGCCTTCTTTTTGCCATTTGCCAATGATAGGTTCGTACGGAAGTGACACCTTTCCTGCCAGAAGGTTATCCAGGTTTTTATTGGATTGATGGTAATTGTATATTTTTTTCAATCCGGTTAGGTACAGATGGTCTTTGGTGAATCCACCGCCCCGATGGGCCCGAAGGGTAATAGAATAAGCCTCCTCTCTATTCAACTTGTATTGATTGTGTAATAGATCGAAGGTACCACAAAAGTCGAATCCCATTCTAAGACTGTCTGCGGCTAAAACTCGATAAGACAACTCTTTCAGTCTATACAGGGTAAGACAACCACTCATATATTCACTAAAGACCGCTAAACCTTCCTGGGTTTCCACATTCTTCGGAAAACCATTGTGAAAAATTTTAAGAGACTGTTCGAGCCCATTGAATGTTGTGACCATATGCACTCCAATTTCGTGGTTGGCCAACACTTTTAACTGATTGGTGCTAAACCTATGGTTTTTCTTTAACAGCAGGGTTTGCGTGTTGTTCTGAACCATAGCCGCCGCCGAGATTTTTGTCGAGAATTTTAAATTAAACTTGAAATCGTAGCGTTTGGTAAATTCTTTAAAATAATCGGCCGCTTCACTGGCGTTAAACACCGGAAACAACTCCTCGTCATATTCGTCGTTAAAATGAAGAATGAATCGAGCATTTTCAGCATCTTTTTCTACCGGTGTTCCAAATGATTTCAAGGAGTTGTAGTAAAATTTAGAACCTTTGCCAATAGTTTCAATACATTGTATGAGGCCTGAATAGTCATAGATTACGTCTCGGTAAAAATTGCGAGCCTCTTCATCTTTGATGCTATCTATATCCTGCAAAAACAACTCTTGTTGTAGTTTGTGCGCATTAAAATCAATACGGCGGTATTTGAATGCAGGATTGACATTGTATTTTGAACTAAAGAAATTACGTTTTTCCTGCTCAATATTAATAGGGTTGATATAATTGAGGAGTTCAATTTTCTTTACCAATTTATTCAAGTTGGCATCTATCTTGAATAGATTAGGGTGTGTTTCTACAATGGCTTCGGGATACGTCATACATTTTATTTAAATAATGTGCTCGTCTTTATTAGTCTTGCGAGCAATAGTCGCTATACAACATACATTATTTCTTTTGGGCATTATAAAAAGAAGCAGCGTGCTCTTTTATTTTATACTGAAGTTGTTGTTCGATAGCCAAAACCACTTCAGGATATATTATTTGCCCTATTTCGTCACAATAAATTTTCTTGAACTCTGTCGCCAAAACTAAGGTATTTTTGAAGTTTTTCGTAATAAATTTCAAGAAATATCCATTGCCTTGAAAGGTGTCATTAATTTTGGAAGTACTTTCTATGCCGTTTGGTAGCACCAACTCGGATAGTGATTGTCTCCAATCCTCTACGAAGTTTCCATACCGGTCATTATCTATATTTACCGTGCCAAGATTAATGACGGGCACCTCTCTATCCCAACGACGCCAATTATAACTGTGCATGTCATAAACCACGCAGGAACTAAACTTTTCTTCCAATTTGGAGATGAGTGCATGGACCACTTTATAAAACGCATGGTGCTTGCTTAAACTTGTGGCGTGCTGTTTTTCTGATAAAGGGCTTTTCCAAAGTTTTTTCCCCCAGGCGTCCTCGTAGATGGCATTTTCGGGATCGCGATTGAGGTCGTATTCAAAACGACTGTCACAGCCAGCAATAATAATGGGATGTGTTTTTACAAATTCCTTAGTACATGGATCTTCTTCAAACCACCGGTCGTATTCGCTGTGAAGACATTGTTCCCAAAGTTCTCTTCGGAATTGATGCCCATCATGGACCGCACCGCATACATAGGGCACATATTGATCAATTTTCAGTGTGAAAGAATAGTCATCCGAAACGGCTTCGAATAACGCTTCATTATTAATCTTATGGATAATCTCTGAAATAGATAGTCGTTGCATTTAAACGAGAATTTCAAATTAGCTTTTTTTCTAACAAACCTTGTTTAAGCATCCTTCACGTGCTTACGAAGTTTTTGTCTTCGCTCAAATTTATTAACGCGTTCTTGTACTTTGTCTTCTACAAAATCTATGATTTTCTCCTGTATTCTCGTTTTGTATACCTTATTGATGTAAGTTATTCCACCAGGAGACATCACATTGACCTCAACCAACATGCCTCCAATCACATCGATACCTACAAAATAGAGCCCGTCTTTTATGAGTTTTGGTCCAATTCGACGACACAGTTCCTTTTCTTGCTTGGTTAGGGAATGCTTTTGTACACTACCTCCAGCGCTTACGTTGGAGCGATGATCTTCATCTCCCGGAACACGTTTCATGGCTCCTATGGGTTGTCCGTTGAGCATTAAAATACGAACATCTCCCTGATCGGCACCTGGGATATAGTCTTGTAAAATCACATAATTTGAGGTGCCGTCTGCATTGTCTATATAGAAATCCAGGAGCGAGTTGATGCTCAGCATAGCTCTTTTCTCAATAAGTATTACTCCAGAACCACCAAAACCGTTGAGCGGCTTCAGAATCATCCAGTCCGGACCTTCCTTAATGATCTTCTTGAGATAATCTTTGTTTTTTGTCACATGAGTGCGCGGGATGATTTCATTTTTATCATCTTCAAATACTGCCGTATACAATTTGTTGTTGGCACGACGAATTCCGTCCAGATCATTCATAATGAAAACGTCGTCTTTCACGCTGTCCAAAAAGTTGAGCATGATCATATCCAAAGGCGGATTGCTGCGTAATATGATAACGTCAAAACCTGCTAACGGAAGCATTTCATCATAAAACTCGGCTTTTCCGTGAAAGGATTTAAGATTGTTGGAAACTTTTTCGGCTCTTTTAAGACACCTACAAAAGGCAAATGCAACACTATCCCGAATGGTTAAGTTAGCAGGCGTTGTGATAGCCATGCCATGCCCTCGCTTGGCAAATTCTTGTATCATTGCCAAGGTAGAGTCGTTTTCAGGATCCATTTCGTCCCATGGATACATGATGAAACAAACGTTCATATTGATTGGTTTTTAATTCAAATTAAATATAACAATTATAGCACAACCACAAAACTTGAAATTGAGATATTCAAAAGAAAATAAAATTCTAAAAATAGAAGCGGAATCTATTAGAGTTACTACCCGTCCTTTTTCGTTTAAATACCAATTTTAACTACTAATTAATAACCTCACTCCGTGGAAAATTTTGAAATCTTTCGTTTCTTTGGGTTGTTGAATTTTCAATTATACTCATATGGATTATCAAAAATGGATTGACAAAGGAATAGAATTAGGTTCTGTATACGGATTAAAGATCATTGGAGCCATTGTTATTTGGATTGTAGGATCATGGGTGATTCGAAAATTGATGAAGGTTTTGGGAAAGGTAATGTCCAAATCGAATTACGATGAGAGCCTTCAAAAATTTCTTAAAAATTTGGTCGGTTGGTCACTGAAAGTGCTGCTAATTGTAGTGATATTGGGTAATTTAGGAATTCAAACAACCTCCTTTGCTGCTATTTTAGCGGCGGCCGGACTTGCGGTTGGGATGGCGCTTCAGGGATCACTTTCAAATTTTGCTGGTGGTGTATTGCTAATGATATTTAAACCTTTTAAGATTGGAGACCTCATTGAAGCTCAGGGAGAATTGGGAGAGGTAAAACAAATCGAGATATTTACTACAAAGATCGTAACACCTCAAAATAAACTTGTCATTATTCCCAACGGAACTTTATCCAACGGAAACATTACAAACTATAGCGCCGAAGGGATATTAAAAGTTTTCCATACCATAGGTGTGAGCTACGATGCGGATATCAAACAGACCAAAGAGGTACTTATGCAGGTATTGACCTCACAAGAAAAAGTGCTGGATGATCCTGCGCCATTGGTGGAAGTATCCGGATTGGGAGATAGCTCTGTGGATTTTGCTGTTCGGCCTTCCGTAAAAGCCGAGCACTATTGGGATGTTTACTTTGCCACCCTGGAAAAAGCCAAGGAAGCTCTGGATGCAGCTGGTATTGAAATTCCATACCCACATGCTGTTGAAATTCAGAAGGAGGGATAATTAGATTTTGCGAAATATGCCTATGACGATGTGTAGGATAAGGGAAATTATTTTAAAGTGAGATTTCTATACTTTAATTTGGAACCAAAGCGAAGTTGTCAAACCCCGCATAGTCTCCTGCCCCATCCTGTCTGATCCGTATGGTGAGCCCAACACTTAAGGTGCCGGGAGGAATGTTGATCACAGCATTTCCGTTGAGTGAAAGATTGCCTAGGCCATTGATGAGCTGCACTTCTGTTTGCGGGATTCCGTCGATGAAGACCGTATAAAAAGCATCATCTCCAGTATCAAATTCGAAGAACTCGTAGTCAAAAGAAAGGGTCATACCGCTCAAAGCGGAAGACGTGTTTATAGTATTAAAGGTGAGGGTAGCAAACCCTGAAGTTCCATTAACTCCTTCGTCGTCCAAATCTGAAACCCCTAGAAAGTTATTGGTCAAACTGGTGATGTTACTAAACCCGCCATTTCCACTATTAGTAATTCCAAAAAACCCACTGGAACCATTATCAAAGAACGGAACATCCGAACTGAGCCCCCAACTGGTGCTCAAATCGAAATTTTGAAAGGTGCCAGTAGGCAAAGAGGTATTCAGACAATGGATGTTTTCCCAAGCCGAGCCATTCCAAAGCTGAAGACAGTCAGTTTCTTCTACAAATAGGATCAGACCCTTGTCCGTAAATGTTGGCATGATGCTGTTTCTGTTGGCAACGGTAGGCACTCTGGGAGGCATAAAACCTCCAAAGGAAAGCCCGTCCAGACTACTACTAATTTCAAGTATAGATGAGTTGGCCGGTGTCGTGGTTCCAATACCTACCTGGGCCCGTAGCGGACTCATAAGGGCAAAAATAAATAGGAACAAGGGAATCCTCATAGTTGTGACATTTAAGGCAAAACTTATAACAGATTCGTTTTATAAGGGAGTGTGATTAGACGATAGCTCTGGCAAGGGTCGAAAATAGGTAAAAAATAAGCTTAGCGAAGACAAAGACATCACTTCTAACCTACAATTCAAGAATGTAAAGTCTGAATTTATGAATTACTTGACGTCCTCATAATGATCATCCCAGTCCTTTACATGAGGTTCGCCCAATTTCCCTTGCGATTTAGCTACCAGCATTGAAACGGTAGCATCTCCTGTAACATTTATTACGGTACGACACATATCCAAGGGACGGTCAACCGCAAAAATTAACGCCAATCCAGCTTCCGGGATACCCGCATAGCCTAATACGCCTACCAACATCACCATTCCCGCTCCGGGAACAGCGGCAGACCCAATAGAGGCCAAAGTGGCGGTGGCTATAATACCCAATTGAACGCTCAAGGATAAATCCATTCCGAAGGCTTGTGCAATAAAAAGGGCAGCAACGGCTTGATAAAGACTAGTTCCGTCCATATTGATGGTGGCACCTACAGGAAGTACAAAACTGGCCACTTCCTCTTCTACTCCCAAATGTTCGGTAACACGCTCCATTGTTACGGGTAATGTCGCGGCACTTGAGCTGGTAGAAAAAGCCAACAGTTGCGCCGGTGCTATTCCATTCAGAAAAAATAAAGGAGATTTTTTGGTGAACATCTTTACAATAAATACATACAAAACGACCAAAAGTAGTAAGCCTCCAACCACACAGAGGGCATACATAGCCAAGGCGGCGAACAGATCGGCGCTGGGAGCTTCAACTACCAAAGCGGCCAATAGTGCAAATACACCATAGGGCGCAGCCAGCATAATGAGGTCGACCATTTTGAGAATAACATCATTCACCCCATCAAAGAAATGCTTGACGGTCTTACCTTTTTCTTCAGGAATTAATATAAGTCCAATACCAAAAAAGACGGCAAAGAAAATCACTTGAAGCATGTTTCTATTACTTCCGGCTGCACTAAAAATATTCTCCGGAACCAGATCAATTAAGGCCTGCAAGGGCCCCGCTTCCTGTTGCGCAATAGCAGCTTGTCGTTTTGCTTCGGCATCTCCTCCGTAGGCTTCAATTAATTCGTTTCTGGTATCTTCAGTAATCGTTTTACCGGGTTGTACAGCATTCACTACTAATAAACCGATGGAAACCGCAATTACGGTAGTTATTATATAGGTAATGATCGTTCGGGTTCCCATTTTAGACAGGCTCGAAATATCTTTTAGATCGGATATACCTTTGATCAAAGCAGCCAGAATTAACGGGATAGCAATCAACTTTAACGCACGAATGAAAATAGTTCCAAAGGGTTTGATCCAGTCGCTAATAAAGCCTGGCCCCCATGAAAAATTGGTCATGACCAGGGCGAAAACCACCCCAAGTACCATTCCTATTATGATTTTCCAGTGTAATGCTAATTTTTTCATATATCGTTACTTATATTTTTGAAAGTCTATTCAGTAAAACAAAATCGGCTAAAACCAAGGCAGCCATGGCCTCCACGATCGGTACTGCTCTAGGCACCACACAAGGGTCGTGTCGTCCTTTTCCCTGCATTTCGACAGTTTCGCCTTCACTATTGATGGTTTCCTGCTTTTGCATGATGGTAGCCACCGGTTTAAAAGCCACGTTGAAATATACGTCTTCTCCGTTACTTATCCCACCTTGCACACCGCCACTATGATTGGTTTGCGTACTTCCATCCGAATTAAACAAATCGTTGTGTTCACTTCCTTTGAGCTGAGTCCCTGCAAATCCGCTGCCGTATTCAAATCCTTTGACTGCATTGATGGACAACATGGCCATTCCCAATTCAGAATGCAACTTTTTAAACACAGGTTCCCCCAGACCCACCGGCATATTTTCAATAACACAGCTAATTCTTCCTCCTACCGTGTCCCCTTCTTTTCGGATTTCTTTGATATAATCCTCCATCTGAACTGCCATTTGTGCATCTGCTGTGCGGACGGGATTCTTTTCAATTTCAGAAAAATCTAAGTCTTTGTACGATTTTTCCAGCTGTAACTTACCTACAGCCGACACATAAGCCGTGATTTTGATGTTTTTTAAGAATTGTTTTGCAATAGCTCCGGCCGCTACCCTACTTGCCGTTTCGCGAGCTGATGAGCGTCCACCTCCTCGGTAATCCCGAATGCCGTACTTCTGATCGTAGGTATAATCGGCATGCGAAGGGCGATAGGTATCTTTGATATGAGAGTAGTCCTTGGATTTTTGGTTGGTGTTCTCGATCACAAACCCAATAGGTGTCCCAGTAGTTTTTCCTTCAAAGATCCCGGAAAGAAATTTTACGGTGTCAGGTTCTTTGCGCTGCGTCACAATGGCCGACTGGCCGGGCTTTCTTCGTTGCATTTCGGCTTCAATGGCTTCAAAATCCAATTCAATTCCCGCAGGGCAACCGTCAATGATTCCTCCCAACGCGGGACCGTGAGATTCACCAAAAGTGGTGAGTTTAAAGATGGTGCCGAAGGTGTTTCCTGCCATTTATTGAATATTGGAATTGGTCTGAAGTAAAGTAAGTTGTTTTCCTAAACTAACCATGTCAATTTGAACAAATATACCCATTCCAAACGAACCACAAAAGAGGATTGCGGATGGAGAATAGGTTTCCATGATTCGAACATAATAACCTTTTGCCAATCTATTGATAACCTTGAGGTAATGGAATGTGAGCTTGGATTTTAGAATTTTGTACAAACCTATGAATCTTGAAAAGAAAAGTTGAAATTGCGGTATTGTCCGATATTCACCTAGGGACCTATGGCTGCCACGCCCGGGAAGTTTTGCAATACCTAAACTCCATCAAGCCCAAAAAAATCATTTTAAATGGAGATATTTTTGATATTTGGCAATTTAGAAAAAGTTATTTTCCGAAGTCACATTTGTTGGTAATCAAGAAGATTCTATCGCTTGCCGCCAAAGGAACCAGAGTATATTATATTACGGGAAATCACGATGAAAAGTTACGCCGGTTTAACAAAGCAACCATGGGAAATCTGTGTATTCTCGATCAGTTGGAACTTCACCTGGATGGAAAGAAGGCCTGGTTCTTTCACGGAGATGTTTTTGACGCCTCCGTCCAACACGCCAAGTGGATTGCCAAATTAGGCGGCTGGGGTTATGACGCACTTATCCTTTTAAATCGCCTTATCAATTTGGTGTTAGTCCGATTTGGACGTGAGAAATATTCTTTGTCAAAACGTATTAAAAGCAGTGTGAAAGGAGCGGTAAAGTTTATTTCAAATTTTGAAAAAACAGCAACCGAGGTGGCTATTGAGCGAGGCTTCGATTATGTGGTTTGTGGACACATTCATCAACCCGTCATACGAGAAGTGGTTACTTCGAAGGGAAATTGTATCTATCTGAACAGCGGAGATTGGGTGGAAAACTTGACAGCTTTGGAATACCACAATGAAGCCTGGCAATTGTATCAACACCAAACCAAAAGCCGCACACCTTTTATGTTGCATTCTGAAGATGAATTTGAAGATGAAACAATACCTGAGATGCTTTCAGCGTTCCTACTAGCCGATAAATTGTAGATTAAAGCAGTGCACGCCGCAAAATAGTCACAGGGTGAAATGCCTCTCTTTGGGTGCCATCTTCTATTTGATGTCTACAGCTGGTGCCATTGGCTGCGATTATGGTGTTTTCCGAAGCCTTTCTGACCGAAGGAAACAGTTTCAACTCCCCTATTTGCATGCTTACTTCATAATGTTCCTTTTCATAACCAAAGCTCCCGGCCATTCCACAACAACCGGACGGGATAATGGTCGGTTTATAATTGATGGGTAAATTAAGGATGTCAAAGGTCACTCTTTGATTACTCAATGCCTTTTGATGGCAGTGCACATGGATCTTTATTTGTTTTTCTTCTGAAGTGAACTGAGCTGAAGTAATAACGCCTTTTTCTATTTCCGATGCCAGAAACTCCTCTATGAGAAAGGTGTTTTCTGAAATGAGCTGGGCTGGTTCTAGATCGTCCACCAACCGAAGATATTCATCTCGGAAACCCAATATAGCCGAAGGTTCTATTCCTAGCAATGGCGAGTCTTCCGACACCTTATCCTTTAAGAAGGCCACATTTTTTGATGCATGAGCCTTTGCTTCCTCCAAAAACCCTTTACTTAAAAGGGCACGGGCACTGTCCAAATGATCCACGAGAGTCACTTGATAGCCCAAGGCAGTTAATAAATGATAACTGTCTTCGGCAATATGAGCTTCTAAATAATTACTGAATTCATCTACAAATAAAATCACTTCTTTTTTATTCGTATCTACCTCTTTTATAATTGATTGAGATATTTCACTAAAACTTTTAATTGAAATTTTTGGAAACCGTCTTTTCGATGCAATTTTGCCTTTGGATTTAATCATGCCCGCCGTTAAAGCATTGCTTAATAGAAAGTTGGCAATTCGTGGAAATCGTGACGCCCTTTGGTTATAGCTGCTGCTCATTGCAAAAAGCTTATCCGATGGAGAAACCCCGTTCTCTTTGTTGAATTGATATAAGAATTCCGCCTTCGCGGTTGCCATGTCCACATTACTTGGGCATTCGGTGGCACAGGCTTTACAGCTTAAACATAGATCGAAGGTTTTCTTTAGATCGGCCGAGTTGTATTTATTGGTCGCTTCATTTTGAGTAAGCACCTCTCGAAGCATATTGGCTCTGCCTCGCGTAGTATCCTTTTCATTTTTGGTGGCTTGATAGCTGGGACACATGGTTCCTTCTGCGCTGGCAGATTTCCGGCAGTCCCCGCTCCCGTTACATTTTTCAGCCAAACGTAATATTCCTTCCGAATCGCTAAAATCCATAAAACTGGATACTTCGGGCGTGGTAACATCGGGCTCATTCCGTAATGAAACGTCCATGGGCCAGGCATCTGTTATTTTACCAGGATTGAATATGTTTTGTGGATCGAAGACCTTTTTAATACGTTTGAGCAATTCAAAATTTTTGTTTCCTATTTGCATTTCGAGAAATTCGGCCCGCACAATGCCATCTCCGTGCTCTCCAGAAAAAGAACCCTTGTATTTTTTTGTCAGTTTTGCCACTTCGGTAGTGATCTTTCTAAAATAAGCCACACCCTCTCCAGTTTTTAGATTCAAAATGGGCCGTAAATGAAGCTCTCCGGCACCCGCATGGGCGTAGTAAACTGCTTTTTGATCATACTGCTCCATGAGCGCTGTAAATTCTGATATATAATCAGGTAAGTCGGATAAAGCCACGGCAGTATCTTCAATGCAAGCCACAGCTTTACTATCCCCTACCATATTGCCCAGCAACCCTAGTCCGGCCTTCCTAAGCGCCAAGGCCATTTCGATCTCCTGTCCCTTTAAAACGGGCGCTGTATAGCTAAGTTTGGAGGTTTGAAGTGTCTTGATCAATGCATTGGTTTGTGACGACAGTGCCTCTTCCGAATCCGCTTTTAATTCTAAGAGCAAAACAGCTTTAGGATTCCCTGCTACAAAAAAGCGGTAAGGTTCGTACATTTTGTTTTGTCGTGTACATTCCAAGATCACATCATCCATCATCTCACAGGTGTGCAAATCGTGCTGCATGACGCCGTGAATGTCATTCAAACAATTTTGAAGCGAATCGTATTGCGCGGCTACCACGACCGTAAAAGGGGGTGGTAATGGGTCGAGTTGCAAGGTGATTTCGGTGGTGAACGCCAAAGTGCCTTCGCTTCCGCAGAGGAGTTTGCAAAGATTTATTAATTCTGAATTTTTACTGAATAGTTCGGTTTCTAGCAAAGCATCTACGGCGTAACCTGTGTTTCGGCGGTGAATTTCAGACTTTGGGAACTCTCGTTTGATTTCAGTTTGAGTCTCTTCCGAAGATAATTCGGAATATAGGGTACGATAAATATTTCCTTCTAAGGATTCTAACTTAGATTTGGCCGTATATGCTTCCGAAGAAATTTCAGAAAAAATAACGGTATCTCCATTGGAAAGCACTGTTTTTAATGACAAAACCTTATCTCGAGTCACCCCGTATTGAATGGAGGTGGTTCCGCTGCTATTATTTCCAACCATGCCTCCAATCATACAGCGATTGCTTGTTGAAGTATTTGGACCGAAAAACAGGCCATAGGGCTTCAAATAAGCGTTGAGTTCATCACGAATCACGCCCGGTTGTACACACACGGTCTTGCTTTTTTCATCAATGGAAATGATTTCGGTCAAATATTTAGAAACATCAACTACAATTCCATCACCTACGCATTGTCCAGCAAGAGAGGTCCCGGCGGTCCTTGGTATGAGCGACGTGCTGTGTTGGGTAGCGAATTGGACGAGCTGCTTAATTCCCTGTTCCGTCTTTGGATAGGCAACCGCCAAAGGAATTTTACGATACACTGAGGCATCGGTTGCATACAAAGTCTTATGAAGATCGTCGAAAAATAAATCGCCGTCAAAGTGCGTTCTAAGATGTGTTAAGGCTTTTTTCATTGGTGGAATGGTAAAAATAGAAAACTGAGAACACTTCTGGCACCAAAATTGACTAGAAATACTTTAATAATTGATTAACAACTTTTTTATTTAATCCTTATAATTTTACATTTTTAACAACAAACCTTTATTATGAAGAACATCTTTTTAGTATTATTTACGGTAGTAGGATTTGGACTAAGTGTCCAGGCACAAGGAATTGCAGACAATGCCATTGGTATTCGCGTTGGTGACAGCGATGGTTTTGGAACCGAAATCAACTATCAGCGAGGACTTAGCGAGAACAACCGACTCGAATTTGGTCTGGGTTGGAATAGCGGCTCAGACGTTGACGCTTACAAGTTGACTGGCTTATTTCAATGGGTATTCGTGTTGGACGGAAACTTTAATTGGTATGTCGGTGCTGGTGGTGGAATTGGACAGATCGATTTTGGAAACGACTTTCCCGGTGATCCCGACAATGAAACCTTCTTGTTTGCTGCCGGAGACATTGGTATTGAATACGATTTTGACATTCCTCTGTTAGTAGCTATCGATTTTAGACCGGAAATTGGTTTTGGAGATTTTAGAGATGATTTAGACTTTGACATTGCCCTCTCACTTCGATATCAATTCTAGTCATTTTCAAACATAAAACTCATGAACCCCTCAATTTTGAGGGGTTTTTGTTTTAAAAATATAGGTAAAACCCTGTTTTATTTTCCAATTTTTTGTCGCAACTTTATGTTTTTCAATCAAGTAGGGAGTTGATATTTTGCACTGCCCACTTCAAAACATGTTATTATGAGACCCATAAAAGTTGCCATAACACTATTGTCGATGTTCTTATTAATGTCCTGTTATTCGGTTAGACTTAAAGTATCTAATGGACAGGCAGAACCTCAGGACAATGAGCGCGAAGATGCATTGAGTGGCCTTTATGTACGAGAATTGGACACCATTGTTAAGGTAAAAACAACGACCGATGAGTATCCAATTAATATTAGGAACTGCGAGTCGGGCGCGCTTCATACGGTTCAGATTAAAAACACTTTTGGCGGTATTTTGCTCTATGTGGTCTCCTTAGGAAAAAAGCGAAAAGTGAAAGTAAAATATGTTTGTTTAAAAGATCCAAATTTATAATCGTATGGCAACTACCAATGCTACACCAAGACAAAGATGGGACACGCTACATAAGAATGGCCCTTTCCCCTTAAAGTTATTTCTGGAAACGAAACTGGAAAAGAAAGCCGTAATGTTTGAGGCCAAGGATCGTTATAATGATGCTGCGATTGAAATACAAAGATTGCTCTCCGAGGCTGCCCAAAATAATGAAGGGTTCCGTTCTATAGGGTCTAAATGGTCTATGTCTGCGATAGCCCATCATAAGGATCGAATGCATTTTAATGCGTACATGAATTTGAAATTTGATATTTCTGAGGAAGAGGTGCATCCAGATTCTAGTTATAAACGGGAAAACCTGTATTTCTTTCAATGTGGCAATCAAATTAAAGAAATATCGCGGTATTTGGAAGACCGAGGGAAATCTCTAAAAACTACGGGAGCCAGCAATGGACAAACCATAGCTGGATGTATATCAACCGGGGTTCATGGTTCTGCCATTGATGTGGGCTCCGTACAAGACTATGTGGTCGGACTCAACCTCATTACCGGTCCCAAGCCGGAGGATATTGTCTACTTGGAACGACATTCAAAACCTGCTTTAAGTGACAAGTTGCCCACTACCCTAAAAGCGAAAATTATTAGAAACGATGGGCTTTTCAATGCTGCCTTGGTCGGTTTAGGGTCGTTTGGGTTTATACACGGAGTGGTTATTGAAGCGGAGGACGCTTACTTATTGCGGCGATATGTTCGTAAGATCAAGAAAGAAACAGCTTTAAAATTGGCGGAGACACTTGATTTTGAGCATTCGGAATTTAAGATTCCCTCAGAACTGGATGCCAACGGCAATGGGAAACGACCTTACCATTACAAGGTGTTCATTAATCCCTATGGAAAGGAGAGCGAATATGTTATAGAAGCTATCTACAAGAAGCCGTATGACGCTTTATATAAAGAGAAATATGGAGACCCGATTCCCTTTATGAAAGAGTTTATTTACAGAGACCTGATCTATTTATTGATTAAGATTTCTGAAAGATTTCCAAAGGCTATTCCAAAATTTATTAAGGCGCTGAACAAAACCATTATGCCAGAAGAGAAAAAGGGAGGGCAAAAAAAAGATATTGTTGGGAAGCTTTCTGAAATATTTTGGGATGCGGGTTATCAGGGAAGAGCTTTTGCTTGCTCTTTTGGTGTGGATCATCGCAATTCCAGAAAAGCTCTTGAAGTTTTAACCAAGCTTACACGAGATGAAGGGCCAGTTCCTGGAATTTTTGCCATGCGTTTTGTGAAGAAATCGGATGGATTGCTTGCCTTTACAAGATTTCCATATACCTGTATGGTCGAAATAGATGGAATTCAATGGAAAAAGTCTAGGAAACTCATAAGCTTGGAAGAGTATGCAACGCGCATGATCGAAGTATTGCAAGCCAATGACATACCCTTCACAATTCACTGGGGCAAGAATGCCAAATGGGAATTCCCGAATTTGCTCCAACATATGTTTGGAATGGATGCGAATCGTTGGAAAGAATATAGATCGGCCTTGCTTTCCAAAGAAATGGCGAAGGTATTTTCTAATGACTTTATTGAAACACTGGGGCTATCCGAGTTTGAAGAAGATGCGCCTTTAGACCTTATAGCGTCGTTATAGAAAGAAAAAACTGAGAAACAGTATTCCGATCGCTTAGTAGACTTTTCGCGTGGCCTTTTCGTACATGGCCTCATAAATGGGCACAATGTTTTGAGTTTCGAACTTCTTTGCAGTTTCGCGAGCCTGTTTTTTAAACTTATTTAAAGTTTCATCGCTTTTGAGAATGGATAATGCCCGCATTGCCATGTCATCAACATTGCCAACATCGCTCAAGTAGCCACTCACACCATGTTCATTTACTTCTGGTAATCCTCCCGTATTACTGGAAATAACGGGAACTCCGCTTGCCATGGCCTCCAATGCTGCCAAACCAAAGCTTTCTTTTTCTGAAGGTAATAAAAAGAGATCGCTAAAGCATAGAATCTTGTCAATTTCACTACTATTTCCGAAAAAGATTACTTTATTTTCAATTCCCTTACTTTTACAAAGTTCCTCGGCTCTTTTCTTTTCCGGACCGTCACCTACTAACAATAATTTAGCTGGAATTTCCTTTTGAATACGTTCAAATATCTCCACAATATCCATGATGCGCTTTACAGGTCGTAGATTACTTATGTGAGTAATAATACGCTCGTCTTCGTTAGCCATTAAATCTCGCTGACAATCGGTAAAGACATTGTTGAACTTGGACAGGTCAATAAAATTGGGGACAACGTCGATTTCATTTTTAATATCGAACAACCGAAGTGTATCATCCTTTAAACTTTGAGACACTGAGGTTACCACATCACTTTCGTTAATACTGAAGGTTACCGCTGGTTTGTAGAAAGGATGGTTTCCAACAAGGGTAATATCTGTACCATGCAAGGTCGTTACTATGGGAATAAAAATACCTTCGGACTCAAGCATTTTTTTGGCCATATAACCTGCATAGGCATGAGGAATAGCATAGTGAACGTGCAATAGATCCAGGTCATAAAGTTTAACCATATCCACTAATTTACTGGACAGAGCCAACTCGTAGGGTTGGTATTGAAACAAGGGATAATTAGGGACGGAAACCTCATGAAAATGAATGTTTCGAGATAAAAGTTCCAGACGAACCGGTTGTTTATAGGTGATAAAATGAATTTCATGCCCACGCTCTGCCAAGGCAATTCCTAACTCGGTTGCGACCACTCCACTACCACCCCAAGTGGGGTAACAAACTATGGCTATTTTCATATGCTTAACCCGTAATTATTGAATGTTATTAATTTTATGGTGCCCATTACTCTTCTTGTTCGGTGATTAATGGGGCAATGTTCCTTTCTTCTCTAATAATGGCGTCATAGATGGCTTCTTGAATGCGAGATCGAAGGTTGCTACCAATAATCTTGCGATTCTCCGCATCCGGGTAGGTTCTATTTGACAGGAAAACGTATACCACTTCTTCATCAGGATCTGCCCAAGTAAAGGTGCCTGTAAAACCACTATGGCCAAAGCTTTTCATTGAAACACAACCACAAGTCGGACCACTCTCCCCTAACTGGGGTTTGTCAAAACCAACGCCTCGCCTAATGTCCTTCTCGCAATAATAACATGTGTTAAAAGCGTCAACTATGTCCGGCCTAAAGTACTCATGCCCTCCATAACTACCTTGCCATAAGTACATCTGCATAATTTTGGCAACATCGTTAGCGTTGCTAAATAATCCGGCATGACCGCAAACGCCACCTAACATCGCAGCTCCTTGGTCGTGAACATAGCCATGAACTTTCTGCATTCTGAAATAATTATCGTCTTCGGTTGGGGCAATGTCATCTTTATCGAACTTGTCTATTGGATTATAGGTGGTATAATTGGCTCCTAAGGATTCATACAAATTACGCTGAACCAAGTTGTCCAGGGAGGTTCCATAGAAATCTTCCAAATATTTCATCAACAAATAATACGGCAGATCACTGTATTTATAACCAGACCTAGTTCGAAGATCGCTTTTCTTTATGAGCTCGAAAATACTGTCTTTATAATCTTTTCTCATAAAAAGATCATTAGCAACCTTGATTGGAAATTTTTTAGATTTTTCTGAGGCGTAATATTTCGTGGATGGAAGACTCGTCAAAGTATCAATGGTATTGCCATAAAATGGAATCCAGGCCCTCAGCCTTGCCGTATGCGTGAGCATCTGTTTTAAGGTAATATTCGCTTTATTAGAATTCTTAAACTCGGGCAACATTTCCGAAATCTTGGTATTCATGTTTATAACGCCTCGATCTACCAATTCCATGATCATAGGCAAGGTGGCTAGTATCTTGGTTAGGGAAGCAACGTCATAAACATCGTTGTTCCTAACTCTAATTTTTTTGTCCTGAGTGTGATATCCAAAGTTTTTCCGATAAACTACTTTACCCTTTCTGGCAACTAAAATTTGAGCTCCAGGCATCATATCACCCCAGAGGCCCGTACGCGCGAGTGTATCAATGCGTTTCAGTTTTTCACTGTCCAAGCCTACACTTTCCGGAACCCCATATTGCAATCTATCTATGGATTTGGTTTCGATCGAGGTGTGTATCGGAAAATCTGAACCTATTGAAACTGGTAACATCCCCTGACCATCTCTGGCGCCAAAAATGAGTTGAGCGGACAGTTGCTGCGACACTTTACTGTTTTGATAAGAAACGATAATCCCTTCGAAATTTGCCGTTGTTTTGAGGTCTAAGAGGGCGTATGGTCTGGCAAATACATCCAGAATTACTTTGTTGGTTCGTGCGATTTCATACAGCCAAACCAGCTCCTTTTCCTTGAATTTATAGTCCTTCCATGGGTTATCATTAGACTTGTGAAAGCCAACGATCACGTAATCATATTTTTTTAACCGGCGCACATAACTATCGAGACTTGACGCCCTTATCCAGTCAATGTCCGTATATTTCCGAAGATAATTTAGAAATTCCAGGCCGGAATCATCTCCAAAGTTAACGTAGGCTATTTTCTTTTTTTGCAGTTTTTGAATGGGCAAAATGGCCGAATCATTCTTAACGATAGTCAATGCTTTTTCCATGGCCTCTTCGTATAAGATATGATCCTCAGAAGCGTTAAGGTCTGCCCAAAGATTTTCTTCGTTCACGGGAGCATAGGCACAGAGCCCTGCTTTGTATTTGGCATATAATATTTTTTTAACTGAATGGGCCAGTCGCTCTTCAGTAACAGCGCCTTCGCGATAGGCGCGAACCAACATACCATGTGCTTTAGGAATGTCCTCTGAAATTAACAGCACGTCGTTTCCGGCCAAAAAGGCGGCCAAATCAATTTCTCCCGGCTCCTTAAAATTGGCTGCGCCTTTCATGTTGAGCGCGTCCGTAAAAATAAGTCCATTAAAACCAAGTTCTCCCTTGAGGATATGGGTAACGACATTTTTTGAAAGCGACGAAGGATAACCCGCTTCGGGAACAATGGAAGGGATATTTAGATGTGCTATCATCACACTGCTCAAGCCTTTTCCAATGATCTTCCGATAAGGATATAATTCTAAGGTGTCCAAACGGGTCTTATCAAATAAAAGTGTGGGGAGTGTTTTATGGGAGTCGGCATCCGTGTCTCCATGGCCCGGGAAATGTTTAGCGTTGGCCAATATTCCTGCTTCCTGCATTCCTTCCATAAAAGCAATGGCCTTATTGGTAACATTCTCTCTTTCTTCTCCAAAAGACCTATTTCCAATGATAGGATTTTTTGGGTTGGTATTGATGTCTACTACAGGTGCGAAGTTGAAGTGAACACCAAGACGTTTGGAGTGATCACCGATACGACGTCCCACCCTTTTTACAACATCATTATCTTTTATCGCACCCAAGGTCATGTTCCAGGGGTAGGCGAATGTAGAGTCCAGGCGCATGGCCAGGCCCCATTCGGCATCCATTCCAATGAGTAATTTGGTTTTGGCCAGCTCTTGAAATTCATTATTGAGTTTTGCCTGACGCATAGGCCCTCCTTTGGAAAAGATGATACCTCCAATGTAATATTCAGTAATAAGGTTTTTAAGCTTTGAAATTTTTTCTTCGGAATCACTCGAATAAATATCCGCCATGAATAACTGGCCCACTTTTTCCTGAAGGCTCATATTTCCATAAATGCTATCTACCCATTGCCGCTGATTCTCATATTCGTCAACCACAATCAACGGATTTATTTGTTGGGCTGTACTGAAGAAAAAGGTGAAAATGAAAAGTGAGGTTATTACTATTTGCTTCATAAAACTAATGTAACAAAAACTATGCTAAAAAACGGTTGTGCCAACTATCTTTTGCAGGGACTTCCCAATGTTCTAAATATTCAGCTTTTGTATTTACCAAATTGTTAAAAACCACTGTTTTAGGGGAGACAGAGCGGTTTTTGGCCATTTTTTTAAACTCGGCCAACGTTTTATGTGCAATGAATGCTCCGTTATAGAAGGTGACATTCATTTTGTCCAGAAGATCAACGTCCAATTCTTTTTCAATAGATTGTATAAATCGTACCGAGGCGTCAATGCTACAGCCTGAGGCGGAAGCATTGGACTGATTTAATCCAATAATTATAAAACGTTGGTGTTTAATTTCTACGCCGGCCTCGAGGTCGGTTCCGTGAGCCGTCCATTGTTCCAGAAAAGCTGATGTTTTGAGTTCAATTGTAGTTGCTTCTTCTTCCGAGAACTTTCGGTTGGACTGATAAACCCAAATTCGGGAATCGTTTGGGAGGTCTTTAAAATCTACTAACATGGTCTTACTTCGGTAGTTTTATTATAAATCGGCTGCGTTGGCAATCATTTCGGCTACGTCCATCACCTCAACACTTCCTTCTTTTTCTTTTCCTTTTACGCCATCCGTCATCATGGTGTTACAGAA
This sequence comes from Bacteroidota bacterium, assembly GCA_039028295.1. GTDB lineage: Bacteria > Bacteroidota > Bacteroidia > Flavobacteriales > Flavobacteriaceae > Aureisphaera. The sequence goes on from JBCCIJ010000003.1 coordinate 148,922, forward strand.
GGGGCAACCGGCCGCAATGATTTCCGGTTTTGTTTCCAATGCTTCTTCTGTACGCTCAATATTAACGTCTTTGTCGCCTTTTTCTGGTTCTTTAAACATTTGAGCTCCGCCAGCACCACAACAGAGTCCTCGGCTTTTACAACGTCTCATTTCTACCAATTCAACTTCCAGTTTCTGAAGTAAGTCGCGTGGCGCTTCATATTCGTTATTCGCTCTTCCTAAATAACAGGGATCATGAAATGTAATGCGCTTTCCTTTGTATTTCCCTCCTTCTACTTTAAGTCTGCCTTCCGTTAACAATGACTTTAGAAATTGGGTATGATGCATGACCTCGTAGGTTCCGCCTAATTCAGGATATTCATTTTTAATGGTATTGAAGCAATGAGGGCAGGTAGTTACAATTTTCTTGATTCCGTAACCATTAAGAACCTCAATATTCATCATAGCTTGCATTTGAAAAAGGAACTCATTCCCAGCGCGTTTTGCAGGATCTCCGGAACAGCTTTCTTCTGTACCTAAAACGGCAAAATCTATACTGGCATTGTTCAAAAGCTTCGCAAATGCTTTGCTAATCTTTTTAGCTCTATCGTCAAAACTTCCAGCACAGCCAACCCAAAACAAAACTTCTGGAGCTTTGCCCTCGGCCATGTATTGCGCCATTGTTGGTACGTTTATGGTTTCACTCATAGTCTTGAGTATTAATCTTCAAAAACCTGGATGGTAACTCGTTTGTCCACCAAATCAGTAAATTTTCCTTTATATTGGGTGGCCTTCACTAAATGATTGTCAACCCAATGATAGTTTCCACCCCTTGGTTTTCCCATGAGCATGGAATGGTATTTAAAACCGTGTTTATTAAGCCAGTCTTCCGTTACTTTACGATGATCTTCAGTTCGCGATGTGAAAAAACAAATGATATGCCCTTCATCGTACCATTTGTTCAAAGTTTTCAGAGCGTCGGGGTAAAGTTCGGCGGTTGCCATACGTTCGGGCTCCTCATTGGGAATATCATCGCAGATGGTTCCATCGATATCAATTAAATAGTTTTTTACGCCATCTGGCAACACAGGACTTACTGTTTCACCTTCCTCTACTTTATTGTGCAGCATCTTTTCTACGTCTTCTTTTTTCATAACTGTTCTAAATATATATTTTCTTCGCTTATTCGTTAATCCAATTGGCTCGATCCATCTGATTGAAAGGCCATGGAGCACCGTTGTTTTCTATATTTGTCATGGTGACATTCAATTCTGAAGGAGCCGATGATTGCTCCATGACCAAATATTGTCTCATGTCCATGATGATAGAAAGTGGGTCTATACTTACAGGACAGGCTTCTACGCAGGCATTACAAGTGGTACAAGCCCATAATTCTTCATGAGAAATATAATCGCCTAATAATTGTTTTCCGTCAGGTTCAAAGGCTCCATTCTTTTGTACATTCAACCCTACCTCCTGCAAACGGTCACGGGTGTCCATCATGATTTTTCGAGGCGATAATTTCTTGCCTGTCTGGTTTGCCGGACATTCACTGGTACAGCGACCACATTCGGTGCAGGTATATGCGTTTAACAGTTGAAGCCTTGATAGGTCCATGACATCGCTTGCTCCAAATTTAGCAGGGGCCTCGGCTCCTTCGGCCGGTGCGGCATAGGGATCTGCACTTGGGTCCATCATCAGTTTCACCTCGTTGGTCACCGATTCCAGGTTTTTAAACTTCCCTTTGGCAGATAGTTTTCCAAAATAAACATTTGGGAAGGCCAAAATAATGTGCAGGTGTTTACTGAAATATAAATAATTTAAAAAAGTCAATATTCCTATAATATGTAACCACCAGGCAGTTCTTTCTATGATGATCAGTGTATCTACAGAGAACTCGTTTAGGAGGGGAAGTAGATGAATACTTATAGGAAACATTCCCGCTTCGGTATAATGCGCCACACCCATGTCCTGTAGTTGATGATCGGCACCATTCATCACAAGAAAAAGAGTCATTAAGACCATTTCAAAATAGAGAATAATATTCCCATCTTTTTTGGGCCAACCCTTCATTTCAGGGCTAAGAAAGCGTTTGAGTCTTTGTATATTTCTGCGAATCCAAAAGACAACCACAGCAATGAGTACCAGTAATGCCAATACTTCAAATGACGCGATCAAATAATCATAAGCGGCACCAAAGAAGGAGAAGACACGATGGGTTCCGAAGAGACCATCAATAATAATTTCAAGGACTTCAATGTTGATAATTATAAAACCCAGATAAACTATAATATGCATGATCCCGGAGACAGGGCGTACGACCATTTTAGACTGTCCCAGGGCAATTCGAATAACATTCTTCCAACGCTGGCCTTTGTCACCACTCGTATCGGTTTCTTGCCCCAGTTTTATATTTTGAATGATCTTACGAATATTTCTCGTAAAATAACCGATACCCAAAATCAGGGCTAACAAAAAAAGAATGTTAGGAATGTACTGCATTATTTAATGGTGTCTTGTGCTGGGCTATATTGTTTCGGTCTTTTTCCGAAGAGTGAAAAATGTACATAGCGTTTAGGATTCAACTTCATATCTTCCAAGAGTTGCTCTAGCTGTTTAGAGGCACCTGTTAGATTATCGTATAATTCGTCATCTTTTAATAATTTGCCCACGCTACCTTCTCCATTATCGATCCCTTCAGCAATACTATTTAATTTACTAATAGTAGTTTCCATATTACGGACCAGTTCTCCTGTTTGCAATTGTGCCAACGAATCGGATAGCTTCGCAAAGTTTTGAGCCGTTACGTCCAGGTTGGACATAGTGTTATTCAATTTTTCTTTATTGGTACTTAGCAAGGACTTCATATCGCGTGCTACCCCATTAAAAGAAGACATGGTTTGGTTTAAATTGGAAATACTTGAACGCAAGTTCTTCTTTGTGTCCTCGTCCATTACATCACTGATACCAACTAATACAGTATCCAATCTTGCTAATGTATGCTCTAAACTTTTCTCTAAAGGCACGAACTTGTCCATAATACCGTCGATCATCCCTGCTTGAATGTCTCCTTGAAGTGTATCACCGGATTGTGCCGTTGCCCCGCCATCATTGGCAGGAATAATACCAAGGTTATTACCTCCAATAAATCCACTGCTGTAAATTAAAACGGTACTGTTTTTGGAAAAATCAAAATCTTTTTCAACCGAAAAAGTTACCAGAAGTCCACCGTTTTTGTCGGCAAATTCAATATTTTTTACCTGCCCCACTTCAAGGCCGTTTATAGTTACTGGTGCTGACTGGGCCAGCCCTGCAACATTTTCATAATTAACGTAGAAAATTCGGTCGGTTTCAAAAAGATCTGAATTCTTCAAAAAGTTATATCCGAAGATAAACAGAAGAATTCCTGAAATGACTAGAATGCCGGTTTTTACTTCTCTGGAAAGTTTCAAAGGGTTGATTTTAATTTAAAAACAAATTTAGAAATAATTATGGGACTCGAATTGCTTTATGTGAAAAGATTATGAAGATTGTTAGTGGCAACAACTGCTCCCATCAGAATAGTCGATGGAAATTCGAGTTTGCGGCGTTCATCTAATCGTAGCCATAAACTTTGGGCCTCCCCTATTGTCTGTCCTCGGTTTTCAGCACTTCGGAGAGCTTCACTTTTTTATTGTTTTCGAAGGCAACGACATAGGCAGAAGAATATCCTTTCTCCCTTGCATAGGCCTTCATAAGCTGAATTTTATTATAATCGGACGTGGCTCCATAGTAGTATTTGTACAGACCTTCCTCTTTGTTACGAGTGATATCCTTTAAACCTTTAAAGTTATAGGCTTTGGTTTCCAGCTTTTTGCCACTGGCCGCTAACTGCACCTTAAAGGTGATGCCGTCATAAATTTTTTCTTCCGCTTCCTCTATGGCTTCTTCGATTTCACTCTCTGTAATGGTAGGATTTTGGAAATCACTAGTGCCTAGGGCTAAGTTTTTGCGGTAGGTAATAATTCCATTGGCAATTTCCCTGGCCATTTCCCTTCTCCCCTTCTTCGAGTTAACATAAGGCCCCTCTTTTTTATGCGTTAAGAAACCCAATTCAACCAATACACTGGGCATATATGAGTGGTGCAATACCCAAAACACATCCTGCTTTACACTTCGGTCTCTACGTTTTAAGTTATTGACCATATTATTCTGAATTAAACCTGCCAGCATAATGCTTTGGTCTAAATATTCTTCTTGCATAATGGTAAGACCGATTAGGGATTCGGGTGAATTGGGGTCGAATCCGGCGTAAGTTTCTTCGTAGTTTTCCTCAAGAAAAATTACCTGATTCTCTTTTTTGGCCGTATTAAGATTCTGTTTACTTTTATTAAGCCCCATGACGAAAGTTTCGGCACCGTAGGCCTGAGTATGATGGGAATTACAGTGAATAGAAACGAAAATATCGGCATCCACTTCATTGGCCACGGGCGCCCTTTCGTCCAATTCAATAAAAACATCGGTTTTTCGGGTGTAGATCACTTTCATATTGGGCTGCGCTTCTAAAATTTTTCCAACCTGAAGTGTAACATCCAGCACGATGTCCTTTTCCAAATAACCATTTCCTGTATTTCCGGAGTCTTTACCTCCATGTCCTGCATCCAAAACCACGATAAATTCCTTTTCAGTATTGTTGTTATGGTTCACAAACGAATAGGAAACAGCAATTCCTAAAAGCACTAAGAACAGTACGGTATATTTCAATTTCATACAGATGTAACGTCTATTAAGGAGGCTTATTTTAAAATTTTGTTATAACAAAACAAAGCACGAAAAAATATGCTTAATTTTGAGCATTCAAAAACTAAGCCAATATATAGATTGATTAGGCTCGATTTGAATTTTAAAATTTTATTTATCACAAGAGATATCGACAAATATATAGACTAGTAGCATTGATCATCAACAGGCAATTTTCTTCATTAATCCTCTTTTTCCTGCTACTTTGTGGTACCGTTGTATATGCTCAGGATCCACCTAACAGGGGCTCCGTTATCATTCAATCTAAAACAGATACTACATTGACCCGTGAGGCCGATACCTTGGTCACTAAAGAAATATCTTTTTCTGAAAAAGTGAATGACACGGTCGAAGGCGACACCATTCGCCCAACGAAAAAAGAAGAACTCTTAACGGACGTTATTGAATATTACGGTGAAGATTACGTATATGTTGACCGAAAAAAAGGAAAGATATATATGTACAATAAAGCCTTTGTCATTTACGAAGACTACCGCATTGATGCTGGTCTTATAATAATGGATTATAATAAAAATGAGGTGTATGCCAAAGGGATTGATAGTTCGGGTGTCTATAAACAAGCGCCCATTTTTGTACAGGCCGCCAACAAGGTGGAACCGGATTCTATCAAATTCAATTGGGAGACCAAAAAGGCAATTATTTACAACGCGGTGACCGAGCAAAGCGGTTTTCTGACCAATTCCGAAGTAACCAAAAAGATAAACGATTCGGTTTATTTTCTGCGGAACGTAAAATTCACCACCTCAACCAATATTGAAGATCCGGAATATTACTTTTTGGCCAGAAAGGCTAAGTTTGTGCCTGGAAGTAAAATCGTCACTGGTCTTACCAATATGTACATTGCCAATGTCCCTACTCCTATTGGACTCCCCTTCTCCTTTTTTCCTTTAACGGAAGACAGAGCCTCTGGCTTTCTACTACCTAATATTACAGAAAATAACAACCGTGGATTTGCCTTTCAGAATGGAGGCTATTACTTTGCTATTAACGATTATGTTGATCTCACTTTGGTAGGAGATTATTACACCAATGGAAGTTACGGAATACGTGGAGACAGTGATTATGCCTGGCGCTATAAGTTTCGAGGTAATATTAGTGTCCGTTATGAAAACCTCATTGAAAGTGAACGTGGTTTCCCAAATTTTAGTCAGAGTACGCTTTATAATATAAGATGGACGCATACGCAAGATCAAAAGGCCAATCCGAGTTCCCGCTTTTCCGCCTCAGTAAACCTGGGAAGTAGTAGGTTCTTACAGCAATCTATTAATCAGACCAACAATGCCAGCCAACTTGTAAATACGCTTAGTTCATCCGTTTCCTATTCTAAGACGTTCGAAAGTGAACCGCAGGTGAACTTTACGGTGGCAGCGACCCATACTCAAAATACCCAAACGGAAGCCATTACATTGTCCCTTCCCAACTTTAACGGTAGTGTCTCTCGTATTTTTCCGTTTGCGCCTAAAAATGGTAGCAAAAAGGGAATTCTTCAGAATATAAATTTTCAGTATGATGTTTCTGGGGAGAATCGAATTATGACCACAGATTCTCTCTTTTTTAAGCCTGAAATGTTTGATAATGCTCAAATTGGAGCACGGCATACCATTCCTATCAGTACTAACTTTAAAGTGCTCAATTATCTGAGTGTTACAGCGGCAACCAATTATCAGGAAACCTGGGTGGGAAAGACCATTCGCAGGGATTATGATGTTTCATTAAATGATGGTGCTGGAGGCGTTGTTGAAGATACTATTTCGGGCTTCGATGCCTATCGAACGTATGGCTTTTCTGCGGGTATTGGAACAACCATATATGGCCTTTTTGATTTTGGGCCCGATAAGAAGATACAGACCATTAGGCATACCATGCGCCCCAGTGTTAGTTATAGTATTAATCCAGGCTTTGAACAGTTTTACGATCAATACATAATTCCTGAAACAGCAGATCCTTTGGTGAACGAGGAAATTGTACAGTATTCAAGGTTTGAAAACACTCTTTTTGGTGCCCCCGGCAGAACTTATTCCAGCGCAATTAGTTTTGGTATAAGCAACCTAATAGAGGCGAAAGTGCGCGATAAGGATACCACCGCTACCGAACCAAAGAAGGTTTCCATTATTAATAACCTTAACTTTAATAGCGGATATGGAATTTCCAGGGATTCATTAAAGTTCAATCCTGTATCTTTTTCCGCAGGCATTCCTATAGTGAAAAAATTGGACCTAAATATTAATGGAGAGTTGGACCCCTATGCATTAAATAGCAACAATCAACGTATTGATAAATTTAATATAAATAACGGCGGTAGTTTATTTCGACTCACCCGTGGGAATGTGAGTTTTAACTATTCGTTCAGCAGTAGAGATTTTGTGGGGGACGGGGACGATGAGGAAGATGATTTTGATAATGATACCTTCCGAAATGGTGGAAGACCCGATGATTTGTTTGGTTCTAGCGAGCCCTTAGGGGCATCCGGAGTAAATACGAAAAGGGACAAAAAGAGAGATCAAAAAGAGCGATCCTGGTATCAATATGATATTCCGTGGGATATTAGGATGGCTTACACCTTAACTTATAGTAATAGTGCCAGGCAAAATGAAATATCCTCACAATCTTTAATGCTTAGTTCTAATGTCGAATTATCTCCAAGATGGCAAGTGGGATTCTCTTCCGGTTATGACTTTAAGAATCGAGGTGTTTCGCTCACCCAGTTTAGGTTTGTCAGGGATTTAGAAAGTTGGACCTTACGCTTCAATTGGACACCTATTGGTTCGGTTAATACGAGTTGGAACTTTTTTATTGGAATCACCAGCTCAGTGTTAAGTGATATCAAGTACGATAAGCGACGCGAAAGAGACCGTGGACTATAGACTTCTATTTTTGGTACGATAAGCACATATAATTCAGAATATATAATTAGCAGTTTTTTGTTATGAAAAAAATAATTAAGACCTCAAATGCACCAGCTCCCATAGGCCCTTACAATCAGGCAGTTCTAAAGGGGAATATGTTATTCACATCGGGGCAGATCGCCTTTAATCCGTCGACAAATGAATTGGTTTTAAGTGATATCCAAGCGGAAACCAAACAGGTAATGGAGAACTTAAAAGCTGTTTTAGCCGAGGCTGGAATGAATTTTCAGCATGTTTTAAAGACTTCCATATTTATTAGTGATATGAATAATTTTAGTCTTATCAATGAGATATATGCGACTTATTTTGACGAAGCAACGGCACCTGCCAGAGAAACCGTTGAAGTAGCAAATTTGCCGAAGTATGTCAATGTAGAAATATCAATGATAGCGGCTCTTTAGAAAGCTAGTTATTTTCTTTTTTCTTTTCTGATGGAGCTTTAAAGTTCACCGGAGAATCGTCCTCTTCATCTTCTATTGGACCCTCTTTTTCCGGAGCAAGAGTCACTTTTTTGTTGAACAATTTCTCCATCAACTCGCTGAAGGTATCAAAATTTACTGAATAGGAAATACCGCCCCCCTGTTCATAAATTTGGTCTTCTCCGAAAAATTGAAGCTCTGCTTGGCGATTAAAGAAGTTAATTCGCAAACTTCCGTCTTCGTTCACCAACCACTGCACTCGAATATCACCAGCAACAGAAGTATCATTAGCTCCACCAACAGGAACGGCTACCCTTCCGTCAATAAGAACTCGATCCGAAATTCTACTTGAGATCTGAACGCCATATTGGGCAGCTGTCTCTTGATCCACAGATCTGGTTGCACCCTCGAAATAGGGCAATACCTTGAATCGTGCATCACTATCTGAAAATATATCCGCCACCAATTTATTTACACGTTCTGCCAAGGTACTCGTCAATGCTCCTGCGGCTGCATCACTTTGGAATCCACCAGTGGCCACTAAATAGAGCGCCTGCGTTTGCCTTTTATCCTTATCTTGAAGGATGTAATCGAGTTCATTGCGAATGCTCGACCCAACCCCTGGGAATTGAATTCTAAAGTCTAATTCCGGTTTCACAATTTCGCCAGTAAGGTCTACCAGAACTTCTACATCAATTTTTCGATTGAACGACGGATTGTCCAGAAGTCCTGATGGATTTGCTTCCGTTTTATAAATAGCGGTTAGATCCAAGCGCGCTCGGGTAGGATTGCCATCCCAAGTAATGTTTCCACCACTTTCTACATCAATGGTTTTATCGACCAATCCGCCATATCTGAAATCATAAGTTCCTTCAGAAACAAGAAAATCTCCCCACATTTTGAATTTACCATTCGTGTTAATTTCTATCAACAGGTTTCCAAACCCTCTTCCCTTTAAAGTAGAGTTATTCTTTTGATCCACTAAAACTTCGATCTCGGCATTTTCGTTGATGTCTAATTCAAAATTTAGCGAAAGTCCTTTCACTTCTTCAGGTACAATAGTGATACCGTTAATTCTGGCTTTCTTCTGTTCTGGAGAAATAAAATGAATGAATGAATCGTCGCTGATACTTGCGGCATCGCTGATAGGAATTTTGAAAGCGGTACCTTCCTCTGTGGTCGCAACAACGTCAATAACCAAATTGTCAACAGGTCCTGCTATTTCCGAATTTCCACTAATAAAAGCCGTCCCATAGTAGAGCGCATCCTCGTCCGGAGGTGTATCCAACACTAGAAATCGGTCCGTATCCAAAGTTAAATTCATGGCCCAATCTCCGAAATTCTCATGGGTAACATTTCCTCGTAACAGGGCATCAGTATTATATTTAGTATCGGTAACTTTGGTGGGCGACAAGGCAAAAAGACCTTTGCTAATGGCTATGGAGGTATTGTTCTCGATATCAAGATCTACATTTAAGTAAGGTATGTTCATCCCGCTGTTGTTCAAAACTATATTTCCAACGACATTTGGCGACTTATAGTTACCTGTAACTTTTGTATTACCTGTTGCCAGTCCTCTAATATTAGAGATCACTTCTCCTCCAAAAGGACTGAAGGCACTTAGGTTGAATTTGTCAAAGTTCACATCTAAATCGAGACTAGCATCGGCTCCCTGAACTTGCATATTTCCGACCGCCGTGAAGGTGTCTACATTATCGTTTACTAAACTAGAGGTAATATTATATTTTGTCAGGTCGCTATTACCGCTAATATTCAGATTAAGATCTCCGAGGCTAATATCATTCATATTTAGTTTTTCAACTACAATTTCGGAATTGGGGTAATACGCTCCATTCTTTCTTAATATATTGAGCCGACCGTTAATGTCTCCAGATAAATTTAGGCTGTCTACTTGGGGAAGAAGTTTACCGATATCCACATTGGCAAAGTCCAAGCGCACGTCGGTATATGTAGAATCTCTTGTTACTCCGGCCATGCGTATGAGTTCATTTTGATGTCTTAGCGTAAGAGAATCTAGCGTTATATCCCTAAAGTTATTATCAAAAGTGAGCTTGTTTCTGTTGTTATTATCTCTATTGAGAAACCAGTCGTTATTTTGATATGTAATTTTGGATCTCTTGATCCCTACGACGGACTTCCCCATGGGATTGATGGTGTGATACAATTGCATATTGAAAATATCACTGCGGTCCGTCCCCCCTTTAAATTCAGATTGAATATAAAGGGTGTCATTCAGGGTTTTGTTGATCACGTTTATATCGGAAAGGTCATAGAATCCATTGTACAAGGAATCTACCGAAATAAAAGCATTGAATAAAGGATTATCATTGTCCAGTTGAATGTTCACTTTTCCTAAGTAATTCTCGTAAAGCAACAACTCCGGAGATCTAAAGTCCATTTTAAACTTGGACTCGTCTGAATAAACAGACCCTTTAATTTGAGTGTTCTCCCCGAGTTGTAACTGCGGTACAAAGACCTCAACGATCTTACTAAAAACCTCAAATTCATAATCGATATATTGATCCGTAGTAACTTCATTTGGTATGTAATTGGCATAAATGCTACCCACCGAATTATGAAACAGATTAGGAATGTCTTCCACCAAAAATTTTCCACTTATTTTCCCGTCAATAATGTCTGGAGACTTAATTTCAATCGTACGAATTTCCTCTGTGTTGTAAGAAGAAACTAGAAAATCGTCGAAATAAAAATCATCCGTTTCGGTTTGATAAAAGGTTTCCAAAAACTCGATAGTTCCTACGGCATCGTTAACGGTTGTTCCTTGCATGTCCATGATGACCCGCCCGGCAAACACGGCGACACTATCACGCTTAAATAAGTTAAGCTTATTGAGCTCTGCAAACTCGATAGTCGCGTCAAAATCGTATTGATTAAAGTTTTTAGAGATATCGACCAATCCGCTAAAGTCCATTTTCAGATTAGGATCATCTATCTTTAGATCTCCGTTAAAAATGGGATCTTTAAGACTGCCCGAAACGGCTATATTCCGGTAATTATACCCTTCAAAATGAAAAGAAGAAAGGGTTCCGTTAATTCGGGTATTTACCGTTTTGGGCGTAAAACCGCGACCGTCGAAAGATAAATCGGCATCTACTGCGCCTAAGGAGGTGGTGCCGGCCATCTTTCCTAGATCGAACTCCATAAGTTGTACCTCGCCTTTGTAATAGGCGTTGTCAAAGTCCTGAATATTTCCCATGGTTAAGCTAGTTTCTGCGCTTCCCACGGCACTTAAAATACGACTATCCGTGGTGAGAATATCCCCTTCCAGTTGGGTATTTCCTCTTACCGTAAAGTTACCGAAAGCCTTTAGTTCATTGGGTAATGATGTTCCTATTAAACTAGGCATTAACCTTCTCAAATCGTAATAGTTGGAGGAAATGGTATGATTTGATCCGGTAATAACAAAGACCTCTTCGGTCTTGAATAAATTTTTAAATCGATAGGTCCCTACCAACCTTGTGTTTCCAAAGCTCAACCTTCCTCCGGAAAAGGTGAGATCATTTAGTGTTCCGTTAATATTTCCCTGCAAGTTGATACCAATGTTTCTGCCAAACTCATCGAAGAAGGTATTGAGATCATTGGTGGATATTTTGGATTCTTCCAAATGCGCATTGAAAACCACATTATTATTAAAATCGGACAGCCCTTTTTCTCCGTAGTTCAACACCACTTTGCCTTTTATGTACGAATCTGCTGTTTCCAGTAGCAGATCATTTAACGTAATGGCCTCCAAAGTATATGAAAAATCGGCCTGAAGGTTCTGAATACTATATCCTTGATCGGCATCAAAAGTTAAGGACTCGATCTGAGCAAAAACGTCGGGCCCAATGACCTTAAATTTTTCCCCCTCCAAATTAAGATGCGTAAAATTGATAATTTCAGGGTTTTCGGCATTTTCATCAGTAATTTTCACCTGAGTGTTCAACAGCGATACATTCTCACTGAGCAGTGTAAAAATGTTGCCGCTTGGAGGTGAGCCATCGTCAAATTTTTCAGTAAAAATGAAAAGGTTATCGTCATCTTCACCCTTGTACGTTTTCACATAGAGCTTGGCGTTCGTCAAGTCGATAAAACCGAAGTCGGGTTTACCATCGGCCAGTTTCTTTATACTTAAAATGTTGGTTTGAATTTCTTCGGAATAAATGAGCGTATCTCCGTGATGGTCCTCGATATAAACTCCTCTTATGTCTACTTCTCCTTTCCAGTTAAGACCCAAACGCTCTATTTGAATGTTGGTTCCGTAGGTTTCATTGAGGTTTTTCGTAACCTTTTTAGCGACTACAGTCTGCACGGCTGGAATGGAAAAAACAATCACAATAAGCAGCAGCAATAATACAATGATTGCCAAGGTTCGGATTAATATTTTCCTAAGTTTTTTGATACGATTTTAAAGTTTTAATTTTACCACCAACAAACGTGCCTAAAAAATATGAAACAAAACTGTTACATCCTTGGTATAGAATCCTCATGTGATGACACTGCCGCTGCTGTTATTAACAACGGTCACATTTTATCCAATGTTGTAGCCACTCAAAAAATACACGAGGAATACGGAGGTGTTGTCCCCGAACTAGCATCTCGCGCTCACCAAAAAAATATTGTTCCAGTTGTACACCAGGCTTTACGCAAGGCAAATATCGACAAAAAAGACTTAAAAGCCATTGCCTTTACCAGAGGGCCTGGATTGATGGGAGCATTGTTGGTAGGTACCTCATTCTCAAAGTCTTTGGCTTTGGGTTTAGGCATACCTTTGATTGATGTAAACCATATGCAAGCCCATATTTTGGCACATTTTATTAAAGCCGATGGCCAGACCCGCCCTGATTTTCCATTTTTGGCCTTAACCATTAGTGGTGGACATACTCAGATCGTTAAAGTGACTAATTATTTTGAAATGGAAGTGATTGGCCAAACGATTGATGATGCCGTCGGGGAAGCCTTTGATAAATCGGCCAAAATTTTAGGGTTGCCTTATCCCGGAGGACCTTTAATCGATAAATATGCCAAGCAGGGAAATCCCAGGGCTTATTCATTTACAAAACCAAAGGTAGGCCCGATGGATTTTAGCTTCAGCGGACTTAAAACCGCAGTACTCTATTTTATAGAGAGAGAAACCGCTAAGAACCCGAATTTTGTAGCCGAAAACAGAGCAGATATTTGTGCAAGTTTGCAGTTCACCATTGTAGATTATTTAATGGATAAATTAAAAAATGCGGTGAAGGCAACTGGTATTAACGAGATTGCCATTGGTGGTGGAGTATCGGCCAACAGTGGAATCCGTAAGGCGCTGAGTGATGCCGAAACAACTTATGGCTGGAAAACCCATATTCCCAACTTTGAATATTGCACGGATAATGCCGCTATGATAGCAATCGTAGGCGAATTGAAATATAAAGAAGGGCAATTTGCTAAAAATGATGTAGTTGCTAGCGCTCGAATGAAATTTTAAAACCCCATGGCTCATTTAATTTTATGAATCTCTTTTATCACCCAAATATTACACCTAAGGACACGCAAGTGGTTTTCGAGAAAGACGAAAGCAGGCATATTACAAAAGTCCTTAGGAAAACCGAAAGAGACGTATTGCATATCACTAACGGAAAAGGGCAGCTGTTTTATGCTACTTTGGAAATGGTGGGAGCAAAACAAAGTCTGGCTACAATTACCAGGGTAATGGAGCAGCATCCACTTCCCTATCGATTACATATGGCCGTAGCCCCAACAAAGAATAACGATCGCTTCGAATGGTTTCTGGAGAAAGCCACAGAAATTGGAATTGATACCATAACCCCAATCATTTGTGACCGCAGCGAACGAAAAGTAATTAAGCCCGAGCGCTTTGAACGTATCATTGAAAGTGCCATGAAACAATCTCTGAAAGCCTATAAACCTAAGCTGGGAACTGCTGTTTCTTTTTCAGAATTCTTAAACCAAACTAAAGATACTTCACAAATAAAGTGCATCGCCCATTGTAGTGATATTCCAAAGAAACGCTTTAAGGATGTGATTGCTACCAGAGAAGACCTGCTTATCCTTATTGGACCGGAAGGCGATTTTTCAGATAAAGAGATTCAACTGGCAGAAGAAAATGGGTTTTTGGGCGTTTCTTTGGGTTCCAGTAGGTTACGAACTGAAACCGCCGCTATTGCTGCCTGTCACAGTGTTTCTTTCATGAATTTGTAGTTATATTGAAAATAATTCTTTGTTTTTAGTCGGAAAATTAGGTATTTCGTCGATAATTTGTATATTGCGAACCCCAATCACCATTGAATTTGTTTTAACCCCAAACAAACAAACCTATGACGAACGCAACTATAGCGAATGCTAAAAAGGAGGCAACCGTTGCTATTTCTACATTTGAACCTCACTTTAGGGTATTATCGAATCATCAAAGAAAAACAGTAAGCCTAATTACTAAAGACTGGCAGAGTTTTACTTTTGGTGTTTATTCTGAAATGTTTGATAAAATCTAGCTTTTTATTTCATTAGCATTGCAAAGTTTGTATTTTTGAGACGCTATGCGTCAAATCTCTCTATTGTTATTCATTTGTTTTATCGGAGCTTGTTCTTTACAAGCTCAACAAGTTGCCGTGCTCCAATATGGTGGTGGTGGCGATTGGTACAGTAATCCAACTGCCTTACCAAATCTCATTAAGTTTTGTAACGAACAGGTAGATACCGCCCTTGATGAGAAATCGGAAGTAGTGACGCTAGACGATGTGGATCTTTTCAATTACCCATTCGTTCATATGACCGGCCATGGTAATGTCTTCTTTACAGCCACTGAAGCTCAGAATTTAAGGGATTATTTAATAAGTGGAGGGTTTCTGCATATCGATGACAATTATGGAATGGACGAATACCTGAGAAAAGAGTTGGTCAAGGTTTTCCCGGATATAGAGCTAAAAGAACTTCCTGGAAATCATCCGTTGTTCAGTTGTCACTTTAACTTTCCGGAGGGGTTGCCAAAAATTCATGAGCATGACAGCGGACGCCCGCAAGCATTTGGCATTACCTATGAAGGACGATTGGTATTGCTATACACCTTTGAAAGTGATTTAGGAGACGGATGGGAGAATCCCGAAATACATAATGACCCAGCCGAAATTAGACTGAAGGCCTTGCGCATGGGAGCTAACATTGTGAAATACGCTTTTGAAAATTAATGGGAACGTATTTATTTGACGTCTTTTGTTCAACAAGAATGCGAATCGGTTTAATAAAATAATGGTTTCTCGAAAGTAATTGGATGCAACACACCCATCACTCTACGCCCTTTTCAGAAAAAAAACATAGCATCACTCTAGTTTGCGACGGAGTTTCTGGTCCTGCAAATATTGGTGGTTTGTTACGCTTAGGAGATGCTTTCGGTATAGAACAGTTGATCTTTTGCAATGCTTCAATAGACTTTACTCTGCCTCGTTTGCGCCGGGCATCACGAAATACACATATTACCATGTCACATACGGTCAACGATGATATTGTAAGTTGTATTTCTGAATTAAAATCGGATAGTTATCACATTATCGGGTTGGAAATTACTTCTATAAGCAAGCCCATTCAAGAAATAGAATGTTCGAAAGACCAGAAAATTGGCCTAGTTATAGGAAATGAGCGCTATGGGATCTCCCAAGAAGTCTTAGAGTTGTTGGATGAAACCGCACATATAGAAATGTTTGGATTAAATAGCAGTATGAATGTGACTCAGGCTACGGCTATTGCACTGTTTGAGTTAACTAAAAGTTAGTGTACTTTTGCGCTGTGAACCGGGCTCTACTCCATTCTGAAGTACAAAAATTTATTAGAAACTATTCTGAAGATACCACTGTACTCGCTTTTAAAGGTAGTCCGTTCAAGGATATCGGCGTTCAGGAACTGATAGAACAGATTCAGGGATTTAGAAAAACCAGAAAGAAACTCCCTAACTGGCATCGGACGGAAGGAATATATTTTCCTCCCAAATTAAATATTGAACAAACTTCATCCGAATTGACAGCCCACTATAAGTCTAGTCTCGTGGCAGGAACCCATTTGGCAGATATTACCGGCGGTCTTGGAGTGGATAGCTTTTATTTTGCGAAGAATTTTGATACAGTTACTTACTTTGAGCTGAATGCAGCACTTGCTGGCGTGGCATCCCATAATTTTGAAAAATTAGGAGCTAGAAATATTAAATGTAACGTAAAAGATGGCCTAATGGCTATTTCGAAGGGACGCTTTGATACCATCTATGTAGATCCAGCCCGGCGGCATTCCGCTAAAGGAAAGGTCTTTTTTCTGAGAGATTGTGAACCCAATGTGGTAGGTAAGGTCGATGTTATATTAGATCATTGTGACACCCTGCTCATTAAAACCTCGCCGATGTTGGATATTTCAATGGGAAAAAGTGAATTGGAGCATGTGGTCGAAATTCATGTGGTTGCGTTAGAAAACGAGGTTAAAGAGTTGCTTTGGTTGCTTCGAAAGGAATCTTCAACAATCATCAATATCAGAACCGTTAATATCGTCAAAAATAAAATAGAACGCTTCGACTTTATTTCCGGCAGTGAGGCGCTTCCCTCCTACGGATTGCCGGAGCAGTATTTGTATGAACCTAATGCGGCTATTATGAAGGCCGGAGTCTTTATGTCTATTCCGGAAGCTTTTGGGGTGTTGAAACTTCATGCAAACAGTCATCTATATACTTCTGAAGAATTACAGGAGTTTCCGGGTAGGCGATTTGTTATTGATCGAATAATCCCGTACCGTAAAAACGAAATGAAAATGCATTTGGCGGGAACAAAGGCAAATATTGCGACGCGTAATTTCCCAGAAACTGTCCAGTTATTAAGGAAAAAATGGAAAATAAAGGACGGAGGTAGCGTCTATTTATTTTTCACCACACTTTTGAATAATGAGAAAATGGTGCTCATTTGCAGCAAGATAAATAACTAGTTTATAAAAGATTTAAAAAAGCTAAAAAAAACCGATTATTTTGTTGTTGGAAATCCAAGAAATAAGTTACATTTGCATCCGCATTTCAAGAGATATTTACTCTTTTGGAGAGGTGCCAGAGTGGTAATGGAGCAGATTGCTAATCTGTCGACGGGTAACCGTCGCCAGGGTTCGAATCCCTGTCTCTCCGCATAATGCTCGGGGTGTAGCGTAGCCCGGTTATCGCGCCTGCTTTGGGAGCAGGAGGTCGCAGGTTCGAATCCTGCCACCCCGACTAAAAGCCTTAGAACGAAAGTTTTAAGGCTTTTTTTATTTTCTAATCCTTATGTTTAATTGGTCAATTACATTATTTCATTAATGATTTAGTATTGAATTGAGCACACTTGAAATTAGTCAATTCTTGATATTTCATAGTCACCAATACTTATACCTTTGCTGATGGAAGCCGAGCCCTTATAGTGCAATTGTGCTTCTCCGTAGGCGGTAAACTTTATGTGCTCAGAAGATTGAACCGTAAATTCGGCTTCACCAAAGGCCTTCAGTTTGGAAATTCGATTGTTTACAGCAACTAGATCAATGATCCCTTCTCCATATGCTGTGATTTTCTGTCTATCAATGGTTCCTTTTTTTATGGTAAAGTTGCTTTCTCCATAAATGACCGCATCAAATTCGTTGCAATTCACTTCGTTGAACACCACTTCCGATTCGCCGTAAATTTTCAATTTAAACTTTTCTGCATCCAGGACATCCTTACACAAGGTTCTCTGTTCGCCTCTTAATGAAAGTACATCAATATTTTTATACGTAACCACAATGGTAAGCACCTTATCCTTATAGATGGGAACATTCCTTTTAACACCGTCTATGATTACTTTCTCATGCTTGGTTACTTCCTTTGCGTCGTCAAGATAAACACGCAAGGTACCGCCGTTCACTTCAATATTAATTTTGTCTTCGGAAACGGAGCTGTCCAAAATGGTAACAGATTCTTCACTGCCTTTAACAAAGGTGGATTCAATATGCGGACTTATGATAACCTTATCGAAACTAGCCACAGTTGTTGTTTTTTGAGCCAATAAGTTGCTCGCCAAAAGGAACAAAGTGATCTCGATACTTAATTTTAGATATTTCATACTATTGTTTTTTATTTCTGAATGAATTCAGTATTAATTATTTTATTCTGTTTTTAAACTTTTGACCGGATTGGCAACTGCCGCCTTAATCGCTTGAAAACTAACGGTGATCAGGGTGATAATTAAGGCACCGGAACAAGCAACAACAAATACGTCCCAGCCAATGGAGGTACGATAACTAAACTTTTGAAGCCATTGACTCATTATGTAATAGGCTACTGGTGAGGCAATAATCAACGATATGATTACCAATTTAATGAAATCTTTAGAAAGCAATAACCACAATTGACTAATGGATGCGCCAAGTACTTTTCGAACTCCAATTTCTTTGGTACGTTGTTCGGCGACAAAGGAAGCCAGTCCAAATAGACCAAGACAACTAATAAATATGGCCAAAAGGGTAAATACTCGGGCCAAGCTGGCAATTCGCTCTTCTGTTCTAAATTTCTTGCCATATTCTTCGTCTACAAATTGAAAATCGAAAGGCGTGTTGGGGAAATTCTTTTTGAATACGCCTTCGATTATCTCCAAATTTTCGGCGGTACTTTTATTAGGATTCAACCTTAGGTTATAGTAAGCAATGTTCCCATATTTCTCAAATACATACAAAGCTTGTTTAACCGGGCTATAGGGAGATTGTACGATCATGTCTTCAATCACTCCAACAATTTTTAACGGTGGATTTGGATCTTCCACATCCGGATCTCTTACAAATTTACCGATAGGATCCTTTATCCCCATATACTTAACGGCTTTCTCGTTGAGAATTACGGCATTGGAATCTGTCGCAAATTCACGCGAAAACGCCCTACCCTCTTTTAGTTTTAAGCCTAAGGTTTTGACAAAATCGTAGTTGACTGAAGTATGAGCAAAATCTTCTTGAAATCCTTCTGGTTTGCCATCCCAGGTATAGCCATTTCTATTCGACCACACGCTCGTTACAGGGCCGCTCATGGTAGTCATACTGGTGGCACCTCCGGAAGCAACAAATTGGGTTCTCATGGTTTCATGTTTGCCGACAAACTGACTACTCATCACCGGAATTTGAATCAGACCTTCCTTTTGATAGCCTGTGGGTCGGTCTTTACTGAATTGAATTTGATTCATCACCACCAGAGTTCCAATGATGAGGGCTATGGACATGGTAAACTGTGTTACTACCAACACTTTTCTCGGTATGGAAGAATACCTTCCCGCATTAAAAGTTCCTTTTAAAACAGTTACCGGGTTAAATGAAGATAAATATAATGCAGGATAGCTGCCAGCCAGGAAAGCGGTAATGAGGACGAGAATTAACGATATGAACCAAAACATCGGGTTGGTCCATGGAAATACAATGGATTTACTGGCCAGGTTATTGAACCCATTCAAAAACAGAAGAACAATCCCAACTGCGAACACAAAGGACAATAACACAATGAGAAAGGATTCGGTTAGAAATTGGAAGATCAATTGACTACGATGAGAACCAATGGACTTTCGTATGCCCACTTCAGTAGCCCTTTTTTCTGAACGAGCCGTGCTTAGATTAACAAAATTGATACAAGCAAGAATAAGAATGAAAATCCCGATAACCCCAAATAACCATACATTTTCAATGCGACCACCCGATTGCACTCCATTTTCAAAGTCTCCGCGCAGATACCAATCCGCCATGGGAAACAAGAACATTTTCGGGTCAAATTCGGCTTCTGTTGGGTCACCAATCTTTTTGACGTCCAATATCTTGGCACTCACAGCCTCCATGGTTGTATTCTCATTAATTTCCACAAACGCTTGAAAGGAACTATTCCCCCACGAATCCTTTGATCTTTGTATCCATCCTTGAGTACTGACGTAGAAGTTCCATGGTATTACATAGTCCATTTCGCTGAATGAATTATTCTTAGGAATATCTCTGTATACGGAACGAACGATAAGATCGTCTTGATTATTAACCGTAACAATTTTACCGATAGCAGATGTATCACCAAACAAGGCTTCTGCCGTCGATACGGACAACATAATTGACTTTGTTTCTTTCAGGGCATCCTTCACACCCACACCCTCAACAACATCTAATTTCAGCATTTCCGGCCCACCCTCTTGCATCGCATTCCCGAATCGGTAAATATTGGACGTTCCGTATTTCAAGTATCTAGGTTGCTCCCATGACGCCATGACGATATGTTTAAAATTATCGTTGTGATCTTGTCGTAGGGCAAACTCCAATGCTCTGGGAATTGCTGGTCCTGTATCGGTAAGCCCGTTTGAGGTTTCACTTTGATATATTTGGGCTATAGTTGATTTATTCTGAAAATAGTCGTTATAGTTCATTTCATCAAATACCCACAACCCAATGAGCATTGTAGCTGCCATTCCGATGGCCAATCCAGAAATATTGATAAATGAATACACCTTATTTTTAAGGAGGTTTCTAAAGGCTATTTTGAAATAATTTTTGATCATGATTTCTAAAGGTTGCTATTCGTTTTTGATTGATTGATGATTGAATGTTAGGCCAGAATATTTTCAGTTACTTTTTGTCCATCAAGCATTCTAATAATTCTATGACTATACTTCGCATCGTGCTCGCTGTGTGTAACCATAACGATCGTTGTTCCTGAATCGTTAAGGTCAATTAAGAGATCCATCACTTCATTACCATTAGTGCTATCCAAGTTTCCTGTGGGTTCATCGGCGAGAATTAATTTTGGATTGTTAACCACAGCTCTGGCCACGGCTACACGCTGTTGCTGTCCCCCGGATAATTGCTGTGGAAAGTGATTTCTACGGTGCATGATTTGCATTTTTTCCAGTACTTCTTCTACCTGCCGCCTACGTTCAGAAGCCTTTACACCGGTATAGATTAAAGGAAGTTCTACATTTTCAAAAACCGTAAGTTCATCGATAAGGTTAAAACTCTGAAAAACAAAACCAATATTTCGTTTTCTTAAATCTGAACGTTTGCGCTCATTGTATCCTGAAACTTCCTCACCATTGAATATAAAACTTCCTCCATCCGGATCGTCTAATAATCCCAATATGTTTAATAAGGTAGATTTACCGCAACCAGAAGGGCCCATGATGGCAACAAACTCACCTTTTTTAACCTCAAAGGAGAGTTTGTTCAGCGCAATGGTCTGTACTTCTTCGGTACTGTAAAATTTTTCTAAGTCTGAAATCTGTATCATTGTATGTATTGTTAATTGATTGAATTTATTTTAAAATGAGTTCTTCTATGCCTTCGTATGAATCGTAACTGGAGGTGACCACCTTGTCCCCAGGGCGTAAACCGTCTATCACCTCATAGAACTCGGTATTTTGACTTCCCAAACGCATGTCCACCCGATATGCACTGGATCCGTCATCACTCACCTTAAAGATCCAATTTCCTCCGGTTTTCTGGAAAAAACCACCTTTGGCCACCAATAGCGCCTCTTTTTCTGCGCTTAACGCCACTCGAATCTGCAAGTTCTGTCCACGTCTAATTCCCTCGGGAACGGCTCCTTCAAATTGCATATCCACTTGAAATCGGCCATTATTTACTTGTGTAAACACTTTTTTTATAGCCAGAGTAAAAGTCTCGTTATTTAACATTGCTGTACCTATTTGCCCCGTGTAGATTCTGGAAATGTAGTGCTCATCGATGTCTACTCTTACTTTATAACCACTAAGCACGTCCACTTGGCCTAATCGGGTTCCCTTAGAAATGGACTGACCAATTTCTGCATCCAATGAGGTTAATTGCCCATCTATAGGAGCTCTTACCACCAAGTCACCTACCTTTTTTCGCATCAACTCTAGGGCGCTTTGTGTCCTTGCGTACGAGCTTTTCCCTTGATTTACTTCAAGCTGGGATGAAATAGAATCTTCAGATAATACCTGCCCAGCCAGGTTCATGCGTGCTACTTGATAGTCATAGTTATTCTTAGAAGATTCGTACTCTTGTCTTGCGATGACACCTTTTTCATAAAGCCCTTTATTAAGGTTGTATATGCGCTTGGCTTCAATTAAATTACTCTCCACATCCGTAAATTGATTTTGCCTGTTGATCGTATTTTGTCGGGCCGCGTTTTGAGAAATCTGCATTTGTGTCAATAAATTATAGACCGAAGTTTCCTGATTTATTAAGCTTAATTCCAAATCGGTATTCGACAACCTCAAAATGGGTTCTCCTTGCTTCATTATGGTTCCGTCTTCTACAAACTTCTCTTCCACCCGCCCCCCTTCTAACGCGTCCAGATAGATAGTTTTTATGGGCAACACGATGCCACTTACCGGAATGTTCTCCTGAAAAGCGTCTTTCGTTATTGTGTGAATGGAAATGCGCTCCTTTTGAACACTCAGTTTTGATCCCCCGGAGGTTTGTATAATCACATAAAGAATAAACACAATCACCAACAGCACGACACCGAGAAGGGCTAACTTTTGTTTTGAGAATTTTTTCTTTTGAATTGGAACATCCATGCTTTCTGCTTTCAATATGACAACTTCATAAGAAATATGATGCCAAAATTTTAAATTGTTGATTATGAGGTAAATATATATTTTAGCTTGAATAAAAAGTGTCCGTTTTCGATACATTTATGTCCAATAATGAACACTTTTTTACTGCCTTATTTTTTGCCTTTTCTAATCTTCTTTTTCTGAAGATTATATTGTAGTATTGTATATATGGTATTACAGGAAGCAACAGTCTTAGTTATTGATGATGATGCCGATGTTCTAACGGCCTTACAGCTTTT
Organism: Bacteroidota bacterium; assembly: GCA_039028295.1. Lineage (GTDB taxonomy): Bacteria > Bacteroidota > Bacteroidia > Flavobacteriales > Flavobacteriaceae > Aureisphaera. Next base: position 171,862 of record JBCCIJ010000003.1, read on the forward strand.
ATTAAAACCTCTTGTGAAAAAAGTTGTTACGGAAAAGAATCCGAGCAATATTAATGCGCAAGTGGATAAGATGCCCTTTGATGTTGTGCTATTGGACATGAATTTTAATGGCTTGGTGCATACTGGAAATGAAGGTATTTATTGGCTGAATAGAATTCGGGATAAAAACCCGGAGACAGCGGTAATATTGATGACGGCCTATGCCGATATCGATTTGGCCATTAGAGGACTGAAAGAAGGAGCGTCCGATTTTTTAGTCAAACCCTGGGACAATCAGAAAATTATCCAAACCATGACCACTATTCTTGGTCAAAAGTCGGCTGGAAACAAAAAAACTGCAAGGTTACGATCCAATGATATTCGGATTATTGGTGAAAGTGACGCCATGAAAGACGTCTTCGTAAAACTTAGAAAGGTTGCTCCTACTGATGCCAATGTACTCATTTTAGGCGAAAATGGAACTGGAAAAGACCTCATAGCAAGAGCACTTCATGACAATTCCAAAAGAAAGAATCAACCATTTGTTAAAGTAGATGTTGGCGCCCTCTCTTCATCTTTATTTGAGAGCGAACTTTTTGGGTATAAAAAAGGGGCTTTCACAGATGCCAGAGAAGATAGGATCGGCAGATTTGAAGCCGCCAATGGAGGTACTTTATTCTTGGATGAGATTGGTAATATAAGCCTTGGACAACAGGTTAGGCTACTTACGGTCTTGCAAAATCGAGAAGTAAACCCATTAGGCTCTAACGATGCCATTCCTATAGATATTCGATTGATTTGTGCTACGAATACAGATCCAAAAATACTGGCTGACGAAAAGAGGTTCAGAAAAGATCTTATCTATAGAATCAATACCGTTGATATTACGGTACCACCACTCCGGGACCGGGGTTCAGATATTACGGAGCTTTCCAGGTATTTTGCTTCTCTTTACGCCGAAAAGTATAATAAAAACCCGTTCAGCTTTGGTTCAGGGTTTATTTCTAAGCTTAAAAGTCATGATTTTCCGGGAAATGTAAGAGAGTTGCAATATGTATTAGAGCGAGCTGTTATTATGACGGATGGCTCTGTTTTGAAACCGGAAGATCTGGTATTTTCTTCCATAGAAAGGCCAGCTTCCAAGACAAATCTGGAAACGGTAAGTTTTAATCTGGACGATGTTGAGAAAAAGGCTATTCTCACCGTACTTGAGAAACATAAAGGAAATGTTTCTAAATCTGCTAAGGAATTAGGAATTACTCGTGCTGCCCTATATAGACGATTAGACAAGTATGAATTATAGAGGGTATATTCTTAAACTTTTTCTGCGCGTCCTACTTCTGGTTGCGGCCTGTCTTTTGTTAATTTATTCCATTTCTGAAGGGAAAACTCCCATAGCTGTGGTTACAGGGTTTTCTATGATGTACCTCATCATAAATATGCACACCTTTATCAAACGCCGGTTTGCCGCTATGGACGATTTTTTTGAAGCCGTTAAATATAGAGACTTTTCGAGATGGTTCCCAGAAGATAGAGGCCCCAATGATATTAAGTTTCTCTATACGGGTTTCAATGAAATAAATAGAACCATTAAGGAAATAAATACACAGAACGAAGCTCAATATGTATACCTCCAAAAAATATTGGAAATGGTGGATATTGGAATCATGGCCTATAATTTGGAGACCGGAAACGTGCTCTGGAGTAACGATACCTTCGCAGAAACCCTTGATGTGCCGTCGTTTAGAAACATTCGGTTCATTGAAAGCAGAAAACCAGAACTGTTTACTACCATCTTTGAAACCTATAACAAAGAGCCAAACTCTATTTCCATTGCCCTTCAGAATGAACAAATAAAGGTATTAATCTCGGATACCGTATTTCAAGTAGATGAAGAGGCTTTTAAGTTAATCGTTATTCAAAATATAGATGATACGTTAAATAAAAATGAGTCCGAATCCTGGAAGAAATTACTTAGTGTAATGACGCATGAAATAATGAATTCCATTGCTCCCATTTCGTCCTTGGCCGATACGTTACAAAGAAATTTACAATTGGCTTTGGATAAACCTGAACAACACCCGCTGGCCGTTGAAGATATTAACGCCGGTGTAAGAACAATAAAAAAGAGAAGTGAAGGACTGCTAAAGTTTGCCAAAACCTATCGAAGTTTGAGCAAGGTAACCCACTTAAACCTCCAGCGAATTGCCATTTCCGATTTATTTGATACCATACGATTGCTAATGGAACCATCCATTTCAGCAAAAAACATTGCGATAGACTTTAGTATTACTGAAAAAAGGATGCAGTTGGATATTGATGTTCATTTAATTGAACAAGTATTGATCAACTTGATATTGAACGCCGTAGATGCCTGTAAGAACGAAGAGAAGCCTCAAATTAAGATTCAGGCCCTTAAAGGTACGAACAAAGAAATTTTGATCAAGGTCCTAGATAATGGTTCTGGTATTCCGCAAAACATCCTGGAGAACATATTTGTCCCATTTTTTACGAGTAAGGCTGCAGGAAGCGGAATTGGCCTTAGCTTATGTAAGCAAATCATGTTACTACACAAAGGTCGAATTGTAGTCAAAAGCATTGAAAACCAGGGGTCCAATTTCACTCTTATTTTTAGAGCCAGTTAACGGGGTGAAGCCGTTCCTTTTTTATTTCCCGAGGTTTTATATATTTGTACTCAGTGAAATAATAGTAACTTATGTTACAGGCTTATTTTCTACCTTAAGGAAGACATTGGGGAAATAAGTTTTATTTTTTACGGAAATCTCCGTATACCTTAATTAGTATTGACTAATGGGTATGCGGAGATTTTTTTTATTCATATAAACATAAATAAAGATGAAGGTTATTAAAAGAATATTTATTGGTGTCATGGTGGTTTCATTACTTCTGGTTGGAGTAATTTATTTTTATCCTCAATTAATTTTTAGTTCTGGACTTACACAGAAAATGCTACTTTACTATGAAGGTGACCAAGTGGCAAAATTCTACTTTAAGGAGAACCAAACGGCAAAGGACTCGGTTTATATGCGGGGTGTGATATATCGCAATACTTTTAATGATATAAAGGAAGTATTGGATGAAAATCCAGAGGTTACCACATTAGTCATGGTAGATGTCCCGGGATCGATCGACGATGAAATTAACTTATTAGCTTCGCAAGAGCTAAGGAAACGAAATATAAACACTTACATCCCAAAAGATGGGATGGTAGCTTCGGGAGGAACCGATATGTTCTTGGCAGGTGTAGAAAGAGATGCACATTTCACAGCAAAGCTAGGAGTACATTCTTGGTCCGATGGAGAGCAGGGAGGTAACCAATACCCCAAAGATCATCCAGACCATGCACTGTATTTGGAATATTACGCAGCGATGGAGATTCCAGCCAGTTTTTATTGGTATACGCTCGATGCAGCACCGGCAGAAGAGATACACTGGATGACACAAAATGAAATGTTTGCATACGAGGTGCTCACCAATTGGAAAAATGAATTGTTGAGTTTGCAAAAAGAACTCTCTTCAGATGAATACGAAGGAAGAGCGGCTGGAAATAATCAGAAGTCCCAAAAGCTAATTATCGATTATTTTAAGAACATTGGATTAGAAAAATTCAATAATACGTACGCTTCTAAATTTACTTTTACCAATGAAAAGACCAATAGCGAACAGCATGGGACCAATATTATAGGTTATTTAAAAGGTGAAAAATTCCCAGACAAATATATAGTCATAGGCGCTCACTATGATCATTTAGGAATTGTAAATGACACGATTTATAATGGAGCGGATGACAACGCATCCGGTACCTCCGCCCTCCTGGTTTTAGCCAAGTACTTTGCAGAACACCGCCCCCAACATTCTATTATTTTTACAGCTTTTGATGCTGAAGAATTAGGATTGCACGGTTCAAAATATTTCGTGGAAAACCCGCCCGTTCCCTTGGAGGATATTAAATTAGACTTCAATTTTGATATGATAAGTCGTAACCCTAAAAATGAAATTTATGTTGTTGGTACCTATTCGTATCCTCAATTTAAGCCTATAGTAGAAGTTCTGGCTGAAGCAAGTCCACTCCAGGTATCCTATGGACATGACGACCCTAATGACGAAACTAAGGACTATTGGATGTTTTCTTCAGATAATGGGCCATTTCATGAGAAAGGAATTCCAAATATTACTTTCAGCGAAGAAGATCATCCCGCTTATCATAGACCGACAGATGATTTTGAAAACATAAATCCAGAATTCTTTCAAAATGTGGTGTACCTCATTCAACGCACGATTGAAAGCATAGACAAAAATTTTCCCCAATAGATTGTGATCACTAAAAGAGACATAGAAAAAGCATACGTTGGTATTAAGGATGACATTTTGCAAACACCTTTGGTACACTCGTCAATATTGAGTTCCCTTTCCGGGGCCAACGTTTATCTAAAGATGGAGCAGTTACAAATAACAGATTCCTTTAAATTAAGAGGGGTTCTTAATAAGGTAAGTAGCTTAAGGGATAGAGAATTCGGCAATACATTTGTCGCCGCTTCAACCGGAAACCATGCCGCAGCCTTTGGATACGCCTCTGAAAAGTTTGGTTTTAAAGGAACTTTGTTTCTACCAAAAAATGTAGAACAGGAGAAGTTAAAAGGACTTTCGGAATATTCCATTGAAAAAGTTCTTTACGGAAACACCAGTATAGAAACTGAAGCGAAAGCAACCCAATATGCCTATGAAATTGGTGGGATCTTAATCCATCCATATAACGACCTTGAGATCATCAAAGGACAGGGAACCATTGCATTGGAGATCGAAACTCAACTACCTGAAGTGGACACCATCATATCTCCTATCGGCGGTGGTGGGCTTATCTCGGGAATTTGCTCTTATTTTTCAGAAAATAAGAATGTAGCGATAGTAGGTACTCAACCGTTGAACGCTTCAGAAATGCACGATTCTATAAAGGTGAACAAAATTGTCAGGCCGAGCGAGTTAACTACCATTGCCGATGCAGCAGCCGGGGGAATTGAAAACGGTGCTTTAACCTTCGAGATTTGTAAAAAATACCTCAATACTATTACCCTGATAACTGAAAAAGCTATTAAAAAAGCTGTGGCTCTCATTTATAAACACCATAACACCAGTATTGAACCAACAGCAGCGTTGCCAGTAGCTGTATTACTAAAAGATGGTACTTATCGAGGTAAAAATGTGGTGTTGGTCTTAACGGGAAGAAAAATTAACCCAAAATTATTAAATCAAATAAACAAGAAATATGGCGACTGTTATTAACCTTAAAGAAATTAAGTCCATTGTGAAGGACGTCGATGTTGTGTCGGCTATGGAAGAAGGATTCATTCAATATAGCAATGGGAATACGGTGGTTCCTCCAGTGGGAGAATTACTATTTGAAGAACCTAAAGGAGATGTCCACATTAAATATGGGTATATTAAGAATGACGATCATTACGTCATTAAAATTGCTTCTGGATTTTATGAGAATACCAAATTAGGTATTCCATCAAGTCAGGGACTTATGCTGTTATTCGATCAAAGAACAGGAATTCCAACTGCCATTTTATTGGATGAAGGATACTTAACCGATATACGTACCGCTGCGGCCGGGGCACTAGCTGCGAAATTTTTTGCGCCTAAAGAGATCAAAGCGATCGGAATCGTGGGTACCGGAATACAGGCAAAATTGCAGTTGCAACACCTTCAAACGCATACTCCATGTCGCACAGTTTGGGTTTGGGGTCGAAATAAGGAGCATGTAGAAAAGTTCAAAAAAGAGCTCGACGCAGATTTCAACATTCACGTCGCAGAAAGTACTACAGAGCTAGCCAAACATTGTAATTTGATAGTAACCACCACCCCTTCTGAAATTCCCTTGCTATGGACCAACGATATTCAGAAAGGAACTCATATCACCGCGGTTGGTTCGGATACGCAAGACAAACAGGAGTTGGAAAGTAGTTTATTGAAAATAGCCGATATAGTGATAGCCGATAGTATTCCTCAAAGTAAGAGTCGTGGCGAAATTTTTAGAGCGGTAAGAGATGGGCAAATTTCAGAAAATAAAATCGTAGAACTTGGGGCTGCCATTCAAGATTCAAAATTGCAACGAGCCAACGACGAGCAAATTACTATAGTGGACTTAACGGGCGTTGCCGTGCAAGATATTATGATAACAAAAGCAGTTTATTCAAATTATAATAAAAGATAAAGTTATGTTGCAATTTGTAAGCAATAAAGGGGGTGGTAAACCGGTAGATTTTGAGACTGCCATTTTGGATGGTTTTGCAGTAGATGGAGGCCTGTATGTTCCCGAAACATTGCCCGAAATCTCAGAAAATCAACTAGAGGAGTGGAAGGATTTGAGTTATACAGCATTAGCCTTCGAGATACTTTCACTATTTATCGACAGGTCCATTGTTTCTTCGGAAGAATTAAAAAAGATACTTCACTCCGCCTATGCACCTTTTGAAAAGGAGGAGATCATCCCCTTGCACCAATTAAGATCTAGAAGGGAAACCTTCATTATGGAGCTGTTTTATGGTCCAACGATCTCGTTCAAAGATGTGGGACTCGCTTTTTTGGTTAATTTGGTTCATTTTTTCCTAGAACGAAAAAAAGAACACCTTACGGTTGTTGTTGCCACAACAGGAGATACTGGCCCTGCAACTGCTTATTTTGCAGCGGGAAAGTCCAATTTAGATGCTTGGGTACTATATCCAAAAGGGCTGATCACTGAAGCCCAAGAACGTCAAATGACGACGCTGCAACAATCCAATGTGCATCCCGTGGGTGTATCGAACTGCCCGGACGGAGGGGACGATCTGGACGTGGTAATTAGCAAGTTATATGGCAATAAACGATTCAAGGAAAAGTTGAATTTATCCAGCGTCAACTCAATCAATTGGGGGCGTGTGATGATGCAAACCGTGCACTATTTTTATGGTTATTTTCGCGTGGTTGATACGGTGGGAGAACTTATAAACATGTCGGTTCCTTCAGGTGGATTTGGCAATTTGTGCGCTGGAGGTCTCGCGCGGAAAATGGGATTACCGATAAAATATTTGGTTGTTGCGAATAATGAGAATGCATGCTTACATCGTATTTTTTCAGAAGGACGTTTCAGTAAAGAGAATATTATTGAAACACCTTCGTCCGCTATTGATATTTTAATTCCATACAATTTCTGGAGGTATTTATATTTCAGTATGGATAAAGATGCGGAAAGAATTAAAAAATGGGTGAATGAATTTAACACAACCGGCGTGTTAAGGTTTGATAAGGAAACGTTAACTGCCTACAGCAGTGGATTTCTTTCAAATAGTTCCTCGGACCAGCAGACACTGGATTTAATTCATGAAATCTATAATGCTGAAGAATACTTGCTAGATCCACACGGAGCCGTATCCTTACATGCAACGGATGTTTTAAAAGAACAATTGGGCACAGAAAAACTCATCTGTCTGGCAACTGCACATCCGGCAAAATTCCCTACAGCTATTAAAGAAGCCTTGCATACCACTAGCTTGCCGAAAAAAGCGATGCACTCTAGTATTGAAGATGCAAAACGCCTTTGTGAAAAAGTTCATTTATGCGATTATTCTCATCTGGAAGAAGCACTCACGCACGCTATGGAGACCCACTGGGATTTAACAAAAGGAAATTAATATGGCACATTACACCAGTCTAAGTCATACAAATTTGCAAACTATTTTAGCGGACTACGCTATTGAAAAATTGGTGTCCCATAGTGTGCTAAGCGGAGGATCCGAGAATACTAATTATTTGGTGAAAACCGAAGCCGGTACTTTTGTGTTAACCATTTGCGAGCAGAAATCGGAAGAAGAGGCTAAAAGATTGGCTTCATTATTATTGCATTTAGATCTTCACAATTTTGACACGTCGGTGCTTATAAAGACAAAGAACGGAGCGTTTACTTCGCTTTGGGATAAAAAACCCATCATGTTGAAAGCCTATATTGAAGGTGACATCATAAGAGATTTACCCAAAAACCTGTTCATATATTTAGGAAAGGAGTTAGGCAAATTGCATCAGATTCCACCTCCTGATTATCTACCACGGACGTTAAACTACGGTATAGAACATTTTGAAAAAGTACAGCTGTATGCAAAGGATTCTTCCTTTTCTAAATGGTTAAAAACTGTAAAGAGCCATATTGAAAATCATATGAGTTCAGAGCTACCAAGATCCTTGATACACAGCGATATTTTCTATAATAATATCATTGTAGATAAGGAAAGAAATCGGGCTACCATAATGGATTTTGAAGAAGCTTGTTACTACTTTCGAGTCTTTGATATTGGAATGATGATTATTGGAACTTGCAGTAAGGATGATGTTATCCGGATGAGCGATGTCGCCAGTTTACTTGAAGGCTATCAGCAGGAGATTTCGTTATTGAGCATAGAAATAGATGCATTACAGGCCTTTACAGCTTATGGTGCTGCCGCTACTGCTTTTTGGAGGCATCAAAATTATAATCATGTAAATGTGGATGAGACCATGAGAGATCATTTTGTAGCCATGAAGAAGCTCGCAGATCAAGTTATTAGTATTCCGGCTAAGGAATTTATAAATTGTTTTAAATACGATTAAGCCAGTTTTTTAAGGCTAAAAAGGCTATAAAACTAAAACTCCCCAATCGATGGGGAGTTTCGTGATCGCACCAGGATTCGAACCTGGGACCGCCTGCTTAGAAGGCAGGTGCTCTATCCAGCTGAGCTATGCGACCTTTTCGGGTGCAAATATAATACTAACTATATATTGAGCAAAGATAATTACCACAAATATCCATAGTATTTTACTTTTGGTAACCGCATAAAAATTCCTATTTATGGACGCGTAAAACATTGAGGATTTTGGTTTGACAACGGCAAAGAACAGAAGCCAATAATGCATATGGTTTGGTTGGTTTTTAGGAAACTTTACGCAATTTAAAATATAGAGCGATATGCTACGTTCTTATTTTATAAAATATCCCCGATAGCTATCTTTACCCCATGAACTTCAAACTCCTTTGTACCGACATTGATGGTACGCTCTTAGATAAGAATCGACAACTCTCTGCCCTAACAATTTCAGAAATAAATCGAATTCGTCCTAAAATTCCAGTGATTTTGGTTTCGTCCCGAATGCCGAAAGCCATGCGACATTTACAAGCTACTTTGGGCATTGAAGATACCCCTTTGATCGCCTATAATGGAGGACTGATACTTCATGGCACCCAAGTGATCGAAACCACTGAAATTGACCTTGGAACGGTGGCATCGATCTTGCATTTAACGAAGAACACTTCTATTCACCTAAGTTTATATCACAATGATGATTGGTTTGTTCCTGATATGGATTATTGGGCCAAACGAGAACAAAACAATACTCAGGTTAGCCCTACAGTACAGCCATTGACTGAAACAATGTCCTTATTGGAATCTCAGCAAAGAGGTGTTCATAAGATCATGGCCATGGGAGATGAAAATGAGATCGAGCAACTATTTAATGCCGCCGCGTTGATCCACAGTGAAGAACTCCATCTGTATCGCTCCAAATCTACCTATATAGAAATTGCCAATAGATCCGTTTCCAAGGAGACCGCACTTTCAAAATTGCTAAGTTTAAAATACCCGGAAATTAAATTGGAGAATGTAGTGGCCTATGGCGATAATTACAATGATATAGATCTGCTAGAGTCTGTAGGAGCCGGAATTGCTGTGGCAAATGCGAAACAGGAAGTTTTAGTGGTTTCAGACGACATTACCACGGCCAATGTGGACAATGGGGTCGCCTTGTCTATTCAGAAATACTTTAAATGAGCTTTTATTAACCCACTATCCGTTGTGAGACCCATCGCAATAAGGCGGGTTTTTTGTCTCTTTGCAGGTACATAAATAAGCCGTATTGGTTTCCGTTGCTTCAAAACGCAAGTTTGGGACACTTTGTGCTTCGTTATGGGAACCATCACAAAACGGCTGGTTTTCGCTATGTCCGCAGGCGCACCAGGAGTATTTTCTACCTTCCTTTAATTCGCAGGCTATCGGGGCATCTCCTCCCCTTTTCTTATTGTCTGCCATAATTTTCTTATTCGGGGTATTCCACTCTTAAATGATATATATTCTTCAATTTTTTCTTTAGTACCTTTTTGATCGCTTCAATCTCTTTGAAGGTAATATTGGCATTGATGAACTGCCCCTGCTCCATTTGCTTGTTGATGATATTCTCAACAAAAGAATCGATCTTGGAAGAGGTGGGCTCTTTTAAACTTTTGCTGGCCGCTTCCACACTGTCTGCCATCATTAGAATGGCAGTTTCTTTGGAAAAGGGCTTAGGTCCGGGGTAACGAAATTCATCCTCATTAGCAGTTCCATTGGCATTGGTCTCTTTTTTATAAAAATAATACACCAAACTAGTGCCATGATGGGTTCTAATAAAATCGACTACCCTATCAGGAAGTTTGTGTTTTCGAGCAATTTCAATGCCTTTAATAACGTGTTCAATAATAATGTTGGCACTTTCTTTAGGAGATAATTCGTCTAAAACATTTACAGTGTTCATCTGGTTTTCAGTAAAGTACGAAGCATTGTGTATCTTACCTACATCGTGGTACAACGCTCCAACACGAACCAGCATCGAATTGGCCCCAATTTCGTTGGCAGCAGCTTCCGATAAGTTGGCTACATTCAACGAATGGTGAAAGGTTCCAGGGGCCTTATTGGACAATTCTTTTAACAATTTTGAATTGGTATTACTCAATTCAAGCAAGGAAACTTCTGAAACCAACCCAAATATTTTTTCATAAATGTAAATCAATGGAAAGGCAAATAGCGTTACCAATCCGCAAAGTAAAAAGTAAGCAAAGTTTTCCCATTGTATACGCTCCACATTTCCTTCCTGTATAATAAAGAATGCCAGATATCCAATAATATAAATAAGTGTTATTTGTCCTACTGAAATGAACAAATTGGCTCGCTTAGATAACTCAGAAACTGTTAAAATAGTGACGATACCAGCAATAATTTGAAGGAAGAGAAACTCGAAACTATTGGGAACGATAAACCCAAGTAATAACACGGTGAGCACATGCACAAAGAGCCCTAATCGAGCATCAAAAAAGCTCTTCAAAATAATCGGCAGAATACAAAGTGGAATGACATAGATATAGTTGGCATCGTATTTTACCACCAGCGTGGTAAGGAAAACCATAAAAATAACATTGAAAAATATAAAGCTAACCTTAGTATTATGGGCATATATTTCGTTGCGATACTTCTTCAGAAATAAAAACAACATAATAAACACCAGGGATACCAACATGGAATACCCAAGAACTACCCAGTAATAGTTGCTTTGACTCCACACTTCAGATTGATACCTGGCCTGAAGAGAGGTCAGTATTTGAAATTTATCTCCTTCTACTACTTCTCCCTTGGCAATAATGCGAGATTCCTTTTCTATAATACCCTGGTTGGGATTAATTTCTGCGATATGGGTTAGTATCGAGGATTCGGTCAATCGCGCATTATAAGAAACATTGGCCTTGATGGTTCTAAGCAAAACCTGACGTAAAAATGGCTCAACATCTTCTGAAGAAGTGGTCTTCACACGATCAGCGATGATCTCAGATAGGTCGCCTATTCTGGTTAATTGTGAATATAAAATTTCGCTAACCACATTTCCATTTTTCAAATAAATTAACTGATCCTTACGATAAGAATGTACTTCATCGAGCACTCCATTCTTATATACCGAAGCGATGATATTTTCTCCAATACCTTTAGCTATGTCCTTTGGGGTGCGGTATAAGCTATCCACAAAGGAAGTCGCAAAGAGACTATTGTAATCTTGAAGTGCTTCTGCGGCCACTTGAGTTTCCAAATCGAAGTAAGGGACGGCGCTGGCACGTGCAGCTTCCGTTTCCATGGCGATTGTGGCTTTATCTTTTTTAATGGTAAAGTTAAAAGGGGCGTACAAATTTTCGTGTTGCCAAGGCTTTCCCTTTTGGAAATCATATTTAAACTTCCCTCCTTTGGGCAATAAATAAATCACTAAAACTGTAGAAATGAGATATAAAAAGACCTTATATATAAAGGACTGGTTTTTGGTGAAGAATACGAAAAACTTATGCATAAGATCTCTTAGAAAAGTAAAGGTATAAATATAGAATCACTTATCCCAAGTGTAGCTGGTTTAAAGAAGTATATTTCGCGGTGATAGGTTTTCATTTTAAACCAGACCAACACTACGAAATACTAAAATAGAAGTCAATATTTATATTCTTTAATAATTTTTTAATGGCTTTAGGTTTCATTAAAAAATACGTAATTTTGCCTTCTGTAAAAAACAAGAATTTATGAGTAAAAAAGTTGTCATAGTTGCCGCTGCAAGAACCCCTATCGGAAGTTTTATGGGTAGTTTATCTTCTATAAGCGCAAGTCAATTGGGGAGTGTTGCCATCGCCGGTGCAATGGATAAAATTGGTCTATCACCTACCTTGGTGGATGAAGTATTTATGGGCAATGTGGTACAAGCCGGAGTTGGACAGGCCCCAGCTAGACAGGCAGCTTTGGGAGCAGGAATCCCCGATTCGGTTCCTTGTACGACTGTAAATAAGGTCTGTGCCTCAGGAATGAAGGCGGTCATGTCTGCCGCGCAAGCCATTGCGCTGGGAGATGCCGAGATCGTAGTTGCGGGTGGAATGGAAAGCATGAGCAATATCCCTCACTATGTACAAATGCGTGGCGGACATAAGTTTGGCCCAGCTACTATGGTCGATGGAATGCAAAGAGATGGTTTGGTGGATGCCTATGACCAAAATGCCATGGGAGTATGTGCAGATGCCTGTGCTGCCGAATATAGTTTTTCAAGAGAAGATCAAGATGCTTTTGCAATACAATCTTACGAACGTTCGGCCAAAGCATGGAGCGAAGGTAAATTTGCCAATGAGGTTGTACCCGTCTCAGTGCCACAACGACGTGGCGAACCGGTTATCGTTTCTGAAGATGAAGAATATAAAAACGTAAAAATGGAAAAGATTCCGGCTTTACGCGCTGCCTTCACTAAAGAAGGAACTGTAACGGCAGCCAATGCCTCCACCATCAACGACGGTGCGGGTGCAATGATTCTAATGAGTGCCGAAAAAGCAACAGAACTTGGATTAACCCCTTTAGCAAGCGTTAAAGGATACGCCGATGCGGCTCAAGAGCCTAAGTGGTTTACAACGGCCCCGGCAAAAGCGCTTCCAAAGGCAATTGCCAAGGCGGGAATTTCCTTAGATGATGTCGATTACTTCGAATTCAATGAAGCGTTTTCAGTGGTAGGATTGGCCAATATGAAAATACTAGGCCTGGACGATGCCAATGTTAATGTAAACGGAGGAGCCGTTTCTTTGGGTCATCCTTTGGGATGCAGTGGCGTTCGAATCTTGATCACTTTATTGAGTGTCCTTGAACAGAACAACGGAAATATTGGAGCAGCCGCTATTTGTAATGGTGGTGGTGGTGCTTCTGCCATGGTCATTGAAAGAGGTTAATCTAACTATTTGAACGTGCTCTTATTATTAACCAAGCCTTCTTTTAATAGTGTCGCATGAAGTACGGAATTTGCCCTCTTAGCATAGTTCCTTTGCGAGCAGAAGCTAGTGACCCTAGCGAAATGGTGACGCAAATACTGTATGGTGATACCCTGGAAGTTTTAGAAGATGGAAAAAAATGGAGCCGTATTCGGTTAGAGTTCGATGGCTATGAAGGTTGGATTGACAATAAACAGTTTGTTTTTATTTCTGAAGAAGCCTATCAAGGTCTTAAAGAGATGAATCCTGTCCTTTCTTCAGATTTGGTCGATTTTATTACTACTTCGGAAGAACAGTTACTTTGCATTCCGTTGGGAAGTTCGCTCAACGGACTAGAAGTGATCAACCACAAATTTGAAGGGAAGTCCATTTCAGGAAAACTAAAGAAAGATCAGCTCATCAACACTGCCCTGCTCTATTTAAACACCCCCTATTTATGGGGCGGAAAAACGCCCTTTGGAATTGATTGCAGTGGATTTACTCAAATGGTTTATAAACTTAACGGATATGCCTTATTGCGAGATGCCAGTGACCAATCGGTGCAAGGAGACGCCTTGAGTTTTATTGAAGAGAGCGAAGCTGGAGACCTCGCTTTTTTTGATAACGAAGACGGAGCCATCGTGCACGTTGGGATTATTATGGACGATAACTATATTATTCATGCGCATGGCAAAGTTCGAATAGACCGCCTGGATCACACCGGTATTTTTAATTCTGAACTAGGCAAGCATACCCACAAACTTCGCGTGATCAAGCGAATTATACCTTCTATTAAATAAAACGAGAACCACACTATCCAGCCCATTCTCAATACATTCTTTAAAAATTGAGAATTTCAGGTGATTACCGCCAATTTATAAATACAGACTACTATAAATAGTGCAATAGAAGGAGTTATTGTAGTTTTATTTTAAGATTCTTTTGAAAAAGTAAAGGATCTATTGTGGTCCGAAATGGAGTTCCTTACGGTCAAAAACTATACTTGACCACTTATGGCTAAATATTTGCTAACTTCCTACCTATAATTGAGACTTTGAATGAAGCATACCTTTTTTGCATTGCTAGCCCTTACCGTTTCGCTTTTCTCATGCAATTTGGAAAAGCAGAGAGATGAGGCTCAAGTTGTTTTGAGTAATGTATTAGAATGGCAAGAGAAATCCAAAAACACCGCCTCAGACTCTACTGCTATATTTCTAAACAAAGCGTCCCAACTGCTGACAACTTATTTAGAATTACCTGATTCCCTGAGAGCCGAAAATGAATATTTATTAGGAAGGTATTTTGAACGGGAGAACCAGTTAGATTCAGCCGTTATTCATTTTCACAATAGCGTTCAGTTTGTCAAAGACTCCATAAAATCTAAAAAGGAAGTTATATACTTTAGAAAGGCTTGGGAAACTTTTGGATTAACAGGAGATTATGGAAACGCAATTGCGGTAAATAATCGTTTCATTTTGTTGTTGAACAAAGAGAAAGACTTTCAAAGACTGGGGTTGGCTTATAGCTTCTTAGAAAATGTAAATTCCAATTTGGGAAACCCCATAAAAGCGTTGGAATTTAATAAAAAGAGTCACTTAGAATTCCAAAAGGCCAAGGACTCCTCCAATATGGCCATACTCAGTTTAAGCAAAGCACATATTTATTATACGCATATTCGAGATAAAGAAGGTGCTTTCAAAATATTGGATAGCCTTGTTGAAATGCAGCAAGAACTTTCTTCAAATTTCAAAACTCAATTATTCGAACGCTACGGGATACTCAATTTCTATGAAGGGGATTATCAAAAGGCCTATGACAATTACCTTAAAGCAATCACAGAGGCGAAAAAAATTGAAGAGATCGAAGACCCGTCTTTAGTCAATCACATAATCACCACTCAATATGCAAATGCTGCGGAAGTGTGTATCGAATTGAAAGATTATAAAACCGCTCAGAAATACATCGATTCGGTTTTGAGAGTTGGCTTTAAAGATGTACGACCGCAGGTCATCCAGGCTACCTTAAAGTATCAGCTCAAGTTGGCCTATTTGATCAATGACAATATAGATCAAACTTTGAGCGTATTCGACACGATTTATAAATATCAAAATAAGATACATCAACAGAAGATCGATAAGGAACTATTGGCACTAATAGAGGCCAATGAAAATGAACGGCAATTGCTAATCGATAAACAGGATACGGAACTCGATAATATTGAACTTAAACAAAATCAGAACAAACTGATTGCTGCATTAAGTATACTGTCTTTACTCACGGCTATTGGATATTTAATATTTCGACAAAGAAAAATTTCTTTCGAAAAACAACACTTACAGATGCATCAGCGTTTATTACGGTCACAGATGAACCCGCATTTCACGCTCAATATACTTACTATCATTCAACACCTTATTAAAAGGAATCAAGATGAAGCCGCCCATTACTTGATAAAGTTCTCACGCTTATTGGGACTGATTCTTGAGAACTCCAAACACAATTATATTTCTCTAAAAGATGAAATGGAATCTGTTAAAAATTATTTAGACCTTCAATCCATAAGATTTCCGAATAGATTTTCTTACCATATTGAAATGACAAATGAAGATGATGTGTTAATTCCCCCAATGCTGATACAACCCTTTGTAGAAAATAGCATTGAACATGGTTTTGTGAGGGACAACCAAAAAGGAAGGATTGATATTAAATTAGTCGTTGAACAGGATTTTGTGTTATGTACGGTAGCGGATAACGGAACGGGATTTAAGTCGTTTGCAGGCAATGAATACCAAGGATCGACCAAACTTATCGCAAAGTTTCTAAAGAAAACCACTGGAAAAGAAATAGAATACATTAATAAAAAAGACACATCCAATACTGAGACCGGACTCATAGTAAAGTTTTGTATTCCCTATAAAAGCAGTATGTGAAATGATGAAAGCACTAGTAATTGATGACGAATTTTATGTTAGGAAAGAGATAGAAGACCTTCTTGTTACTCACTTTAAGGGCTTGATTTCAATAAAGGGACAGGCGGAAAGTGTACAACAAGGGCTGCTGCTTATCGAAACCATAAAACCAGATATTGTATTTTTAGACATCCAATTGATTGACGGAACGGGCTTCGATCTAATTGCGCAGACGGTCTTTAAAAATTTTCAATTGATTTTCATTACGGCGTTTAACCACCACGCCATTCAGGCCATTAAAGTAGGTGCCTTGGACTATATTCTGAAGCCAATCGATAGAAATGAATTTGTACAGGCTGTAAATAAAGCTATTAATAATATAGGAGTTCCATCCAACAATCAAAAATTAGTGGAGATTGTAAACGATCATTATACAGGAAAGGAAAAAACACGTCTCGTATTGAGAACCTCAAAGACCTTATATATTGTCTATCAAGATGACATCGTGTATTGCAAATCGGACGGAAACTACACTATTTTCCATACCGTGGATGCGAAGAAAATTATGGTCACTCAACCCCTAGCGAAAATGCAAGAAGTTTTACCTAAGTTAAAATTTATCCGCTGCCACCACTCCTTTGTGGTAAATAAATACCATGTAAAACGATATGACAAAAAGGGGATTCTCACCATGATTGGAGATATTCAAGTTCCGGTTTCGGGACGGAAACTCAAAGAAGTCATGCAGCATATTTTTCACAAATAATAGTGGTCCGTGAAAGTTTATGGTACAGTTATACGAAAAAAAGCTACAGTTAGCATATTCAATTGATAGATTTCGAATGAAAGACATAGCTTTCGATTTAAATTAAAAATTACATATTATGAAGTATTTAAAATATCTGGTGATTTTATGCATCGCCATTTCTTCCTGTGAGGTGGAAGAGCCAAATGAACCCATAAATGAAGAAAACCTGATCCTGGAGCGAACATTATCCCAATCCGCTACTACGATTATTATACCCCAGTATAGAGGCCTCCCAGCACTAGGTTAGCCGATAAGTACTTTATGCACTATCAGATCCTACACCAGAAGCCCATGATAGAAGGG